>FR885490.1:16800-24056 GCA_000436375.1 Azospirillum sp. CAG:239 | reverse complement strand
CCGCCAGCCGCTACGTCATGTGCATTTTTAATGCTGACTTCAACGAATTGAGCTGGAAGCTTCCCGATATTGACAATACGATGACCTGGAATCTGCTTTTGGACAGTTCTTCCAAATTTACCGGCGTGCCGGCCTCAGACAAAACAATCAGGGTTCCCGGCTGGAGCGTGCTGGTTTTTGAAATTAAACGATAGAAAACAAGGGGAAATCAGATGGAGGAAAATCTCAGGCTTCTGGCGGAAAAGTTAGGACTTTCGGTGCGCTTTTCCGACGCCGGACTGATTAAAAAAGATTATGAAGTCAGCGAAGACGTTATCCGCTTTATTGCCGACAGTCTGGGATTTAAAGCCTGGACGGCAGACGATGTCAATGCGTCGCTGGCCGAAATAGAACGCCGTCGCTGGATGCGAACGCTGGATACGATTTATGTCGTGGAAGAAGGTGATGTCGGTTTCAGCGCGGTTGTTCCCGTTTCGCGTCTCGGCGCCGCCTTTGATATTATTGCCGCGCCTGAGAATTCCGGCCCCGGCATTTTCGGTCAGCTGTCTTTTCGCGTCAGTGATACCGGCGAGCGCTATGTTCTGGACGGTACGGAATTGGCCCGGATAGAGGTGCGCATCAATACGGCGCTGAGTTTCGGCTATTACAGCCTGACCTTTAAGATGGATGAAGACCTTTTCTTTTCGACTTTGGCCGTGGCGCCCCGCCGCTGTTTTGAAAATGCCGCTTTGTCCGGCGGCAAGGTCTGGGGTTTCAATATACAGCTCTATTCGCTGAAAAGCGAACGCAATTGGGGTGTCGGTGATTTTACGGATCTGTCCGAACTGGTCAAAATCGCCGCCCGCAGCGGCGCCAATGTCATCGGTCTGAATCCGCTCAACGTGCTAAATCATACCTATCCGGAAGACGCCAGCCCTTACAGTTCGCTGAGCCGCCTGTTTATGAACCCGATATATATCGACATTGAAAATGTGCCGGAATTTATGCCGTCCGACCGGGAGGATAATCTGGAGCTGATTAAGGAACTCCGCGGCAGCGAACTGATTAAGTATACCGAGGTTTATCGCCTTAAGGTAAAATTGCTGGGCGAATTTTACAAACGGTTCAAGTTCGGCAAGGACCAGAAGCGCCAGACGGATTATCAGCGTTTCTGCGAAAGCAAGGGCGTCGACTTGGACAAGATGGCCGTTT
The DNA here is from genome assembly GCA_000436375.1 of Azospirillum sp. CAG:239. Classification (GTDB taxonomy): domain Bacteria; phylum Pseudomonadota; class Alphaproteobacteria; order RF32; family CAG-239; genus Scatacola_A; species Scatacola_A faecigallinarum. The sequence goes on along the minus strand of FR885490.1, from coordinate 22,865 downwards.
TCCAATGCCTGTATGACGAAAAATGCGCGTCGGGATGGTGCGGTGGCTGGCGGGCATGGGAAAAAGAGTTTCAGAATTTCAACACCGAAGCGATTCAAAAGTACATAACTTCGCACAAGGAACGCATAGAGTTCTTTAAGTTTATGCAATTCGAAGCGGAACGGCAGTTTGATCTGGCGCACCAGACCGCGGTAGAATGCGGCATGCGTCTCGGCTTTTACCGTGACCTGCCGGTTGGTGTCAATTCTGAAAGCACCGAAGTTTGGAGCGATCCGGAACTGTTTATTCCCGGCGTCGGCGCCGGCGCGCCGCCGGACGCTTTCTTTCCCGCCGGACAAAAATGGTGTCTTGGCACCTTTAACCCTTTTGTCCTCAAAGAAAAATGCTATCAGCCGTTTATCAAAATCCTGCGTGCCAATATGCGTTCGGCCGGCGCGTTGCGTATTGACCATGTTATGGGATTGATGCGGTTGTACATAATTCCCGACAGCGGCACTGCCGGAACTTACCTTTATTTCAATTTCCGCGATATGCTCAATATCGTCGCGCTGGAGAGCCATTTGAACCAGTGCATGATTGTCGGCGAAAGCATCGGCAACGTGCCCGACGGTTTCATTGACACGCTGCGCGCCCGCAATGTCTATTCTTTGGGCGTCCTCTGGGCTGAGCGTTTTGACGCCGGCTGGGGCGATTTTCGCAGTCCGCAGCAATATCCCGAATATGCGTTTACTTCAATCGGTACCCACGACATGGCGCCGTTGCGGATGTGGTGGTTCGGATATGACATTGCTCTCATGCGCAGCTTGAACATTATTGACAATGATGAGACACAGTCCCATGCCTACCAAAAGCGCGAAGTCGATCGCTGGAAGCTCCTTCACGTTTTGGACATTAACGGCGTCTGGCCGGAAGACAATCTTCGCAAAGGCGATTATATCTACGGCGAAGCCTATCCCGAAGGAATAGAAGAGGCGGTTCACCGTTTTGCCGCCCGTTCGGTTTCCAAAGTTTTTCTGGCGCAGCCGGAAGACATTTTTCATGTTGAAAAAATGCAGAACCTTCCGGGTGTCGACCGGGACAAACATCCGAACTGGCGTCGCAAGCTTCCGGTCGATTGGGAAAAGTTTGAAACCGATATTGCCTATATCCGCAATATCAGGGCCATCCGGCGCGAAAGGTAGCCGGCACCCGCTTAAAGGAAAAGGCCTTCCCGTTCTGGAAAGGCCTTTCCTCTGCCCCGATTACCTCCGCGTTCTACTTGAGGTAATCCAAAATCGACAAGCTCATGGTCGTCTGCATGACCGAATAGGAAGCCTGCAGGTTTTCTACCGCCAGCAGCAGTTTGGTTGCAGCCTCCGTCTTGTCGACGTTTTTCAGTGACGAAATGTTGTTTTCCAGATTGTTTTTTACCAACGTCTGGTTTTCCGTCACGTTGTTTAACAGTACCGTGTTTGAATTGGTTTTGGCCAGAATTGAATATAAATCCGGATTGGAAGTGGACGTATCGGCCGAAGAGTTGAACAGGGCGTTCTGAATCAAATCCAGCGAGCCCATTACCCGGTCCATAGCCTGATCGGAGTTAATCAGGCTGTCCGTGCCGTCGGCCGGATTGCGCGTGTCGACCAGATTACCTTGGGCAATTTGACCGAGAGCGCGGAACATCTGTTCAAACACCGCGTCCTGCCCGTTGATGTCAAAAGTCAGGCTCTGGTTGTCGGAAATCATTTTGCTGGAAGACAGGGTGCCGCCCTGATAGTAAGACTGGGTTTCCATGCTCCATTTTCCCGAAGCGTCAATAACATGCGGGTTTCCTTCGGCCGGCAGATATCCGGGATCGGCGGTTACATAAAGCGTCGTGCCGTCGTCGCTGATGCCCGTAACCTGAACCCGCGGCACGGTGTTGCTGCCGAAGCCTTCCATGTTGATGACCGAGCCGACCGGGAAAGAGGTCGAGAAGGTAACGTCGTCGTTGGGCGAAATCGTTGTGCTTTCCATAATCGGCGTATCTTCGTCAACCGTGATGGTTTTGCCGTCGGAAGAAACGGACTTGATGGTATAGGCTTTGGCGTTCGCCCCGGCGCCGTCGCCGCCGATGACGATGGTGTCGCCGGCTTTCAGGGAAGAAAACGCGCCATGCTGGGTAGCCTTGATTGTTCCGTTTTCGCGGTTAAAGGTCAGGTCGCCGGTCGTGCGGTCGTTGGCGGTAATGCCCTCTTTCAGAAAACCGCCGGCGTTTCCGGCCGTCAGGGTGGCCGTATTGCCGCCGGTTGACGCAATAGTCAGATTGCCGACGCTTTTGCCGTCCATCGACATGTTGGTCAGGTTAGCCGCGGCGCTTTCCGGAAATTTGATGTTGATGCCGTCATAATAGTTCTGAAAGTCTTCCAGCGAGTTGAACGGGAAGTTAATCGGCGCCTGGGTCGTGTTTCCGCCGCCGAACAGATATTTTCCGTTAACAAAGGTATTGAGGCTGTCAACCAGCATTTTCAGCGTCGAAAATGCGGTTGTCTGCAACTGTTTCATTTCCTGATATTGGTCGTTGCTCATCGTATGCGGCTCGCCGGTCGTAACTCCGTTGGCTTTCAGAACCGTTGAACTTCCGTTAATGGTGTACAGCGGGAAAGAAAATTTGGTGCCCTCGAACTTAAATTCGGGATTGCTCGGCAGCTTGTCTTTCAGCGCGTTCATGATTTCTTCGGCGCTGGTCAGACCGCTGATGTCGATGTTATTGCCGTCGCCGTTGGTCGCAAAGGTATATGTTGTGCCGTTAACGGTCAGGGTCTTGCCCAGATAGTCGTTAATGTCGTTGCTTGAGAAACTGATTTCGCCGCCGGTATAGTCAGGCGTAAGGTTTCCCGTCAGTGCGCTGCTTTCCGATTTCGGCGTGCCGGTTTTGACGCCGTTCGCGTTCAGGATGGAAGACGTGTTGTCAACCGTGTACAGCGGGTAGGAAAAAGTCGTGCCGTTAAACGTGAATTTGTCATTGGCGGGCAGTTTGTTTTCCAGCGCGTCCATCACGTCCTGCGCGGAAGTTGCGGCACTGATGTCGATATTGTTGCCGATGGCGTCTTCCGCAAAGGTGTACGTGGTGCCGTTAATCGTAATCGAACGTCCCAGATAATCGGCCTTGTTGTCGCTGGTAAAAGTGATTTCGCCGCCGGTCTTGTCCGGGTCTTTCTGGGTCGACGTATCGCTGACCGAACCGCTGAAAGAAGTCAGCATGCTTTTAAAGTCCTTGATGGTCGACTGAATGGATTCCAGCGATGTATTGATAGTGTTCAGTTCTACCTCAAGAATGCTGTTGTTTTCCATATAGTTGTTGTTTACGGTCAGCGCCGCCTCCAGACTGACAATGCTGTAAGCGCTCATGCCGTAGCCGGAATAGGTCTGCGACTTCAGGCCCGTAATCGACTGAAAACTGTACTGATCAACCAGCTGCTTGTTTTTAAGCGCGCCGTTCATCATGTTAATGTAAGTTGAATAAGTTGGAACTCTTACCATGGCAATACCTCCTAGTTAACCATATTCAGCAGCATGTCCAGAATTTCTTTGGACGCCGTAAACATTTGAGCGCAGGCCGCGTAGCTCTGCTGAAAGACAATCAGCTGGCTGAGTTCTTCGTCCATGTCAACGCCGCTTATTTGCGCCTCTTTGGTTGAAATCGAATTTGTCAGCTCCTGCTGATATGCCAGCGTTTTGGATGCTTCGTTGGTTTCCGACGCGATGTTGCCGACGAAGGTCGATGCGTAGTTGGACAGGGTGGTTGACATTGACGACAAAGTGCCTGATTGTCCGAACGACTGCGATTCCGTAAAGACCTTGACCATTTCGTTGGCAATGGTGTTCGATGCCTGGTTGAGCTTGTATTCGCTGCTGGCAACGTCATACTGCGGCGAACCGTTGGCAATCAGGGCCGGGGTCGTCTGCAGCTCTTCGCGGACGCTGATGGACGACGATACGCCGGCATTCGAAGGCGCCAGACCGAGTTTTTCAATAACGCCGCCCTGGCCGCCGGGAGCTACGCTTTCGCTGATTTCCATCTGCTCTCCGGACGCGTTGACAATTCGCAGGACATAGCCGTTGCCGTTCGGAACCAGCGAGGCCTGAATGTTTTCGTTCAAGACCGGATCGCTGTTGATTTTGTCAACAATGGTCTGCAGGCTGTCGTTCGGATAAATGTTGATGGAACCGTAGTTCAGACCGTGCGACGTATCCGAGAAGTTAAGGGTAACGACGTTTTTCAGTCCTAGGTTCATGCCTTTGCTGACAACTTTTGAGTCATAAATGGCTTCGTTGGTGTTGCTGACGAAAAAGTCGTTCAGTCCGAAGAAGCTTGAGAAACCTTCGGCAGTACGGTCGTAAGTGCCGTCACCGTTGGCGTCGAACTTGATGCTGACGCTGCTCTGTTCGCTGCCGACGGTCGAACTGGCCTCGTCCATAATGGCAATGCTGTATTCGCTGTCGCCGGTGTCGATAACCAGATGTCCGTCGTCGTCAAAGCCCGCGGAGGCCTGCGGCAGATTGGCGCCGTCGGGTGATTGCAGCCAGTCGTTGATACGCTGGGTCATCTCGGCAACGGTGCCTTCGGTAAAGCCGAGACCGCCGTTGAGGTTGGTTGTGGCAACCTGATTGCCTTCCGAGTCAAAGATGATGAAACGGACGTCGCCGTTTTCAATACTGATATGCTGCGCATTAGGGTCAATAAAGCTGCGGGTGCCGGTCAGCGACGACGGCGTGTTTGGGTAAGCCGTACCTTGGTTGTGAATGGCGTTAATCTGCGTTTTCAGAACGCCGGCAAGCTCGTCCAGCTGCGATTGCAGCGAGGGCAGGGTAACGTCGCGGATTTCGATGAGCCCCTGAATTTCGCCGCCGGCAATCTGGTTGGTAATGTCGACGCCGTCAACATAAATTCCGGAAATGCCGCCGCCGGCATAGGAAGTTGTCGCGCTGGCCTGGGCAACCGAGTTGTGGCTCAGCTTGTGAACGTCGCGGTCAAGCAACGTTACGCCGTTTTTGGTCTGGATGACCATTTCGCCGTTTTCGCGTTTGAAATAATTGATGTCAATCAGACCGCTGAGGTCGCGCAGGGCAGAATCTCGCTGGTCTTCCAAATCGGCAACGCCGTCATAGCCCAAGACCTGATATTTGACGATTTTGTCGTTCAGGGTTTTCAGTTCGTCCAGCAGGTTGTTGATTTGGTCGACGTCTTCCTTGATGCTCATGTCAGCATCGCCGCGGAGTTTCTGTATTTCTTCCGAAAGGTAGTTCAGGCGTGAAGTGACCGTGTTCGCCGCATTTAACAGATTATAACGCCCGGTCGCGGAAGTGACGTCGGTTGAAAAGGTGTTGAAAGCCGCCTGAAGGTCTGCAACGCTGGCCGAAATGGAATCATCGCCTTCCGGCGTGCCGAGCAGGGTTTCCGTCTTGCTCAGATACTGGCTTTTGCCGTTGGCCGTACCATAGGCATTGTTTGCCGCCAGAAAACTCCGCAGCAGGCCTTCGTTGACGGTACGGGTAATATTGCCGAGGGCGACGCCGGCGTTTTGTCCGGCCAGAACCACGTTCTTCTGCGCCGCCGTCTTGCGGGTATAGCCTTCCGTATCCACGTTGGCGACATTGCGGCCGATGATGTCCAGCTGCTGCTGCGCCACTTTCATTCCGGTAAGGGAAGTTTGCAATCCTGATAATAATGCCATGGTAAAAACTCCTATAAAGTTCTGTTTATCGCTATTGCGTTTTTACTGTTGTCCAGCGGCGAATACTTGCCCTGGCTTCCGTACGAAGTTGAGCATGCCTTGGTACGGTTTTTGGCCAGATTGACAATGGAATCCATAATCGTCTGGCTGACTTTCATTCTGGTTTGCAGAAGCTTGCTGTTTTCATGCTGAAGTTCGTCAAGCTTCAGCGCTTCTTCGCGCAGGGTCAGCTTGTCTTCCTGATCCAGCAGTTTCAGTCCTTCCTGATTTTTGATAAAAAAGGCCACAAAGGAACGATAGGCCGTAACCAGTTTGACTTTTTGCTCGTATAATGCGGCGACTTTGTCCGTCTCAAACTTCTCCAGAGCG
>FR885490.1:0-16760 GCA_000436375.1 Azospirillum sp. CAG:239 | reverse complement strand
AGAGCGTCGTTTTCTTCTCTGAGCAGCTCGGAGAAACTGCGGACAATGTCCAGATAATCCGCGGCTTTGGCTTTGATTTCTTCTTTCTGCGACAGGTTTTCCATCTTACACCTCTTTGTTTTTTGTTCCGTCGATAAAGCCCTGAGACTGAACTTCCTGCATTTCCAGAATGGACTTCATTACATAGTCGGCGACCCCGACGGTGCCGGTCTTGGCCATTGCCTTGCCGTATTCGTTTATCAGCAGCGAACGGAAGACTTTTTCGCCGTTGCCGCCGCCGAACATTCCGTCGGTCGAAATTCCCTCAAACATGGTTTCGACCATGCGGCTCAGGAAAAAGGCCTCAAAGTCCTCGGCCGTCTGTCTGATTTCTTCGGTACTGCCCTTTTGGGCGCTTGCCATCAGGCTTTTCTGGCGCTCAATGGCCAGTCCGCTGTAGTCGGTATGTAATGCCGGGCTCATCATCTTAAATTACCTCAATATCTGCCTGCAGGGCGCCGCTGGCCTTAATAGCCTGCAAAATGCTGATAAGGTCGCGTGGGCTGACGCCGAGAGCGTTCAGGCCGTCTACCAGTTCCTGCAGGTTGACACCGGTATCCAGAACGCTGAGTTTGGTTTCGACGCTTTCGTTAATGTCAATCGCCGAAGTGACGCCCGTAACCGTCGTGCCGTCGGAAAACGGCAGCGGCTGCGATACAATCGGCATGTCCGTAATCTTGATGGTCAGGTTGCCCTGGGCAATGGCCAGACGATTGATTTTGACGTCTTTGCCGATAACCACGATGCCGGAGCTTTCGTCAATGACAACTTTTGCCGTCTGGTCGGGCTGCACCTGCAGTTGTTCGATTTTAGTCATCAGGTCGACGATTTTGTCCCTGTACTGATCCGGAACGTCCAGCTGAATGGTTGCCGGGTCGGTCGCTTTGGCCGTCTGCTCTCCCAAAAAGGCGTTAATAGCGTCCGAAACCCGCCGTGCCGTCGTAAAGTCGGGGTTGCGCAGGGCAATGCGGATAGTGTCCAGGCTCTCCAGCGAAAAAGGGATTTCATTTTCAATAATCGCGCCGTTGGCAATGCGTCCGGAAGTCGGAACCCCTTTGGTGACCGAAGCTGTTGCGCCGCGGGCCGAAACGCCGCCGACGGCAACCTGCCCCTGCGCCACGGCATATACTTCGCCGTTGGCACCGACCAGCGGCGTGGCAATCAGCGTGCCGCCCTGCAGGTTTTTGGCGTCGCCGAGCGCCGAAACCATAACGTCAATTCGGCTGCCCTGTCTGGCAAAAGCCGGCAGATTGGCCGTAACCATGACCGCGGCAATGTTCTTTGACTTCAGCTGACCGTCGCGCGAGTTGATGCCGACGCTGTCCAGAAGCGAAACCAGGCTTTCCTTGGCAAAATTGATTGATTTGATGTTGTCTCCGGTGCCGTTTAAGCCCACAACCATGCCATAACCGACCAGTTGGTTGTCTCTGACGCCCTCGAAATCGGCAATATCTTTTATGCGCGATGCCGAAAATGCCGGCAGGCTTAACAGCAGGCTGACAAGCATAACCAGTGTGAAAGTGGCTGTTTTCTTAAACTTCTTTGCATTCATAACGCAAAAACTCCGCAAAAATCACATTAAACTTATATGTTTATATGCAAAATGCGTGCCAAATATTGCAAAGGCGGTTTTTTGTGCCTAAATCAATTATATGCTTGTCGGCATTTTCCGTACAACTATACTGTAAATGTCAGACCGGAATATAAAAACTGAAAGTGTTGGGATAAATGTTTAGGACGTTGCTGATTCTGATTGAACATTTTAAACTCGGACTTCTTGGATTCGTTATTGTAATGGCTATCTTATTTACGATCTATTCGCACCGGGTTTATTCGCCGCAGAATATGGGGACGGCCGTCGATACCGTTTGTCTGGAGGCTTTTTCCTCTGCGGTTCCTTGTTAATTTGCTGCCTTTGGGAGAGAACCGATGCCGTCGCGACGCGAACCGATATGGACGGGTAATTTTATTGCCGTCAGTTTTGTGAATCTGTTTGTCTTTCTGAGCTTTCAGATGATTTTTCCGACCCTGCCGCTTTATGTCAAAAGTCTCGGCGGGTCTGATGCCGTTATCGGCCTTGTCATGGGTATTTTTACGGCCGCAACCCTGATTGCCCGGCCGACGGCCGGCATTCTGCTTGACCGGATCGGCAAAAAGAAAGTGCTGCTTTGCGGTCTTGGCGTTTTTACCGTTATGGTTTATCTCTACGGCATGGTCGGCAGCATTGCGCTGATTATTCTGGTTCGCCTCGGCCATGGCCTGGGCTGGGGGCTTGCCGGTACCTCGACGGCCACTATTGCCGCCGAAATCATACCCAAGTCGCGTTTTGCCGAGGGAATGGGCTGGTTCAGCCTGGCCAACGGGTTGTCAATGGCCTTTGCGCCGGCTCTGGGCATTTATCTCGGCGGCCTTTGCGGCCTGCGCAGCGTGTTTCTTATTGCCGCAGCCATTGCCCTGGTAAGTTTTGGCATCGGTTTTTTCATCAAATGCAGTCATCGCAAAAATGCGCGGCTGTCCAAGCGTCTGAAGGTTGAAATTTACGAAAAGTCGGTTATTCCGACTGCCGTGCTGATGTTCTGCCTGACTTTCACTTTCGGGTCAATTATCAGTTTTCTGCCTTTATATGCCTATTCACAGGGGATAAAAAGCATCGGCGTCTTTTTTTCCGTTTATGCGGTTGTCATTCTGATTACCCGTCCGCTGGTCGGCAAAGCCGTTGACAGGTTTGGCTTTGACGTTGCCATAATCCCCGGCTTTATGCTGTTGTTTGTCGCAATTGTCATTTTGTCGGCAGCTTCGGTCCTGCGGGAGTTTCTGTTGGTTGCCGTCATTTACGGCATCGGCTTCGGCGCTTTGCAGACGACCATTCAGACCATGGCCGTGCGCGATGTTCCTCATTACCGTCTGGGCGCCGCCAACGCCACGTTGTTTACCGGTCTTGATTTGGGCATGGGCATCGGCGTTATTGTCCTCGGGCTTATCGCCGACCGCTGGGGTTATCGGAACATGTACCTGTTTACATTGATACCGGTGGTTTTTTCTGCGCTGTTTTATCTTTTTTATGCCCGCCGGCACCGGCTGCCGTCGTCGTTGCTTGTCGGCGGCGGTCATTAGTCTTCTGAAACGGCTGATATTTTTGCCTTGGCAAATTTCCGAAGATACAGATAATTTTGTGTTGCGCGGCGCCGATCTCTGTGTTATCAAACCTGAAGAATGATAGAGATAAACGACATAACCGTGCGCATTGGTTCCAAAGTGCTTTTGGAACATGCTTCCGCGCATATTTCCGACGGCCAGAAAGTCGGTCTGGTCGGTGCCAACGGCTGCGGAAAATCAACGCTGTTCCGCGTGCTGAAAGGCGAACTGGAAACCGAAACCGGTTCGGTCTTTTTCCCCAACAGTTACCGGGTGGTTTTTGTTGAGCAGGAAATGCGGGATATTGACGTCCCGATATTGGATTTTCTGCTTTCGACTGACCGTGAGCGCACCGAACTTCTGCAACGGCTGGAGACCGCGTCCGGCGATGAACTTGCCGAAATTCACGAGCGCCTGAACATGATTGAAGCGGCTGCGGCGCCGGCGCGGGCAGCCGGAATATTGCACGGCCTCGGCTTCAAAGACGAAGATTTGTCGCGCCCGATAAGGGAGTTCTCCGGCGGTTGGCGCATGCGTCTGGCTTTGGCTGCGGCCCTGTTTCAGCCGTCCGAAGTCCTGTTGCTCGACGAACCGACCAATCACCTCGATTTGGAAGCCGGAATGTGGCTGGAAAACCATTTGCAGAAATATCGCGGTACTTTGGTCGTCATCAGCCATGACCGGAATATTCTCAATGCGCTCTGCGATTATATCGTTCATTTTGACAATCTGAAACTGGTCACTTATTCCGGCAATTACGATACTTTTCAAAATACCCGTTCCCTGCGGAAGGAACAGCTGCAAAAACAGGCGGAAAAGCAGGAGCAGAAGCGCCGCCGCCTGCAGTCTTTTGTCGACCGTTTCCGCTATAAGGCAAGCAAAGCCAAACAGGCGCAGAGCCGCCTTAAAATGCTGGAAAAGATGCAAAGCGTAACGCTGATGGAAGACGCCGTTTCCGCACGGTTCAGTTTTCCCGAGGCCGAAGAGCTGCCGCCGCCGCTGCTTACCATAGAAAACGGCACCGTCGGTTATGACGGTCGTCCGGTGCTGAAAAAGCTCAATTTTCAGATCGTCGACAATGACCGCATTGCACTGCTCGGCGCCAACGGAAACGGCAAGTCGACTTTGGCCAAACTGGTTGCCGGCCGCCTGCCGCTGATGGAAGGGCGCGATATTCGTTCCGCTAAGCTCAAAGTCGGTTATTTTGCCCAACACCAGGCCGAAGAACTGCCTCTGGAAGAAACCGCCAGCGCTTTTATGGCGCGCCTGCTGCCCGATTTGCCTGAGCCGAAGATTCGCGCGCACCTTGCCCGTTTCGGATTGGGACAGGAAAAGGCCCTGACGCGAATTGCGCTTCTTTCCGGCGGAGAAAAGGCCCGGCTGCTCTTTGCCGCCATGACGTATAACGCGCCGCAGCTGCTCATTCTCGATGAACCGACCAATCATCTGGACATTGACGGCCGCGAAGCGCTGATAAATGCGCTCAACGAGTATAACGGTTCGGTAATTCTCATTACCCATGACATTCATCTGATTGAACTGATAGCCGATAACCTGTGGCTGGTAAAAGACGGCTGTTGCAGACCCTATGACGGCGATTTGGCCGATTACAGAAACCTGCTGCTTGCCAAAACCGAACCGGAGAAAAAAGTTAAACCAAAATCTGAAATGCCGAAGGTAAATGTTCGCGAAGAAAGGAAAAGCGTCGGCGCGCGTTTGCGCCGCGTAGAGCGGGAAATGGAAAAGCTCAATGCCGACAGGGCAGCGATTGAGGCGGCTTTTCAGACACCGCTGACTTCTGAGGAAATTATCCGCAGTCAGAAAGAACTGGCGTGGATTTCCGCTGCGTTGGGCGAATATGAGGAAGAATGGCTTGAACTTTCCGAACGGCTGGAACAGCTCGGTCAGTAAATGTTGGCTAGGAACATAACCAAAATGAAAACCATCAATGCCGAACCGAGCAGAATCAGAACCGGCGACGCGCCCGTTTCCCTGCGCAGCACCCAGCTGGCGGCAAATACCGCCAGATAACTGACCAGATAGGCTCCGCTCGCCAGATTGACAATCGAATTGAAATCAAAATATATGGTTGCCAGCGTCAGAACAGCGACGGACAAAGCGTTGCCGTAAGTGCCGTGCTCCCAGAATCTTTTGTGGTAGATTTTCGGCATGATTTTCTGTTCGGCCAAAGCGTAGGAAATGCGGAAAACGCTGAAATATGTTGCGCTGATGCCGGAAATGAAGGCGATAATCGCCGCGGCGAACATAATGCCGTATCCCCACTTGCCGAACAGTTTTTCGGCCGCAATGGTTATGGCCGTGTCGGCGTTGGCGGTCAGATCGGCTTCGGGAATGTATTTGAGAATGATATATGCCAGACTGGTATAGAGCAGGGCGACGATTATGATCGTCAGATAAATGGCCGCCGCAATCGTAAATTTCGGATTTTTTACGTCGGCTGCGGCGTTGGTAATGATGCCGTAACCGGCATAAGCAAAAAAAGTGATGCCGATACTGCCCAGAAAAGCGATGGGCGTAGGCATGAAGTCAACCTTGTCGGAGCGGACGTCAAGTTCAATAAACGCGCCGGCAATCAGCGACAGCAGAACAAAAAACTTAAAGGCGACCATCAGGGTCTCGGCGTTGCCGACTTTGTCTGCCCCCATCATATTCAGAATAGCCAGCGCAATGATTATGCCCGAGGCAAAATAGTTGACGCAGATCGGTTCCATGGCCGCGTCGTGCAGAAACTTGCAGGCATAAATGCCGAAAGACTTCGCCAGCATTGAAATTGAAACAAACGAGGTAATGTAGTAAATCAGCGTGAAAGTTCCCGAAACCGCCCTTGATTTGAACGCAATTTTAAAATAGTCGGTCAGACCGCCGGAATCCGGATATTTTCCGGAAAGTTTCGCGTAGGAATAACCGGAAAACATTGCCGCGATGCCGGCAATGATAAAGGCGTAGTAGCTCAGGTTGCCCGCCTGCAGAATAACCTCGCCGAGCAGGGCGAAAATACCCGCGCCGACGACCGAACCGATTCCCATGGCGGTTACGCTGATAAGTCCCATGTCATATTTTTTTAAAACCATTTTGTGTCCCTTGTCTGAGGCTGATATAATATTCTCCGGCCGCTTTTCAATAAAAATTTCTGGGCTCCGCTTTATTTTTTTCGGACGGCGATTATATAGACCGAAAGTTTTGTAATCTTTTGTTTATGGAAAAGGCCGTGAAAAAAATCATCATCATTTTGTCCTGGCTGTTGGTCGCCGGCTGCGCTTCGCTGGAACGCAGTCTCGTCAAAGATATCGTGGACACCGGCAAAGTCAGTCTCAACCGTTGCGAAGTCGAAGGTTTTGAATACAGCGGGGTTGATTCGGCGCTGGACGGCGGGCAGGTCTTAAAACTTTTGATGATTCACGGTGTCGGCATGCATCATCCCGGCTATTCCATGCGTCTTCAGGAAAACCTTGCCGGCAATATCGGCTTCAATGTTGTGAGCCGTCTGCCCAAAAACGTCACTTTGCTTGATCCTGCCGACGGCGAAACCGAAATCGGCAATTTGCGTGTTACCTATTGGCAAAACAAGGCAAGCGGCAAACGGATGTTGTTTTACGAACTGACCTGGTCAATGATAACGGCGCCGGACAAGGAAATTATCGCCTTTGATACCGAAGAACGCTATTCAAAGTTCCGGGTGCCGTTCAACAATACGATGAAAGTTTTTCTGGATAACACGTTGCCGGATCCGCTGGTTTATGAAGTTGACCGCAGCGATTTGATTCTGAAATCAGGCGAGCAGTCGCTCTGCTGGATGCTCAAAACCGGCTGGAATGATGTTCCCGACGGCCGGAAAGCCGTTTGTGCCCTGACGCCGGAGGAACGGATTGCCGGTCTTGCCGGGCAGAACCTGATGTTTGTTACACATTCTCTGGGCAGCAAAATTTTGATGGATACGCTGACTGCCGAAGCCGATGAGGTTGCCTCTGTCGAAAACCGCACCGGGCGCCTTGCTGCCGTCAGAAAGCTGCAGCAGAAGGAGATAACCGTTTTTATGCTGGCCAATCAGCTGCCGATTTTGCAGATAGGCCACCCGCTGCCGAAAGTCCATAATCAGACGGACGCTTATTGTTTCAAAGGCGGCAGCCGTTACGGCAGCAGGCTGTTCAAGGGCGTAAACATCGTCGCTTTTTCCGATCCCAACGATATCCTGAGCTATGCCATACCGCAGACTTTTGCCGACAAATACCTCGATTCCCGCATTTGTCCCCGGGTAACCAATGTATCGGTAAACGTTGCGCCGGAAATTTCGGCTTTCGGCTTCGGCGTCGTCGATCCGGTGGCTGCCCATACCGAATATGACAACAGTCCGAAGGTCATTAATCTCATGACCCGGGGCACTTTGAATTTTGGCGCGGACGAGGATTTGAACGGACAATGCCGTTTTATCCGCATGGAAAAAGACAACAAAATGCGTTAAGCGGGTTGTCAAAATGGTAATTTGGCTCTAAACTTTTTCCGTTCAGAAACAAAAAGAAGGGAATAGGTATGAAAAATCTGGCTGTTCTGTGTCTGGTCTGCCTGTTGGCAGCCTGCAATTCCGCCTGTGAATTTCCGGCGGCGGTAACGGAAGATGCCGTCCGGGAAAATTATCAGGTCGTTTATTCGCCGTCGGCCGGCGTTTGGAACAACGGCGGCATGGCCGAAGACCGCATTGTCTTTACCAAACATGTTTCTCCGGGTTCGGGCAGCTATTCCGAATATGTTTCCGATGTTCAAACCCTTTACCTTTCTTCAACTTACGAGTTTCTTTATGCCGGGCGGCTCATCGGTTACAGCGAGCACGAACTGAAATTTTTCGAAGTGGTTTACCGCGACGGAAAATTTGAACAGGTTGAATTGTCTCCGGCGCAGGTCAGGGAGCTTTTCCCCGCGGTTGAAGTCGTGCTTGTCTCGGAGGCCGAAGGCGGTGTCATAACCGTCAGCCGCCTGCCGTTCGGACCGAAGGCTTTTCTGCTTTTGAACGATACGCCGACATCATATTATCATTATTCTTTTGAAAACTTCTATGGTTACGGTACGCCGTTCAAATCCGTTCTGAAAGTTGACGAAGCCCGGGACATCGTTTTTTCCCATTTCGGAACGGACAATGCCGTCAATCCGAACCTGACAATCAGCGTCGTCAACGGACTTTAAGCCATGAGCGAAGTTAAAACCAACGTCATGCGCATTCTGGAGCGGCAGAAAATAGCCTATAACCATTACTGTTACGAAGGCACCGGCGCGGTCAGCGGAATTGAAGTCGCGGCGGCCTTGGGAGAAGATGCCGACCGTGTGTTTAAAACGCTGGTTACGGTAAGCAGGTCGCGCCGGTATTATGTTTTCATGATACCGGTTGCGGCCGAACTGAATCTGAAAAAGGCTGCGGCCGCCGTCGGCGAAAAAGATGTCGAAATGCTCAAACAAAAGGATTTGCTGCCCTTAACCGGTTATGTTCACGGCGGCTGTTCGCCGATAGGCATGAAAAAACAGTTTCCGACCGTCGTTCACAATAGCGCCGAAAATTATGCAACGATTATCTACAGCGCCGGAAAAGTCGGTTATCAGGTCGAAACCTCGCTGGCCGGTTTGCGGAAAGTCATCGGCTGCGCGACGGCCGATATAATAATGCCTTAAACGGTTGTCTGTCTTTCAATCCAGCGCATAATCAGGTCGACGGCGTATTTCTGCTGTTCCGGGGTCAGCTCTGTTCCCGGCGGAATGCCGTGCCATTTTTCAAAGCAGCCGCGGCAGCAGGTCGCCGTGGCATGCTGGGCAATAAACACCGGATGGTTTTTCATCGGCGTTTGGTGCCCGTCGTTTGCAATAACCGCGGGTGCCAGCCGTGCCGCGATAAAGTCTTCGGCATGGCGGCGAATGGTTTCCGCTCCTTTTTCCGCCGCGTAATCACGGTATTTCTTGCTGAGCCGGAAAGAACTGCGGAATTTTGATTTTGCCAGTCTGTCCAGAATGTCTTCCGTCATTTCGTTTCTCCCAAACGACGATATTTTAATGCCGAAAAAATTTTTTTCAATGCAAATAAAAACGCTTGACTTAGAGTAACCTCTAAATGTTACGCTCAAAACGATACAGATTCGTTTTAATCTTTCGGGAGAGTTTTAATGGTTACCTGCGCTGTAACGACGTCTTTTTTGGGCTGTCTGGTCACAACCTGCCTTTATTTCCGCTATACCCTGTGCCTGAACATCGGCCTTTTGCCGCGCCTGCTGCTGTTTGTGCCGTTTTTGGTTGCCGGCTGCGTTCCGCTGCTGGTCTCTTACCGTCTGGAAAACGTTTTCGGTTCTTTTTATCCGTTTTACCGTTACGGTTTGTATTTTATTTTTATTGGCTGTATAATCCTCTTCACGGTAACGCTGATTGCCGACGCTTTGTTTTGGCTGTTAAGCTTTACGCCGCTGCTGCCGAAATTTTCCTTCTGCTGCCGATGGCTGAATTGGGGAAATTTGGCCTTGTCCCTGCTGTTTGCGGCAGGGGCGCTGTATGCCGGCGTCAAAGTACCCGTGGTAAAGAATGTTCATATTCCTTCCGAAAGGTTGGCTCGCGAATATACGGTTGTTGTTTTGAGCGACCTGCATATCCATCGCGTGATTAATCCGCTGAAAATAGAACGGATTGTCAGCCTTGCCAATGCCCGGAATCCCGACGTTGTTCTTCTGGCCGGCGATATCATTGACGATGATGTCCGCAGAGTTTCGAAAATTACGGCGCTGCTGAAAGGTTTAAAAGCGTCGAAAGGGATATATTTCGTGACCGGAAACCATGAGTTTTACGCCGGTTATGACGAAACTGTCCGCGAATTGGCTAATCTGGGCTTTATGTTTTTGGAAAACGACGGCGCGGCTGTCGGCGAAGACCTTTATCTTGCCGGCGTTCCCGATACTTTTGCCGGCGCGGCCTACGGCAAAACGCCCGACCTGAACCGCGCTTTTGCCAAAGCCGGAAAGGGCGCTTTCCGCCTGTTGGTGTCGCATACGCCGTCGGATTTTGCCGGGCGCGATTTCGACCTGGAAGTTTCCGGGCACACGCACGGCGGTCAGATTTTTCCGTTCCATATTTTTGCCAAGCTGCATAACAAATATTTGAGCGGCTTGTATCCGATGTCCGGCGGTGCCGAAATTTACGTTTCCAACGGTGCCGGACAATGGGGGCCGCAAATGCGCTTTCTCGCGCCGTCGGAAATAACCGTTCTCAAATTAACGCCCGAAAAACAGGAGAAATAAATGATAAGCAGAAAACTGATGTTTGGCCTGAGTGCCTTGATTTTAACCTTTTCAACTTTAGCAGGAGCACAGGAAATGAAAAAAGCGCCGCTTGATACCGTCTTCGGACAGGGAGAACCGAATCCCTACGGAAAATATTTTACCGGACAAACCTATTTGCAGCGTCTCAGTGCCAATGACGAAACCTGGCATTCGTCACTGGCCAATGTCACGTTTGAACCCGGCGCCCGCACCAACTGGCATAAGCACAGCGGCGGACAGATTCTGCTGGTCTTGGACGGCGAGGGACGGTATCAGGAACGCGGAAAACCGGTCCGGATTCTGCATAAGGGCGATGTTGTGCGTATTCCGCTGAACGTTGAACATTGGCACGGCGCCGCGCCCGATTCCTGGTTTACGCATATTTCGGTGGAAACCAATTTGCCGAACAACGAAACGACCTGGCTTGAACCGGTAACCGCTGCGGAGTATAAATGATGAAACGCGTTTTGCTGGCGGCGCTGCTGATTGCCGCTTCGGTCTGTGCCGGCTGGTATGCGCATTCTGCAAGGGAGAAAGTAAAAATGCGGAATTTGAAAGCAACCGATCCTGAGCTGGCTGCGCTCTGGGAAAATTTTGTCGGTAACGATGTCCGGCCGCACGGCAGCCTGGATGCAAAAACCAGGCATTTGATTTTGCTGGCGGGGCATGTTGCCGCCCAGTCGCCGAATGAATACCGGTTGGTTTTGGCCGCGGCGCTGGACGACGGGGTCAGCCCGGTCGAGGCCAAAGAGGCCTTGTATCAGACAATTCCCTACGTCGGCATGGCCAAAGCCTACGACTTTGTTTTGGCCGCCAACGAGGTTATGGCCGAAAAGGGGATTCAACTGCCTCTGGAAGGACAGTCGCGGACGACGCCGCAAAATCGTCTGGAAAAAGGACTGGCCGCCCAAAAGGAAATTTTCGGCTCTCATATAGACGAGATGCGCGCTTCGGCGCCCGCGGAACTGAAACATATTCAGGATTACCTTTCGGCCAATTGTTTCGGCGATTATTATACCCGCGGCGGTTTGGATTTGAAAACCCGCGAACTGCTGACTTTTGCAACGCTGATTTCGCTTGGCGGCGTTGACAGTCAGGTTCGTTCGCATGTTCAGGGAAACCTGAATATGGGCAACGGCCGTCAGGTCCTGCTGGACACCGTGACCGTACTGCTGCCTTATATCGGCTATCCGCGTTCGCTGAATGCCATAGCCGCCGTTAACGAAATTGCAAAGGAGTAAAGATGACTAAAAAAGTGTTGGTTCTGTCGGCAAGTTTTCGCAAACACGGAAACTCGGACATGCTTTGCGACCGGTTTATTCAGGGCGCGCGGGAAGCCGGCAACGAAGTGGAAAAAATTTATGTCAGCGATATGCGCATCGGCTATTGCCGGGGCTGCGGCGTCTGCAACCGGACGCACAAATGCGTGCAAAACGACGACATGGCCGCCGTATTGGACAAGATGGTTGCGGCTGATGTTATCGTCATGGCAACGCCGGTTTATTTTTATTCGATGAACGGGCAGCTGAAAACCCTGATTGACCGAACGGTTCCCCGCTATGAGGAAATCCGCGGCAAGGATTTTTATTATATTGTCGCGGCCGCCGATGACAATCGGGACAATATGCGCCGTACGATTGAAGGTTTTCGGGCTTTTGCCGATGATTGTCTTGAAGGGGCAAGAGAAAAAGGCATTGTTTACGGCGTCGGCGCCTGGCAGGTCGGAGACATAAAGTCTAGCCCGGCCATGCAGGAAGCATACGAAATGGGACGCGGCGTAAAGTAAGCCGGCAATAAGAAAAAAATCCCGGACGGTTCCGGGATTTTTTTTATTTTGAAATATAGGCGTTGATGATTTTCTCGGCGCATTCTCCTTCGCTGTCCGTATCCTGAACAATGAAAATGACGTCGCTTTTCGGCAGGCCGGTCATTTCGGCCACGGTCTTAATGTATTCGCGATTGCCGTCGCTGCTGAAAACTTCGGTTTTCAACTGTCCGTAATTCTGCAGGACAAAATGGCGTATCTTGTTTTCGTAGGCGCGCTGTTTCTTTTCGGCGGCCGTCTTAGGCTCCTTCTGCATGGTTACATAAAACGAATTTGGCGAATATTCCCAGAAACCGCCGGAACTCAGGTCCGTCGTCAGGCCGAAAGTTGAAAAAACGGTGCTTACGACGTTGAGCGCCGACATCGGATTGGGGCCTTTGTTGATGAAAATTGTCTTGTCTTCAAAACCGTCCTTGCGCGCCTGTACCATAACCTGTGAATTTTCCCGGTCGATTTTCACAATACAGGGGGTTTGGCAGACTTCTTTGCCGTCAATAAAAATCCGGGTATGTTTTTCATTGGAGTCAAAGGAAATATCCTGCCTGCTTCCGCTGATGAGCGTTGCGCAGGAAGCAAGCAGAAGCGTCAAAGACGCGGTCGTCAGAATTTTTTTCATAATCGGTTCCTTGTATAAACGGTGTCTTCTATACAAATAACACAAACGGCCGAATAGTAAACAGATTTTGTCAGCTTACGGCTTCTGCGCGGTCGGACTGTCCATAGTCATCTTCCGTCCCGCGGCATAAATTTCTTTTTCAAGGGCTTTGCTCTGACCGTCGGCCGCTTTGTTATTGACTGTGCCGCTCAGCCGAGCTTTTCGGCCAGCATTGCCGCTGCCGTCCGACCCGAGGCTATCGCTTCGACAATCGTCGAACCGCCGGTTTTGCAGTCGCCCGCATAGATAATCCGCTCGTCTTCGATTTTGTCGTCGGCATAGCTCCCGACCGCTTTGATAATCAGAGCAAAACCCGGCAGTCTGACCGATGAGTCGGGCAGCGGCTCCGTTTTGCCGTTGTCATAACGGTTGCGGTGTGTCTGCAAAAGCAGGCCGTCGTCATGTTTTTCGATTTTTTCGGGGCTGCACAGCGGCGAAATGTTAATCTGATGGTAAAGCAGCTCCAGATATTCTGTTTTTGATATCTTCATGTCCGAGAGTCTTCGCCGGACAAACATTTCCACCTGTTCGGCGCCGTTTTGTGCCGCCGTAAAAGCGCAGTCCGCCGCGACATTGCCGCCGCCGATGACGGCAACCCGGCCGCTTGTGGCATATCTTTCGGGATGATGCAGATATTCCATATGCGACAGGCATAGTTCTTCGCCCTCAATGTTCAATTGCGCCGTATTCGGTTCTCCGGTCGCGATGATAACGCCGTCATACTGCATCAGCAGCGGACGGACGTCGCCGACCCGGGCGTTCAGGTGCAGCCTTATCAGCGGCGTGTTGCTGATAAACTTCCAGTCTTTTTCGATAACGTCATGCGGCAGTCTGGCGTCGGGGATCATGTTCAACGCGCCGCCGATCTGATTTCCCGCTTCAAAGATGTTAACTTCGTATCCTGATTTTGCCAGCAGCGAGGCGGCGGCAATTCCCGCCGGGCCGGCGCCGATGACGGCAACGTTTTTGCCTTTGGGCTTTGTTTGCGAATAGTCTTCGCCGTCATTGCGAAAGTTTTCCAGAATTGTCGCCTGCACTTTGGGAATGTTGACGGCAAAGTCAATGCGGCTGCGCGTGCAGGCCTGCATACAGAATTTGTCCGGACAGATAAGGCCGCAGGTTTGCCCCATCGGATTGGTGCGGGTAATGGTCTTGACCGCTTCGCCGTAAGCGCCCTGTTTGGCGTGGTTAATAAACTCCTGAGGATTGCAGTTGACCGGACAGGCATGCATACAGGGCTGGTTTTTGCAGTTCAGACAACGGTCAAGTTCCGCTTTAAGCTGGATTTTGCTCAGATATGTTTTTTTGGCTTCGGACATTCTTTTCTCGGCGGTTGTTTTTCTACAGTATAAGCTTTGAGAAAGCTTTTAAGTCAAGCCTTTTTTCACAAATAAACAAAAATCAAGGCCCGTTTGCCGGGCCTTGTCGCTATTTGTTCTTGCAGAACTGGATTTTTATTTTACTCCGCGGCGGAATGTTGTCCAGAGCCTTGTTTGCGCCGCTGATTAAATCGGTCAGCGCTTTGGCGTGTTTGGAAGAACAGGCGCCCATGCTGACCGTAAGGTCAAGATTTTGTTTCCGGTTGATTTTTACCGAAAGTTTTTTAATGTTTTCGCTCAAACGTCCGGCAACGGTTTTGGTGCCTTTTTCATCGGAATTGGCAAGAAAGATGACAAACTTTTCATTGTCGTACCGGGCAACCATGTCGGTTCCGCGCAAGTCTTTTTCCAAGGCGCCGCCGACCTGTTTGAGCGCTTTGTCCGCCGTCTTGTCGCCGTATTTCTGGCGAAACTCGGCCAAATTGTCGACCTTCAGCATGACAAGGGCAAAATTCTGTTTGGCGACCAGCGCCTGCGCAATTTTTTCGGGAACGGCCTGCTCAAAATATTTGCGGTTGTAAACCGTTGTGATGTCGTCCCGGCGCTCTCTTTCAATCTTGTCCTCCGCGTCATAATATATGATGAGGATAAGAATGATAAATGTACAGAAAAACGTAATCAGGTTTGAAAAGAGAAGAATATAGGAATCGATGTAAACGCCGTAGGCAAACCAGCAGACCAGCCCCAGACTGTAGATGATGTACATGTAGCTGGACAGGTTGGTAACGTTTTTGGTTTCGATAATCCGCAAAATCTGAATGGCAAAAGTCAAAATCGTTGCCAGACCGGCCGCATAGCCGATGTAGGTAAACAAAATTTCTTCATCAAACATAATATTGTCAAACATTACACACTACTCCGCTTTTTTATAAAAAATACCGCTTAATCATTTAAATTATCGTTAAGAAAACAAATGGCCTCCTTAGTAAATAGTTTCAGACGACGGCCGCCTCGCACAGGGCAGGGGCGGCTGCGCCGTGTCTTGCTTTCGGCGTTTTCTGTTGACTTATGCGGACAAATGTATATTTTATAGATAAAATTTTATGTATCTGTAAATGATTATCTCTATTATATAATTTGATTGTCTAACCCCTAAAACTTAATATTATGGGAAAATATGATGACGATGAAGGAGGCTACTTCTGCGAATTATTGAAAGAGGGGCTGACCGAAAGAGACATGTCTGGTTTGGAACGCGGATGGTTTATTGGCGTCGGTCTGATAGGAGCAGTTGTCGCTGATCCGGTTCTCTGGATTACCCGAAAACTGGGTATTAAGGGAGAACCGCAGGATTACGATCCGGGAGATCCCACGCATCCGTTCAATCAGAATTATTAAATTCTGTCAAAGCAAAAGCCTTGCTGCATTTTTGCAGACAAGGCTTTTGCTTTTTGTTAAGCTTTAGCCCCGTTGCCCAAAAGCAATGAGGCTTTTCTTTTAACCCTCAAAATATCTGCCTGCCAGCGTTTTGGGCATTCGTTTCAAGCCCTTTGCCGACATCGGCAGCTTTTTCCTATATAAATCCAACAGCTTCGCGATTTTTGCAAAATCATATTGCCCGGCCTGCGTTTCCAACTCGTCAATATCATTGACGGCAAGTCCGCTCCGCACTGCCGCTTCCGTAATTGTCAGTCCGCTGTTCCGGCGGGTTTCAAAAAGAAACATGGCAATTTCGAGGCATGTGTCCGGGTTGAGTTCGCTGGCATGATAAATCGGCATATCAGTCATTGTAACTCTCCACGTTAATGTACAGCCTTTCCTTATAAAGCCGCAACAGCTTGCAAACCAGCATCAGGTCAAGCCCTTTGCGCCCGGTTTCCAGCGCATCAATCTCTTCCACGCTGCATTTGGTTTTTTGGGCGACGTTTTCAATGCTTAGCAGACGTTCTCTCCTGACCCAGTGCAGGTTTTCGCCAAGTCTTGTCTGACATTCTTTGGAAATAAAATCTAACAGCTCTTGCACGACATTTCCTTTCAAAAAAAAGACCACCTGAAAGGTGGTCGGGTATGTCTGCAAAATCATTAATCCAAGAAAATGATCCTCTGACCTTTAACGTAATATCGTCGGCAAAACCTCCGACATTACGCCTGTTGTATAGTCGGAAGCATCCCGACCTTACATCAAGTCGAGATATATGCCTCTGAAAGGCTGACGGAATATATCCTTTCCGCTTGGATTTGTTTTCCTGGCAATGGAGTTTGCAGATCTCCAACAACCAAACATCGCCAGTCTAGCCTATGTTTCCGCAACTTGCAAGCGCATATTTTCTTTATCTGAAAAGAACATTTTTTTGCAACAAATAACTGGACTAATCCGAAATATTAAGCAAAAACAAACACATCAAGAGGCGACACGGTGCCGCCTCCCAATTATAGGAGAATATCTATGTCAGAGAATAAAAAAGAAAATATTGTCAGCACATTGG
>FR885489.1 GCA_000436375.1 Azospirillum sp. CAG:239 | reverse complement strand
TGTTTTTCTCACAAGTTGAACACTCATCAAAAATGATGAGGATTTCATTAAATGGGCTTTTCAAAAGGTTAGCAATTTCATCGTGTTTCATTTCTTTGGCATATTTGTAGGCTGTCCATTTCTCATCTTTGGATTTGTAAATATCTGCCCTATGCTCTATTAATTTCTTTGCCGCATATAGATTATTTTTAATAGCCGCATACATAATTGCGGTTCTGCCTTTTTTATCAACTTCATTCAAATAAACTTTTTTCTTCAGCAACAAATCAAGAAAATCATTATCTTGGCGAATAACAGCATACATCAATGGCGTATAGCCGTTTTTATCAATGACATCCGCTGAAACCCCCAATTTAATCAGTTCTTGAGCAAAAGTCATATCATCTTTGATGAAATGAGCAACAGGATGTTCTCCATCTATTTTGATTTCATCTAAATCAGACGGAGATGATAAAAATGCTTTAATACTTTCCACATTTTTTGAAACAACAGCATTTTGCAGAGTTTCTAAATCTCTAACACTAAAATCAACACTGTTACCGTTAACATTATCTAGCTTAATGGATGGAATATTTAACTTCCCTATTCTTGGAGATTTAAACTGAACACGAAGCTGAATTAAAGATTTGTTATCATTTCCAGCACAGGAAAGACTGCCGTCAACAATTTCAAAATGGCGGCTAACCAGTG
>FR885488.1 GCA_000436375.1 Azospirillum sp. CAG:239 | reverse complement strand
TCCCTGTTCTTCGGTCTGCAAGGTGGCCTACTCCGACAACTGCCATATCCGGGAAAGCGTGAACGTTCCCTATTACTGCGAAAAATACTGGGACGACTGTCCTTCCAAATGTGAAGTTGCCGCCGCCGACAACTGTATCAACCGTACCGCCGTATCGACGCCTTACGGCTGTGAAAGCTATTACGGCGACTGTTCGTCAAAATGCCAGACCGCTTACGGCGACAACTGCCGGAACCGGAGTGACAACAGCTGTTCTTACGGCTGCCAATCCTATTGGGGCGACTGTTCTTCCAAGTGCCAGACCTGTTATGCCGACAACTGCCGGAACCGAACGGCGGTTTCGGTGCCGGCCAACGCTCACTGCACGTCCTACTACTCCGACTGCTCGTCCAAATGTTCCGCCTGGAGCTGTGACTCGGGGTATAACCAATCCGGGGCAAGCTGCGTAAAGAACGTATCATGCAGTGATGGCGGATACTATTCGTATAAACCAGCATACCATACATGCAGTACAGTTGGCTATAAGGGTTTAACCTGTTATAGCTGTAAAGGAATAACTTCATCTTGCTATCCTACTCCTCCATCTAATTGTTATCGTATTACTGGAGGTATGAGCACTTCAGGATGTAATCGGATTCACGAATGTGTTCCTGTTACAAACGGAGAAATAAGCGGTGCCGGATTTGGTTACTGCTGTAGATAGCGTTAACTATTTTATTTACACAAAAAAATATATTAAAAAAGTCACTCGGAAGAGTGACTTTTTTTGTTGTAAAAAATATATTCTTACAACTTCAACTTCTTATCCAAAGCTTCCAACTGGTCGATATAGCCGGAAATCAGACTCAGTCCCTTATTCCAGAAATCGGCGCTGTCGGGATTGAGCCCGAAAGGTTTGAGCAGCTTATCATAATCGGTAATTGCGGTTTTGCTCAACATATCCAGATATTTGTCCGGAAAGTCCTTGATGCCGCCTTCCTGACTGACCTGATACAACGAATTGACCAGACAATCGGCAAAGGAATAGGCATAGACATAGAACGGCAGAAAGAAGAAATGCCCGACCTGCATCCAGATATAGGCGCTGTTTTCGTCGACATTGACATAGCGTCCCAGACTGTTGCGCATTTCCTCAAGCCATATCTGGCAGAGGCGGTCTTCGGAAAGCTCGCCGTCCTTTCGTTCATCATGACAGCGGGTTTCGAAGAAGTGAAAGGCAATCTGCCGAATGGCGGTATTAATCATATCGTTGACTTTACCGGCAATCAGGCAGAGTTTGGCTCTGTCGTCTTCCAGACTGCGCAACAGCGACTGGAAAGTTATCATTTCGCCGAAAACCGAGGCGACTTCCTCAGAGGTCATCCGGCTGTATTCGTTCAAATCGCCGTTTTTGGTGCGCAGCTGATGATGGCAGCCATGGCCAAGTTCATGCGCCAGAGTCAGAATATCATTCTGTTTGCCGGCAAAATTCAGCAGCAGATAAGGGTGATGTTCGGCCGTGGCGGAGGCGCAAAACGCGCCGCTGCGTTTGCCGTCGCGGGGCGGCACGTCAATCCAGTCATTATCAAAGAAATCTTTGGCGACGTTATAAAGTTTGGGCGAAAATTCTTTATAGGCGTTGAGCACAATTTTGACGCTTTCGTCCCAGGAATATTCGGCATCGTCGCAGAAAGGCAGCGGCGCGTTGCGGTCCCAGTACTGGATTTTGTCGACGCCCAGCCATTTGGCTTTCAGCTTGTAAAAACGGTGGGCGATGTTTTTGTAGTTTTCGCGCACCGTCTGCGCCAAAACGTCAACGGTCGAATCCTTGACGTTTTCGGCCAGGTTACGTTCGGAAACCGGTCGTTTGAAACCGCGTTTTTCGTCCTCTATCGCTTTGTCTTTGATGACCATGTTGTAAATCATGGTAAACAGCGGAGCATTCTCTTTGCAGACGCGGTTGATTTCCTTGCCGGCCTTTTCACGAATCTGCGGGTCTTTGTCCAGCAGCAGCTTACTGATTTCGGCGTCGTTGTATTGCCTGCCGTCAACCGTAAAGACCAGGCGCGACGAGGTTTCTTCATACAGGCGCACCCAGGCCGAACCGGAAGTGACGGACTTTTCGTGCAGAATCTCTTCAACCGCTTCGGACAGTTCATATTTTTTGAAACGCCGAACCTTGTCCAACCAGGGCTTATAGAAAGCAACCCTTTTATCCTCAAGCCATTCTTTGATTTTGGCATCGGGAAGCCGGTTGATTTCCAGACTGAAAAAAATGGTCGGTTTGCTGTAATCGGTCAGTTTTTCGCTGATGTTCTGATAAAAGGCCATCGCGTCTTTGTTCTTCATCTGCGTAACCATGTTCAGATAGGCAAACTCGCCGAGCATTCCCCCCAGAACCGACATCTTCTCTTCGGCTTTGAGAGCGGACAGAAATTCCGCGGCGGTCAGGCCGGCCAGCTTACCTTTATATTTCTTGGCAAAAGAAAGCGCGTTTTTTCTGAATTTTTCCAAATCGGCGCCGATTTTCGGATCGTCAATGCCCTTATACATGTCGGACAAATCCCAGGCGGGAAGTTTATTGCTGTTTTTGCTGCTCATGTTCCTTTATTTCCTTTTCTTCATTTTCCTTAATCTGCCGTTCAAGCTCACGGTTCAGGCGGCGGAGATTTTGCATGGAAGCTTCAATGTCCGGAGTTTGGGCATAAAACTCGCGCAGGCTTTCGTCCGCTTCCGGCTCGTCGTCCGGGCGGGGCTGCTCCGGTTCAAACAGATAATTTGCCCAGGGCGTTTTTTGTTCGCCCCGCAGCCACATTCTGAAACCGCCGCCGATGACTTCGGCGTCGCACCAGCCGTTTCTGACAATGGTTTTAAGCATGCACCAGGCACCGTTGTCGCAGTCGATCAGCCGCTCGGCCATGGCTTCGGTACAGGGAATAAACCCCCGCTTTTGCATATCGTAGCGCGGCGACAGCAGAACCAACACGAAAACCAGCAGATATGCCAGCATAAACAGCGACAAAATCAGCCCGAACCAGTGATGTTTCAAAAACGTCATTATTTACCTTTTCTCTTGTTCAAGAAACTTTCCAGCAGCGCCAGCTCTTCGCGGGTGTTGGCGCCGGCGACCTCTTCCGGCGAACATTCGACCACCGTGCATTTCAGCCCCTTTTGACGGGCAACGGCAACCGCATCGGTAAGATAATACTCGCCGGCGGCATTTTCATTACCAATCGCCTCCAAAAGTTCAAACATGGTTTTGCCGTCAAAGCACATGCAGCCCGAATTGCAGAGGTTGATGGCCTTTTCCTCGTCGGAAGCGTCTTTGAACTCGACAATCTTTTTGAGTTCGCCGTTTTCCATGACCAGGCGCCCGTAACGGGCGGCATCGGCCGGACGAAAACCGAGAACAACCACAGCGTAGCCCTCCTTGACCTTGTCTGCGGCCATTTGGTAAGTTTCTCCGGTAATAATCGGATTGTCGCCGAAGATAACCAGAACGGCGCCGTCAAAACCTTTCATCTGCTCTTTGGCGGAAAGGACGGCATGCCCGGTGCCGAGCTGTTTTTCCTGAATACAGCTCAAATGCGGCGCAACCTCTCTGCGAACCATTTCGCCGTCGGGCGCGGTAACAACGACAATCTTCTTTACGCCCATCTGTTCCAGCGTGTCTATCGGATGGCGAATCATCGGCTTGCCGGCCAGCGGCATCATTACCTTGGGCAGGTCGGACTTCATGCGGGTGCCCTTGCCGGCACCCAGAATAATCGCGGCGATTTGGTCTGACATCATTAAAAGCTCCTTATAAAATTTATTCTTTTCTTAATATCTGTACTTTATATTAGCAAATATGTTTTATTTGTTAACAAAGGTTTTGAAGTTATGAAAAAACTTTTTCCTGCCATTTGTTTCAGTCTGATGTTTCCGTTTTTCTCCGTTCTGGCGGCCACTACGGAACTGAGCAGCGTCGACGAGCTGCGCGCCCGCGAAGCGCAGGCGCCCAAAGACGCCGAACCGATTACCGACCCGCGGATTCCGACCGGCGAAGACAAAGAGGAAATGGAAGAGTTTATCAAAGAACGGCTTAAAACCGTCGTGATTACCAAACTTGACGAAAACGAAGACCTCAACAATCTGAAATCCATCGACGTTCAGCACAGTGCCGAATATATCAACATGCTCAAAGAGAGCAAAAAATCGACTTTCGAAAAAATTTACGACAACGCCATGAAGCGCCTGTCCGGACCGGAAGGCCGTACGCCGGAAGACATCAACGAACCTTATGACGACGTTTATTATTACATAAACGACCAGCCTTCCGTCGAAGAACAGAAAAAAGAATGGGCGGCGCCCGATTTTCCGGTCGTCAACGTCGAACTGCCCAACGGCACCCAGACGCTGGTTCCCGCTAAGGAACACATCCCCTACCTTTTCAGCAAAATTGAAATTCTGCCGACCGGGCTTATCGGCATCAACGAAACGATTACGGTCATTGCCAATGGCGACAAGCTCAAAAACGGCCTGTCGCGCGCCATTCCGAAATATTCAACCTCGCGCGCCGGCATTCGCAACAAAGTTGACCTGACCCTGCTTTCGGTTACCGTCAACGGGCAGGAAGTCCCTTACAAGGCAGAAGAAGCCGGTGACAAAATCATTCTGACCCCCAAAGAAGAATATACGCTGGCACCGGGAATCTATACCTATAACTTTGCCTATCTGCTTGACCGGCAGCTCTGGTACTATGATACTTTTAACGAATTTTACTGGGACGTTACCGGAAGTTCCTGGAATCTGGTAGTTGCCAATGCCGGCGCTTCGGTCAGTCTGCCCGGCACGCAGCCGCCGCTGAGCCAGAACATTCTGCTCGGCTATCCGGGGCAGCTGACTACCGACGGCGCTTTCATTGCCAAAGGCGAGGACAATACGCTCGGCTTTGCGGCGCAAACGCCCCTGTTTGTCGGCGAAGGCATGCACATTATCGTATCGCTGCCGAAAACCGATTTGCTGCCGCCAGATTTGGGCAAGCGTTTTTCATGGTTTATTGCCGATTACGGCGACATTCTTTTTGCGCTGGCCGGGCTGGCCGCAATTTTGGTTTCCTACATCATTTCCTGGAAATATATCAGCGCCGGGCGGTCCAAACTCAAAACCGGCATGCGCCGCACCGCGCCGATGCTACGTTATCTGATTAAGGGCGCATTCGACAAGGTGTCTTTCGTTTCTTATCTGCTGGAACTGTTTCGCAAAAACATCATCGACATTCAGGAAAGCGACGGCGAAGTCATGCTGATTAAGAAAACCGACGATTTGAAATCGCTGGAGCGCCGCGAACGCAAAGCCGTCGGCCATCTGTTTCCGGGCAAGGAATCGGTCGTGCGCGCCGATGCGCAGAACCTGCTCAAATTCAAGCGCGCTTTCAAGCTGATTGAGAAAAACACGCTCAGCCGCTTTAAAAGCCTGTCACTGAAGCTGAGCGCCGGCTATCTGTTTTTCAGCATCGGCATGCTGTTGTTGGCAGAGGCGGCGATTGCCTCGCTTTCGGTCAGTTTCGGGCAGATATTCGCCGTTGAACTGGCCGGCAGCGTCACTTTGGCTTTTTACGTCTGGCTTCTAAAGCTGAAATTCCGGTCGGCGCCGCTCGGCTGGATAAGCAAAACCTTTGCGCTGCTGATTATCGTTTTTACGCTGATGGTTTTGAGCATTTATATCCACCCGGTTTCGGCCTTGCTGCTGCTGACGATGATTTACGTCATTTTCGCCTATACGGGAATTTTTGCCAAACGCAGCGGCCTGATGAAAAACAACATTAAAGACGCGCTAACTTTCCGCGACTATCTGATTGACAACGCCGCAACACTCAGTCTGGGACGCGACTTTGCCGCACAGCAGGCCAATATCTTCGCGCTGGACATCGGCGGCAAATATCCGGAAACGCCGAACATTCGCGACGCCTATCGTCTGGGAACGGCGGCAAAGCTGGTTCATAAGCTCTGATTTTCGGAGTGGTGCCAGAAATATACAAAATACTGGTACACATGGCTGAAATAGGACGCTTTGAGGGCGGCGTCAAAAAACGACAGGCCGAGCAACAGAAAAGCCATAATCAAATCAACCAGGAAACCCGACAGGTTCAGCGCACCGTAAAGCATGGTCAGCAACGTAACGGTTATAACGACCGGAAGCATCATCAGCGCCTGCCCCCAAAAAATTTTGTTGGCGTTGCCCCGGGTCAGCGCAAAGGCTCTTTTCATGGTCAGCTCCCGGTCATCGACGGCAACTGCCGGCAGCACGATAAAGAACCGGGCACAGACAATGCCGGCAATCAGCGGTACCACGGACAAGGCAAGCGAAACACCGGGGAGATTGGCGCCGATACGTTCCAGAATACCCGCGACAATGCCCATAACCATTACCGACGGAACGATAATCAGCAAAAACAGCAGCAGGCTGTAGGCCAGATATTTAAGTTCGCGGCGGCCGAAAGAAAACGCAAACGGACGGACATTTTCGCGCAGAACGACCAAACGGCTGAAAGCGACGGCAACCGCAACGGAAGCCAGCGAAACCATAACGACCGAGACATTCTGAAAACTCTCGCCGGGACAGCCGCTTTCCTTCAGGCCACACAAAGAAGGGAAGCCGGCAAAAATCTCGTAAAGGAGAATCAAAAACCAAACGGACGCAATTTTAACAAAGGCGTCAAAATTTACAAAGGCGTAAAAAAAGCTGCGGCGAAGACATTCCCAAAACGGGAGTTTAATCTGCGGCATTGTTTCCATCTTTCCCTCCGAGCAAATATTCTTTCTGCACATGGCAGTTGTTGATGACCAGACTGATAAGCATCAGCAGAATCAGACTGTAAAAATATTCGATTACCGTACCGCTCCAATCGGCATATTCGACTTCAATTCCGGCAATGCCGTGCTGGAAATAAACCAGAATAAACAACATAACGATAATAATCAGGAACAGCGACAGGATAATTCCAAGATTATTGCCTTTGGAACGCGCCCAGAGCCAGGCCGGCGAAACTTTCGGGCCGCCGCTCAGAAAAACAGCCAGCAGCGCATAAAAGCGCATAAGCATAAACGGTACGACAAAGCCGATTGAAACGACCGCAAAATAGGTTATTTCGACAACCCAGTCGGGATTCGGCACCCGGACGTACAACAGGTAAAAAGAAAGCAGAGGCGCCATATTCAGAAGCAGATAAAAGCAAACCAGAGCCGCGGTCGTAAAATCGCGCGACGTGGGCAGAAACACGTTTTTCCAATTATAGTCCCGATTTAAAAAGGCACCGTCATACCAACGGACCAGAAACGCGGAAATCAGAAAAATTTTGGCAAACAGATAAACCAGATACCAGCCCTGCGAATCAGAGCAGAAAAAATAAGCGCTTCGATAATCGGTAAAACAGATGTAAGAAAAACCCATAAAAACCGACAACAGCGTAATCGGCAGAGCAAAAAGGGCAGCCAGCCGCAACAGCAGGCCGAAGCGGTCGGCAAAGATTCCGAACGGACGGAAAATCAGCTGCGTAACCGGGATACGCACCGGCGCAACGGCCGGCGCCGCGTTCAGACACAGGCTGCGGCAGCCGCAGCCGTCGGAAAACTTTTGTTTCAGCTGATTCAACTTCGCAATAAAATCTTTCATAGCTTATATTTCCTTTATGGTTGTTACGCCCGGAAGCGCACGGATTTTGCTCAGGAATTCCGGATCGGCGAAAGCAAAACCGCCGGCCAGTTCAATACGGACATCCCATTCCCGGTTCTCGGGTTTTATATATATTTTATTTCGGCCGTTTCTATCTTTGCCGAGAATTTCCCGCAAACCGGGAACGGCACTTACGTCGTTGACGGCGATTTCCAAACCGTTGGCAACTTCGGAAATGGCTTTATCCAGCGTTTCAATCACGTTGAACATTACGCGCGGATTGGCTTCCTCACTCTGCTTGTCAATCGTTATGCTCGCAAACAGCGGCAGGCCGGAAGCAATGATTTCCTCATACCGCGCCAGACCTTCAGAAAACAAGATTCCCTCAAAACTGCCGCTGGCGTCGGACAGTTCCAGAAAAGCGTATTTGTTGCCGGTTTTGCTGATGCGCTTCTGAAACGAGTTGACGCAGCCGGCCACTTTGGCGCGGATGCTGTCGCCGGTGCGGATGTTACGGAAAATTTCGCTGCAGTTTTTGACGCCCAGACGCTCCATGCCCTTGCCGTAACTGTCAAGCGGATGCGCGGAAAGATAAAAGCCGATGGCTTCCGCTTCAAGTTTGAGCTTCTCAAGCTCAGGCCAGTCCGGCTTGTCCGCCAGTTTGACCTTGGCGTGCAGTTCCTCGTTGCCGAACAGGGAGGCCTGCTCGCTGGTTTTAAGCTCGGAAGACGAAGCAATGTGACGCATGATGGTTTCGACATTGGCAAACAGGCGGCCGCGGTTCTTTTCCAGACAGTCGAAAGCGCCGGCCTTAATCAGCTGCTCCAGCTGACGGCGGTTAATCTGCTTGATATCGGTCCGATGAATGAAATCGGAAATGTCCTTATACGGGCCGTGCGCCTCGCGTTCGGCGACAATTGCCCGCATATTGGCCTCACCGACGCCTTTGACCGCGCCCAGAGCATAGCGGATATTGCCGTCTTCGACCACAAAGTCGGAACCGGAATGGTTGATGTCGGGTTTTAAAACCTTAAAGCCGAGTTTTTTGCACTCATCCTTGAAGAACAGCAGCTTGTCGGTATTGGTAATATCCAGCGACATGACCGCACACATAAACTCAACCGGGTAATGCGCCTTCAGATAAGCCGTCTGATACGAAATCAGCGAATAGGCCGCCGCATGCGACTTGTTGAAACCGTATGAGGCAAACTTTTCCATCTGGTCAAAAATCGCGCCGGCGGTAGACTCTTCAATACCGTTTTTAACCGCGCCCTCCATAAACATCTTGCGCTGTTTCGGAATTTCGTCGCGCATTTTCTTACCCATAACCTTGCGCAGCTTGTCGGCGCCGCCCATGGTATAGCCGCCCAGCGCACGGGCGATGTTCATAACCTGCTCCTGATAAATCATGATGCCGTAGGTTTCTTTAAGAATCGGCTCCAGCATCGGGTGCAGATAGGTAATTTCCTCTTCGCCGTGTTTCCGCTTGATATAACTCGGAATGTTGTCCATCGGCCCCGGACGGTACAGTGACACGATAGCGATAAGGTCTTCGAAACGGTCGGGCTTAATCTGTTTGTGAACATCCTGCATGCCCGCCGATTCAAACTGGAAGACGGCGGCAGTGTTGCCGCTCTGCAAAAGCTCATAAGTCTGCTTGTCGTCCAACGGCACATTGTCCATATCCATCTGAACGCCGTGAATCTTCTTAATCCAATCGACGGCGCGCTGGATAACGGTCAGGGTCTTTAAGCCCAGAAAGTCAAACTTAATCAGGCCGGTTTCCTCGACATATTTCATATCGTACTGGGTTACCGGCATGTCGGCACGCGGATCCTTGTACAACGGCACCAGCAGGTCAAGCGGGCGGTCGCCGATAACCACGCCGGCAGCGTGTACGCCCGACTGGCGGTACAACCCCTCAAGTTTCATGCCGATGTCAAACAGCTTGTTAACCTGCGGGTCGCTCCGGCGCATCTCCTCAAGTTCGGGCACCTGATCCAGCGACTCCTGAAGCGTCGGGTTCTTGCCCTGAACGCCCGGCGGAATCATTTTGCTCAGGCGATCGGCCTGGGAATAGGGCATTTGCAGAACGCGGGCAACGTCCCTGATGACGTTTTTGGCCTGCAGCTTGCCGTAAGTGATAATCTGCGCCACATGGTCAAAACCGTATTTGTTCTGCACGTATTCAATCGTCTTGCCGCGGTTTTCCTGACAAAAGTCAACGTCGAAGTCCGGCATGTTAATACGTTCCGGATTCAGAAAACGCTCAAACAGCAAATCAAGTTTAATCGGGTCAAGGTCGGTAACCTTCAGCGACCAGGCGGTAATGGAACCCGCGCCGGAACCGCGGCCGGGACCTACGGGCACGCCGTGTCCCTTCGACCAACGGATGAAGTCCGATACGATCAGGAAGTAGCCGGGAAAACCCATTTTTTTAATGACGCTCAGCTCATAATCCAGACGGGCGTAATATTTCTCGTCGATTTCCCGCCTTTCCTCTTCGGTCATGCCCTCAAAATAAACCTGAGCCTCCATCCGCTCCTTTAAGCCTTTGTAAGCTTCTTCGGTAATGAACTCGTCCTGGGTTTTTCCTTCGGGGCACTCGAAAATCGGCAGCAGAGGCTGCACTTTTTCAGACAGGAAACTGCAACGCTCGGCAATGACGACCGTATTGTTGACGGCTTCGGGCAAATCCTTGAAAAGTTCAATCATTTCCTCCGGCGAGCGCAGGCGGTTGTTGGGCGAAAACCTTTTGCGGTTTTCGTTGGCCACATATTCGCCGGCCGCGATACAAACCAGCGCATCATGCGCTTCGTACATGTCGGCGTCGAGAAAAAAAGCCTCGTTGGTGGCTACCAGCGGCAGGTTGTGCTTATAGGCCAGATTAATGAAATCCTCTTCGGTCTTATGCTCGCTCTCAAGACCGATACGCATGATTTCAACATACAGCGAATCGGGAAAAAGCGCCTTAAGCCTGAGCAGAAAATCTTCGGCTTCGTCTTTGCGGTTTTCCAGCAGCAGACGGCCGACCGTACCCTCGACGCCGCCGGTCAGGGCAATCAGCCCGGCACTGCGCCCCTCAAGGTCAGAAAGCTTCAGCTGCGGCTTTTCGTTATACTCCGGATTATCAAGATAAGAAAGCTTCATCAGCTTCATGATATTATGATAACCTTCATCATTGCGAACCAAAAGCACAAGCTTGTCAGGTTCAATGGTACGCCCTTTTGATTTCAGCAAATCGTCGGCATCGGGATTGCGAAGATAGAACTGGCAGCCCAATATCGGTTTGATACCACAGTCGGCGGCATAGTGCGACAAAGCCTTGGCGCCGAACATATTGGCCGTATCGGTTACGGCAATAGCCGGAAAACCCATATCCTTAAGCTTGGGAATCAGCGACGGCACTTTCATTGCGCCTTCCGACAACGAATAGGCGGTATGTACGCGGAGATGTACAAATTTAGGCTCGGCCATCAGTTTTCCTTAAAAGATTAATCTGTTGCCGATTATAGAAACTTTGCACCGCCGATACAATCAAAAAATTCAAGATGTTCCATTGCTGATAAAAACCGACCAAAACAAATATCCTTTTAGCCGAAAATAAATATGGTTCCATCATTGGTAGACAGAAAAAATTGTAGTTTCATTAATAGTTGACTCTTTCGCCAAATTAGCTTATCCTGAT
>FR885487.1 GCA_000436375.1 Azospirillum sp. CAG:239 | reverse complement strand
AAATTTAGGTAAAAACTTTTTTCCGATGAGAAAAATAAACTTTACCGATAAGTATAAACATGCATTTATGAATTGTAATGCAGCACAATATGGTAAAGGAGGGGCTGACATTGCTAAATTGGCCTCTGACTTAAGAGAATGGAATGATGTTAGAACAGGCTCAAACACCCTTGACAGTAGTAAAGGAGACAATTATGCTAATAAAGTAGGTAGATTATTGGGAAGCAAATATCCTAAAGGAGATTGTAATGCCCTTATTGAAAAATATATTAAAAAAAATTGGTAAATATGGCTTATATACAATTTTATTTTTATGTTCTCTAGTCATTATCGGCATAGTTTCAGGCATTTCCTTTTATTTGTGTGCCGATTATAGCTACAGGAAACAGGCGCAACAACAAATCAAGGAATGTATTGATAGTGGCTTCAGCGAAGAAACCTGCAAAAATAGAATATTTTAATTGCCTGAATACCATTCGGAACAAAATATCCGGATGGAAATTGTGATGAAATTATCCAAAAGTATATTAATAAAAGCTGGAAAAATAATCGGAATAACGACCGTAATCATAGCAAGTAGTG
Source organism: Azospirillum sp. CAG:239 (assembly GCA_000436375.1). Taxonomy (GTDB): domain Bacteria; phylum Pseudomonadota; class Alphaproteobacteria; order RF32; family CAG-239; genus Scatacola_A; species Scatacola_A faecigallinarum. The sequence goes on along the minus strand of FR885487.1, from coordinate 6,306 downwards.
CTGCTGTATTATTTGTATTGACATATATGCTCTATGTTTATGGACCCGAACTTTAATTTAAATATCGCTTGCCGTAAATGTGCCTGAAATCCGAAGAATGGCTTCTTCGGGTTTTTTTGTTTTAAATGTTAACTTAAAAGGAGAAAATAATATGGGAAACTTAATTCAATATATCGCACAGGAAGACCCGGAGAAAAACCGGCCTTGGCAGACTTCGGTGCCACAAAATAATTTTTGTAAGACGAAATCAACCATTCTTTCAAAACCGAAATATACGAATCCCAACCCACGTCGTATTCCGTCCGGCGAAATTGCCAAAAGCGGATTGGAAGGTTTTGGACAAGGTGTTGAGCATGGCTCGCTTTCTTTCTTTAATGCAAAAACGGGAGGTTTTTATGATGTTGCCAGTTACTTTTTTATGAAGAATGATTATGAAAAAAGACAAGAAAAAATGCAGAAAGAAGCTGAAAAAGTTGGTCTTGGCGGTTTGAATAAATTGGCTGATTATACAATTAATATTGGTGAAAGTGCAAATATATTGAAGAGAATAAAGAATATCGGCGCCAAATATACTAAACTGCGTTAACAACTTGACTTTAGACCGGTATTTGTTGATACTGAATATCAGTCTTCTTTTGTGGAACGATGAGAAGCAAGGCAAATAAATTGGGATATATTAAAAATATAAAATTGTTTTTTTCGTGCTATTTTTCATCTAACGGCGTATATGGCCGTGTCTTGTTTTGGGAAGCTCTGCTTTTCGGTTACCTGATTTTTTATGTTTTTTCAAAAATACGAATACCCCATTTTGATATTGTCGGCTGGTTAGGTTATTTTTATATTGCCTTGAGTGCTTATCAAAAAAGATGTCGGGATTTGCACATAAAAGGCTCTTGGATGATAGTCGTTGTTTCCGTCTTCTTCATATATATGGCGATAACTCACCCTCTTGGGATAGATAAGAGCGAGTTTTTATTACCGATTTCGCAAATCATTTTGTTTGTATATTTATGCGTATATCTTTATGCGCAATTTATGCCGGGGAAGAAAGAGGCGGATGAGCATTTGACCAGCCCGTTGCTCAAATATCCCAAAGCCTATTTTGCTTTTTGCCTTCTCCTCTTTTTGCTCGGGCGGGGCGTAATGTTTTATTTGAAAGTTTGATTTTACGCAAAAGCTGTTGAAAACAATTTATTTTTCTTGAAAATTGTAATTTCTTAGCGTATAAATAATCTATCACTTGCTATAAGTATATCCAAAATCCGAAGACTTATGTCTTCGGATTTTTTTGTTTTTAAATTTTTTTTTAAGGAGATAGTTTATGGGAAATTTAATTCGCTACATTGCGCAAGAAGACCCAGAAAAAGAATTGCAGAACGAAAAATATAGTCATCGTAATTTTATTGAAAGCTATGTTCCGCAAACACCGCGTCGGCAACAGCAAACACCGACACCTTGGAGTAAGGAGGCTTTGAGAAGGTCCACCATTTCCGAACGACCTAAATATACAAACCCCAACCCTAAACCAATCCCAACCACAGATATTGTTAAAAGCGGTTTGGAAGGTTTTGGACAAGGAATTGAGGGTGGGGTTGAATATGCTCTTAATTCATTTACTCGTAATTTTTATAAAAGAATTAATGATAAGTTCTTAGGAGGAATATATCAAAAAAAGCAAGATGAATTAGAAAAATTATCCAAGCAAGAAAATTTAGAAAAACCTTATAAATATTCTAATTATGCAATTGATATTGGGGTTAACGGAGCTAAGGCTTTTAATCTTATAAAAAAAGGACTTAGTTATTATAAAGAGAAAAAGGACGGAATAAAAAATAAATAAGATTTATATCGTTGACTTTTGGGGTGGTGTTTAATATCCTGACCCAACCCAAAGATAAGGACTAAACAAATGATACAAAAAGTTAAAAAAGCTATCAATAAACTTTTTAAGGATATTTGGGGCGAAAATCCGCTGACTTTTTATTTTTCCTTTGACGGAAGATTTAATCAACTCCAACTTTGGGGAGCTCTGATAACTATTAACCTATTTTGCGAGGTCATTGACGCACAAAACATTGGAGCTTTGACAGCTATTGCTTCTTTTGTGGCTTTTTGGGCAACACTTGCCGGTATCCAAAAAAGATGTAGAGATTTGAACCACAAAGGTACAATTATTACTTTAGTTTATACCGGCGCTTTTTTGCTGACAGACTATTATGATCATATAACTTTACCCAAAGTTTTAGAATATGTTTGGGGTGGCTTTGTCTTTGTATACATATTTGCCATCCTTCTTTTATTGTTCTTCCCTGGAAGAAAAGAGAAAAAGCCGGATATAGTTTCTTCCTTGCTCAAACGCCCATATTTATATATCGGAATTTGCGCCATCCTTTTCCTGCTCGGGCGGGGTGTAATGTTTTACCTAGGGGCTTAGCCGTTTTTCTCAAACCAGAGGGTGGATTTTTGCGGGCTGTTCATCTGCCGGAGTTCATTAAACCGGAGCTGATATTTTTGCATAATCAACGTTTTTTTTATTTTCAATAAAGAAAAAATCCGAAGTTTCCGGAACCTTCGGATTTTCAAACTTGAAGATTAAGATTTTTTAAGCCACCTTAATCAAACCGTGTTTCTTTTTGCCCTGAGAGAGCTTGACCTGCCCGTCAACCACATCAGACGCAGATAAAACATAATTCTCGTCGCTGATAACCTTGTCATTCAGTTTCAGTCCGGATTGCTTAATCAGGCGGCGCGCTTCGCCCTTACTGGCAACAAAGCCGATTTCCAAAAAGGCGTCCAAAATGCTGAGCCCGTCAACAGAGGTTTTTTGCAGGCTTGGCAAGTCTCCGCCGGCAACGCCCATTTCAAAGGTTTTGACGGCCGTGTCCTGCGCTGCCGTGGCTTCGGTTTCGCCCCGGCAGATTTTGGTCGCCTCAAAAGCCAGAATTTTTTTGGCTTCGTTGATTTCCTTGTCCTTCAGGCTTTCCAGACGGCGGATTTCATCTATCGGCAAATCGGTATAAATGCGCAGACATTTTCCGACTTCGGCATCGCCGATATTACGGAAATACTGATAATAATCATAGGCGGGCAGCTTTTCTTCGTTAATCCAAACGGCATTACCCTCCGATTTGCCCATTTTTTTGCCGTTTGAGTCGGTAATAATCGGGCTTGTAAAGCCGAAAAGCTCAACATCATAACGACGACGGCCGAGTTCGGTGCCGGAAGTAATGTTGCCCCATTGGTCCGAGCCGGCAATCTGGGCGCGGCAGCCGTATTTGTTGTACAATACGCAGAAATCGTAGCCTTGCAGAAGCATATAGTTAAATTCAAGGAAAGACATCGGCTGCTCGCGTTCCAGGCGTGTTTTTACACTGTCCATTGTCAGCATGCGGTTAACCGAATAACAGGTGCCGATGTCGCGCAAAAAGGCAAGATAGTTAATGTCCTTGAACCAGTCCCAGTTGTCGACCATAATCGCGTCGTTGGCGCCGTTGCCGAATTTCAAAAATTTGCCGAAAGATTTTTTCAGCCCCTCAATGTTGTGCTGCAAGGTTTCTTCGCTCAAAAACGGACGCAGTTTGTCTTTGCCCGAAGGGTCGCCGATGCGGGCGGTTGCGCCGCCGACCAGCGTAAGCGGCTTATGCCCGCATTTCTGGAACCAGCGCATCATCATCAGCGGAACGATATGCCCGACATGCAGGCTGTCGCCGGTGGGATCCGAACCGAGATAACCGACGGCCGGTTTGCCCGCTTTTTCGCACTCGTAAAGATAGGTGTCGAAACCGTCCTCGTTGGTGCATTGATTATAAAAGCCGCGTTCCAGCATCAGGTTAAAAAATTCGGATTTAAATTTGCTCATTTTCCCTTTCCTTGCTATGATGAATATAAACTATTAGCGTAATTTTAAGGAATATTAACATATAAATAAAATAGTGCAACAACGGAGGTAATTTTTTTTCGACATGGATATCATCAGACCCCTTCATGCCCTGGGAATGAGCAGCGGAACCGCTTTGGACGGCGTTGATGTCGCCCTGCTGAAAACCGACGGCGTCGACGTTTACGACTTCGGCCTTTCTCAGAGCGTTCCCTATGATGAGGAACTCCGCGACAAAATCCGCTCCGTTCTCGGCAAAAGGCCGGATACGCCCGAAAACGAAGCGGCTATTCGCGAGGTCGAAACGGAGCTGACGGCGTTTCATGCCGAAATTGCCAACGAGATTATCGCCGCTCAGGACGAAAAGGTCGACGTCATCGGCTTTGAGGGACATAATATCTGCCTTGATCCCAAAAACCATTTCAGCTGTCAGATTGGCGACGGGAAACGCCTTGCCGAACTGACGCGGACCAAGGTTGTCAACCGCTTTCAGAATGCCGACCTGCTGGCCGGCGGGCAGGGCGGTCCGCTGGTTCCCATATATTACCAGTCTCTCTGTGCCGACATGGGCAAGCCGCTGGCCGTGGTCAATATCGGCGGCTGCGCCAATATAACCTGGATAGGTTCCATCGGCGACATGATTGCCTTCGACTGCGGCCCCGGCAATGCCGCCATTAACGACTGGGTTATGAAACACGGCGGCATGCATATGGATTATAACGGCAAACTGGCGATTACCGGCAAAGTTAACGAACAAATTGTCGCCTCGATGATGAGGCATAAGTTTTTTGCGCAATATCCGCCCAAGGCGGCCGACCGGACGATTTTCAACGAAAAGCTCGAACATCTCGAAGGTTTGAGTCTGGAAGACGGCGCCGCAACCGTAACCGCTTTCATTGCCGAAGCCGTAGCCTATTCGCTGCTGCTCTATCTGCCGGAAATTCCCGGAAAATTGATTGTCTGCGGCGGCGGAGCCAAAAATCCGACTTTGGTGCGCTTTTTGCGGCAGCGCCTGCCGGATATCGGCATCTCGACGGCAGCCGAAGAAGGTTTTGACGTCAATGCGCTGGAAGCGCAGGCTTTTGCCTATCTGGCAGTACGCCGGCTTTATCATCTGCCCGCCACTTTCCCTTCCACGACCGGCGTTGCCGAACCGATGGTCTGCGGTCAGGTTTCCGAAACGGAATGATTTTTTGTCTAGACAGCTTCTTAAAAATATGTTAATGAAATAGCAAATATTTTACAATTTTGCGAATGTATCATTTTAAACAATTAGATTATGAAAAAGTTTTTTTTGCTTGCCGCCGTATTCTTTATGGCCGCAGTTGGTGCCAATGCACAAGAGAAGTCCGAGTTGCAGCGTAACGTGATTTTAACCGGCAGTCGCGAAGCGCCTGACAAGGCTAATCCGAACGATTATCAGCCTGCCGGTAAAATCATTCTGTTTGAAAATATCGAACGGGACAGCACTTATAACATGGTGTTAGACGGCGCTTTGATTCGATATTCTTTGGAACAGACGAGCGAAAAATGTATGATTCGCGTGGTCAGCAGTCATAATGAGGACGTGACCATACAAGTCAAAGGTTTTGCGGTTAAGGGCAAAATTCCCAAAGTCGAATGGACGCAGGCCGAAATCTTGTTGGCCAACGGAAAACAGCTGACAGTCCGCTTCAAACAGAAAGCTGCTCTGTAAATAAATGCAGACAGAAGCCTTTCTTCACAAAGGAGAAAGGCTTCTGTCGTTTTAAACTTTTGTATTTCACAAAACTGTCGTCTCTTTTTTTTGTCTAGACTTTGGCGGAAAAGCATGATAGCCTTTAAGCTGTTTTTTAGCTATAAATATCTGATTGTATAATTTAATATTTAAGTATTATGAAAAGGTTGTTGCTTTCGGCATTGCTGGTTTTGCTTGCCGCCGCGCTGCACGCGCAGGAATTTTACCGGATTACCGACATAGATGATGACGAACGTGCTTTGGAGGTTTCCGCGGTCAGTTATCTGGATGCATCCGAAAACCGTTTCGGTGCGCAGGTTGCCTACGAAATCAAGCCTCTGACGGCTTATTTTGAAGTGTCGTTTTTTTCCGAACATTTGGGAGAGGAATATGGCGGTATCAAATACAAGGCGCCTTCTTTCCGGGTCGGAATGGACTATGGTTTTTTCGAATACGGCATGCTGACGCTTTTTACCGGAGCTTATATCGGTATTACGCCTTATTCGACGGAGTATCTGGAACGTGACAAAAACGCCTATGTTTCGAGCAAAAGGCTGGTAAAGGTAACGGAAAACGGTTTTATCGCGGGATTAAAGCTCGGAGCCCGTCTTGATTTTCTGGACAGGGTTTTCGTTAAGGCGGCCGTTTTTGCCAACACCACCAACTGGGATCGTTCCATCGGCAGCCGCGTGGCCAAGGGCGCCCGCCGTGC
>FR885486.1 GCA_000436375.1 Azospirillum sp. CAG:239 | reverse complement strand
TAATCAGGTTTTAATAATGAAATTCATTCCCTATATATGATATTATTTTGCCATCGCTGATAAATAAAATTATCAATGATGAATATTAATGGACTTTTAGACATTAATTTTCCTACTTTTTGTAAGTTTTTAGGTTTCCTCTTCCAACAAGAGGAGCATTAGAACTTTATTATCTAAATTATTAAGGAGATATTATGGAAACGAATAGATTAAACAACTTCAAAAATCATTTGGAACAATACAAAGAAAAATTCACTGTAATAAATGAAGACAATTTGATAACAGCAACTTCAGTAAAATTCACAGAACCAACCATTGAAGAAAAAGAGCTGGAGTTAATTAAATTTCACCAACAAATGTTAAAAAACAACAACATTCAATTAATGAATAAATTTAAAGAAACCAAAAGAAATGAAATAAAAAAATACAAAGAATCCCATAGGAAAAAAGAATTTAATAAACCAATTACTCCATATCGGCAAGAAATCATCAATACATTAAAAAATCCAGCCAATGGATTTAATTTAGCACTCACTTTAAACTTC
>FR885485.1:12160-16505 GCA_000436375.1 Azospirillum sp. CAG:239 | reverse complement strand
CTATTAATGAAACTACAAATTTTTCTGTCTACCAATGATGGAACCACATCTATTTTTGTCATACAAAAAAAGCAACGATATTAAAAGTCAAGCATAAGAAAAAAATACTGTTATTGCCGGAGTTGATCTGGCAATCCATGAGGAAGAGATCCCCGGAACGCGCTGCGCTTGTCCGAGGATGACAGAAGAAAATAATACTGTCATTCCCGTGCTTGGCACGGGAATCTAAAAGAGATGTCCGGCTCAAGGCCGGACATGACTGTAAGGAAAAAAAGCCGGACATGACCAAGAAAAAGCCCCTCATTTGAGGGGCCGGGGTTTGGCGTAAGAAAAACCTAATCGCTGATTTCGGCTTCATAAGCGTGGACGATTTCGGTTTCCTTTTCGTTCTCGGTGCGGCTCAGTTCGCAGACCATCAGCGTATCGGCATCCTGAAGGCTGTCAAAAACATCGGCGGAGATGTCCTTGAGCAACAGGCTGTCGGTTTCGTTGCGCACCAGCAGTGCGGCGTTTTCTTCGGCATTCAGTTCAATACGCGGATTTTTAGGTTCGCCTTCGCGTTCATACAAAAGCAGCATGACTTCATCTTCGTCGTTAATCAGAAAGTCGAAAGTGTCGAAAACGTCCGCGTTCATTTTTTTGTCCTTATGTTTCAAATTGCATTGTTTTCATATTAGTTAAATTATTTTCGGTTGACAAGACTAATGTTAATATTTGAACTTATTTTGCTGAAATTGGATTGAAAATGCGTTAGGCTGGGATCAGTTATTTGGAGAAGGACGACTATGCAAGTTTTAATCGACCGGTTTATCACTTTGTTAAAATGGCCGTTGGCGCTGTATATGCTGATTTCCATACCCGCTTATATCCGTTCGCTCTACTACTTTAATTTCGTTAACATCAAGTTTATTGTGCTCGGCGCGGGGTTTATTCTGTTTTTCATTGCCCGGCAGATGGCCGACGCTTCGGTCAAGACCAGCATGCAGATTGTGGCGCATGAGCTGACGCACGCCTTTTTTGCGCTGATTACGTTTCACAAGGTTAAGCATATTCGGGTCGAGGCTGACGACAGCGGCGGTTCAATGGGGTTTGAGGGCGAAGGAAACTGGCTGATTATCATTGCGCCATATTTCTTTCCGCTGTTCGGTTTCTTTTATATGCTGTTTATTTCGGTATGGACGTCGTTTGCGCCGATGAATCTGATTTTGAACGGAATTCTCGGGTATTTTCTCGGTTATCACATGGATACGGTGGCTTCGCAGATTCATGAAAAGCAGACTGATTTGCCGAAAGTGTCTTACCGGTTTTGCTGGATGTTTCTACCCGGCGCCAATTTCTGGGTTATCGGCAGCATGTTGGCTTTCAACAGCCGGGGTTGGGACGGTTTCTGGGATTATCAGACCCTTATCAAGAACCTGAATGTTCTTAATTTCGAATATGTGATGAAACTTGTCTTCTAAAGCCAGGTCAGCCGGCAGTCATCGGCGTTCAGACGAACAGGCGCCCCGATGGGCATAACCGCCCGCGACGGAATGTGTCCGTAAGGGAAGTTTTTGATGACCGGGACTTTGATGTTCCGGCAGAATTCAGCGATGACGTCGTCGATGCTGCCGTCTTCGGGATCGGCAATTTCGGCATCGGCAAATTCTCCGAAAACGACGCCTTTAATCCGCTCAAAGCCGGGACATTGGGTCAGCTGCTGGAGCATGATGTCAATTTTGTAGGTTTTTTCTCCCACGTCTTCAATCAGCAAAACAGTGTCGGTCAGATCGGGATAAAACGGCGTGCCGCAAAGATTGCGAAACAGGCTTAGACAGCCGCCGAGAAGAATGCCTTCGGTTTGACCGCCGATAACGGTTTGACCTCCGCGAAGATCAAGTTTTCCGCCGCTGATGACGGTGCGCAGCGTTTCGTCGACAAAGCCGTCAATATGTCCGTTTTTGAAATCGTATTTGAGCGTGAAACCGGTGCAGGTTACGGCTTTTGCCCGGGCGTAAAGGCCGAGCTGCAAGGCGGTGTTGTCGCTGAAACCGAACAGCGGTTTGGGGTTGCGGCGCACAAGCTCATAGTCTATCAAAGGCAGCATGTATTGGCTGCCGGAACCGCCGGCAGTGCAGAAAACGGCTTTTATTTCCGGATCGGCGTAAAAGCGGTGCAAATCAGCGGTACGATCCTCGGGGGTGCCGGCCATATAACGGAAAGCGTCGAAAACATGTTCACCGAGAACCGGTTCCAGTTCCAGGGAACGGAGATAATCGAGGCCGAGCTCGACGGCTTCGCGGTTGCGCAGAAAAGACGAAGGGCTGATAATGCCGACTTTGTCACCGGGATTAAGTTTCATGTCTTATAACTCCTCTAAAATTTCTTTGCAGAAGGTTGGCAGCGAGTTGTCGCGGGCACCCATGACGACGATGCGGTCGCCGGGGCGGGCATTGTTTTTCAGATAGCTGCCCGCTTGTCTGCGGTTGTCGAAAAAGAGCGCCTGTTTGCCAAGTTCGCCGGCATATTTAATCAGGTCGTTTGACGAAATGTCACGGGTAACCGTACCGCCCGCAAAATAAATTTCAGGCATCAGCAGAATGTCTTCGTCGGTCATCGTTTGTGTGAAAGATTCGATAATCTGGCGTCCCATCAGGCGCATCGGGCTGAAACCGTGCGGCTGGAACATGACCAGAAGACGTCCGGGGTAGCTGCGCAACGCCGACATTGAGGCAAGAACCTTGTCCGGATTGTGGGCAAAGTCGTCTATAACGGTAATGCCGTTTCGCGTGCCGATGACTTCCAGCCGGCGGTGCGTGCCGAGAAAACCCTCCAGGGCTTCGGCGGCGGCAAATTTGTCAACGCCGAGCAGCGAGCAGGCGGCGATGGCGGCCAGAGCATTGGCGACGTTAAACCGTCCGATGAGTTTGAGACGGAAAGTTCTGCCGTCAAATTTATACTCCGTGCCGTCGGGCAGCGGTCTGATACGGTCGGCCGAAAAGTCGGCGCTCCGGCCTTCAATCGAAAACGTCAGATTGGTTTTGTCCGGGCTGCGGATGTCTGCGCAGGCTTCGCAGTCGGCATTGACAACGACACCGCCGCGAGCGCGCCGGGCGAAGTCGGCAAAAAGCTTACGGAGTTCTTCAACCGGTTTGTGGTCGAGGGTAATGTTGTTGATAAGCGCGACATATGGGTGATATTTTTCAATTGAACCGTCGCTTTCGTCGGCTTCGATGACGCAAATGTCTCCCTGATTGTAAATGATGTTGGGAATGCCTTTGCGGCCGGTATAGTTCAGCAGCAGGCCGCCGTTGATGACGCAGGGCTTTTTGCCGAGCGTGTCGAGGATGTAGCCGATCATGGCGGTTGTGGTGGTTTTGCCGCTGGTGCCGCCGACGGCTATGTTATAGGGGTACTGGTGAAAAATTTCGGCCAGCAGGTCGGAACGTTTTTTTATCGGAACGTTTTTTTCCAGCGCTGCCTTGACGTCGGGAATGCTGTCTTCGACCGCGGTAGAGACGTAGAGCGTTTCAAGGTCATCGGCAACAGCGGAACCGTCCTGCTGTTTGATAACAATGCCGATTTCCTCAAGAGCCTTTTTGTTGGCTTGGTCTTTTCCCTGATCGAAACTGCGGTCGGAACCGTAAACTTCGTTTCCGCGCAGTTTCAGTATTTGGGCGAGGGCGCTCATACCGCTGCCCGAGATTCCGCAAAAACTTACTTTAGTCATTAAATCGTCCTTATCATTACAGTGCGTTAAGCGTTTCGGCTTCGCGTTCTTTCATTAGTTTAAGATTTTTGTAGTCGATAGTAATGTAGCTTTGGCCGTTGCCGTCAACATTGACGCCGAGAGCTGCGCCGACAATGCCGTTTTCAAAAGTGGCATAAAGTTCGGCGTCGCCGTTTTGCAACTCTTTCAGAAAATCGGGATTGCCGATCGGCTGTTTCTTTTCTTCGGTTACGGTTTGGGGTTTGCCGCGGGTGTCGGTTACGGTTTTGTCAACGTTGACGACATTCGGGGTATAAAATTCCTGAGCATGGCCGTATTTCTGTGACAGAAGTTTGAAATAACCGCGGTACATTTTCAATACGCCGGAAGCGGCTGCATCGTCTTTGATAAATTTGCCGTAGGCGATGATTCGCCACAGACGGTTGTCGATGCCGAAAGTCAGCATGACGTCGCGGAAGTCGTGCAGGCTGTTGGGAAGATGTCCGGCAATGTAGTTGTTCATGTAATCCTTTTCGCCGGCGGGTGTCAGGGTAACGCCCAGATTTTCAATTTCTTTGGCCGAAGCCCCCCAGACAAGACCGAAAGGCGCCGAGCCGTATTCAGGCTGAGCCGGTTTCGTCACAGCCGGTTCGGCTG
>FR885485.1:7631-12071 GCA_000436375.1 Azospirillum sp. CAG:239 | reverse complement strand
TCGCGGTTGGGCAGGCGGACGACCTTGTTGTCTTTCATTTTCAGAATCTTGGGCTTTGAATCCAGCATTCGCCGGGCATTTTCGATGGCGATGTCTTCGTTTTCGGCGGCGATGACCTCGTCGGTTACCAGCAGGTTTTGATAAAAATCGCCCGCGTCTTCCGCGGCATCGGCCGCCGCCGGACACAGCAAAGCCAGACTGAGGAGGCAGAAAACTTTTTTCATAACTTTGTTCCTTAATAAAACAAGAAAAAAATTGAACAGCGTTCAAAATTATTCTAAGATAAAATCTATATTAAGCTTAATTTACGAATATTTTATTAAACAATATAAGATTGACATGACAAAAGACAATATCCGCGAATATCTGATTGCCAAGGGGCGCGGGCTTGTGACGGCACAGGGCGCGGCGTTTCTGACCGCGCGCAAGCTGGCCGAGGCGTCGGGCTGTTCGGTGGGAACCATTTATAACCAGTTTGCCAACATGGACAATTTCATCATGGCCGAGAATTTGCAGACGCTGGACGAGTTGTCGGCCTGCCTGAGAAAACTGCAGCCGGACAGCAGTGCCTACAAAACCCTCAACCGCTATCTGGACGGCTTTGTGCGTTTTGTGCTGGGCAACCGCAATTTATGGTTTATGCTGTATAACTTTCATTTGCAGGCCGGTGCCGGCAAACTGCCGCGGGCCTATCTGCGCCGGCTGGTCGGCGTGATTGAAATCTGGCGTCCGGCGTTTGAAGACGTTTTTTGCGACATTCGTCCGCGGGAGAGGCGCCTGTCAATGCAGGTGCTGTGGCTGTCGCTGTTTTCGGTAAGTTCGTTTCTGACGACGCGGGTGCTTGACAATATGGGCGGCGTCAGCAAGAAAACCATCTGTAAGCTTCTTCTTAACACTTATCTGGCCGGTTTGACCGCTCTCAAAAAGGATTGATGAAATGGATATTGCTTGGCATTTGTATTATAAAATTCTTGGCTTTTTTAATAATCCGCAGTTTTTGCAAAGTTTTTTCGATAACCGCTTTTATCTGATTTTGCTGGTTGTGGTGTTGATGCGCTTTAAATATACGACCTATCGCAGCATGTGGATGAGTGCGCTTGTCAATATTCCGGGAACGTTTCTGCACGAACTGATGCATTTTCTGGTCGGTGCGCTGTTTAATGCCAAGCCCTGCAATTTTACCCTGTTTCCGAAAAAAAACGAAAACGGCGATTATGTGATGGGAAGCGTCGGTTTTCGGAACATTGCCTATTATAATGCCATTCCGGCGGCAATGGCGCCGTTTTTGCTGCTGCCTATCGGCTTTTACCTCAACCGGCATATGCTGCCGTTTATGCAGCCGACGTTTGCAAACTATGTCCTGTATGTTCTGTTGCAGACGATTATTGTCGAAAACGCCATTCCGTCTTCGGTTGATTTTAAGGTGGCCGGCATGTATTTTCGCGGTGTTGTCATGTATCTGGCTGTCGGAATCTTATTCCTGCTGTATGTTTAACTATTTACGTTCCAATGTGCTGACGATTTCTTCGGTAACTTTTTTGGCATCGCCATAAAGCATAATGGTGTTGTCGGCAAAGAACAGCGGGTTTTCGACGCCGGAGTAGCCGCTGGCCAACGAGCGTTTGACGAAGAAAACGGTTTTGGCTTTTTCAACCTCAAGAATCGGCATGCCGTAAATCGGCGCGTTCGGATCGGTTCGGGCCAGCGGGTTGGTAATGTCGTTGGCGCCGATGACATAGGCGACGTCGGCCGTTGCAAATTCCCGGTTGATTTCATCCAGTTCATAGACGTCTTCGTAAGGCACGTTGGCTTCGGCGAGCAGAACGTTCATGTGGCCGGGCATGCGTCCGGCAACCGGATGGATGGCGAATTTTACCTCAACGTCATAAAGCGTGCGAAGGTCCTGCGCCATTTCTTTCAGAATATGCTGCGCCTGAGCGACGGCCATGCCGTAGCCGGGAACGATGATGACCTTGGCGGCGTTTTCCATAATAAAGGCGGCGTCCTGGGGGTTGCCGGCCTTGGCTACTTTATCGTGTCCTTCGTCGGAAGACGTTTTGGCGGTTTCGGCACCAAAGCCGCCGAGCATGACGCTGCTCAGCGAACGGTTCATGGCTTTGGTCATGATGTAGGAAAGAATTGCGCCGCTGGCGCCGACAATGGCGCCGACGATAATCAGCAGAACATTGTTGAGCGAGAAGCCGATGCCGACGGCCGCCCAGCCGGAGTAAGCATTCAGAACCGAGATAACGACAGGCATGTCGGCACCGCCGATGGGCAGAACGAGGAGAAAGCCGAGCAGAACGGACAAGCCGGCCAGAATATAGAAAAGTTCGTGTTTGCCGCTGAAAATAAAGAGCACGCAGAGCGCGACGACAGACAGGCCGAGAACAAGGTTCAGCAATTGTTGTCCGGGGAAGACGACTGCTTTGGGCGACATCAGTCCCTGAAGTTTGGCAAAGGCAATAACCGAACCGGAAAATGCTACGGCGCCGATGAGCAGGCCGAGCGACGTTTCAAGATAAGTCTGTGAGCCGGAAACGATTTCGGCAGCGGCGATGAAGACGGAAGACAGGCCGCCGAGGCCGTTGAATGCGGCAATCATCTGGGGCAACGCGGTCATTTTCACTTTCAGGGCAAACCAGACGCCGATGACGCCGCCCAGTGCAATGGCGCCAAGCATCCAGGCATATTCGCTGACAGTCGGCGAGTAAACGGTAACCGATATTGCAACGGCCATGCCAAGCATGCCGAGAATATTGCCGCGCCGGGCAGTGTCGGGCGAAGCCAGACCGCGAATCGACAAGATGAACAGAATGCTGGAAAGCAGGTAAGCTGCGGAAACATAAGCGGCGGTCATTATTTTTTCTCCCCGGGACGACGGTTTTTCTTCTTGAACATTTCGAGCATGCGCTGTGATACGGCGAAACCGCCGAAAATGTTGATTGAGGCTAAGACGACGGCAATCAGGCCGAGAATTTTGTGCGAACTCATTTCCGGAGTGCCGGCCGTGATCAGTGCGCCGACAATGACGACGCCCGAAATGGCGTTGGAAACGCTCATCAGCGGCGAATGCAGAGCTGGCGTAACGCCCCAAACGACAAAGTAACCGACAAAGCAGGCCAGAACCAGTATGGTAAACAGCATCCAGATGTCAATCATTTGAGCGCTCCTGTCAGTTGACCGTCTTTGCAGATGCAGGTTTTGGCAACGAGTTCGTCTGCAAAGTCGAAAGTTATGTTTTTGGTTTCGGGATTGTACATGGCATTTAGAAAATTGAAAATATTTCTGGCAAACAACGTGCTGGCCGAGGCCGGAACGCCGGCAGCAAGATTGGAATTGCCGATGACGGTAACGCCGCCGATACGGACGGTTTGGTTGTCTTGGGAACCCTCGACGTTTCCGCCCGCCGCCGCAGCCATGTCGACGACGACCGAGCCTTCGGGCATATTGCGGAGCATTTCCGCGCTAATCAGCCGAGGCGCCGGTTTGCCGGGAATCAGCGCGGTTGTGACGGCAAGGTCGGTTTTGGCAAGTTGTTCGGCCACGGCTTTCTGCTGGCGTTTTTGATAGGCGGCGGAGGTTTCTCCGGCGTAACCGCCGTTGTCTTCGAAATTCTCGTCGTTTTCAACATCGACGAATCGGGCGCCGAGAGATTCAACCTGCTCCTTAACCGACGGCCGGACATCCGCGGCATATACCTGCGCGCCGAGACGTTTGGCGGTGGCAATGGCCTGAAGCCCGGCAACGCCGGCGCCTAAAATCAGAACTCTGGCCGGCGGTACGGTGCCGGCTGCGGTCATCATCATCGGCAAAGCCCTGTCAAGCATATTGACGCCTTTCAACACGGCCTTGTATCCGGCCAGATTGCTTTGTGATGTTAAGATGTCCATGCTTTGGGCGCGGGAAATGCGCGGTATCAGTTCCAAGGCAAAACAGGTTGTCTGCCGGGCGGCGAAAACGGCGGCGCGTTCACGGTTGTCAAGCGCCTGAAAGTTGGCAACGATTGTCTGGCCGGGGGAAAGGTACGCATCTTCTTCCGGCTGCGGCGCCCAGATTTTAAGAATTAAACCGGCACCTTTCCAAAGCGCGGCCGTATCTGCGACAATTTCGGCTCCGGCCTGCCGATAGGTTTCGTCAGGGAACCCGGACAGCCGGCCGGCGTTTTGCTCAACGCGCACGGCAAAGCCGAGGGAAACGTATCGGCGAACGGTTTCCGGCGTTGCGGCAACACGGGTTTCTCCGTTGCGGCGTTCCCGGGGAATGGAAATAATCATTATGGTCTCCGTTGTTTTTAACGATATTGAAAGCTTATCTTACTATATAGGTTTTAGACAAACTGTTTTAAACTCATTCACAGGGAAAGATGCGAAATGGCCGGTTATTGGAATTTGTTTTGGACGTTTTTCCGCGTCGGACTGTTTACGTTCGGCGGCGGTG
>FR885485.1:0-7592 GCA_000436375.1 Azospirillum sp. CAG:239 | reverse complement strand
GCAATGCTGCCGCTGCTTCGTGCCGAGGTGGCGGAAAAGAACCGGTGGGTAACCGATGAAGAACTGCTGGACTATTATTCCATCGGGCAGTGCACGCCGGGAATTATTGCCATTAATACCGCGACTTTCGTCGGTTACAAGCTGCGCGGCGTGACCGGAGCGGTGCTGACGACTTTTGGCGTGGTGGCGCCCTCGATAATCATCATTATGCTGATTGCCGCGGTTTTGCAGAATTTTATGGATAATCCGTATGTGACGCAGGCTTTTGCCGGTATTCGAATCGTTGTTGTGGCTCTGGTGGCGGAAGCCGTCGTTGAGCTTTGGAAAAAAGGCGTTCACGGTCGAATCGGTCTGGCGATTTTCGTATTGAGCCTTTTTTTGCTGGTTTTTCTGCATTTCAGTCCGATTGCGGTTATTCTGACGGCTTCGGCAATCGGGTTGGCTTATTTGAAATGGGTGCGCAAATGATTTATCTGGTTTTGTTTTGGGAGTTTTGCAAAATCGGGCTGCTGGCCATCGGCGGCGGTTTGGTAACAATTCCGTTTCTGATGGAACTGACCGATAAATATGACTGGTTCAGCAAGCAGCAACTGGCCGATATGATTGCGGTTTCCGAATCGACGCCGGGTCCTATCGGGGTCAATATGGCGACATATGGCGGTTTTAACGCCGCGGGCATCTGGGGCGGCTTGGCGGCGACTTTGGGGCTGGTGTTTCCGTCTCTGGTCGTTATTGTTCTTATCAGCAAATATGTAATGAAGTATCAGAGCTGTCTGACTTTTCAGAATGTTCTGCTCGGCATCCGTCCGGCGGTTTTGGCGCTGATTTTATATGCAGGTTATATTTTGGCCGAGCTGGCGATAACCGACGTTAAAACCGGTGTCATCGCTTTGGTGGCGTTTGCCGTTGTGCACCGCTGGCACAAGCTGCATCCGGTCATTTTCATCCTTGGCGGCGCGGCCGCGGGAATTGTGTTTCGATTGTAAAAAAAGCCTCTTCTGTGATCCGCCTGATTGGAAATTGGACGGACAAAAAAATTCCTGAAAGTGAACAGAGAGGAAAGAAGAATAAAGCGACGAATTTAAGGAAAAACGAGTGTGTATTATTCGAATCGTTTTTTCAGCAAATCAAACACGTTTTTAATTTGCTTGCGAATTTCCGGCTGATTATCACAATGTGTTGCAGCGGGTTCGATAATAAGAGTGGAGTTTTTCCATTTTTTATGCAAATAACGGGCCTGTTCAACCAAACAATCACTGTCCTGTTCACCATGAATAATAACACCGCTAATGTTGTTTGCATCAAGTTCTGACAGATTTTGCTCCCAAAATGAATCTTTAAAAAAGTAGTGTTGGACGCTGTAATGCAGAAAGATACGATTGGCAAGTAAATTATCTTTTGTTTCCGGCATTGTCGGGGCATTCGTTTCATTGGTAGCTAAAATGCCAAAATAGTGCGTCATACGTCCACTGTAAAGAAGTGCTGTTGCAGTATCCTGTGAAAAAACTTTTTCATAAAATTGCTCGTTAAGCGACTTAGGAGCAGTCAGACCTTCACTGAATTGCTGCCATTGTAAAGGATATTTTGTTTTTGATTGCTCAAACGTCCATGTTTCGTCTGTATTACGTCCTAAAAAAATGCTACGCAATATCATAAACAGGCAATTTTGAGGATATTTCAACGCATACATCAAGCTGAGAACTGTTCCCCATGAACGACCGAAAATGATGCATTTGTCAAGCTTTTCTGCTTGGCGGATTTTTTCAATATCGTTCACGAGATGCTCGGTAGTATTCGCACGCAATTCACCTTTGGGAGTACTTTGTCCGCAACCGCGTTGGTCAATCGTAAACAAATGGAAAAAGTTTAGATCAATCAGTTCTATTATCTGATAGTTAATGCTCCCTCCCGGTCCGCCATGTAACATTAATACGGGAATCCCTTGCGGATTGCCGTATTCGCGATATGCCACGGTATGGATTTCATCAACCTTTATATATTTCTGTATAACTTTTTCAGACATAGCTTTCCTAGATAACAAGAAAAATCCCGAATGTAAACTGTTTTCTCTACTTTGAAAAAAGAGTATATAAAGTCAGGTTGTTTTAACTGTATAATTATATATTAAGTCCTATCAGAACCCCCTTTTGCTGATGTGTTCACAAAGGCTAAATATCTTTGGTTTAGGTGTTTAGCGACGTATACTAAAGGTTTTGACAGATACAGTTCCAACCTGAGCCAATGGCAATTTGATATTTAAAGTGGCGAGGACTAATCATGCCATAAGGAGGAAATTCGTCGTATAAAGAAAATTTTGTGTGATCTGCCTCCCGGAGATTGAAGATATAAATTCCGGAAGGCAGAAAGGCTTTTTTTAACTAGATTTCCAAGGCTTTGCGGTAGGTTTCCAGGAGAAGTTCCTTTTCGTCGCGGTCGGCGGCGTCCATTTTGCGGAGTTTGAGAATTTCTCGCATGACCTTTACGTCGAAGCCGGCGGATTTGGCTTCGGCAAAAATGTCGCGGATGTCTCCGGCGATGGCTTTCTTTTCTTCTTCCAAGCGTTCAATGCGTTCAATCAGGGAACGCAGTCTGTCTACGGCAATGCCGCCAACTTCAGTCATTTTCTTTCTCCTGTTAATAAAATCAATTGCATTGAAACTAGCAAAATCTCCGCTTTTTGACAAGTAATAATTTGTTCAAATCTTATTTAAAAGTAATATCTTTTTTAATATATCTTTGCTATTATCCGGCTCATAAAAAAGCTTAATAGATAAGGAAACAAAAAATGCCACAGAAAACACATACGAAAATTTTGGCGACAATCGGTCCGTCTTCGGCTTCCAAAGAACAAATCGAAAAGTTAATCGACGCGGGCTGCGATGCTTTCCGCTTCAACTTCAGCCATGGCACTCATGCCGAGCACAAAGAGCGTTTTGAAATCGTGCGCAAACTCTCTAAGGAAAAGAACCGCCATATTACCCTGGTGGCGGATATGCAGGGGCCGAAGCTTCGCGTCGGCGAGTTTCGCGACGGCAGCGTTATGCTGAAAGAGGGGCAGAAATTTGTGTTGGACATGGAGCATGAGCCGGGGGACGAAAGTCGTGTCGAACTGCCGCACAAGGAAATTTTCGAAGCGCTGAAAGCCGGCGAAAAGCTGTTGCTGAACGACGGTAATATTGCGCTGCTGGTTAAGGAATGCGGCAAAAACCGCGCCGTGACCGAGGTCTTGGTCGGCGGTCCGCTTTCCGGACATAAGGGTGTCAATCTGCCCAACATAAAGCTGCCGATTTCGGCGATTACCGAAAAAGACCGCAATGATTTGGAATTTGCGTTGAAGCTCGGCTTTGACTGGATAAGTCTTTCTTTTGTGCAGTCGGCCAACGATGTGCGCGAAGCCCGCGAACTTATCGGTGACCGGGCTTGGATTATTTCCAAGCTTGAGAAGCCGAGCGCGATTGACGATTTGGAAGAGATTATCAAGCTTTCCGACGGTATTATGGTTGCCCGCGGCGATTTGGGCGTTGAATGTCCGTTGCCGACGGTGCCGGTTTTGCAAAAGAGAATCGTCACGGCTTGTCGCAAATATGCGCGTCCGGTCATTATTGCGACACAGATGCTTGAGTCGATGATTAAGGCGCCGACTCCGACCCGCGCCGAGGTTTCGGACGTGGCGACCGCGGTTTATGACGGTGCCGATACGGTTATGCTCTCAGCGGAAACGGCAGCCGGCGCTTATCCGGTTGAAGCGGTCAAAATGATGAATTCGGTCATTACGCAGGTTGAGTCCGATCCGTTGTTTTTCAAGCTGATGGAAAATTCACGTTTGAACAACTGCTGTTCAGGCGAAGCGGATTCGATTACTTTTGCGGCCAGCGACATTTCGTCTATTTTGAAGAAGGTCGCCTGTATCGTAACCTATACGTCTTCGGGACTGACGACGTTTTTGACCGCGCGCGAGCGTCCGAACCTGCCGATATTGGCGATTACGTCCGAACCGAAGGTTGCCGACCGTCTGGGAATTGTCTGGGGAGCCAAGAGCTTTGTGAACAAAGAGAGTTTCAAAAGCTTTGACAAGATTGAGGATATTGCGGTTAAAATCGCGGTGGAAAACGGTTTTGCCCGGTCCGGCGACCATATTATCATCACGGCCGGTTTTCCGCTCGGCAAAAAAGGGCGTACAAACATGTTGCATACGGTTTATGTGGAATAAAAGACCAAGTTGTCTTTACAGAAAAAGCGCCGAATTCGGCGCTTTTTTGTCTGGCAGCGGCAAAAAGGGTTTTCATACTTGCGTACCAGCCAGATTCTGCATAAAAAAAACCTGCTTGATTCAAGCAGGTTTTTAACTTTTCAAAAATCTCATCCGAATTAACCCTGACGAGCCTTCAGCTTCGGGTTCTTCTTGTTGATGACGTAGACACGACCTTTACGGCGGACAATCTTGCAATCCTTGTCGCGTACTTTTTTTGATTTTAAAGAGCTATAAATTTTCATTTTAAACAATCCTTTTATCTTTGACTTGTCCGCAAAATATGCTAAATGATACTAAATGTCAATGAGAAAATTGCTGGATAGTGAGGAAAAAGTGAAATATTCGGGCTTTGGGGCGGTTATCGGCATGTTCTGGGCGTTTTCGGCGCAGGCGCAGATGCCTTATCTGGACGAAGTGAAGGCGCTGGGAGCCGTGGCCGGGCAGGGAATGGCCTGCGGCGCTTCCAAATACGGCACTTTCGAACTGCTGGCCCGGGCGATTCTCATTTCCAAGGCCCCGAGCGACAAAATGCAGTCGGAAGCGGTTTATACCTATAACGAGGCCAAAGCCAACGCTTATATCTCCAAGCAGATGGACGGTTTTTTCGAATGTGACGTGATTAACCGCCGTTTTGACAATCAGGACATTTTCAAAGCCACGCTTTACAGAGACGGAACGATTAAAATGCCGGACGGTACGCTGGTAACACCGCGGCAGCCCTATGACGCGACCTTGGTTTACAATAAGGACGCGGATGTTGACGCCGAAGCGATTTATAACGGCGGCGGCCGGCAGAATGTCGGCGAAATCAGAATAAAGCAGGAGGGAAGTTCGTCGGAAGTCAAAGCCGTTTATCAACCGTCGTCGGCTGAAATTGCCGCGCCGGCAACCGTTTCGGAACGTCCTGCCGAGGTACGCCGGACGGAACCAGCGGAGGACGCCGGTATCGGTCATATTAAAAGCCGGTGGAAAACTAATCGTTAAACCAACCCCGGTCAGCCAAAAAAGAATAAAAACCGCCGCTGTCGAGAGATACGGCGTGTTGTCGGTCACAGTTGTCCAGCAGCCGTAAAATCCGGCGGCGGGTTTTTTCGGAAGGGCACCAGTTTTCAATCAGGGGCATATTGTCGGGGCCGCGTCGGCCGGTGCGTCTTTCGACGAGCTGGGAAAAACGGCGTTTTTCTTCGTTCAGGCGGTCGTTGTCTGCGCCTCCTGCACGGCTGAATTCGATAATGTCTTCCGGTGGAAAGCCGGAGCAGGCGCCGGAAATGACCGCGACATAGCTTCTGACTTGGGAGGGCGAAATGCGGGCTTCTTTCAGTTCGGGATTGAGGTCAACCAGTTCCTGGTACATTCTGCGGACGGCAAAAAGGCTTTGCGGCTTGGCTTTCTGCAAGTCGGCGGCCAGTGCGTCGGTGCCCGGATTCATTCCGCGTTCGATGACTTCGTATATACGCATCGGCTTCATAAGCATTTCGTATTCGAGCGGGTTCATGTCTTCGGGAAATTTGTAATCGTGATAAATGCCCCGCAGTCCGGAGGCCTCTTCAAAGCGTTTGACCGGCGAATAGTTCCGGTAGTCCAGGCAGGCATAAAGCGCCGCCAGCTCGTTTCGGCGTTCTTCGGGAACGGCGGCATAGATTTCCTTTTGAACGGCCAGGCTTTGTTCTTTTCTGAAAGGGCGGCGGTTTTCCATGTTTTTCTCCGTGGCTGCAAAGGTAATTATAGATTGAAAATATTAAGATTGCAACTTGATAAATTTCCGTTATACTCGGGGCAAACATTTAATTTCAGGAGTATAAAATGGCATCATATCAGTATATTTTCGTTATGCAGAATTTAACCAAGGTTTTTCCGGGCGGCAGGGAACTGTTCAAGGGAATTACGCTGTCGTTTCTGCCGGGCGCCAAAATCGGCGTGCTGGGCGTGAACGGCGCCGGTAAATCTACATTGCTGAAAATTATGGCCGGTGTGGACAAGGAGTTTAATGGTGAAGCCTGGGCGGCCGACGGCGTTAAGGTCGGTTATCTGGAGCAGGAGCCGAAGCTGGATTCGAACAAAAACGTTATGGAAAACATTATGGACGGACTGGGCGAAACCCGTGACCTGCTGAAGCGTTTTGAGGAAGTTTCCGCCAAGTTTGCCGAGCCGATGAGCGATGACGAAATGAATGCCCTGATAGAAGAGCAGGCCGCTTTGTCGGAAAAAATCGATGCCTGTGACGGCTGGAATTTTGAGCGAACCATTCAGATTGCAATGGACGCTTTGCGTTGTCCGCCGGCAGACGCCGACGTTACCAAACTTTCCGGCGGCGAAAAACGCCGCGTGGCTTTGTGCCGTCTGCTGTTGCAGAAACCTGACATGCTGCTTTTGGACGAGCCGACCAACCATTTGGACGCCGAATCGGTGGCTTGGCTGGAAAATCATCTTAAAGAATATAAGGGAACCGTGGTTATGGTTACGCACGACCGCTACTTCCTTGACAATGTTACCGGCTGGATATTGGAGCTTGACCGCGGTCAGGGCATTCCTTATGAGGGGAATTATTCGTCCTGGCTGGAACAGAAGCAGAAACGTTTGGAACAGGAAGCCCGTGAGGAAACCGCGCGTCAGAAAACGCTGGCCAATGAACTGGAATGGATTCACAAGAATCCGAAAGCGCGTCAGGCGAAGTCCAAAGCGCGCATCAATGCCTATGACGAGCTGCTGAACGCGGCGACCAAAGATAAAATCACGCAGGCGCACATCAATATTCCGATGACCGACAGGCTCGGCGATTTGGTTATTGAAGCCAACAACATTTCCAAAGGTTATGGCGACCGCCTGCTGATTGACAATCTGTCCTTCAAGATTCCGAAGGGCGCGATTGTCGGCATTATCGGTCCGAACGGCGCCGGCAAAACCACTTTGTTCCGCATGATTACCGGTCAGGAAAAACCGGATGCCGGCGAAATCAGAATCGGCGAAACGGTTGACCTCGGCTATGTCGATCAGAGCCGCGACGAGCTGGATCCGAACAAAAACGTCTGGGAAGAAATTTCCGACGGTTTGGACATGATACAGCTCGGCAAAAAGGAAATGCCGTCGCGCGCTTATGTCGGACAGTTCAATTTTAAGGGCGGCGACCAGCAGAAAAAAGTCGGGCAGCTTTCCGGCGGCGAGCGCAACCGCGTGCATTTGGCCAAGATGCTAAAAAAAGGCGCCAATGTCATTCTGCTGGACGAGCCGACCAATGATCTCGACGTCGATACGCTGCGTTCTCTGGAAGAAGGCATTATGGAGTATCCGGGCTGCGTGCTGGTTACTTCCCATGACCGCTGGTTTCTGGACCGTCTGGCAA
>FR885484.1:17985-21567 GCA_000436375.1 Azospirillum sp. CAG:239 | reverse complement strand
GATAAATTTGAACAAATTAATAAGTATATTGTTGCTCAACAAGAGGAATTAGAGTATTTTGAAACTTTATTCCAATCTTTGTTACAAGAAGCTTTTACCGGTATTCTAACTTGGAAATTTCCAAGAAAGGAAAGCAATGACTGATAAAATAAGCAACATAGAAGAAATTAAGGGTATTCCAGAAGGAAGTATTGCTTTCCCAGAGACAGAAAAGTCTTATACCATTGCAAAAGAAACCGAATGCCCTGTGTGTGGTGCTAAAGCCAAAGAATTTGTTAATTCACAAGCTTTTGATGGCTTGAGACTAGATTGTCCTAACTGTGGCCGCTTCGACATCACACGCACATTACGAAATATTGCAGGCTTTAAAAACCTGTCTCAAAATGAGAAGAATAAAATCTCTGCCTATCTTAAAGAATATTATACTGATTTTAATAAAGAATTTTTATTGTCTTCTGTAAATTTTGCGCAAATTTCTTCAATCCCCGGGAATTTTATTGAAGAGGCCGGACAGAGATACAGAGAAAAAGGAATATCTTATGATCGTTCACTTTATGAGTTTGCTCATCAATATAAAAATTTAAGGTTACCTAAAAAACTAGAACAATCTTTTCACGAACTAATCCAAAAGGTTGAAGAACAACTTCCTGCCGAACAATGTCGCACGAACGCGATAAATGCTGAGTTGATGAAAAAGATTGTACAGTCAATTAAGGGTAATAACTATATCGTCGATTTAGCTGCTGGTTTAGGTGGTTTGGTTTGGCAACTTGATCATATTGATTGTATTCAAGATATTAATAGCGATGTTTTAGAAGTAGCTGAATTTATAGCTCACCAAAACGAAAATTATAATGTTTCCGTACGGCTGTTAGATAGTATCAAAGAGCCTTTGCCCAATGAGGGAAAGGGTGTATTTTTGTTTGATCCACCTATGGGATTACAGAGAGAAAGACCTCAGGAATGGGAACAATTTGAAAAAAGTTCTAGAGTTGGAATGGCTGAAGCCGGATCTGCGATTGCCGGATACAATCTTCTGTCAATATTGGATATTGTTGGGAAAAACTATAAGAATACTTCTTCATATACAGAAATTCTATTTATTATTAACTTTTTACTCCGCGCTGCTGATGATGCATATTTTATTTGTTTGGTTCCAGAAACTTTTCTAACTAAAAATGAAAATGAATACAACAACTTAAGAGCCTATTTGATTAAAAATAGTTTGCTTGCGGTCATCAAACCTCCCGCATCTTCGGGTATTAATACTGTCGTATTGTATGGTCAAAAGAAACGAAAAAAAGATAATCAAGTAAAACTTATCACGACTAAGAAATATGATTACCAAGAAATAGTTGATTATATTTTTGAAGATAAAGAGATTAAGAACGAAGATGTCAAATCAGATGTTTTTAATTCAACAGAAATCACTGAGCCGTATTTAATAAAAATGCCGGCTATTGTTGAGAGTAAAGACCATGTGTATATTCCTCCTGAAAAAATTATTAAGGATATAATTAATAATGAAAATCTATTGAATGAAAAGAAAAAGCCAATTATTTCTAAGGAAATTTTACAACACAAAATATTTATTGAAGAAAATAAAAAAGAAATTAAAGAAGATGCAAAAGTTTGGTGGGGAAACGCAAAAGAGCCACAAAAGTTACGAGAGGAGTTAAAAAATCAAGGTTGTTCAGATTTCCAGTTATGTATTCAATTGTTTTCTTCTTTAGGTTGTTTTAGAAAAGAAGAAGCAAAACAGGAGTTTGATATTTCTTTGTTGAATACATTTATCGATATGTCTTGTTTTTGCTCCCTACTTGCGTACGGGATTGTTAGAAAAGAAGAAAATAAATATATAATTGATACGCGTAAACCTGAACAACAAAATTTTACACTGGAAGCAGACGATATAAAAAAGGCTTATGATGTATATCTCAAACCAGATAAACAAAAAGGAGAGACTTTTGTTTTGTTGGCTTATACAGATGAGTTTGTGAAAAAAATTTATTTTGATTTATGTCGGTATTATATTTCAGATAAAGATCAAAACTCCACAGAGATTTATTCTTCAAAAAGAGCAGACATTTTGAGAGCTTTGAAAATATTAGAAAAATTAGGCTTGGTTAGGACACAAACGACAAATGATCAATTCATTTATAGTCATAATGTGCCTCGTTATTATTTTGAGGGGAAATGGATATATGACTAATAATCAATTAACTAAAATAGAAATTGATAACTATAAGGCATTTAATGGCTTTGTTATGAGATTGTGCCCTAAGGAAGGATTGAATCTGAATCTGTTAATTGGTCGAAATGGTTCCGGTAAAAGTTCTTTTTTAGATGCTTTAGCTGAAATTGCTTGTAATAATTTGACTTCTGCCCCTGATAAATCTGTTGATAATACAAGTTTTCAATATGGTCTAACGCTGAAATCGGGAGAAAATAAGCAGGAAATAAATAATATTCAGAAAACTGCAACCGGTTTATGGGATAAGGTTGTGCGTTTTTATACCGGTTATACTGAACGAGCATTTGAAGAAAAAAATCAAAATATAATTTCTGGAAATTCAGAAACCTTCAGAAAGGCTCTTTGGGCTTATTTGGCTGGTGGTTTCAATACTCAAGATGATAATTGGCATAAACTTATTAACTTGATTTTTAATAACAATTTCACAAAAGAGCCAATAAACACACTTAATATCAAAGCGTTATGGATAGATACTATTAATATTATTACTAAAGAATCGCTTGATGATGGCGAAACAGAGGTAGATGATTTTATAAAAAATAATTTTGAAAATGAACCTGATGTATGTTTACCAATGGCTTCAGAAGAAGATAAAGATGTCAGAAGAAGTTTTTGGACAATGAGGGCTAATGGCATATTAGCTAAAGGTGTAAGAGATAATCCATATGTCTTTTTTGAACAATTTTGTAATGCTTTTAAGCAAAACAAAATAGATAGATGTGGTTTTTTATACGAATTAAATGGAAAAGATGAAACTTTTGAAGAGCAGTTTTTAAGTGACGGTGAAAACGGCTTTATGTCAAGATATGCTTTGCTTTACCTTATTTCAAAGACAACTAATGAAAAGTTTCTTATATTATTGGATGAGCCAGAAACACATTTTAATGAACATTGGAAACGATATTTTTTGAAGCTCTTGTGCGATGTGTTAGCTCAAAAAGATACAGATGTATTTGTTGCAACTCATTCAGCAATGCTTGTATCTGATGTAAAAAAGCACGAATTACATCGTTTTGAATTAAATGATAATGAAATTATCAGTAATGATTGCTTATTAAATTCTTATGGAGCCAATATCATAGATATAGGTCAAATCTTGTTCAAAATGGAAGGAAACATTGGAGAACGAGCTAAGGATGAGATTGAAAAGCTCTTAAATTCAAATTCTAAAAAAGATATAGAAAAGATAGAACGTCTGCTTTCTGAAGTAGGTCCCGGTGAATATCGGTGGCGTTTACGAGCAAAACTTTTAGAACTAAAAAAACAAAGCTAAAAATGCGAAACAAAAATTTAAAAATATTCAATGACTATTTACAATGTCTTTTAAG
>FR885484.1:17643-17941 GCA_000436375.1 Azospirillum sp. CAG:239 | reverse complement strand
AGAGATGTTGGTTTTACGTAAAAAAATTGAAAAAGAACATTATGACTGGAAAATAATAAGAAATGCCATATATAACGATTGTCGTTTTTTTGAAACAGATATGGAATTTGAATTTAATACCTATTTAAATACTTTAGAAGCAGATAAACAACAGCAATTAAACAAGATTGTTTACAATGTATTAAATAACGTCTTTGCTCATAAAATGAAAAGTTTCCCATCTAAATTTAAGAAGAAATTAAGAGGAATTTTGCCCGATATTACTCCTAAACAATTTTTTAATCTCAATTACTTTGAA
>FR885484.1:5824-17590 GCA_000436375.1 Azospirillum sp. CAG:239 | reverse complement strand
ATAGATGTTGTTTGTGCGGAAGATTACTTGATCATGACGCTAAAGAGTTACCAGTAGCAGAAATTGAACATTTATTTCCTCAATCAAAATTTCCGCAGCTTATTTTGTGTATTAATAACTATATTCCATGTTGCTCGAATTGCAATAAGATAAAAAAATCCAGTTTTTTTAATTGCAAGAAAGAATTTATTGAGGATTTACAAAAATTAGGTAAAAGTTTTCATCATCCTTTGTTTTTTTGGAAACTTTTTGATGTTAATTTTGACTATAATTTGCCTGCAGTAAAAAAATGCAATATTGTTCAGTATTATAAAATTAATGAACGTTTTAATCAAATTCGTCATTATATGTATAGCAATCTCTTTAATTTGGCAAAATATCATAATATTGAAACTCCAGAAGCATTAGAGACTTTTCTTGAAAGTTGTCAAAATGCCAATATGCAGGAAATGGTATCAGACTTTTCTTTGAATAATCATCCTAAATTATGGCATGACTTTATTGATTATGTTCTGTATGATTATAATAATCTCACAGCCCTCTGGGAGGAAATCAAGGAATATAATAAATTAAAATATTATTGCTAATTATGTAAGTTTTATATAATCCCTGACGTTATTCGTCCGCACATTTTTTATTTCAAAAAATCTGTCACATATTGCCAAATTCTTTTATATATATTTTATATGTTTCGTTGAATATGTTGTCTATGTACAATAAAATGAAGAACTGCATGAAAACATTACAACAATCAAGTTCTCTCCGTGAGCAAAGTTCCGTTATGTCGTTTTGAACCGACATATTGACATAAGTATTGTGAGCCACTCTATTGCGGCATTTTATAACTCTATGTCTTTTTTTAATATCAACTTAATCCAATGCTGCAAATTATATTCGCCGTAATAAACTTTAAAATTCTCCATACTTTTACCTCAAACAACCAATAAGAGAATACCGAAGATATTTATATCGTCATACAACACAAACGTCAAGTAATGCTGCAAATGCACATCAATTTTACAATCATCCTGTTCCTACAATCTTCGGCAAGGCGATATCGTTATATTGACTTTAGCCGATTTCACGCATAGACTTTTGACAACGGAAGAAAACTGCAACTGTTTGGCGCAGGAAGCGTTTATTTTCAGGAGGAATTTATGAAAAAAATCGGAATTATCGGAACAGGGATTTTCGGCACAGCCTTAGCTTTAACCGCGGCACGGGCGGGATGCGACGTTCTTTGCTGGGACCGCAATTCCGACGTCATCGACGCCATAAGCCAAAAACATCTCAATACCAAACATCTGCCGAACATCCCCCTGCCCGACGCCATAAAATCGACTTCCGAAATTGCCGAAGTTTTCGATTTTGCGGATATCGTTCTGCTGTCCGTATCGGCGCAGGCAACGCGCTCAGTCCTGCGGCAGATAAAACCCTTTATCAAAACAAACACCGTTATTGTTCTGTGTGCCAAAGGAATTGAAGCGGAAACAGGAAAAATGCTGTCGGAAATCGCCGAAGACGAAATTCCTGCGGCAACCATTGCCGTTCTATCCGGTCCGGGCTTTGCCGTTGACATTGCTCAGCGCAAACTGACGTCCGTAACCATTGCCTGCGCCAAAGACGGTCTTGCCGCACAGCTTACCGACATGCTTGCCACACCCTATTTTCGGCCATATACCACATCCGACATGATTTCACCGCAAATCGGCGGCAGCGTCAAAAATGTTATTGCCATCGCCTCCGGTGTTATTGAAGGTGCAGAATTCGGCGACGGCGCACGGGCAGCACTGATAACACGCGGACTTAACGAAATGGGCCGCCTCTCCAGTGCTCTCGGCGGCCGCCACAGCACCATGATGGGCATGTGCGGCCTCGGCGATCTGGTTTTGACCGCCGGCTGCTCCCAATCCAGAAATTTCAGTTTCGGATACGAAATCGGCATTCGCGGCGAGGCGCGAAAACTGATTGAAGAAAACACCCGCACCGTCGAAGGCATTTATACGGCTCAAGCCGTCGTAAGACGCGCCTGCGAACTGGGAATAGAAATGCCCATTTGCGAAGTGGTAAACAAAGTTCTGTTTGCGGGCATTTCCATAAAGTCGGCGATGGAGAGCCTTATGTCCCGCCCATATAAA
Source organism: Azospirillum sp. CAG:239 (assembly GCA_000436375.1). Taxonomy (GTDB): domain Bacteria; phylum Pseudomonadota; class Alphaproteobacteria; order RF32; family CAG-239; genus Scatacola_A; species Scatacola_A faecigallinarum. Next base: position 15,452 of record FR885484.1, on the reverse strand, counting down.
GAAGAAGGCTTCTGACAAGCGAAAAAATTTCCGTTGCTTTCATTCGTTGTTTTATGATATAATTGTTATTATTAATTGTAAGGAGAAAAAAAATTAATAAAGGATGGACTTATGTCGTTCTGACATGTATTTTTGAACTTCTTTGGATTTATGGTTTCAACGCGGCTGAAAGCTGGCCGCACTTTATTCTAATCGCGCTTATCATCGTTGCCGACTTTTATTTTCTGGAAAAAGCCTGCGAAACCATTCAGACCGGAACGGTCTACGCAATATTTTCGGCCGTCGGCACCGTCTGCACGGCGCTTATGGATACACTGATATTTAACGTTGAATTCACAATTGCAAAAGGCTTTTTCATTGCCCTGCTGATTGCCGGGGTTATCAGCCTGAAACTGGCCGAAAACGAAGAGACACCAGCCGAAAAGGAGTAAGCGAATGGGATGGATTTACGTTATTATTGCCGCAACGCTGGAAATTGCCGGCGTTGTCGGCCTGAAGATGTTCAGCCGGAAAAAGAATTTGGCCAATCTGCTTTTGTTTACCGGCGGTTTTGCCCTTTCATACCTTTTTCTGTACCTGTCGCTTGATTTTCTGGACATGAGCATCGCCTATGCGGTGTGGATGGGACTGGGAACCGCCGGCGCGGTAACCATCAATATGATTTTCTTCGGCGAAAGCCGCAGACTGTGCCGGATCGTGAGCGTCGGACTGATTATCATCGGCGTCGTCGGGCTCAAAATGGTTTCATAAAAATACAAATAAAAATTCAGAAAACCCACATTAGCTCTTGACTTAGAGTAAGCTCTAGAATTTATGATGTTACGCAGAATCGAATCTTACCACTAATATCAGGAGAAAAAGATGAGTTATCTGGACAACATCAATTCACCCGCAGACGTAAAAAAACTCAGCCTGAAAGAGCTTGAAGCGCTGGCGGAAGAAATCAGAAGCGCCGTGTTGAACCGCGACAGCAAAATCGGCGGACATGTCGGTCCCAACCTCGGCATTGTCGAAACAACCATTGCCCTGCATTACGTTTTTAACTCGCCGGAAGACAAGATTGTGTATGACGTTTCGCATCAGTCCTATCCGCATAAGATTCTGACGGGACGCAAAAACGGTTTTCTGACCGACGAAGGAATGCGGGAGATTTCCGGCTACACCAATCCCGCAGAAAGCGAGCACGACCATTTTATCGTCGGGCATACTTCCACTTCGGTCAGTCTGGCCTGCGGTCTGGCCAAAGCCCGCGACCTCAAAGGCGAAAAGCACAACGTCATCGCAGTTATCGGCGACGGTTCGCTTTCCGGCGGCGAAGCGCTCGAAGGTTTTGACAACGCCGCGATTTTGAACAGCAACATTATCATTATCGTCAACGACAACGAAATGTCCATTGCCGAAAACCACGGCGGCCTGTACGGCAACCTGCGGCTGCTGCGCCAGACCGGCGGAAAAGCCGAGTGCAACATGTTTAAGGCTCTCGGGTTTGATTACCGTTATCTGGAAGAGGGCAACGACATTGCCAAACTGACGTCGCTGATGAAAGAAGTCAAAGACACGGACAAGCCTACGGTTCTGCATATTCATACCGAAAAAGGCAAAGGTTACAAACCTGCGGAAGAACACAAGGAAACCTGGCACTGGAGCGTTCCCTTCGACATTGCTTCCGGCAATCCGACCGTTGACCTCAGCGGCGAAAACTACAACAGCATTACGGTCAATTACCTGCAGGAAAAAATCGCCAAAGACAAAAAGGTCGTCCTCATCAACGCCGGTACTCCGGGCGCTATCGGCATGACGCCGGACATGCGCCAGAAATTCGGCCGGAACTTCGTTGACGTCGGCATTGCCGAAGAGCATGGCGTCGCCATGGCTTCGGCTTTGGCAAAGGGCGGATGCAAACCCGTTTTCTGGGTTTTGAGCTCTTTTGTACAGAGAACTTACGACCAGCTTTCGCAGGATTTGGCGCTGAACAAAAATCCCGCTGTCATTCTCATCGGCTGGAACGGCATCTCCGGCGGCGACGCCACGCATTTGGGAACTTTTGACATTCCGCTGATTTCAAATATTCCCAACCTCGTTTACCTGGCGCCGACAACCAAAGAAGAATATCTGTCCATGCTGGACTGGGGTATTGAACAGACCGCCCATCCGGTTGTCATCAGAATTCCGTCAACCGTCTCTCATGCGGAAAAAGAAACCGAAAAAACTTTCGAACAGCTGAATACCTATAAGGTTGAACAGCAAGGCAGCAATGTTGCCCTGATTGCCGCAGGAAGTTTCTTTGAACTCGGCAGGCGGGCAGCGGCCAAACTGGCAGAACAGGGCATTACGGCAACGCTCGTCAACCCGCGCTACCTGACTGGACTGGACGAAAACCTGCTTAACAGCCTGAAGGCCGACCACAAAATCGTCGCCACGCTGGAAGACGGCGAACTGGACGGCGGTTTCGGCGAAAAAATTGCCCGTTTCTACGGCGACAGCAATATGAAAGTGCTGAACTTCGGCGCCAAAAAAGAATTTACCGACCGGGTTCCCGTTGAAGAACTGTATAAGCGTTATCATCTGACACCGGAACTGATTGCCGCCGACATTCTGAAAGCCGGAAATTAGGCATATCTTCCGACGAAGGCCCGAAAATAGCGGGCCTTCGTTTTTTTAAAACCGATACTGAATCCCGAAGTTAATTTCCCAGGGAAGTTTAATGCGGCTGCCCAACTGGGCGGAGGCTTCCAGATAGGCGGTTCCGTCTTCGCTCCAGGCGGTGCTGACGCCGGTGCCAAGTTCATAGCGCAGAGACGACAGGTCTTCGGCAAAACCGTAATCGGCTACGCGCACCTTGCTTTTGCCGTCGATATCATGAATCAGAGCAAAACGCCCGTAAGCGTCCAAAAAGCGGTTATCGCCCCAGACAAAAGACTTTCCGGCAATCAAATCGGCTCTGGTGCTCAAATAACCGGCGTCGGAAGTTTCTATCAGGGTATTGAAGTTGGTGCGATAACGGACGGCGTCAATGTGCATGTAATTCAAACCGACCGACGGTTCGACAAACCACCGACCGTCAAAATTTATGCGTTTTCCCAGCGAAGCCGAAAGCTGCCAGCTGTTCGTGCGGTATTTGCCGTCAACGCCGCTGCCTGCGGGCGTATAACTCCGCAGTTTCTGCCGATGCCAGAAATAGGTGCCGACCATATCGACAAACCAGTTGTCATCCGTATTAAACAGCGAATACAAACCGAGAGACTGCGTATCGGCATCGCCGTGACCGCTGCGGTCAAATTTCTGGCGCGAAGAAGTGTAACCGCCATAGACGCCCATGCTCAGATAATGGCCGTTCTGCCGCCAGACTTCCCGGTCATAGCCGATTTCCGTGCCGTAGATGTCTATCCGGCTCCGGCTTTTGTCCTTATAGGCAAATTTGACCCTCTGCCCCAACCCTTTTATCCAAAGACCGTTGTCATGCCCGGACGCGTTGCGCCGGCTGCGGATGTGGTTGTAAACCGGCGTCAGGTGCGTATAAAACAGCGACGCCAGCGAAGAATAGGTGTTTTTGGCAATGACGGCGCTGTCCGTTACGTCCTGAGTCCTGACCAGAACCCAGTCGTCGCCGTCCCGCTCCAGCCCGTAACGAAATGCTCCGACGTCAACGGCGTCGCCGACCAGATAAAAACTGTCCGCAGCTCCGCTGTCTTCATCGATAATCTTATAGCGGGCCGGCGTACTCCCTTCCGGACTGTAGTCATGAATCACCAAGCCGAAATTTCCGTTGCCCGAGTGTACCAGAATTCTGTCCGAAAGCCCTTCCGACAGACTGCTGCTGATGCCGAAGGTTCCCTGGCCGGACAAATTGTCAAACTGCAGAGAACTGAAGTCATGGCTGTAGGGGACAATCGCAACGGCATTCCGCATTTCCATATCCGGAATGCTGTTGCTGCCGACAAATGTTACCACGCCTTCGGTTACGCTGGTTTTTCCCGACAGGGTTCCGCCGGCAAACAAGAACAGCCAGCCGTTGCGTTCAACGACGGTATTCTCCGCTTCGCCTCCCGAAAAAACGCTTTGCACCCCTCCGTTTCTGACTATGGCTCCCGAAGCGACGCCGCCGCTCTCAATTTGCTGCACGCCGCCGTTTATCGTGCTGTCCGTGTCGGTTCCGTAAACGCTCTGCGTACCCGAACTGATTGTCGTATTGCGGGATACGGCTCCGGAATCGACATTCATCTCGCCGCCGTCAAGCAGTGTCTGTTCGGCAACGCCGTTGTCGATAATGTCAATAATGCCGCCGCTTTTGACAACAGTCTGCCGCATCGTTCCCGAAACTTCCTGTCTGCCGCGGCCGGAAACGACGGCGCCGACACTGGTGCCGCCGTCATCCACCTGCTGCCGGCCGCCGGTAATTTGCGCCCGTTCGGAAACCCCGCCGGACAAAATTTCCTGCAAGCCGCCGATTATGGTCGCATCTTCATCGGTACCGGAAACATTCTCACGGCCGCCGCGCAATACCGTTCCCTTTACATTGCCGCCGCGAGAAACGATAAAAATGCCTCCGTTGACGACGGTATCCTGCGCATAACCGCCGCTGTTGACATCTATGGTACCGCGGGTGGCAACGGTTGACGAATAGGCCGTGCCGTTGACATTCTGCAAGGCGTCATACGTAACATTCGTATTATAAGACACGCCACCGGCTTCAACATTCTGCTGCCCGTAGGGATATATGACGCTGTTGTACGACTTGCCGCCGGACATAATCTGCTGATTGCCGGAAACGGTAAAATTTCTGGTCGTACCATAAACCTGCTGCGTGACAACAGTGTGCACGTCACCGCCGCTGACATCTTCCCCGGCCGGAATTATCTGGGTAACGGCGACGGCTTCCGAAGCCCATATCACTCCGCACAGGATGACTACAAGTTTTTTCATGTTCTGCTTCCCGTTACAATGTCCTGCGTTCTATATAATTTTAAAACTGCAGAATAAAACCTTAGGACATGAAAAAAACATACCTTAATACAAAGTCTTGATTGAAAGCGGCGCGAAAACAACTATTTTCCGGGGGTAACACCAAAAAAGGAGAAAAGAAATGTCAGACAATTTTGAAAAAGACAGCGACAGCCTGTGGGAAAAGACCAAAGACACCGCCGGCGAAGCCTGGGAAGCCACCAAAGAGTTTTCGGGCAAAGCCTGGGACAAGACCAAAGAAGTGAGCAGCGACGCCTGGGAAGCAACCAAAAACGGCGCCCAGAAAGTCAGCAACGCTTTTTCCGATAACGACGAGGAAGTCGAAAAGGCCGAATTTGTCGAAAAAGAAGAAATCGAAACGCCGCATCATCTGTATTCAAAAGAAACGCATTCGCGAGAAAATCGACCAAACGGCTAAAAAGAAAGCCTCCCGCAACCGACGGGAGGCTTTCTTTATTAACGGCGGATAAAATTGGTCATGACCGGATTATCCAGCTGCGGCGGCAGAATGCCCGCCTGTTTTCCGGCGGCGATACATTTCAGCAGCCACGCCATGTTCCTGCCCAACAGTTCCATTACCTGCAACCCTTCGGCATCCTGCATGACGTCTTCCGGCGTCTGTCCGTGCACCATATTCCAATAACGGGAAGAAACCACCGGCATTCTGCTGATGGTAAAATATTTGTTCAGGACGTCCAGCGAAGCCGTCGTTCCCGCCCGCCGGGCAGAAACCACCGCAGCGCCGGGCTTGTTCATGAACGCTTCGGAACCGGCATAAAACAGCCGATCCAGAAGCGACAGGATCCGACCGCTCGGGTGCGCGTAATAAACCGGAGAACCGAAAACAAAACCGTCGGCCTGCTCGGCTTTGGCAATAATCCCGTTTACGACATCGTCGTTAAAAATACAACGACTGTCGCCGTTTTCGCGGCATTTGCGGCAGCCTATGCAATCGCGCAGCGCGCCGGCACCGCTCTGGACAATTTCGGTTTCGACCCCTTCTCGGTTCAACGCTTCGGCAACGACGGAAAGCGCCGTAAAAGTGCAGCCGCGCGGACGCGGACTGCCGTTTATCATTAATACTTTCATCTGTTCTCCTTTCCTTTTTGTCCGAGTGTAGTGCAATAAAATTCTTCCGGCAACACTTTTAACGGCCTTTCCCGTGATTATATAAGCCCAAAAAAGCAAAGGATTGATGATGAAAAAACTTTTAGCCGCCATTTTTTTCGTTTTGTTTGCCGCCGCAGCCGCGGCCGCGCAGACGCAAACACCGTCCGCCGACAATGAAAACGTCGATTACGGTGCCGTCAACAAACAGCTGGACAAGATGACCGCCGAGCTGAACTCGGGCAAAATCGGACCCGGCGCCACCGGGGACATGCTTGACAAAATCAACGACTTGCAGGACAAGCTTAATCAAAACCTGCCGCTGCTCAACAATGACCTCGGCAGCGTTCAGAAAAAAATCGCCGCTCTCGGCGAAGTCCCGGACGACGGCAACGAACCGGCGGAAATAGCCAAGCAGCGCAAAGAGCTTAACAAACAGGCCGACGCTTATAAAACCTCAATCGCCCAGGCAAAACTGGCAAAAACCAAAATCGACGATTTAAACGGGCTGATATTGAAAGTCCGCAACCAAGATTTGTTCACGCGCATTTTTGCCAAGCAAAGCTCCATTTTCCATCCACAGGAGTTTTGGACCTCACTGGTCAGCTTTGCCAAATTTACCTTCGAACTGATAAAATCGCCGCTCGACTGGTACCGCCAGCTGCCTGCCGCCGACATGGCAACCGCTGACGACAACATTGTCTACGCGCTGTTTTACATTATCGCCGCAACCTTTGCCGCCGCATATCTGCGCCATTTTATCAAGACCAGGCTCGGTTACCGCGAGGCGATTGCCAACCCGGACTATACGCAGAAAGTGCGAGCCGCACTGTGGATGTTTTTGGCCCGCGGGCTGATTCCCGCCGCAATTATCGGAACGTTCATGTTCTGGATTAAAAACGGTGCCATTATCAACAAAAGCAACTTCGGAACCATGCTTTACACGGCGGCGCTGTACCTGCTTTATTTTTTCCTGACGCAAGCGCTGGTTCGCATTTTGCTGACACCGGCAAACGGCAAATGGCGGATTATCGAGGTCAGCAACGACCGGGCGCAGGCCAGCAGCAAGGCGCTGATTTTCTCGGCCGCGGCCATCTGCATCGTCAGCTTTTTTCAATCGCTGGCCGCCGAAATGAACGTAAACCCGGAAGTGCTGTATTCTCTCAAGATTTTTGCCAATGCGGTCAAAGCCTTCTGCGTCGTTTTGGTTGCCAACAAGTTTCTGTTTGACGGCACGCCGGAAGAAAATGCCAAAAACGCCGCCACCGCCGAAGCGGCCGGAAAGGAAAACGCCGGCAAGGATGAGGAAGAATACAAGGAGCTGAGCACGCCGGCCAAAATAAGTCTGGCGGTTACCGTATTCATGGCGGTTTCCTTTGCGGTGTCGCTGTTTGGTTATATACGGCTTTCGGAATTTGCCATCAACCGTTTCATCATATCGGGCGTTGTCATTGCCGTATTTTACATTCTCGATCGGCTGCTGAGGGTTATCTTCCGTCAGTTGATGCGGCTGAAATTCTGGAGCCGGACGCTGCGCATCAATCCGCGAAAACTGGTAAAGGCAAACTTCTGGTTTGCGCTGATTCTCAAGCCCATTCTTGGCATTATGGCCATTCTGACCCTGCTGGCCGTCTGGGGCGTGTCAGTCGACATCATGTTGAACAAGGTCCGCAACTTTCTGGTCGGCTTCAACATCGGCAGCCTGCATATTTCAATTACCTCCATTCTGCTCGGCATTATCAGCTTTTTCGTATCGTCCTTTCTGTTCAAAATGCTTAAGGGAAGTTTTCAAAACGGCAGCCTGAGCCAGATTGACTGGGATCCCGGCGTTAAAAACTCGGTCATCTCGGGCATTGGCTTTTTCGGCATTATCATTTCGCTGATTGTCGGTTTTGCGGTTATGGGCGGAAGCATAAGCAGCATTGCGATTATTGCCGGCGCCCTGTCATTCGGCGCCGGTCTCGGCCTGCAGAACATGGTCAGCAGTCTGGTCGCCGGTCTGACCATTCTGTTTGAACGGCAGATTAAGGTCGGCGACTGGGTTATCATCGACGGCCAGGAAGGCATCGTCAAAAGCATTAACATGCGTTCGACCGAACTTGAAACCTGGAACAAGTCCAATGTCATCGTCCCCAACGCCTCAATACTGGCTAACAGTCTGATTAACAAAACCTACAGCGACCAGATGGGCCGGGTGGAAATCAAGGTCGGGGTCGACTACAACAGCGACATCAACAAGGTCAAGGCCATTTTGCTTGAAATAGCCGGCGAAGATCCGGAAGTCCTCAGTTCGCCGCCGCCGTCCCTGCAGTTTACGGATCTGGGCGACAACAGCCTCAATTTCCAGCTCAACTGCTATACGGCCAACGTTTACAGCGGCGCCGGCATTTCTTTCCGCATCAGGGAGAAAATCGTCGAACGCTTCCGTGAAAACAACATCAACATCCCCTATCCGCAAAGGGTTATCCATTTCATATCTTCCGCGCCGGAAACCCAGCCCTGATATTCTGTGCAATAATCGCGCTTTCGGTTTGTGCCGCCATAAAAACGGAGTATACTTGTCTTATAATTTTGAGGAGAAAGAAATGAAAAAAGTTTTGATTATTGCCGCCATTGCCGTCATCGCCGCCTGTCATCTGATGCACGAAGACACGCACGACAGCCATTATTTCCATACCGGACATTTCGACGACAGCGGCCAGCGCCGTTAAAAAAACATCCCGGTAAAGCCGGGATGTTTTTTTTTGACAGTACAACACCCCGGAAAAATCCGGGGTGTTTTCGTTTATTTTTTAATGCACATAATCGTATAATTTCCTTCCGCGTCAACTTCAACGCCGTGCGTGTCATGGGCAAAACCGGGAAACTTCCGGTCAAAGGCCTGTAATGCCTTCAGATAGCCCAACAGCGGTCCGTCGGCCGGGCCGGCATTTTCGCCCGGCATCAACAGCGGAATTCCGGGCGGATAAGGCACAACGCCGGTTGCCACGGTATGATCCGCCATCTGCTCAAGAGTCAGAGATTCAACGTCATCTTTAACCAGACGCTCGTAAGCGTCTACCGGAGCCATATCCGGATGCGGCAAGACAGAGAAGGCTTCGGACAAAGCGCGGGTAGTTCCCAATTCGGACATAGCCTTGAACATTTCGCCGGCCAAATCCTTCAGCCCCATGCCTGCATAGCGTTCCGGATGTTCGGCCGCCAGACCGGGAATGACGCGTTCCAGCGGCGTATTGCGGTCATAATCCCTTTTGAACTCAAACAACGCGTTCAGCAGCGTGCCCCATTTGCCTTTGGTAACGCCCATCGAAAACAGGAACAGAATCGTAAAATCGGTGGTCTTTTCGACAATAATACCCTTATTGTCCAGATAAGAGGTCAGCACCGAGGCCGGAATTCCCCAATCGGCCAGGCTGCCGTCGGCATTGACGCCGGGCGTAATGACGGAAACCTTTATCGGGTCAAGCATGCACCAGCCATCTTCAATATCGCCGAAACCGTGCCATTCTTCGTTCGGATGCAGAACCCAGCATTCAGGATCGGTCGAAAGCTGCTCTTC
>FR885484.1:0-5786 GCA_000436375.1 Azospirillum sp. CAG:239 | reverse complement strand
CTGCTCTTCCGAAGCGCGGCAGAAAGGAATCCGTTTGCCGCTTTGCTTATCGGTTACAAAATCCGGCTGCCAGACGCTGAAGAACCAGCCGCCTTTCTCCATGGCTTCGCAATGCAGGCGGGCAACCGTCTTGCGGAAAGCGACGGCTTCCTTAATCGCGTCTTCGGTCAGCGCTTCGCCCTCTTCCGACATCATGGCGGCGCTGATGTCGTTGGAGGCGATAATCGGATAGAACGGCGACGTCGAGGCGTGCATCATGAACGCTTCGTTAAAGCGCTTATGCTCTATCGGGCGGCGGCCGTCGCGAACATGAATCATCGACGCCTGCGAAAAAGCGGCCAGCAGCTTATGGGTCGACTGAGTGGCAAAGACAGAAGGGCCGCCGCGGTCATAATCCTTCGGGTCGCCGTACATGGCAAAGCGTTCGGCATAAAGCGGGTTGAACCGCGCATAACCATACCAGGCTTCGTCAAAATGCAGCCGGTCGACGCTTTCGCCGAGCAGTTCCTTAATCCGGCGGACATTGTAGCACAAACCGTCATAAGTCGAGTTGGTAACAATGGCATGAACCGGCTGCGGGTCTATCCCCTCGCGGATCAAAGCATTGTCGGCAACGGTTTTCTGCACGGCCTCCCTAGTCATCCGCGCGGGATGAATCGGGCCGATGATGCCGTAGCGGTTGCGGGACGGAATCAGGTAAGCCGGAATGGCGCCGGACATGGTAATCGCCTGTTCAACCGACTTGTGACAGTTGCGGTCGCAGAGCGCCACCTGATTGCGGACGACGCTGGCCATGAGAATAACCCGGTTTGACGTCGACGAACCGTTGGTAACATGGTAAGTGCGGTCGGCGCCGAAAATACGGGCGGTATACTTCTCGCTCTCGCCGATAGGACCGGAATGGTCAAGCAATGAACCGAGTTCGCCAACCGATATCGACAGATCGGAACGGAAAACCGGTTCCTTGAAAAAGTTGAAAAACGCCCGGCCGACCGGCGATTTCAGAAAAGCGGTGCCTCCGGTATGCCCCGGCGTGTGCCAAGAGTATTCGTAAACGTCGGAAAATTCGGCCAGCGCCTTAAACATCGGCGGCAGGATAAACTCACGGTAACGCTGAACAGCGGCGAGAATACGCCCGCTGATGAAATCCGACGTATCTTCCAGAATCCAGATAAAGTCGTTGACCTTGTCGAGAATGGCAGCCGGAATCTCGGAAGCCTTGGTGCGGTTTGACATCAGAAACACGGGCATATCGCGGTTACGGCTGCGCAGAAGTTCCAGAAAATGCTGAATGCGGCGGTGTTTTTCGTCGTCGGCACCGTCCAGATAGACCAGAACGCACTGTACGGTCGGGTCTGCGGTGACGATGAGTTCGGCGTCGCAGATACACTGCGAAACCTCGACCACAACGTCGCTTTCCTCCAAGTCTTGTTTGAGCGCACGCAGCGCCCTGGCCGTGGCATTTTCCTCGTCAATGCCGTCGTAGACGACCAGCGCCTTTATTCTAAAAGGATTGTTCATTTCCATTTTTCTTCCCTTTCCTACAGGTTTTCAATATCGTTGATTATCTGAACATGGCCGCGGGTATGCAGCGACGAGGTATGATAGCGGCCGACGGAAATCCAGAACATGGCGACCAGCGCCAGAATCGTAACAATCAGAACCAGCCAGCGTACCCAGAAAGGCACACAGCCGCCCGGTTTGATGTGGTTTTCCTTAATGTCGAGCTTGCGGCTGACCGCCAGTTCGTAAAAAATAACGGTGGATATGACAAACATCAGCGCCCAGCGCGTCTGGCTCGGATCGGAACCAATCATGGCCGCCATGCTGTAAAAGGCGGCAATCAGTCCGACAAAGGTGTAAAAAACATTTTCGCCGCGGCTCATTTTGTCCCGGCCGATAATCTTAATCGCCACCGAAGAGTAGATATACGGCAGCAACGTCATGATGACGGCAATCGAGGCGATTTTGCCGAACTGCTCGGAAGCGGTCGGCGACATGGTAGCCAGAACCTGCAGGGTCATGATGCCGGCAACGATGGCCAGTCCCGCCGAAGGCACGCCGCGGCAGTTGACGCGGGCGAAAACATTGCCGAACAGGCCGTCATCGGCGGCAGCCTTGGCCGTTTGTCCGACAAGCAGCGTCCAGCCGCCCAGCGAACCCAGGCAGCCGATTGCCGCGCAGAGAGCGACGATGTTGCCGGCCACCGGCCCCAGCGCCATGGAAACGGCGTCGGAGAAAGGCGCGGAAGAAGCAATCAGTTCCTTATTGGGAATGATGCCCATTATCGCCGACGAACTCAGAATATAGCAGACGGCCGCCAACAGCACGCCGACCACGGTCGCAATCGGCACGTTGCGCGCCGGATCTTTGACAACGGCCGTCGAAACCGAGGCGCTTTCAACGCCGATAAAAGCCCATAGCGTAAAATTAAGCGTCATGCCCAAAGCGGTCAGATTGCTCTCGCCGGTAACGTTCCAGCCGGCCATATAAGTATCGCGGCTGAACCAGAACCAGCCGAAAACCGCCATGCCGACAATCGGCAGCAGGGCAACCGTGGTCGTCATTCCCTGAATGCGCCCGACGATATTCGGCCCGAGAATGTTGGCATAAGTGAAGAACCAGATAACGCCTATCTGCGCCAAAGCCATAATCAGCGGATCTTTCAGCGAGGGGAAAAAGGTGGTAAGATAACCGAGACCGGCCACCGCCAGCCCGACGTTGCCGACAACGTTCGCCAGCCAGTAGACCAGATTGGTCTGATACCCCATATAATCGCCGAAAGCCTTGCGCGAATAGGCATACGGACCGCCGGCAGCGGTATAAATCTGCGTCAGTTTGGAAAACACCAGCCCCAGAGCCACAGCGCCGACAATGGTTATCAGCCAGCCGAAAATGGCAATGCTGCCGATGGCGGCCAGATTGGCAGGAAGCATAAATACGCCGGAGCCCATCATATTGCCGGCAACCATCAGCGTTGCCGGAATCAAGCCGATTTTGTTGTTTTCATTCGCCATTATTTTCTCCTGTGAAAAAAACGTCCGGGCAGCAAAAGCCGCCCGGACGCGGAAACAAAACTAAATGTCGGCCTCGGCCGGCATCAGACGGCGGTTGGAAACGTATTCGCCGATTTCAATAACGCCATACATGAAGAAATATGCGCCGACCAGCGCGGTAATGGTAACGGCACCGATGGCCGGATAAGCCAGAATAAGGAAGGCAAACAGCACGCCCAAAACGCCGGCCAGCAGCGACCAGCCCCAGGAATATCCCTCGCGGCGCAGGCTGAAAGACGCAACAATCTGCATGACGCCGATGGCCAGAAACCACAGTGCCAGCACAATCGGCAGGGTGGCGGCGGTCAGGCCGAGATTGCCGACGAAGATAACGCCGACCAGCATGTCAAGAATGCCTACCGTCAGGTACCAGCCGGAACGGTTGGAAAAAGACAGCATAAAATAGCCGGCGCCGACGACAATGAAAATAATGCCAAGATAAAGCGCCAGCCCCAGCAGGGTGGCCGCCGGATTAAACCAGACATAGACGCCGAGCACGGCAATGACAATGCCGGCAATCAGATGCCAGATGCCCATATTCGGTTGTATTTTTGATGCAGCCATAATCGTTCTCCTTTGCAAACGGGTTTTATAATCGTCTAATATCTAATCACGCGCGGTAAAATTTCCAGACGGGTAAAAAAATATTTGGCAGGCGGCGTTTCCGGTATATATTGAAAACAAACAACGGAGAAAAGACATGCACAAATTTATCGCCGCGCTTTTCGGGCTGCTGTCGGCCGGTTGTTCGGGCATAAAGGTTCCGGACGATTTTGCATATAAGGAAATCGAAACACGCGACTTCAAACTGGCGTCATGGCAGAAAATCAGCGAACCGGACGGCGTTTACAAGTTTTATATCGAGGGGGACGGCCATGCTTTTGATAGCCGCGGCCGCCCGACCGCAGATCCGACGCCGCAGGGAACCATGCTGCGAGAACTGGCCTTCGGCGACCCGTCGCCGAACGTCATCTATCTGGCGCGCCCCTGCCAGTACATAATGAGCCCGATTTGCGCCAAACGGCATTGGACCACGGCGCGCTTTGCACCGGAAGCGATTAATGCCGAATATGACGCGGTCCGGCAGACGGCCGGAGGCCATGAGGTTATTCTCGTCGGCTTTTCGGGCGGCGCACAGGTGGCGGGACTCATCAGCGCCGCCAAACCCGGCCTCCGGGTCAAAAAGCTGGTAACCATCGCCGGAAATCTGGATCCGCTGGCCTGGACAACATATCACGGCCTGCCCCCAATCAACGAATCGCTCAGCCTGGAAAGCTACCGCCGGCAATATCTGGAAATTCCGCAAATTCATTATGCCGGGAGCGACGACAAGGTCATGCCGGCGGCGCTGATTGAAGACTTTGTCGGCGGAAAGCATCCGGTCGTGCGCGTTGAGGGCGCAACGCACAATTCGGGCTGGGAAAAAATCTATCTTCCCGTCCGGCAAGAAAAATAAATTTACATTTACCGAAAAAGGTTATAAAAAGACATCAGTAACAATTTGAAAACGGGGTTAAAAATGAAAAAAATTACCAGTTATATCCTTAACGGCCAAGGCCTGGGCATGAAGTTTCTGGCCGGCCTGTCGGTTTTAATGGCCTTGATTTTTGCCATTGTCATCAGGGTTCAGGGCGCGGCTTACGTTCCCTATGCGCAGGAAATTGCCGACCAGATGCTGCCGGTTAAGGTTGTTAACGGCCAAATCGTCGAACCGCTCAACACGTTCAAAATGGCGCAGATACGGATTGAAGGCAGAGACACGCCGCTGGCGCTGCCGCTGGTTCTGGACACGCGCGTTACCAATCTGGACGCCAGCCTGCTGCCGCAGGGCGTTTACGTTACCCGCACCAACATTTACACGGTTAACAGAAACCAGGTCAAAGTCATTAAGATTGAGGGCGACAACTATATCCCCAAAGGCGATTATACCGACGTCTTCAAAAGCTGGCTGAACTGGTCGGCGGTTATCGGCGGCATTGCCGGCATTGTCATCCTGTTTGTGCTGTATCTGATTCTGACCATGTTTTATGCCCTTTGCACGCAGGTTATCGCCAAACTGGCACGCCGCGACATGGCTTTTGACAGCAGAATGCGGCTGAGCGCCGTCGTTCTGACTGCCGCTTACATTCTGTTCATTCCGCTGGGCTGGCTCGGAGTCAGCAGCACGCTGCTGTTTCTGGCGGTTATGCTCGGCGCGCTGATCTGGTTCGTCGTCAAATATGTTCCGACCGGAAAAACGGCAGCGGCCAAGGCTGAAGTTCGGCAGGAAGATGCCGCGCCGGCAAAGATTAAAGCCGCACCGGTAAAAAAGGCGTCCGCAAAAAAAGCGCCGGGCAAGAAAAAGCCTGCGGCTAAAAGCGAAACCGAAAAACCGGCGGTACCGGCCAAGGCTGAAGCCAAAGCCACAGTAAAAAAACCGGCGGCCAAAAAGAAAACCGCCGTCAGGAAACCGGCGGCGAAGACAGCCAAAGCCAAACCGGCCGACAAAGAAAGCAAATAAGCAAAAGCCCTCTCAAAAGAGAGGGCTTTTTTTCTTTGTCATGTTCGGCCTTGAGCCGGACATCTCTTTTAGATTGCCGGATCAAGTCCGATTAAGCATTTCCGTCATGCTCGGGTTTAACCCGGGCATCTATTTCTTGGATATTCGGGTCACACGCTCAGCGTGACGCCTACGGTTGGATGTCCGGCTCAAGGCCGAACATGACAGAGAAAGTACTTGACTGAGGAAAC
>FR885483.1:7451-27171 GCA_000436375.1 Azospirillum sp. CAG:239 | reverse complement strand
GTCAACTATTAATGAAACTACATTTTTTTCTGTCTACCATTAATAGAACCACATAATTTTTTTTTGGCAAATTAAATGCCCCTCAAAAGAGGGGCTAGACACAAATTTTTTACTGTTTCTCAGCCGCTAAATGAACGATGCTTTTTCGATTGATTATTCTCATTCACGATGATACGGATGATGATTAATAATTGTCTGTACCCGATAAATCTGTTCGGTTAAAACAGCCCTCATCAGCATATGCGGCAACGTGAGCTTTCCGAAAGAGAGCAGCAAATCCGCCCGATCCCGGATCGATTGGAGATGACCATCCGCACCACCGATAAGAAAGCAGACTTCCGAACAGCCGTTCAACATCCAGCTTTCAATTTTGGCCGCCAGCGCAAGGCTTTTCATATTCTCGCCGCGTTCGTCCAAAACAATGACTTTTGCCCCCGGCGAAATATTTGCCTGCAAAAACTTTGCCTCCTCTTCCTGAGACGTATTGTCCTTTTCCTTGAAAACCACATCCCAGCCGGAACGCTTGACATATTCGTCGATAATCATCGCCTCCGGAGAATTTTTCTTACATTTGCCAATGGCTAAAACCGTTGCTTTCATCTCTTTTCTTTCCTCAAAAACACTTACAGTAAAATACATCTGCCCAACATTGTCAACCGGCATTGACATTTAGACAAAAACCGCGCATATTGGCTTTGTTTTATTTTATTAAATATTCTCTACGTATATGTCTCACTAAAAATACATTTGAAAAATGAAAACAAAAAATTCCCAAAGGCTTGAACAGACAACTGGCAAGGCTCCCGACGAAATGTCTCCGCAAAGCCCTGCTCCGCAGTCGTCTTGTGACGAAGAACTTAACGCTGAAACAAATTTCGGCTGGTATATTGCAGCCATTGTCATCGCTGTACTGATTATGGCCTCGGCATTGTACTTCAAACCGGTATTTTAAAAACTTATTGTTATGAAAACACTTTTAAAAAGACTCAAAACCTTCTGTCTGGAGAAAAATTATCTCTGGCTGAATCCGCTGAATAAGGAAAAAACGCCCGACGGCATCCTTATCTATCAGGACAAAAGAAAAAACCTGTTCTTTTCTGCCGAAGAATTTGCCCGCACGCTGCATAATCTGACCGGCCGGAAAATTTACATGGCGCAGATTGCCCATTACAACATGAAGGCATTACACCCCCGCGGCAACAATACCGTCGCTTGGTGCTGGCGTCACAACCGCTTTTTCTACTTTGCACCGGTCGGCGGCAACCGGATATTTCTGGCTCTGACCCGCCAATACCAGTATTACAGGCGCTGCAAAGCCTCTGTCATACTGGATGAAAAATACGAAAACGGCGACGTCCCCTCTTTGATTGTCCTCAATTACCGGACGACGGAAAATTTAATTCTGCAGCCGTTGGAACTGCTGCTGGAAAGAAAGGAGAAGCGTCTGCTCCTCGCGGAATATGCCGCCGGCGACAATGCCAGCCTCGTCATAAACGACATTCGCAACTGGCAAAACCGCAATCTTGAACTGGGCAGCGTTTTGAGAATTGGCTAAACAAACAGCAAAAGCGGCTCCTTAACCGGAACCGCTTTTACTTTAGTAAAAATTTTTACCTTACAGTTTACGAACGGCTTTTAACCGACTGCCACATTTTTTCAATACTGTAAAACTCTCTGACTTCCGGCTTAAAAATATGTACGATAACGTCAAAAGCGTCTATGAGAACCCAATCCGCCTTTTCCTCGCCTTCAACCGTCGATTTAAATCCGGCAGCCTTAAGATTTTCCTGAACCTTTTCGGCCAGCGACGCCACATGGCGCTGCGACGTGCCGCTGGCAACCACCATCTGGTTGGCAATAGAAGTCTTGCCGCGCAAATCGATTACCACCACGTCTTCGGCCTTGTTTTCGTCCAGCGTTTGGGTAATAATTTCCAAAACCTTGTCTTCTGCGTTCATCTCAACTTTCTTAGCTGCTTTTGCCAATATTCTTACTCCTGTTAATCCAGCGGCGACCAAACTTTTTTCACTTCCTCGACGACATTGATTTTTTCGTCTTCCTCGGCCTTGGCCCGCCTCTCTCTTGTAATATACCTGCTTACCTCGTTAAGGCAATCAAAAAGTCCCTGTTTTGCAATGGCCGAAATCGGAAAGACCTTCCGACCGCAGGCTTCTTCAAGCGCCTTGACTTTTTTTGCGATTTCCTTTTCGTCCAGCGCATCAATTTTATTCAACACAACCACTTCGGGCTTCTTGCTCAAATCTTTCTTATAAAGTTCCAGTTCGCGCCGAATGGCCTTATATGTTTTGGCTACGTCGTCCTCAGTCGCGTCAACCAAGTGCAGAAAAGCGGCACAACGTTCGACATGACGCAGAAAACGATCGCCAAGGCCGACACCTTCGTGCGCTCCTTCAATCAGCCCCGGAATATCGGCCAAAACCATTTCGTAGTTGTTGACCCAGGCCACGCCCAAATTTGGATGCAGCGTTGTAAACGGATAATCGGCAATCTTCGGTCGCGCCTTGGTCACAACCGACAAAAAGGTCGATTTTCCCGCATTCGGCATGCCGATAAGCCCGACGTCTGCAATCACTTTCAACCGCAGCCAGACCCAGCGTTCTTCACCCGGCCAGCCCGGTTCGGCATAACGCGGCGCCTGATTGACCGCCGTCTTGAACTGCGCATTGCCGCGGCCGCCGTCGCCGCCTTTGGCAATCATATAAAGCTGACCGGGCTTAATCATGTCGACAATTACCGTTTCGCCGTCATCGGCAACGATCTCCGTCCCGACTGGAACCTTGATGATAATGTCGTCGCCTTTGGCTCCGGTCTTGTCCGAACCCATGCCATGCTGACCGCGCGGCGCCTTAAAGTGCTGGTTATAGCGAAAGTCGATCAGCGTATTCAAATTCTCAACCGCTTCAAAATAAACGCTACCGCCTTTGCCTCCGTCACCGCCATTCGGGCCGCCGAACTCAATATACTTCTCGCGGCGGAAAGAAACGCAGCCTGCGCCGCCGTCGCCGGATTTCACATATATTTTTGCCTGATCCAAAAACTTCATTGTCTTCTCTCTGTCGTTAAAGCGCTGCCAAACTTTATTTAAGCATTCGCTTTCGGAATTCCACCTTGCCTTTAGATAAAAACGGAGGGGATGCAAAACACCCCCTCCGCCTGAAACTTTTCGGCTTTAGGCCTATTCGGCAACAACCGAAACAAAAGTTTTGTCGTCGGCTTTTTTCGTAAATACGACCTTGCCTTCAACCAAGGCAAAAATGGTATGGTCTTTGCCCATGCCGACATTCTCGCCCGGATGATACTTGGTGCCGCGCTGACGGATGATGATGTTGCCCGGAATAACAGCCTGTCCGCCGGACTTCTTCAGACCTAAGCGGCGGCCTTCTGAGTCGCGTCCGTTATTCGAACTACCACCTGACTTCTTGTGTGCCATGACTAATTTCTCCTAAACTTCTTATTACTTACCGATAATGTCAGTAATTTTAACAATTGTAATACTCTGTCTGTGACCGTTTTTGCGACGATAATTCTGTCTTCTTTTTTTCTTGAAGACGATAACTTTCGCGTCACGGGCCTGTTTCAAGACGGTAGCCTTAACCGAAGCGCCAGAAACCAGCGGCGTGCCGACGGTGTCGTCCAAAGCCAGAACTTCGTTGAAAATTACTTCCTTACCTTCTTCACCGGCGATTTTCTCCAGCTTAACAACGTCGCCGGAGGCAACTTTGTACTGTTTTCCGCCTGTTTTAATTACTGCGTACATTTCAATTCACCTAATTTTTGATTATTTCGTTACATAAATCGTTGTTTGCAATATACATAACTTTTTCCTGCTGTCAATAAGAATCTATATAAAAAGTTAACTTTAATGCGCATAATCCCTATTTAAACAAAATCCGATACAGCTCGGGCTTCATATATTTACCCTGCCATATTCCGAGTTTGGCGCGTTTTGCATCGACCTGCGCCTCCAGATAGGCGGCATCCCTGCTTTTATACGCCACAGCCCAGCCGCTGCGCACCATTTCCAGATTAATGTTCGTCCGGCCGGCAAAACATTCGCTCATGTCGCGGTTATATATGTCCCTGCCGACCGTTTTGCAGCTGAGTTTGCCGAGCTTAAGCAGGCTTTCGAGCTTTTCACGGGCCTTGATGCCGCAGTTGTAGGTGCTCTTGTCGGCCCGTTTGCAGGTCTGATAATATTCCGGCGCATCAATATGCGCCAGACGCACGTTCTGCTCCCCGAGTTTAAGGCTGTCGCCGTCCACGACATAGACATCGCCGTCCGCATAGGCCGGAACCGCGCTGAAAAAGGCCAGAAAGAACATAACCGCAAATCTCATTCTTCACATTCTCCCGTTTCGTCTTTACAATATCGGATTCAACTATATAATTTCTGCGGATTTAATCAACAGGAGATTTGACAAATGACCGAAATCAGCCGCCTGCTCGCCGGACACCGCTCTTTCCGCCAAAAATATTTTGTCGACAACCCCGAACTTTATCGCAGGCTTCATCAGGAAGGACAGTCGCCCAAGGTTCTGGTCATCGCCTGCAGTGACTCCCGGGTCGACCCTTCGATAATTCTCGGCGCCGAACCGGGCGACCTTTTCGTTATCCGCAATGTTGCCAACATCGTCCCGCCCTACGAACATGACCTGAGCAGCTGTCACGGCACTTCCGCCGCCATTGAGTATGCAGTCAATCATTTGCAGGTCGAAGATATCGTCATTCTCGGCCACTCGCACTGTGGCGGCATCAGAGCCCTGGTTGACGACCGCGAGAACGACCATACGTTTATCGACAACTGGATCTATATCGTCGAAGACGCCAAATTCGAGGCCGCCCACCGCCATCTTGATCATGAAGAAAGCTGCGCTTTCTGCGAAAAGGCCGCCATCGGCATATCGCTGCACAACCTCGAAACCTTTCCTTTTGTAAAAGAAAAACTTGCCGCCGGAAAACTCCGCCTGCACGGCTGGTACTTTTCAATCGAAACCGGGACGCTCGAAACCGTCGAAACCCGCTAGAAAATTGTGAAAAAGTTTGGATAACAGCATTAAAAGGTTTGTTATTCTCAATGCTTTGCCTTATGATAGGCTAAAAGTTTAAAGTCAGGTATATAGAGGATAACTCAAAGTGTCGAACATTTTTCATAGAGTTTTTGCGCTGGCCGTTATGACGGCAGCCCTCGGCGGCTGCGAATTCTGGAACCGCAGCGTGCAGGACGTTCTGAACAATCCGTTCAAAAGCGCCTCCGTCCGTGAGCCAGCACCCCTGCGCATGCCTTCTTCGGTCGTCGTCTGCCGCACCAAACAATGCGCACCGGCCAAACTGTCGATGTCCCGCGAATACATCTACAACAGCCTGCTGCACCTGCTTGACAACAACAACCGCAAAAAGGCTCTTGTCTGCCAGGCCGACGCAGGCACGCACGCCTGTACCGAAACTTTCGTTTCGTTGCCTATTACCGTCGGGATTACGCCTGCTTACATGTACATTGATTCGGTCAAAATTACCGACGTTTCCATTGCCAAGGGCAACCGTTCGCTTAACCTGATTCTGAATTATAACGTCACTTACAACGGACAGACGCCGGATTGCAAACCGGCCAAATCGCTGCTTTATGTCAAGAACGTCAACAACATTGTCCTTGAAGACAGCGGCTATATGTGCCGAATGACATCCATCGGCCAGACCATGATAAAAACGCTGTTCGTCATTGACTACATAGACCTTGACTATGGCTATATCGGCGGCTTTTATTCCGTCGGCCTTTCCGGCCCCGCTTATGGGGGCGGCACCGGTTACATGCTTATCCGCCTGCCCAAAGACGCCTATCCGCTCAGCCCTGAACTGACTTCGGCGGCTGCCGGCAGTTCGTCGGGCAATGTCGGACAGGAATATATCAACGCTTCCGCACCGCAGATAAATGCCGCCGGTACGCCGAACGTCAATGCCAACGTTCAGGTTTTCCCGATTAAAAAATAACGAAACTTAACGCCGCCCATAGGCAAAATACTGTGGCGTCTGGTAGGCTACGATTCTTTCTACGTTGCTGAACTTTAGTTTCAAAGCGCCGTGGCTGATTTCGCCGTTTGGCGAAGGCATTTTGCCGTGTTTGCTCTCAAATTCCTGCAAATCGCGCATACTCATCACCAAACCATTGTCAAAAGATACATTCCAGCCATACGCTGAAGTGCCGACATTGACATGAATGTTTTTAACCTCGTCAGAACCGGTAAATTCGCCGGACTGCGACGCACCGGAAAACTCAAAATACCTGTCTTCAAGATTTCCGCTATACCATTTGGCCGCATGCTGTCCGGCCTTTTCGTCATCGCCGGCCGCCAGCTCCGGCGACGAAACCGCCAGTCTGCCAAGCTGGGCAAAATATATCTGCGCACCGTTCGGACCGCTCAACCAGCCAAAAACCGGATTTTCAAAAGTTATAACTTTCCCGGAATTTTCCCGCAGACCGATATTCACAAAATCATTGACAATCAGTCCTGTATCATCGCCAGTCCGCCCATAAATAAAATGCTTCCGCGCCGGGACAAAACCATCGGCGGGATCAGCAAAGCGATATTCCTCTTCGTTATAAATCTCAAGCTTTTCCGTACCTTGTTTAACAACGGTCGCCGCCCGAATGGTATCCTGCGGCTGAACGATTTCAATCACGCCGCCGGCCTCTGCCGGAACCAGATTCTGATTGAAGATAATCAAATGCCAGTTTTCCAGAGCCGAAACCTCGCTGACATTCAGCAACAGGCCGCCACCCCGCATCTCAAAAAATTGCAGACCGGAATTCTCATCGGCAACCCGGTCCTTAGCCAGCATCTCGGTTCGAACGTCATCTGTCAGCAAAACCGACTGGTAAGCAACCTGAACAATACGTCCCATAACGGTTTCGGAACAAATTTCCGTTCCGGAAACACTTTCGTCCGGCCGTACCTGCTCCTGTTCCGTATTTTCTTCAACCGCCGGTTCAACAACTTCCGGTTCGGAAATAATTTTCGTAACCGGCGCATAAACATCCGGTTCAGCTTCCTCAAAAACCGGAACAACCGGCTCGGGTTCAACGACCGGCTCGGGTGCAACGACCGGCTCGGGTGCAACGGCCGGCTCAGGTTCAACAACCGGTTCGGATTCAACGACCGGTTCAGGTTCAACAACCGGTTCGGGTTCTGCGGCCGGTTCGGGTTCTGCGGCGGCAGGAACATCATCGGTCAAATCACTCCAGATATTACGGCGCAGAGAACCGTCGTCATCTTCTTTATTTCTAATACCCGCAATCAGTTCATCAGCCGAAACCTCACGGACATCGCCGATTCCGGCCGGTACTGCCGCGGCGTCTTCTCCGAGTATGTCATCAATCGAAACTTCCTCAATTTTTTCCGACGGCTTGTCTGCAAACAGGTTCCGGGCAAAATCGTCACTGTAATCGCCGTCCAGCAACGTCGATGCGTCAACCTCTTCAATCTCTCCGTCATTGTCAAGCAAAGCGTTTAAATCTGCCTCCTCCACCGGCGGAACCGCTGCCGGTTGTGAAACGGCAGCCTGCGGCACAACCGCGTCAACTGGCTGAACAGGCGCGGAAGAGACCGGCACGGTAACAGTTTCCTCTGCGGAAGGTATAATCGGTTCCGGCGTCGATACTTCCGGTTCGGAAACGTCAGGCGTCGATACGGCAGCCGACGGCGGTATCATCGACGGCATCTCGTCGTCCGAAACCTCAACATACTCATATTCCGCATCCTCCGGCAGCTCTTCTCCTTCGGCAAGTTCAATATACTCGTATTCATATTCCTCACCGTCCGCCGCCGGGTTGCCGGCAGCTGCCTGCACATTATCGGGATTCTGTAAATCTTCAGCCATCGCTCTTCACCTGTAAAAATTGCCTTCTGAACGGATTCTAATATATATATGTTAAAATGACTTTAACAAACAAAACCCGGTCGAAAATTCCGCCGGGTTTTTGAAGCAAACATAATAACTTACCTCCTGTTCAGCCTTTCCGCCCCTGTCAGTCGTTGGCAATTTTGACCCGCGGACTGACATAGACCTTGTTGAAAGTATAACGCCGAACGTGGCCGCTATAGGGGAATACTGACGAGAACCCTCAAGCCTCCTATCGGACTGTCGAGAAGCTCAATCTTGCCCCCGTGTGACGTAATGATGTCTTTGGCAATTGACAGACCCAGGCCGACGCCGCCGGTCTCTTTATTGCGCGAACCTTCCAAACGGTAAAAGGCCTTGAAAACCTCTTCTCGCTTGTCCGCAGGAATTCCCGGACCGTCATCGTCAACCGCCACTTCAAGTTTGTTGTTGTTGCTTTCCAGACTGACCGCTACCGTTTTGCCGTAATCAAAAGCATTGGAAATAATATTGGTCAAAGCCCGTTTCAGCGCCTGCTCGCGCCCCTGTATCGCGCTGACCTGATCATTTGTCGAATAGCGGATAAGCGCTTTCGTATTGCGAAACTTGTTGATGATGCTCAAAATAAGCTCATTCATATCTACAAAAGTCGATTTCTCGCCGCCTTCGCCGCTGACAAACGACAAATAGCCGTCCAGCATCTTTTCCATTTCTGAAATGTCGTTTAAGAAATCTTCCTTGTCCTGACTGTCTTTCAGCATCGCCGTCTGCAGCTTCATCCGGGTCAGCGGCGTTCTGAGGTCATGAGATACGCCGGCCAGCATCTGCGTGCGTTCGCTGATCTGCCGCTGAATGCGTTCCTTCATCTTGATAAAGGCAATTCCCGCACGGCGAACCTCTATCGAGCCGTAAGGCTTAAAGTCCTTATTGTCAATTCCTTTACCGAAATCTTCGGCCACTCTGGCCAGTTCGGCAATCGACCTTACCTGAATCCGCAGAAACAGCGCCGCCACCAGAAACAGCAGCAGCGACGTACCTATCATCCAGGCAACAAAACCGAATATCGAAGTCGAGAAAATGTTTTTGGACGACGTCGAAAACTGAAACAGGCCGTTTTCCGTGTCAACGAAAACCACCATGTTGTAATCACCCTTGCCCATGTAAATGCTGCTGATGGCCTCCGGAAATTCACGGCGCAGCGCATCTTCCAAAAACCCGGTCACCAGCTTGCTGTTGCGGCTGGTCTTGTTTAAGACCTTGTGCTTTTCGTCGTTACCGTAATACTTCAAATCAATGTCAAAAATCGACCGGCTCAGTTTCTGAATTTCAGACAGTTTGTCCGGTGACTTTTCCACCAGCTGCATCATAAAGGCCATGTCCGAAGTCAGATTCGTCGACAGCCTTTTGCCTACCCTGCCCCAGCTTCCGTCAAAAAAAGCCACGATGGAAACCACCTGAACCACAATCAGCGGAATGAAAATGAGCAGCATTGTTCTGAAAAACAAGGTTTTCGGCAAAAGCTTGAGTTTTAGGAAACGCAAGCCGTTGTCCACCTTTTCCGGAAATTTCAAATGCATATGTTTTCTCCTGATAATAAAACTGCTTTTGATATTAAACCAATCAAAAATAAATGCCAGTAAAATTAACTGACAAAGAATTACAAAAGAACATTTGTCTGATGACTTGTATTGGCTGTCTCGCAGAAACCTGCAAAAAACTATTCGGGAAGCAGCATATATCCCTTGCCGCGTACCGTTTGCAGATAACGCGGATTTTTAGAGTCCTTTTCGATTTTCTTGCGCAGGCGTGTAATCTGAACATCGATGGAGCGGGGACTTTGCCCGGCTCCCAGCAGTTCCGCCAGCTTCTCACGGGTAAAAATCTGTCCTGACTTCTGCCCCAGCACACCGAGCAGCGCCTGTTCGACCGGCGTAATGTGAATAATCTGCCCCTGTTTGGTATGCAGCTCTTTTTTATTCAAATCGTACACGCAGAGCCCCAAATCAAGCTTGTCCCGAACCTCCTCGCGAACCTGCGGCGCGCGCTTGAGAATATTCTTAATCCGCAGCACCAGTTCCAACGGCTCAAACGGCTTGGGCAGATAATCGTCCGCGCCGGCCGAAAGTCCGGTAATCCGATCCGCCGTTTCGCCCATCGCCGTCAGCATAATTACCGGCAAATTGCTCTCGGCGCGAAATTTTTCCAAAAAAGCCAGTCCCGTTTCGTTCGGCATCATAATGTCGACAATCAACAGGTCAAACTTATATTCGGTCAGCCGTTCACGCGCCTCTGCCGCATCTTTGGCCGTCGAAACGTAAAACCCGTTTTCCCTCAAAAACCTTTGCAGAAGCGAACGCAAACGGGTATCGTCGTCAACGACCAAAATATGTGCTTTGTCCTTATCCATTCGGATGTCCGGTCTGTTCAGGCCTTTTTGACGGTGGTCTTTTTCGGAGCCGCTTTGCGACCCGTTTTCCCACCGGATGCCTTTTTGGCCGGCGCGGTCTTCTTCATGGCCGGCTTTTTGGCTTTTGCCGACGACTTTTCCGCCTTGGCTGCCGGCTTGGCCGTCTTTTCGATTTTTTTGATGTAGTTCAGACTCTTCTGAAAATATTGATAACCGGTAATAAAAGTCAGCACGCCAGCAATCCACAGCAAAATCTCGCCGATACCGCCCCAAAGCCAGAAACCTTTCAGCAGCATCATCGACAGCGCCGTCATCTGAAAACCGGTTTTCCATTTGGCCAGACGTGTTACCGGCATACCGACCTTGACCTCCATCAGAAACTCGCGCAGGCCGGAAACCAGAATTTCGCGGCACAGGATAACAATAACGGGAATGTAGCTCAGCTTGCAGACAACCATGCCCGGAACCGCCAGAATGACCACCAGCGCCGACGTAACCAGCAGCTTGTCGGCAATCGGATCAAGCAAACGGCCGAAAGCCGAGGTTTCGTTGCGCGAACGCGCCAGATAGCCGTCCAGATAATCGGTAATCGAAGCCACGATAAACAAAATCGCCGCCACCAGCTGCCACAGCGTAGCATGAATATAAACCATCATGAAAATAACGGGAATGACGACAATGCGTGAAATCGTCAGAAGATTCGGTAAGCTGTACACTTTTTGCATCCTTTACAAAAATATATTAGCGAAATATTTGCAGGTATCATAGGACAGATTTTTTATTTGTGGAAGTAATTATAAATCTTTTCCGCCGTTTTTTTGCTGATTCCCTCCACTTTTTCAATGTCTTTAATCGAAGCCTGAGAAATTTCTTCGACCGAACCGAAATAATTCAGCAAGTCGTGCTTGCGGCGGCTGCCGATTCCTTCCACTTCGTCCAGCCGCGACTTGGAAACAGATTTGGCACGTCTCTTGCGATGCGTGCCGATGGCAAAACGATGCGCCTCGTCGCGCAGATTCTGCATATAAAAGGCTATCGGCGACTGAAACGGCAGCGCAAAACTTTCGCGCCCGAGCATGTGGTAAAATTCCTTGCCCGCATTTCTGTCCGGCCCCTTGGAAATGGCAATGACGGCAATGCCCGAAAGGTCAAAATCCTTCAGGCACTCATGCACCGCATGCAGCTGCCCGAGACCGCCGTCAAGCAATATGACATCCGGTTTGTTTTCCGGCGTCATCCGGTTAAAGCGGCGGGTCAGCACTTCCTTCATCATCGCGAAATCGTCATTGGTAATCTCAGGATTTTTGATGTTAAAGGTTCGATACTGCTTCTTGTCAAATCCGTCCGGTGTCGCCACGACCATCGCGCCGATGGCATAGCTGCCCTGAATATGAGAGTTGTCATAAACCTCAATCCGCTGCGGTATCCGCGGCAGATTGAAAATGCGCACAAATTCTTCCAGATTGCTTTTAACCGACGCCTCTTCGGCAATTTTGCGCTCAATCGACGCCAGCGCGTTTTCTTTGGCATTGGCGGCCAGCTTGGCCTTGTTTCCTTTTTGATAGGTATTGATTCTGGCGCCGGTGGCTTCTTCCAGAAAATCTTTGTTTTCCAATTCTTCGGAAAGAATAATTTCTTTCGGCGGAATATGGCGCGTATAGAAACTGCTCAGAAAAGCCTCGAGAATTTCGCCGTCTGCCGCACCTTCTATCTGTTTCGGGAAATAGGGCACGTTTCCGCAGTTCTGCCCCGAGCGCACAAAAAAGACCTGAATACAGACCAAATCGTTCCGGCGCGCCAGAGCAATAATGTCAGCCGATTTGATATCGGCATACTCCACCTGATTGCCGTGCTGAATATTGGTCAGCGCGCGGATGCGGTCGCGCAGCACCATCGCCAGTTCATAATTCTGCGCCTCGCTGGCTTCCTGCATTTTCTGCGACAGTTCTTCCTGAATCCTGGAGTTTTTACCTTCGAGAAAATCAACCGCGTCACGCACCAGCCGCCGGTAGTCTTCCGGCGATATTTTGCCCACGCAGGGCGCCGAACAGCGCTTAATCTGATACATCAGACACGGACGGTCACGGTGTTTGAAAACGCTGTCGCGGCAAGTGCGGAGCAAAAACGCTTTCTGCACGGTATCCAGCGTGGAATTAACCGCCAGCACACTGGCAAACGGGCCGAAATATTTGCTTTTGTCATGACGCTTGCCCCGATACTTGCGCAGACAGGGAAACTCTGATTGCACGTCAATTACCAGATGCGGAAAAGTCTTGTCGTCCTTAAGCAAAATATTGTAACGCGGCTCAAGCTTTTTAATCAGCTCGTTTTCCATCAGCAGCGCCTTGGCCTCGTTTTCAACGATGATAAATTCCATCCGCCTGATTTCCGAAACCATCCGCTGCAAACGTATCGGCAGTTTTTCGATATGCGAATAGGCAACGATTCTCTTTTTGATGTTTTTGGCCTTGCCCACGTACAGAACCTTGTCGCCCTCGCCGAGCATCCGGTACACACCGGGTTTCTCGGGTGCGATTTTAATGTTCTTCAACAGAACCGATAATCCGTGTTTAATGTCTGCCACTTTTCTGCGCCTCTGCCAATATATAACCTCTTACTACCCAAAATTCCAGATAACATTTTCGCAAAACCGGTCGGCATCCGCCGTTGTCTCCGTTTTTTTGCCACTCTAGCGGCAAAACCGCCGAAAGGCAAACATTTTCTGCCAACGGCATCAGGAAGTTTTTTAATGAAAACTTAATTTTTTTATGCTATAATGAACCTTGGTTTTAAGGAGAAGAAAAATGGCAGAATTAGGCGCTCTGAGTTCTTACGCGTTGTCTGTTCAGCAGATGCAGATGTCGCTGATTAAAAATTCCGTTGAAATGCAGCAGGAAGTGATTGAAATTCTGCTCGGCGACGGCAGCCGCACGGTTTCCCCGTCTCCGACCCACGGACACAACGTCGACATCTCCGTTTAGCAAAATTTCCGCAAAAAAAACACCCGGCCGGGTGTTTTTTTCATTCAGGCCAGACTGAGCATGGACAGAAAAGAAATCATCAAAATTCCTGAAAGAAAAAGTTTGAAAGCAGATCCCAATACGTTCAGCAGCGTCGCACCCGTATCCAGATTATACCCGCCTTCCTGATATACCTTTTTAAAAAGAAAATTATAAACAAAGGCAATCAAAAGCCCCAGCAGATAGAAACGATAATCCGAAAACAACGCCGTTATCTGCTCTGCCGTCAAATACACATAACAGAAAATTCCGATGAAAATTCCAAGCAGCACCATCGGGTTAAGTATCGCCCCCGACGTAAACAGCGACAAAATTCCCTTAATCAAATTGTCTTACCCCATACACGGCGCGAAATTATCCGGGAGTCGCGGCTTTCCGAAGCGCTCGGCCACACACAGCGCGAACCGCTGCTGACCATGTTTCCGTTTTTAAACGTCGTCGCCGCCAGCAAAGACAGGTTGCCGCGTTTTTTTATCTGATAGGGTTTGTTTTTTTCCCAGTCAAAACCGGTTTGCATACTGTTCATAATCAAGCCTCGCTTTCCTATGGATACAAGTCTATATAATATTGACTTTAGGCAAATAAAGTAAACAAATGTTTAATCCGGCCTCAACTTTACGGCATAACCTTAACGGATTCGTACCCGGAAGCCTTCGTCAGCACTGCGGATATTTCGCCGTTGACCTCGTCAGCCAGCGCTGCATCGTCTCCCCAGACCCAAACCTGAATCTTCGGCTCGGTTCCGGAAGTCCGGACCAGAACCCTGCCCTTGCCTTCAATTTTTCTTTCGCCTTCGGCAATTGCCTCCTTAAACGCCGGCAGCTCAAAAGCGGCCAGCATTTCCTCCCGGCCGGCAAAACGGGTATCGACCCGTTTTTTATACATCGGTACAAACAGCGGAAAAATTTCGCTCATCTTTTTGCCGCTTTCCAGCAGCCCCTGACTGACGACCAGCGCCGCAATCATTGCATCACCGGTTCTGGCGTAGTCGGAAAGCACCATATGCCCAGATTCTTCGCCGCCGACATTGGCACCGTGCCTTTTCATTTCCTCAATCACATAACGCTCGCCCACGCCGGAACGCACACAGTCAACCCCTTGCGACTTCAGAAAACGGTCCAGCGCCGGATTGGAAACAATCGTCGCCACCACTGCATTTCCTTTGAGCCGCGATTTGCCTTTCAGATACTGTCCCAAAAAGGCGATAACCTGATCCCCGTCCAGACGAACGCCTTTTTCGTCACAGACAATTATCCGGTCGCCGTCACCGTCCACGGCAATTCCCAATTGGGCATGAGCGCCGCACACCGCCTCGACCATTTTCTCGACATGCTGCGAGCCGCAGTCTCTGTTAATGTTCCAGCCGTCCGGCTTATTGCCTATGGCAATTACCCCTGCGCCGAGTTCCATAAACACCTTGGGCATAATCTCTGAAAAAACGCCGTTGGCGCAGTCCAAAACCACCCGCAGGCCTTTCAGCGGTTTTCCGTCCGGCACGGCGGACATTGCCTGAATGATATATTTGTTAACCAGCGTTTCCTCGCTGCTGACCCGTCCGATTTTTTCAGGAGAGAGCGCAAATTCCCCATTAGCAATCAGCGCTTCCAGCTCGGAGGTTACCTTGTCCGAAAACTTGGAACCGTCAGACGCAATCAGCTTAATCCCGTTGTCATGCCAGGGATTGTGCGAAGCGGTAATCATTACCGACATGTCAACTTTCAAATCCGGCGTCAGCGTCGTTACCGCCGGAGTCGGCAGAACGCCGAGACGGATGACATCAATACCGGCCGACGTAAATCCGGCAATCATCGCCGCTTCCAGCATCTCGCCGGAAAGGCGCGTATCCCGCCCAATGGCAACTCGGCGTTCCTTGTTGCAGACAAGCTGTCCGGCCGCCGTTGCCAGTTTCAGGGCAAACTCTGCCGTCATCGGATAAATATTGGCCTTGCCGCGCACGCCGTCGGTGCCGAATAATTTTGCGCCCATCGCTGAAATCCTTTCTCAAATAAATTTTACAATGCCTTAATCATAAAGCCCGAACATAAAAAAACAACACCTGAGAGCAGATATTCACCTCAAGTGTTGTTAATGTTTGTTACAGGCAGACAAAAGCCGGTATTTAGATTTCGGGAATGGATGCGTGCGTCCGTTTTTCCTCGCAGACCGGACATTCTTTGGACTTGTCCACCTTTTCGCCGGCCAGAACCTGCTTGATTTCGTCGCCGGTCAGCGTTTCATATTCCATCAGGGCCTGAGCCAGAGTTTCCCACTCCTTGTTCTTCTCTTTAAGCAGTTTCTGCGCACCCTCAAAGCTTTCGGTAACCAAACGCTTGATTTCGGCGTCAACCAGCCGCGCGGTGTCTTCGCTCATGTTTTTGTTCTGCGTGACCGACTTGCCGAGAAAAACCTCGCCGGAGTTTTCGGCATACAGAACCGGACCGAGCTTGTCGCTCATTCCCCATTCCGTAACCATAGAACGCGCCAGATTGGTCGCCGCGGCAATATCCGAAGAAGCGCCTGACGTAACCTTGTCGTATCCGAACTTCAGTTCTTCGGCGACCCGTCCGCCCATCAGAATAATCAGACGCGACAGCATCTTGGAACGCGAATAGGAATACTGGTCTTTCTCCGGCAGCTGCTGCACCATACCCAAAGCCCGTCCCCGCGGAATAATCGTCGCCTTGTGAATCGGATCGGTGTCCGGTACAAACAGCGAACAGATGGCATGACCGGCTTCATGATAGGCCGTCAGTTTCTTCTCCGCCTCATCCATCGCCATCGAGCGGCGTTCGTTGCCCATCAGCACCTTGTCCTTGGCATCGTCAAAATCCTTTGAGGTTACCTTGTTTTTGTTTTTGCGCGCCGCCAACAGTGCCGCCTCATTGACCAGATTAGCCAGATCGGCGCCGGAAAATCCAGGCGTGCCGCGGGCAATAACCGACAGGTTGACATCTTTGGCCAAAGGCACCTTGCGGGTATGTACTTTCAAAATATCCTCGCGCCCCTTAATGTCAGGATTCGTTACCGTAACCTGACGGTCAAAACGCCCCGGGCGCAGCAAAGCCGGATCAAGAACGTCGGGACGGTTAGTCGCCGCAATCAGAATAACGTTCTCGTTCGGTTCAAAACCGTCCATCTCGACCAGCAATTGGTTCAGCGTCTGTTCGCGCTCGTCGTTGCCGCCGCCCAGACCGGCGCCGCGATGACGGCCGACAGCGTCGATTTCGTCAATAAACAGCAGACAGGGGGCATTTTTCTTAGCCTGCGCAAACATGTCACGAACACGCGACGCACCGACGCCGACAAACATTTCGACGAAATCAGAACCCGAAATCGAGAAAAACGGTACATTTGCCTCGCCGGCTACCGCTTTGGCCAGCAGGGTCTTTCCGGTACCCGGAGGACCGACCAGCAAAACGCCTTTCGGAATTTTGCCGCCCAGTCGCTGAAACTTGGAAGGGTCTTTCAAAAAGTCAATAACCTCTTCCAGTTCCTGTTTTGATTCGTCAGCGCCGGCCACATCGGCAAAAGTGACCTTTTTGGTGTTTTCAATCAGTCGGGCACGCGACTTTCCGAAACTCATCGCCTTGTTGTTTCCGGAACTGGCCTGACGCATGAAATATACCCAGACGCCGATTAAAAGAATCATCGGAAACCACGAAATCAGCACGCTCCAGAATGTACCGGCGGCACTTCCTTCCGGCTTGGCCGTTACCTTGACGCCGCTGTTGCGCAGCGTCTCGACCATCGTCGGATCCTCCGGCGCATAGGTATAGAACTTGTGTCCGTCCAAATACGAACCGGAAATCTCCGCGCCGGTAATCGTCACTTCGCTGATTCTCTTGCCTTCAACGTCCTTCATAAAATCGGAGAAGGCCAGATTTTCAGCCGTTGCATGCGCGGAACCCTCGCCGAACATATTCATTAAAGACGTCAGCAGCACAATGGCTATCAGCCAGACAATAATACTTCTTCCTGCTCTCATCGCGTTTCCTTACAGTTTATAATTACAGCTTATTCATATATAGGGAGGATTTGCCCAAAACTCAAGAGCTTTTATAAAGGCTGAGTTTCAGCTTGTAGGGAAGCGCAAGCCTGCCGTATTGCGGATGCGACGAGACATAGGCCTCCCAGTCCTTTTTGGAGAGCCGAACCCGCCCCTTAAGCTCGGGAACAATCCACAGTTTGTTTCGAAACGGAACGATTTCGCAGCCGGCCAGCGTCGCGCCGCGAAACTGCTCGTCAAACAGCCGGCGCTGCAATCTTTCAACATCATCGGCCCGCGGAATATAATCGCGCCGGCCGGTTTCCTTCAACAGAAAGCAAAGCACCCGGAAACAGACTTCCGCATGCAGCCCGGCCAATTGCAGCCGGGAAACCGAAAAACCGGCCTTTTCGTACCAGCGGACATGACGGTCAACAAACTGCGCGGCCTGTTCTTCCAGACAATCGCGGCTCCGCGCCAAAACCGACATCGTGTCGGCAATCCGCTCCGGCGTAATATCCAATGCCGCCGCCAGCTGCGGCAGGAACTTGCGCACCCGCACCCGCAGATAGTCGTCGCAGCGGTTGGAAGGGTCTTCCGCCCATGAAACGCCGTGTTCCCGCAGAAATTCTTTCAATCGCTCGGGATGAACCTGCAAAAAGGGTCTAATCAGCCTGACGCCGTTTTTTTCGCTGAGCGGCGCCATGCCGCACAAGCCGTTGAGACCGCTGCCCCGCTGCAAACGCATAAAAAAGGTTTCCGCCTGATCCAACAGATGATGCGCTACAGCCAGCGTACCGACGCCGTTATCCCGGCACCAGCCGCAAAGAAGGCCGTAACGGGCAGTACGCGCCGCTTCTTCAATGCCTTTTTCCGGCTTTTCCCCCTCCCAGATTAAAATATGGTGTTCGATTTGACGTTCGGCCGCCAGTTTCGCAACATATTCGGCCTCGTCGCGGGATTCCGGACGCAGGCCATGGTCAACAGTCAGGGCAATAACCCGCCGACCCTGCGGACGCAAAAAAGCGTCAAGCTGAAAAAGCAGCGCCAGTGAATCGGCGCCGCCGGAAACGCCGGCCGCAACCGCCGCATCTCCAATCTGATATTTTTCAAAAAACTCCCGCAACATTATTTGTACCGTCGCATCGATTATCGCTCTAAAAGCCTGTTACGCAAAGTTTTTCAAAACGCTGAACAGACATGACAAGGATTGTTTACGCCGCCGCTTACTTGCAGTTAAGCTTCGACGCCTCGCTCTTCGCCCGGCTGAGAAGCGCCGCTTCGGCTTTCGGAAACTCCGTCGGCAGTGACGTAAAGGCAACGCAGGCTTCCGTTTTTTTCTTCAGTTCGCGCATGGACATGCCCAGTTTCAACAGACTGTCCGGCCCTTTCGGCCCCTTGTATTTTTCATAACCTTTGGCAAAAGCCACCGCCGCCTTGGCAAAATCTTTGCGGCCGTAATAAACCTCGCCCAGCCAATACTGAGCATTTCCGGCCAGGTTGTCTTCCGGAAACCTGCTCAGAATGGTATTGAACTTTTCTTCGGCAAGTTTGTCATTCCCCGCTTTCAGAGCTTCCAGGCCTTCCTGATAAATGCCCTTGACGTCAAAACCTTTCAGCGGTTTCAGGTCGTCGCCCTTAATGCTGTCGCCGACAATTGACTTTGGCGCGTCTTTAGCCACCGGCGCCGCAAACTTTTCTTTGGCCGGAAGTTCCAACATGCCGCTGCCGCCGCTGACCGGTTTTCCCTCCAGAAGTTTAAAACGGATATCAATGTCTTTGTTCATAACGTCAAGACGTTCGTTAAGCTTTTTGATTTTAAATTCCAGTTCGTCGGTGCGCCCGATAACCTGCCTCAGCAGTTCGTCAAACTGCCCTATTTGTACGGATACGTTCTTTGATGAAGTCAGACTGTCAACGCCGGCATTATTGTCCTTATACACCTGACGCTGCAGGAAAGTTACGTCTTCCCTCAGCTGCGCCAGCTCTTCCTCAAAAGCCCCCGTCTGCGCCAAAGCCGTTCCCGAAAACCCCGCCAGAACGGCAGCCAATGCGATTGTTTTGAACATTTTCATTTCTGACCTCAATAAATGTTATTCCCGTTGCAGTTTTTTTGCCTGTCAGCTTAAGATAAAATAAAAGTTCCATAATCACAAGCGCAAAAAGCCTGTTTCCCACCAGACATAAAAAGGAACGCGTCTTTCGGCGCGTTCCTTTTCGAACTCTTACGATACCGTAAGCTGATTAGTTGGCAGCTTTAACAACAGTAACGGCACGACGGTTCTGAGCCCAGGCAGCTTCGTTGTTGCCGAGAACGGCCGGACGCTCTTTACCATAGGAGATTACAGAGATTCTGTCTGCTGCAATGCCCTGGGATACCAGATACTGCTTAACGGCATTGGCACGACGCTCACC
>FR885483.1:0-7417 GCA_000436375.1 Azospirillum sp. CAG:239 | reverse complement strand
CGCTCACCCAAAGCCAGGTTGTATTCGCGGGTACCTCTCTCATCGCAGTAACCCTGAACGATGACGTTAACCTTCTTGTGGTCTTTCAACCATTTAACCTGAGTGTTCAGAACTTCGACGGCATTGTCGGAAAGAGCCGAGCTGTCGAAAGCAAAGAATACTCTGTCTTCGGCATTGGCCATGAAGTCACGGGCTTCTCTGGATTCACATTCGCTGCCGCCGAACAGGCCGCCGTTGGAACCGAAAGAAGAACAACCGGATAAGAAAGCGATTGCGCAAAACAAACTTAAAAGTTTTTTCATTTTATATTCTCCAATTGGGTTTAATATTTTTAATTGCTAAACAACTAATACAGCTTTAACTTAAGCAATAAAAATTTATTTTTCAATAACAAAAGTAAAAAGACCGCAAAAAATACCAAAAAACTTACCGCAAAGCCCCTTTCCCGCCATTCTGCCCGGTTTGGCCGGCCTCCGGCCGATGTCAAAACGCGGCCGCTGGCAAAAACATATAACCTTTTATCGGTTTGCGACGCTTTAAAATCACCGATTCCGTAAAACTTCCGTTTATACAAAAAGAGCGGCGTTTCCTTTCGGAAAACCCGCTCTTTAACGTCATGGCGTCAAATCATCGCTCAGTTCTTTCTGCGAAAGCGTCTGATTGCTCTGCAGATTATCCAGCCCGTTCAGCATAAAGTTCAGAAAACGGGTCGAATAATAATGCCCCGGCAGCAAAACTTCGCCGATTTCCACGTCAAAAGACGCATAATCAAGAATTGCGCCCGAATTGGGCATGCAGATCAGCACCCGCAGTTCTTCGTCCTTATCCCAGTAACACCTGATCCTGCCCAGCGAATTCAAACCGTCTTCTAACCGGAAGCGAAACCAGCCGGAACCGTCTTGCAGCGCCGTACCGCCGATCCGGGCGATTATCCAGTCCAGAGCCGCGTCCGCCTTTTTGGCAACAAGCTGTTCGCCGTTGTCGAGCAAAAGCCTGCGGCAATAGTCTTCGCCTTCTTTCCAGACATAATAGGTCCGGGAATAATGGCAGCGCTTGCCGACGTTTCTGCCGCCGGGAAGACGGGATGCGCCAAGGCCGGCGACGAAAAAATCGGCACCTTTGCGCGGCGTTTTGGAAACCAGTATGTTTTCGGCATATTTGTCCGGCGCATACTGATAAGTTCCTTCATCCGCCCTTGCCGACACGGCAATCTGCATCGGCCCTTCCTGCTCATAACCGGGGTTATAGGCAAAAAAGCCTTTCAAATTGTCCGCAAGTTCGTCAATCCTCTGCGAAAACGGCGTCCGCCGTTCTCTCTTCCCGCCGCCGACAACCGGCACCCGGGAAATCTTATAGCTGTTCATCGCATAAACGCATTTACATTGTCCGCACTGACACGGGCAACAATGTTATCGGACAGCATTCTGAAACGCAGCAGCGGATTTACCATATCGGAATATTCGCCTTTTCTAGACAAAACGGAAAGCTTGACATCATTGGCATCAAGTTCCGGCAAAATTGTTCCGGAATTGAGCATGCAGATAATCAGACGTTCTTTGCCGTCTTTGGCAATATAATATCCGACCCGGCCGAAATCTTTGATTTCGCCGTAAGAAAAATCGCACCACCGCGGTTTTTCCGCCTCAGACATTTTTCCGCCCAGACACTCAACCGTAATCTCCAGAGCACGGTCAACGCGGTCGGCAAAAAGCCAGTCGTTGTTGTCCAACAGCCTGTCAAGATGAATAACGCCTTTGCCGTCAATATGCAGATAAAACGTATTTGCATACAGACAACGCTGAAAACGGCGGTGAGAACTTGCACAGTTTCTGGCTTCGCCGAGCAGGGCCACAAAATATTTTGCACCGCGCAGAGGCATTCTGGAAACCAGCACGTCTTCCATATATTCGTCCGGCCCGATCTGATAAGCACCGACGTCTTTGGTCGCTGAAACAGCAATCTGAATCGGACCTTCCTGAACATATTCGGGATTATACTCGATAAAACGGTCAAAATGTCCGGCCAGAAACCTGACTTTTTCATAAGGTTTCATGCGGTTTTCCCAAAAACGTTTGGCCTTTGTTTCTGCAACACCTTCAGCGGCTGACAATGTCAGGTCTGAAATGATAACTTTCTTTTCCATGATTTTTCAATTTAAATTAAACTATAGTAATACTCTCGCATATTCTTAATATCAATCGACCTGAAAATACCACTCTGGACAAATTTTGTCAATATTCATAAGCTGTCAAATTTATTTAAAACAAACGACAGGCCTGCCCCTTAGGACAAACCTGTCGTAATAAATTATCCGCGCATGGCAACCGGGGTTTTGAAAACCGCCTTTGCCGCAACGATTCTGCCTTCAACAACTACCCATTCGCCGGCATCGGCCATAAACGAATGTCCGGGCAGATCATAACGGATCATTTCCGAATTTTCTTTCAGCACAAATTCCGGGAAACGGCTGTGTTTGCCGCTGAAAGCCCGGACATAAACAGCATAAGTCTTCTTCCTGTTGTTGGGAATCAGAAAATTCATGCAGCTGTAAACAAAATTCCGATACCGGTTTTCAGTCAGAATTCCGTGATAGTAATACACGAAACAAACACCCAGTCCGGTCACGCCTTCCCCGCAGACGCAAAAAGGCGAAACCGTCACTTTGCCGCTGCCGGGATTTTCAATCAGGAAAAAACGGCCTATTTGCACGTCGTCTTCCTTTACAATTATGCCAAGCCGTTCGAGCTGAACTTTGGCATCTTTTTTGGAGAGAAGATTTTCCTTCATACTATAAAAATTAAAACGTTATAAAAATATGGTAAAGCCTGAGGCTTAAAATGTTTTCAAAAAACAAAATACTCCTAAAAAATATATTAACTATGGCTGTAAATGTAATCAAAGATTAATTTTTGTCAATATCATCTGACAACTTATCCGGCTTTTCGGGTACGATTTTAACAAAAATAATCCCCTCGCGCGGTACATAACTGCATTTTTTGCCCCTTTCCCAACGACAACTGCCTACGTCCAAATGCGGATACAGATAACTGTCAAACAATTTAAACCTGCTCAGCGGAAACGGCACCGCCCGGATTATCGACCAGTGGTCGCCGCAGTCTTTGTTTTCAAAACGAATTATTGAGGCCGTATTCGGCGCCGTCAGATATTTGGCAATAACTTTGGTCGCCCGCTCGACCGGCACGTCCATCCATGTAAACGGCCGCTTATAGAACAACCGCAGCCGATAATGCTCATACATGTACTTGCGGGCCTGTTCCAAATACATCTGCATAATTTCAAAAGAAGAGCCATGATAGAGGACTTCTTCAAACAGTCCTTTGTCCAGCAGAAACTGCATCATATGCTGATAAAACGCGCAGCCCTCCTTAAAGCTGAAAACATGATATTTGCGCCCGGCATAACGACAGGCATTGATAACGGCATAAAT
This sequence comes from Azospirillum sp. CAG:239, assembly GCA_000436375.1. Lineage (GTDB taxonomy): Bacteria > Pseudomonadota > Alphaproteobacteria > RF32 > CAG-239 > Scatacola_A > Scatacola_A faecigallinarum. Next base: position 3,969 of record FR885483.1, on the reverse strand, counting down.
GCCGCAGAAAAAATCGACATTTCCCTGATTATACGGTTTCATTTCACACCTCACCTGTATTTGAACAAAACATATACCCCGAACCTTAAAAAACAATAAAAAAAAGGCCCCGAAACCTCTTTTCGCCCTCGTACAATAATCATTTCACGCAACAAAGCTAAAGCTATATCGGAAAAGCCTGAACCTGACTTTTCCAAAACTCCGGAGAATACGCAGAACAGTAAAAAAGAGAAGAGAAAGAAACAAAAACCGATATATGAGGATTATAGTAAGAAAAATCCTTTTAGGCGACAGGCACGTACATCGAGGTACGTAACTTAGCCTAAAAGGACTTTTTCTGTATTAGAAGCCTATAGAGCAGCTTTTAACTAAACTCTGGAGAATGCACTGAATAATAAGAAAAAAGAGAGCGGAAAATTTTAGTGTAGACAAACCTACGTGAATTTTCCGCCTCTCGCATTTTCTGTATTAGTCAGCCATTATACAGAGTTTAAGCTGACTTTTTGCAACAGCAGGAACTATTGCACTCTTCCTTTTTGTCGTTCTTATGACGAACGGCAGCCTGGGCAGCAGCCAGACGGGCAACCGGCACACGGAACGGCGAGCAGGAAACATAGTTCATGCCACAGGTCTGGAAGAAGTCGATGGACGCCGGATCACCGCCGTGCTCACCACAAACGCCAAGCCAGATTTTCGGATTGGAGCTGCGGGCTTTTTCGCAAGCCAGTTTAACCAGACAGCCAACGCCTTCAACATCGATTGAAGCGAACGGATCGGCAACATAAACGCCGCGGGCGCGATATTCGTCCAGAATGGCGCCGGTATCGTCACGGCTCATGCCCAGAGTGGTCTGGGTCAGGTCGTTGGTACCGAAACCGAAGAACTCGGCAGACTGAGCCAGCTCGTCAGCTTTCAGGGCTGCGCGCGGCAGTTCAATCATTGAACCGACTTCGTACTTAATCTTCTTGCCTTTCTCGGCAAAGACCTTCTCGGCCGTCGTATCGATAATGTCCTTAACGATATCCAGCTCTTTCTTGGAACCGGTCAGAGGAACTTCGATTTCCGGCAGAACCTTGACGCCGTTGTCGGCGCATTCGATAGCGGCTTCCAGAATAGCGCGGGTCTGCATTTCGCAGATTTCCGGATAGGTAATCGGCAGACGGCAGCCACGATGACCAAGCATCGGGTTGGCTTCATGCAGAGCATTGGCGCGATTCTTAACCTGCTGCAGGGTCATGCCCATCTTGTCGGCCAGTTCCTGCATTTCGGCATCGGTATGCGGCAGGAATTCGTGAAGCGGCGGATCCAGCAGACGAATAACGACCGGCATGCCTTCCATAATCTTGAACAGGTCTTTGAAGTCCTGTTTCTGATAAGGCAGCAGACGAGCCAGAGCGGCGCGGCGGCCTTCTTCGTTCTCGGACAAAATCATGGCACGCATGTCCGGAATACGCTCAGCGTCAAAGAACATGTGTTCCGTACGGGCCAGACCGATACCCTGAGCACCGAAATCGCGAGCCGTCTGAGCGTCTTTCGGCGTCTCGGCGTTGGCGCGGACTTCCATGGTGCGGATTTCGTCAACCCAGCCCATCAGTTTGCCGAAATTACCGGTGTTGGTATCGGCTTTGACCGTCGGAACCTGACCTTCGATAATCTGGCCCTTGGCACCGTCCAGAGATACCCAGTCGCCTTCTTTGACAACGGCACCGGACTTGGTGGTCATGGTCTTGTCTTTATAGCTGATGACAATGTCATGCGAACCGGAAACGCAGGGGGTACCCATACCGCGGGCAACAACGGCCGCGTGAGAGGTCATGCCGCCGCGGGCAGTGATAACGCCCTGAGAAGCGTGCATACCGCCGATGTCTTCCGGAGAAGTTTCGTTGCGGATAAGAATAACTTTTTCGCCCTTGGCAGCCCAGGCTTCGGCATCTTCGGCATTGAAGACGGCACGGCCGACGGCAGCGCCCGGAGAAGCCGGCAAACCGGTAGCGATGACTTTCTTCGGAGCCTTCGGGTCAAGCATCGGGTGCAGCAGCTGGTCAAGCTGGTCGGCACCGACGCGCATAATGGCTTCTTCTTTGTTCAGCAGGCCTTCTTCGACCATTTCGACGGCCATGCGGACAGCGGCCTGAGCGGTACGTTTGCCGTTACGGCACTGCAACATCCAGAGTTTGCCGTGTTCAATGGTAAATTCCATATCCTGCATGTCTTTGTAGTGGGCTTCGAGGTTGTTGCGAACGTCAACCAGCTCTTTGTACAGGTGCGGCCATTTTTCTTCCAGCGAAGTGCCGTCGCCCTTGGAAGCCATCGGCTGCGGCGTACGGATACCGGCCACAACGTCTTCGCCCTGAGCGTTAATCAGATATTCGCCGTAGTAAACATTTTCGCCGGTAGCGGGGTCGCGGGAGAAGCATACGCCGGTAGCGCAGTCGTCGCCGGCATTACCGAAGACCATGGTCTGTACGTTAACAGCCGTACCCCAGTCGCCCGGAATATTGTTCAGTTTACGGTAGGTAATGGCGCGGTCGACCATCCAGGAGCCGAAAACGGCGCCGATGCCGGCCCACAGCTGTTCCCACGGATCCTGCGGAACAACTTTGCCCAGTTTCTGACCGATTTCCTTATATTCCTTAACCAGTTCTTTCAGGTCTTCGGCGGTCAGATCGGTATCAGACTTGTAGCCCTTGGACTTTTTCATGTTTTCCAGAGCTTCTTCATAAAGGTCGAGGTCAGCGCCCAGAACCACGTCGGAGAACATCTGCAGGAAACGGCGGTAAGAGTCATATGCGAAACGCTCCGAACCGGAAGCCTTAGCCAGAGCCTTGACGGTTTCGTCATTCAGACCAAGGTTCAGAACGGTGTCCATCATGCCCGGCATGGAAACGCGGGCGCCGGAACGAACCGAGAACAACAACGGGTTATTGGCATCGGCAAATTTTTTGCCCATGATTTTTTCAACACCGGCAACGGCTTCCTTAACCTGTTCTTTCAGGTCTGCCGGATAGGTATGATTATTGTTGTAATAATAAGTACAAACTTCGGTTGTTACAGTAAATCCGGGAGGTACGGGCAAACCAACGACATTCATTTCTGCCAGGTTGGCACCTTTACCGCCGAGGAGATTTCTCATGCTGGCATCGCCTTCGGCTTTGCCGTCACCAAATGTATAAACCCATTTAGTCATTGTTGTTTCAGCTCCTATAGCTATATTGTTAAAACATGGCCACACGCCCCGAAAGGCGCAGGCCGATTCTTTGAACTGTCTGCGAATCTATAACATATCAATTGATTCTTCAAGAAAAATATTAGTTTTTCAGACTTATCCCTTTCTCCGTCCTTTCCGTCATATTCGGGCTTTCTTTTATCTGTCATGTTCAGGCTTGTCCCGGACATCTCCCCTGGCGTCATCCCCTGGTTTAACCCACCTTTGGTATCATCCCCTGGTTTAACCCGGGGATCTCCCTTACAGTCCCTCCTCGGCCTCTCTCTATTATCATTCCCGCACTTTTTCTTATTATCGTCATTGCCGGACTTGATTCGAATATCCACAGACACAAGGCACTTGCTCACAATATGCACGCAGAAAGCAACGCGCTTCAACAAAAGCTTATGCCGCTGCCGGTGTTGCGGTCAAGCTGGCTACAGCTTGTCATTGCCGGACTTGATCCGGCAATCCATTTACAGACGTCACACCAAGCGTGTAACCCCGAGATTCCTAGATTCCCCGGTCAAGCCGGGGAATGACAGGAGAGAGAGGAAACAACAACAATAATTCGGGATTGTCCCGGACATCTCCCCTGGCGTCATCCCCTGGTTTACCCTACCTCTGATGTCATTCCCGGGTTTAACCCGGGGATCTTCCGGCTTTCCCTGCCAAAACCGGAAATGGCAGTATTTTTTTTCGTCATCCTCGGGCAAGCGCAGCGCGTTCCGGGGATCTCTGGATATTCGGGTCAAGCCCGAATA
>FR885482.1:2545-3713 GCA_000436375.1 Azospirillum sp. CAG:239 | reverse complement strand
AAAGAGATGTTCGGCTCAAGGCCGAACATGACGGTAAGGAAAAAGAGGCCGAACATGACAAAGAAAAAGCCCCTCGTTTGAGGGGCTTTTCTTCTGGTTTCAATAAATCTTATTTGTTTTTCAAAATAGATTTACCGGCATAGACAGCCATGTCGCCCAGTTCTTCCTCAATGCGGATGAGCTGGTTGTATTTTGCCATACGGTCGGTACGGGACATCGAACCGGTTTTAATCTGGCCGCAGTTGGTGGCAACGGCAATATCGGCGATGGTCGTGTCTTCGGTTTCGCCGGAGCGGTGCGACAACACGGCGGTATATTTGTTGCGCTGAGCCAAGTCGACAGCCTTCATGGTTTCGGTCAGCGAGCCGATCTGGTTAACCTTAACCAGAATAGAGTTGGCAACGCCTTTTTCAATGCCCATGGCCAAACGTTTCGGGTTGGTAACGAACAAGTCGTCGCCGACCAGCTGAACTTTGTCGCCGATGGCTTTGGTCAGCATAGCCCAGCCTTCCCAGTCGTCCTCGGCCATGCCGTCTTCAATGGAGAAAATCGGGAATTTGGCGCAAAGGTCTTTGTAGAAGTCAACCATTTGAGCGCTGGTATAGGATTTGCCTTCGCCCTTCATTTCATATTTGCCGTTTTCATAGAACTCGGAAGAAGCGGCGTCAATGGCCAGAACAACGTCGTCGCCCGGTTTGTAGCCGGCGTCTTTGATCGAGTTGACGATGAAGGTCAGAGCTTCTTCGGCCGACTTCAGGTTCGGTGCGAAACCGCCTTCATCACCGACGTTGGTGTTGTGTCCGGCAGCTTTCAGGTTCTTTTTCAGCGTGTGGAAAATTTCGGCACCCATGCGGACGGCTTCTTTGATGGAGGAAGCGGAAACCGGCATAATCATGAATTCCTGAATGTCAATCGGGTTGTCGGCATGCTGGCCGCCGTTAACGATGTTCATCATCGGAACCGGCAGAGTGCGGGCCATGGTGCCGCCCAGATAACGATACAGCGGAAGACCGGATTCTTCGGCCTGAGCCTTGGCAACGGCGAGCGAAACGGCCAGAATGGCGTTGGCGCCGAGCTTGCCTTTGTTTTCGGTGCCGTCGAGTTCAATCATGGTTCTGTCGATTTCAATCTGGTCTTCGGCGTCCAGACCGGCCAGAGCGTCGTAGAT
>FR885482.1:0-2511 GCA_000436375.1 Azospirillum sp. CAG:239 | reverse complement strand
GCGTCGTAGATGGCGTCGTTGACGTTGGCAACGGCTTTTTCAACGCCTTTGCCGCCGAAACGCTTTTTGTCGCCGTCACGGAGTTCAACGGCTTCGTGTACGCCGGTAGAAGCGCCGGAAGGAACGGCTGCACGTCCGAAAGCACCGGACTGCAGAACAACATCGGCTTCAACAGTCGGATTTCCGCGAGAGTCTAAAATTTCTCTTGCATGGATATCGATAATAGCACTCATTTATTTCTCCTGTTAGTGATTTAAAATTTCTGTAGGTACAATCGGTTATTTTTGCCTCAATGTCAAGCCAAACTATGCGTTATTCATCCGATTCTTAAAGATTTTTCCCTTTGCAAAATTTGTTTGCCCGTGTTAAGAAAAAAATATGAAAATACAAACTTAATTCTCTATCATTATGAAGAAGATAACTATTTTGTGGCTTGTCGGCATTTCGGCCTTTGCATTGCAGTGCCTGCTTGTCGGTCTGTCGTTTGCGTCCGTTTGCCCGATGTCGGCGGTAGTGAACTTTGCCTGCGGATTGCTGCCGCTGGTGTTTGTTCCCGTTCTTTGTCCGCTGATTTACCGTCACGGCGTCAAAGTCTGGAACCGCCGCCGGATTTATCCGCCCTGGAACCTCATTTCCTGGGGCGTGATTATTGCCGGTCAGGTATGTCTGGCCTGTATTAATTTTTTCGTTTTGATTTGGGGCGTCGTCTGGTTTTTGTCCGTCTTTTTTCCCTCTGTGGAAAATTCGTCGCTGATGAATCTCCTTTGCATTGTCACGGACATGTTTTATCGGGGACTGATCTTCTGGACGTTCGGAAAGCTTTTCCTGTTTGTTCTGCCCGGCGGTCCCGGAAACAGCGCCGGCATGTCCGCCTCGTCTTAAGCGAAAAAAAACAGCCGAAAAAACGCCGTTCTTTGTAAACGGCGTTTTTTTATTGTCAAATTGGAATAATGCGCTAATATAAACCGTTAGTATAACAACCTCACGGAGGGCATATGTTTTCGGATAAATGGCATAAACGCTTTATGGAAGTTGCCGAGCTGGTTTCGACCTGGTCGAAGGATCCGTCGACCAAAGTCGGCGCCATTGTTGTCGGTCCGGACCGCGAGATTCGTTCCACCGGCTACAACGGTTTGGTTCGAGGCGTTGACGACAACAAGCCCGAACGTCTGGAACGCCCCACCAAATATGACTTCTTCGAGCATGCCGAACGCAATGCCGTTTACAATGCCTGCCTTATCGGCGCATCGCTGAAAGGCTGCGTCATTTATGTAACTTCCATGCCTTGCCCGGATTGCGCCCGCGCAATTATTCAGTCGGGTATCAAAATGGTCGTGACCTACAAGCCGGAATTTGACGAAAACGCGCCGCAGAACACCTGGCGCGACAAACTGGTCTTTTCGGAAGAAATGTTTAAGGAAGCGGGGATAGAATATCTGCTGCTGCCGCCTAAAAAATAAAAATTCGGACTTCGGACTTTTAATCGGACTGCTATCTTTAAAAAGTTGATTTGTTAATTATATAACAAAGCAAATTAACGGTTTCTGTTTCAATCCTCGGCTGGTTGAAAAAGATTTTTGTGACTATTGCACAAAAGGAGATTAGAATGAAAGTTCTTATAGCGGACGACCATGCTCTCTTTCGCGACGGACTGGGAATGCGTCTGGAACAAATTGACCCGAATGTCGTCATTCTGCAGGCCTCAAGTTTCGGACAGGCTCTCAAAATTCTGGATCAGGAAAAGAAAATCGACCTTGTTGTGCTGGATCTGGATATGCCCGACATGCCTTGGGAGGAAGGTTTGGGCGAAATGCGCAAAAAGGCCGAATGCGCCCGTTTTGTAGTAGTCTCGGCTTCCGAAGACGTGCGCAACATCCGCAAGGTGCTCGAAAGCGGTGTCTGCGGCTATATTCCCAAACGTTCCGACCCGAAAATTCTAAACAGCGCTTTGCAGTTGGTTTTGGACGGCGGAACCTATATCCCGCCGGCTCTGATTGAAAGCGGCGGCGCGGCGCAGGCCAACGGCAACGGCGCCAAGCCCAAAGGCAAAACCCTGACTAATAGGCAGGCTCAGGTTCTGGATCTGGTTGCGCAGGGATTGTCCAATAAACAGATTGCCTATGAGATGGGCGTTTCCGAGGCTACCGTCAAACTGCATATCAACGCTCTGCTGCGCTCCATCGGCGTAACCAACCGTACGCAGGCCGTCGTTACCGCTCAGAAAATGGGCCTGATTTGAAAAAGTTCCGCAATTTCGGAACAATATCTCCGGATTTTCAGCAGGCCGGACGTCTCCTTTATGGATTCCCCGGTCAAGCCGGGGAATGACAGTATTATTTTTTCTTCTGTTATCCTCGGCCTCTTCCCTGTCATATTCGGGCTTGACCCGAATATCTCCTTTATGGTTTCCTTGGTCAAGTACTCTCTCTGTTATTGCCGGACTTGTTTTTCGCTCGGGTTTAACCCGGGCATCCAAAAGACACAAGGCAGAGCCTCACGATATGTACATAG
>FR885481.1 GCA_000436375.1 Azospirillum sp. CAG:239 | reverse complement strand
AACTTATGAGATATAAAAGTCAATAAATTTGATAGAAAAATTTCAATTTTATATATTTACCAATTTGATAAATATCTGCTCAATAGCTTGCGATTTTTTTCAAAATATCGGCTTTTCGGATTATTCAACACTTTGACAATGACATCAATCCCGGCATTGTGCCAGTCAATCAGCGTTCGGCTGGTTTTGCCGTATCTTTTGCAGATCAGCCGCCAGGGATAACGTTTGGCCCGCTGCCAGATAATCCACCGCTGGTCTACATTATCCACCAGATAGATCCATTCCAGCACCGCATCCAAACGGGCAATGTCCAGACTGTTGGCTACCAGACGGATGGGTTTACTGTCCATCTGCAAAAGTTCCATTTCGGTATATCTGATGCCCGGCCAATAGGTTTTATAACCCTGAACCTTTTCTCTCGGCATTTTTTTGAGGGTATAAACGGCGCTCTCGAACCAGTCTTTGACCATCTCCCGCGTCCAAATTAATTCTGCCATGACAATTTCCTTTGCTGTTCCTGTTTTCCGTTCCTGACGACGGTCACGGCAGCCGGTATATATATTTTAAAAAATATATATACCGACCGCACTGTTGTGAATTTCTTCAAATGGTAATGATTATTTTTCAATGAGTTAAAAGCGATTCCTGAACCAAAATCTAAACACCGGAATCCGTCACGTTCATGACGGAACCCTGTTTTTGCCTTAGCGGTTATTTTGCTGTAAGCCGCAGTTTTCCTGCATTGCGGATTCCTGACGGCGTATTCCGGCTTTTTACATTCAGGAAAGTATGGTAATGGCGCCGTCATGCGCACCTCCCGGCATCGGAGATACCAAGCCATTTTTTATCGCTGCTGCCGGTCTGTCCGATACGGCAAATCTGTCCGGAAGCCAACAGCCGTTTGGCCGTATTGCGGATAAAGTCGCGGGAAGCTTCCTGCAGTTCAAACGGCAGTTTCTCGCGGTTTTCGTAAAGTCCGGAGATCCCTGAAATTGCAAACGGCGTTCCGGCATTCTCCGCTTCGCCGATGGTTTCAATCAGCAGCTTGTCAAATTCTTCCGCAGACAGGGCTTTCGGCACAATCTTGACCGGTACTTCTTCCAACACGGCTCTGGCTTCGCTGCGTATGTAGTTGCGCACCGTCCGGTCAGCTCCAAAGTTTGCTTTGACCACCGCGCCTTTGAAACAGGCATTCGGACGGTATTCCTGGTCCAGTTCGGCAAAAATCTTTTTTTCTTCAGCGGTATTTGCCCAGAAGGCAATCGCAAACCGCACCCCGTCCACGATTGCGGTTGTACCGCGAATGGCGTCACGGGCTTCCTGCGGCGAGGTAATGCCGTCATTTTTACGAATATGGTGGGCAACAATAACCGCGGCATTGGTTGCGGTCGCCAGCGCGGCCAACTGTCCGGTAATATAGCTTGCCGCCCGCGGATCAGCGTTCAGATCCAATCCGGCAAACGAGGCCAGCGGGTCAAACACCACCAGCGCCAAGTCTGGAATGGCTTCAAGCTGCGTTTTGATGCTTTCAAATTCTTCGGTCAGGCAGAATTCGTCGCTGCCGCGGCATTTTCGGGCAATTGCAAACGGTCCGCCGGTATTTGGCAGCGGAATGATATGGAGTTTGGCCGGATCAATCCGTCCGTTTAGTCCGCCCGGCATCAGCTTGTAAATCCGGCGGTGAATTTCGTCGGCAGTGTCTTCTCCGGCAAAGATGACCGCGCTGCCGGTAGCCGTTACCGGGTTACCGAAGGCTTTAAGGCTCATTCCTGTCTTATCCTGACAGATTTTGAGCGCCAAATCCAATAACAGCATACCTTTGCCGGTGTCTCCCATTGCCGAGAGCAGCCCGACCACGCCGCGCGGAATTGTATTTTTGACCACAAATTGCAGTTCCGGCGGCTCGGTAGCGAACATTTCTCCGGTAAAATCAGCGATTTTCAAACGTCCGCTTGATTCCGTCTTTTCCTGCAATTTATAAATTTCCGCTTTGGCCAGATGTCCGACAATGTCAAATTTCTCCGCCACCGCATCTGCCGCATCCCATTTGGCAGGCTTGTCCGGTGTTAACGGGGTGATTTTAAGTGAGGAAACCGGCAGCTTTAGCAGAGCTTCAGCCACATTGTCGGCATATTTTCGCCCCGGTTCGTCATTGTCCGGCCACAAAATGATGTCTTTGCCTTTGAGCGGCGAGAGATCCGTTTTTTCAATCCGGGTATTGGCACCGCCCATCAGCGTCGTCGCTGCAAATCCGGCGGCGGCCAGCGCATCAGCGCATTTTTCGCCCTCAACTAAGATGATTACATTGTTTTTAAGAAGCTGCGGCAGGCGGTAAAGCGGCCGCGGGGACGGAAATTCGGTCTTGCCGTTTGCCGCATTCCAGGGCAGAAACTCTTTGCTGCCGTCTGCATATTCGTAGCGATAAATATAACATATTATATCGCCGTCTGCATTGAGATAAACATGCCGCCGATCCGGGCTGCCGCGTTTTTCCTTGGTTCCGGGGACTTCACAACCACTGATGCCGTAATATCCGGCAATGTCTTTGAGAATATTGCCAAAACCGGAGATACCGCGGTTGCGTCCCCACAGAGAGAAAACGTCGCCGCCCTCGGCCGTGGCAAAATCGTACCACAGGCCGCGCTTGGCACCGGAAAGGCAGATTTTCAGGCTGTCGCCGGGTGTACCGCCAATATCTCCGATTTCAAAATATCCTTTGCGGCCACTTCCTTTCGGGTACCATTGCGGCAGCCAGATTTCCAAATCCTGCAGAACTCTTTTTTTCAAGAGTCCGCTGTCATAATAAAACTGCATCGGCTTATCCCCCTCGATAAACTTTAGCGTTCGCGGATTTTAAGGTTATATTTCTTTAGCAGTTTCAGAACCTGATCAATGCTTTTCGGCCCAAAACCGGGAATATAGAGCAAATCTCGTTTTGAGCGTTTCAGTAAATCCGCAACGGTAATAATTTTGTTTTCCGCCAACCGATTAACAGCAACTTTGCCTAATTCGGCAAAAGAGGACAACGGCCACTCATGCAGGTTTTCGGTATCAGTCATTGGCAGTTTCCCTTTGGGTCAGAGTAATGACCGCACATCCAGGGCGGATGTTTCCGGCAGCGTTCAGGCTTTTACGGGCTTCATCGCTGAGCGAACAATACTTTTTCTCTGAAATCGTATAGTCGATGTCCATATAGTCTTCCGGGTTGCCGCCATTGGCTGCAATGCGTTTGGCATATTCCTTAAGCTTGTCCTTTTGCCATTCCAGCACCATCGGCCAGTCTTCCGTAATTTCCAGCCCGTCTTCCTGCAAA
>FR885480.1:51441-58793 GCA_000436375.1 Azospirillum sp. CAG:239 | reverse complement strand
CGGTGTTGCGGTCAAGCTGGCTACAGCTTGCAAGACAACGAAAAAAACGCGGTGCTTTTTCACAAAAGCCGCCGCGTTTTCAAGATTAACAAAGTTTATCAGACTTTCAGACCGTAGTGAACCAGAATTTGACGCATCCGTTCATAGTCGCGCTGTTGTTCGGGGCTGAGTTTTCCCTGCGTCAGCATCTGATTTTTCAGACGGTTAAACTCGGTTCTCAATTTCTTAAGTTCCTCGCCGGAATAAGAAACATGCGAACTGGTCACGCGGGTAAACTTCTTGCCGGACGTCGTCTTTGCCACCGAAACCGAACCGCCGCGAACCGACATCAAATCGCATTTAACAACACGATTTCCACAGCCGCCGTCCCCGTCGCCGGATTGCCAAAAAGCCGGAACAAAGGCAGGAGCAACGCTCTTCGCAGCCATAAGGCCGATTAAATACTCCGCAGCGCCGATAAAGGCAAAAGCCGCAACAATTAAACACACCAGGGTCTGTTGTTCGTTAAGACCGCTAATAATAAAATGTTCCATGATAAAAACATTTAAAAAGTTAATATATCTAAAAAACTAATCACAGACCTGCTAATGTATCATCTTTTGCCGGATTGTAAACCACTTTTGTCAAAAAATGACGTTCTTCGCAAAATTTCATCTTTTTTATTGCATTTTGGCAATAGGCGCGCTATTTTATTTAGACAAAATATTCTAAATTTATAGTCATTATTCTAAAAATTTAATTTATGGAAATGAAGTATCTGCGCCCGACCGACGATTTCTGTATGCTCAAATCGTGGTCCGCCGCCAAAAAGGAATTCGCCCGAAACGGTTATTACGGGAAGATCGTTCTCGGATTAACCCTGCTGACTCGTACCGAACCGCTGCCCAAACTGTTCATCGGTCCCAAACCGCCCGAACAGCTGCGCGTCGTTCAATGGGTCTGCTATGCCGGCACCTTTGGCAAAATTACCATTCCGGCCTTTTATCACGAAGAAAGCTATGCGCCTTACGGTGACATCCGCCTGCTTTGCGAAATCCCCGCCGGCACGACTTTCGTTTACGACGAGGAAATCTTCTGTTTCGAACACGAAACCGTTGAAATCGACGGTCAGAAACTCGAAGACTGGACCATTTTTTCCCTTGCGTACATCGACAACGAGGAAATGGCCAAGTTCGTCGCCATGGTCTGGGGAGAAAAACCGCTCAGCGCCACGCTGAACAAATGCACCATCATCAACGACGGCAGGCTCAACACTGAATTTTCCAAATGCGAAAACTACGTTATTCCGGTCTGGAAAATCAGATGCGAAGCCAACAAATTCCGTCTGCTGGCTGCCTTTACCGACGATTACGTGCTGTTTGGCATGTATGACTTCAATACGCTCAACTGGCAGCCTGTCCCGCCCGGCAAAGGCTTTCTGCGCGACAAAAAGTATTACGTCGTTTCGGATTCGCCGGACAAAGGCTACTGTTTTGCGGAAGGGCTGTCCGTTTCCGTCGGCAAAGAACCGCCTCCCTGACCGGGACGCGGTTCTTCGCTTTTCTATTTCAGATTTTCCGGATTCAAAGCTTCCAGCTCCGGCAGCACAAAACGCCCGTCCTTACGGATTAGCACGTCGTCAAACCAGATTTCGCCGCCGCCGTGTTCGCCGTCCTGCATCTGGATCAAATCCCAGTGGTTGGCGGAACGGTTGCCGTTAAACGCGTGTTCATAGGCGTTGCCGATGGCCATATGAAAAGAACCGCCGATTTTCTCGTCAAACAAAATGTCCAAAATCGGATGCGTTATGTACGGATTCACGCCCAGCGCAAACTCGCCCATATAACGCGAACCCTCGTCCGTATCCAGAATTTTCTGAAACAGCTCGTCGTTAACCTGCGACGAAGCCCTGACAATCCGCCCGTCCTTAAACTCCAGCCTGATTCGCGAAAATACCGAACCGTGATAAGCGCTGTCGGTGTTAAACTGCACATAACCGTTAATCGAATCTTTAACCGGCGCCGTATAAACCTCGCCGTCGGGAATATTGCGCTTTCCCTCGCTTTTGACGGCCGGAATTCCCTTAATCGAAAATTCCAGATGCGTATCCGGCGCAATGATTCTGACCCGGTCGGTCTTTTCCATCAGCTTCTGCAAACCGGTCATCGCCGCGCCCATTTTGCGATAATCAAGCAGACAGGCTTCAAAATAGAAGTCTTCAAATTCTTTCAGCGACATTTTCGACATTGCCGCCATCGTCACGTTCGGATAACGCATGACGCACCAGCGCTTGTTCAGCCGCACGCGGGTATGTACCGCCTCCCAGAAATATTTGGCCCAAAGCGCGTTCTTTTCCGCCGGCAGTTCCGAAAGCGCAAAAATATCGTCAAAACCGCGGATACCGACATATCCGGCACAGTCTTCCATCAGCCCCCTGTGCATTTCCGCATAGGCCTTAATCTGCGCCTCGTCCGCACTGCGCAGAAAATCGCGGATAAAGGCATTGTCGTTGCAGTAATAAAACGGCACGCCGCCGGCACGCGTTACCGCGGCAATCACTTCCTCAAACAACGGCTGTGCCGACGCGCCGAAACATTCAACGTAAATCCGTTCGCCCTTCTGCACGCCGACCGAATAATTGACGACGTTTTCGGCCAGCCGGACAATTCTTTCGTCTCTCTTCATTTCACTTTCTCCGTTCCCAAATTTTTAAGATACTGATTCAGCAGCTGCACGCCGAAACCGGTCGCCCCTTTCGGGCACAGCGCCGTATCTTCGCCGGCAATTTCCATATCCGCCATGTCGATATGCGCCCAGCTGACGCCTTTTCGAATGTAACGCTGCAGAAAAGCCGCCGCCTGCGAACCGTCACCAATGTTTTTGCCGACGTTTTTCATATCCGCAACGTCCGAATCAATCCATTTGTCAAATTCATCGTTCAGCGGCAGCTCCCATAAAGGCTCGCCACATTCGGCGCCGCTTTCGGTCAACGCGGCAATCAGCTTTTTGTCGTTGCCGAAAATTCCGGCATATTGCCCGGCCAGCGCATAAGCGACGGTTCCTGTCAGCGTGGCGATGTCGATTATCCGCGCCGGCTCAAAACGCTTTTGCGCATACCAGAGCAGGTCGGCCAGCAGCAAACGCCCTTCGCCGTCCGTATCCGTCACTTCGACCGTCTGTCCCGACATGGACCGGATAACGTCAAACGGATGCAGCGCCCGGCCGGAAGGCATGTTTTCCACCAGCCCGACCACCGCCGCCACGTTTACCATTCGGCGTTCCAGCGCAATTGACTTCATTGTTGCCGCAACGGCAGCCGCACCGGCCATATCCGCATACATATTCGTCAGGTTCTTGCGGTCTTTCAGGTTAATTCCTCCGGCATCATAGGTTACACCCTTGCCGACCAGCACCGCGTCCATTTCTTTGCGGCGCTTGTCGCCGTGCCATATCATCACGCCGACCCGGGGCTTGGCCTCCGCGCCCTTGGCAACTTCCAGCAGCATGTTGAAATCCTGCTTGCGGAGTTCCCGTTCGTCCAGAATTTCCACGTCCAGTTTCAGATACCGCAGCCGTTCCACATCCGAGGCAAAGGCTTCCGGCGTCAGGAAATTGGCCGGTTCGTTGACCAGGTCGCGCGCATAGCGCACCGCATTGGCCAAAGAAGCCATATCCACAAAATGCCCCAACGATATCTTGTCTTTCTCGGCGCTGTCAAAATAAACCTTTTCCAGAACCGGATAGTCTTCCGCCGGTTTCTTGGTAAAATATTTGTCAAAACGATAGGAACCCAGCAGCATGCCGAAAGCAACATTATGTGCGATTTCCTCCTGGCTCAGGCGACAGCCCTTGACGTCGCCGACCCAGAATTTTGCCACTCGGTTTTTCGAAAGACGGCGCACAAGGCGTCCGCCGGTTTTTCGCAAATCAAGCTTCTGCGGCCGGCAGCCCAGACCTACGGCTATCAGTCGCCCTTTGGCAGAATAGCTGTCAACCCAGGTGCCGCTTTTGCCCGTAAAATTTTCGGCCTTAATCGCCTGATGCAGAATCCGACACTCCTCTTTGTCCAAAAATTTCACAAAAGCCGAGTCGCAAAAACTCTGCTTCTCCGCCAGCCCGATGACTTTCACATCGCACTTTTCCGTGCATTTTCTATTGAAAATTATCTCGAGCATACATCTTCCCCCTACAATGGTAAACTTTTTGCAGATTATACACAGAAATAAATAACAAAACCCTAATTTAAACTGGTAAAAATCAAAAAAACAATGTAAAATTTAGACAAAATAAATAATTTCTGACAAACGAGAAAAGTTTTGGCTAAGAAACGAGTGGAGAAATTAAACGATGCGTTTCCTGACTTCGTCGACGAAGCAGACCTTTCTCTTGACCGGATTCTCGACTCCATTACCGCCTCAAACCTCCCTCTTCCCAACGAAAATACCGACGTCCCGCACAACGACATCAACAGTTTTGACAGCTTTTATCAAAACAAGATATCAGAAACCTGTGACGACATTCTCATGCTGGAAAAAAACGCCGCAACCATCGTTCAGGCCGATATCGAAAACCTCTACAAGGGAAGCTTTGTCCGCGAGTTTGCCGCCCGCTCGCACATAACCGAGGACGACGCGCGCGAACAGCTCCGCCTTGATTTGGCCGGACAGCTTCACGCCTGGGGCATGAAATGTATCAACAAGCGCCACTACGCCCTGCCCCGCGAAATAAAACATATTATCCGCATGGATTTTTACGGCACGGTCGATAAAATCGACGAAAAGAAGGACGGCAAAAGTTCCAAAAAGCTCTCCGAAACCTATCGGCAGCGAAACCCGGAAAAAACCGCCGGCGTCAGACCTGCCGATTACGATTTGAGCCAGTCGCCGTCCTGGACGGTCTTCCGGCAGTTTCGCAGTTTCCGGCTGCTGGAACGCAACCTTCCCGAGCTGCTGATAAAGGAAGGCATTTCGCCTCAGGACTTCAAGCGCCTGAATGCCTACGACTTCTCTCAGATACTCTACAACCGCTATATTGCCAAAAGCAAGCCCGACGCCGAAAAGGATGAGCGGGCTAATTTGTTTTTGGGAGCCAAATACCGTTTTGTCAAAGCCTTTATCCGCCGCAACAAGACATCGCTGCGCCGCATCATGGAACTGCGCGGTTACGACCCGCGCTATACCGAAACGCTCATCCGCCACATGGAACAATACGGCGTAACCGGCGGTTTTGACGTCCTTGAAACGAATTATACGCAGGAAATGCTTGAACCGCTGAAAAAGCGCAAACTTATTCCCGAAGAAACCCGCGCCGGAGATCCGATAACCGACGGACAGGCAGCCGGCATCCGTGCCGCCGGGCTCGTCAGCATCATTCTGGCCCGGGACGAAAACGGCAATCCGGTTACCGGACCCGAACTTACCGTACATCATAAGGTTGCCGTTCAGGACAGCGGCGAAAAGACCAATTTTGCCGAAGTAAACCAATTCAAAAATCTCTGCCTGATTATCGAGCCCTATCACTTCTTTGCCCACTCTCTTGACCGGACCGGCATGGCCAACGGCGCCGAATACTACGTTTCCCGCATCGAAATCGGCGAAAACCTTGCATTCTACGGCGGTTTCAACAAACTTTTCCAAATAGAATGCGACTTCGGACAAACGCATTACAAACAGTACAACAAAGAAGCGTTGGACTCTTTCCGCAGCAAACAGCTCCTGCTCGAAAAAAGCGACGAATACTGGCAGCCCAAAGCCAAAATTTCGCGCCGCGAAAAGAAACAGCAGAAAAAACTGAAACAAAAACAGGAAAAACTCGGCAAAATTTTGCAGGAAATTACGGAAACGAAGACTCAAACCCAACCGGAAACCCGGCAGCCGCCAAAAGAAGAAAAAGAACAAACCGCCGCCGCAGAAGCAGCGCTCCCCAAACAAAAAAGAAAAAAACCGAAAGGGCTGCTGAAACGCATTGAAAAAATCTCCCGCAAAAAAGACGAATACCTCAGCCTTCGCAACGAGCTGATCGAAAAACGCAAACAATATCTGGCACTGCGTGCCGCCAAGAAATCTGCCATTAAAACCATCAGCCAGTTTGAGGACGAACAGAAGTTCGAAAAACTCATCCAATACACGCTGCGTGCACAGAGAGGCAAAAGATGAACCGGCTTTTTGAACGCCTACGCAAAATCCGTCCCGGATACCTCGGCAAGCCGGTAAATGTCAAAAAAATAATTCTGGCTCAAAAAGAACTGGCTCAAAACCGCAACGCCCCTCTTCCCGAAGGTTTTCTGGAATTTTTACACCGTTGCAACGGCATTTCTTACGACGGTGCAGGCATTTTCGGCATTGCTCCCGAAGGGCGAATTTTCCTCGACATTGTCCCGGCCAACCAAATGAGTCCTTTTTCCGGCTGCCCCGAACTTGTTATACTCGGCTGCGACGAATTCGACTATCTGGCTTACAATGCCGAATGCCGGCGGTATCAAATCATTGACAAAGAAGACCTGGAAGTGCTAGAAGAATATTCGGACATTGAACCGGCAATTCTGCACAT
Organism: Azospirillum sp. CAG:239; assembly: GCA_000436375.1. Classification (GTDB taxonomy): domain Bacteria; phylum Pseudomonadota; class Alphaproteobacteria; order RF32; family CAG-239; genus Scatacola_A; species Scatacola_A faecigallinarum. The sequence continues at coordinate 52,265 of FR885480.1, read as the reverse complement.
TTTGAAGATTTAGGCCATGAACAACATTTTTCAACCCGACGAACATAATCTTGAACGGGCGGCGCTGACCGTCAAAAGCGGCGGTCTCGTCGCCATGCCGACCGAAACCGTTTACGGTCTCGGCGCCAATGTCTATATCGCCGCAGCGGTTGCTAAAATTTTTGAAGCCAAACAGCGCCCGTTTTTCGACCCGCTGATTTCCCACATTGCCGAAACCGATTTTCTGAAAACCTATGCCCGGACCGATGAACGCGTTATGGCTCTGGCCCGGAAATTCTGGCCCGGACCGCTGACCATGGTACTCAAACGCAGCGACGATAACGCTGCTATCGACCTGGCCTGTTCCGGCCTGCCCAACATAGCCGTTCGTATGCCGGCACATCCGGTCGCTCTGGAGCTCATCAAAAAAAGCGGCGTGCCGATTGTCGCACCCTCGGCCAACAAATTCAAATCCATCAGCCCGACCACGGCGCAGCATGTATTCGACAGTCTCGGCGACAAGGTCGACATGATTTTGGACGGCGGCCCCTGCACGGTCGGCGTTGAATCAACCATCATCGACGTTACCGGCTCAAACATAGTCATTTTGCGCGCCGGCGGTACCTCAAAAGAAGACTTGGAAAAATTCCTCAACGAGAAAGTTCTGCTTTCGCAGGGTAATCCCAACCAGCCCAGCGCTCCCGGACAGCTGCTCAAACATTATGCCCCCAACCACCCGCTGCGCATAAACGCCGCGACCCGCCAACCCGGCGAGTTCTTCATCGGTTTCGGCAAAATCGCCGATTGTGACCTGAACCTCAGCCCCGCCGGAGATCTCCGCGAAG
>FR885480.1:3986-51372 GCA_000436375.1 Azospirillum sp. CAG:239 | reverse complement strand
CCGCCGCCAATCTTTTTGCCTTTCTTCGCCGGGCCGATGCCGCTCCCGGTTATACGGGGCTTGCCATGTCGCCCGTTCCCGAACACGGCCTTGGCCTGGCCATCAATGACCGCATCCGCCGCGCTTCGTACAAAGCTTAAAAAAAAGAGGTTCTGATAAAACAGAACCTCTTTTTACGAATGCCGGACAGATTATTTTCCGCTTAGATTTACAAACGGGGTCGAATTGCCCAGCATATACTGCGGTAATTTTCCGTCCCATTTTTGCACGGCCTCATACTCCGTAAGGCCCTTGTTTTTAGACAAAGCTTCCGACTTAATTTCCATTGCTTCGGCCTCTGCCTTGGCAGAAATCAGCTTTTGCTCCGCCTCTTCCTTAATGCGTTTGGTGTTGTTTACTGCCTCCTGAGCCTTTTGCTCGGCAATAACCTTGTCTTCGATCGCTCCCTCAAACTTATCCGAATAATCTATATTGATAAACTGAAAAGTTATATTTTGAAAAAAACGTCTGTCCAAACGCTCCTGCAAACCGGCAACCACGTCTACCCTGGCCTTGTCTCTGTTTGCCACCAGTTCCTGTGCCTGCCATTTGCCGATAACGTCCTTGAGAACGTCGTTCAAACTAGGAAGAATTGCCTTAGCTTCATAATCCAAACCCACTTTTTCATACAATATATGAATATTTTCGGGGTTCAAGTCATACGTAAACGTATACTCCAAATCAGCCGTCTGAATATCCGAAGTGTATGTAGAGGTTTTATCCGTCATTTTCCGGGTTCGAACGTCCATTTTTATCATTGAAGAAACAAACGGCCATTTAAAACCGACACCGTTTATATACGAGTGCTGGCTGACCTTTCCCAACGTAATCAGAACGCCTCTGTATCCCGGGCTTATGGAATAAAAGGCCGAAATCAGGGCAATAAGCACCAAAAGACTACCGATACCGGCACCGGCCCACTTCATAATTTTCTTAACAGACCAATTCTTACTTTCGCGATCTTCATATCCGTACATAAAAATAAAATTAAAACAATAAAACGTTCTTTTAAACAACATTACATATTTTAAATAGCAGCTTTTGATTTTATATCCTGATCCCTGAAACACTTAGTTCCATACTGAAAAACAGCCGGGCGGTTATCGCGTATAACTCTTTGACCAAAATCCACTAAGTGAAAAATCCTTGCAGAAACGAATCTTTCAATGTTTTGTAAATTTAAAATCCGGTTTTATATCATTAACAATAGACAAAAAAACTTATATCATGGTTAATGATACTTTATTTTCGGACAAAAAACAACATTTTTTTACAATGTTGTCTAATCCGGCAGACTTTCAAAATATTTCTTCGGCTTGACGTTCCATTCCGTGCAACGCCAGTTCTCTTCGTCGTCTTCGCGTTCAAACACGCAGACGCCGCCGGTGGTCACCTTTATATCGTGTTCTCCGGCAAAACCGTTAAAATCACCTGTCAGATACGGCGCAAAACGGATAACGCCGTTGCTGGAAACCACCATAATGTTCTCGCCGTGAAAATTTTTGAAAACCTTTTCGCCAAACTTCATCCAGGCATGAATACAGTCTTCCGGCGAAACTTTCCAGCCGTCGGGCACTATCGCCTTTTCGTTCCACAGGTCAATGACATGCCGGCCGACATCCGTCAGCGCGTCTTCGCTCATCTCTGCCGGATTTTTGCCTTCTTTGACCGCATAAACCTGCCCCAGACGCAGCATGACTTCGTCGTCGGTTTTATTTTCGTCCGGTCCGTAATCAACTTCGCGAAAAGAGTCGTCAATCTCCAACGGCATGCCGCCGCCCATTTCTTCTATCGCCAGCTTGGCCGTATTGACGGTTCGTTTCAGAGGCGCGGCAAAAACCAACGCCGGAATCAGACCTTTGGCTTTCAGATAACGCCCCACGTTCCGTCCGCGCTCTTCCTCGACCAAATCCAAATCCGTCCGTCCGCCGACGCGCCGCGGCGTTTCGTCTTTTGCAAAAGTGTTGCCATGTCTGGCAATGATAATTCTCGTCGTCATTAAAACTCTCCCGTCTCGGCCAAAACCGCTTCCACTCTGGCAACGTCTTCCGGCGAATCAACCCCGGAAAGCGAAGACATTTTTTCAAAATCGCGATAATCGACTTTCACGCAGCGAACCTTAATGCCGTTTTCAATCCAGCGCAGCTGCTCCAGCCCTTCCAGCTTTTCGTAAATCCCCTCGGGAAGTTTGGCGATTTTGCGCAGAATGTCCATCCTGTAACCGTACAGTCCGACCTGACGGCAAACCGGCGACATCGGCATTGCCGCGCGAACTTTTTCTTCCTTGCGAATAGCCGGGATAATGTTTTTGGAAAAATAAAAGGCGTCGCCGTTCTTGTCAAATACGGCCGTCGTACCGCTGAACGGCGTGGCTCTCTTGTTCTCGCGCAGCTTGTCCAGCTGTTCCCAGCTTAGATTAACCACCGGCGTAACCGTTTCCACCGCATTGTTATTGTAATATTCGGCAATGACCGCCTCGACAAACCATGGCGGACAAATCGGATTGTCCCCCTGCAGATTGACGACGAATTCCGGCTTGTCGGCAAAACTCTCGGCCGCCTCGACCACGCGGTCGGTTCCGGTCGGACAATCCGGCGAAGTCATCACGCAGGCGATGTTTTTGCTCTTGCAGAAATCGGCAATCCGCTCGTCATCGGTCGCCACCACGGCATGGCAGTCTTCAAATTTTGCCGCCGTCTTTTGCGCGTTTTCCCAAACCCGGAGCAGCATCTCCTTGCCGGCGATTTTTGCCAGCGGCTTTCCCGGAAAGCGGGTCGAGCCGTAACGCGCCGGAATGACAATCAAAGTCTTCATCTTTTTTCTTCCTTTCATAAATTTTATACGCTATGTTATATCAGCGTTTATGACAAAGCAACAGGAGAGTCTGGTTTATGCAGGAATATTCCGAAGATTATCTGCTCGACAAAAGGGTCAGAATTTTTCAACCGCTGAACGGTTACCGCGCTTCGACCGACGCGGTTATCCTGTCGTCCCTGATTACCCGGATAAAAGACGGCGATACCGTTCTCGACGTCGGTTCCGGCACCGGCGCCGTCGCCCTCTGCCTGGCCGAAAGGTTCAAAACGCTGCGCCCCGGGATTACGGGACTTGAACTGCAGGCTGAACTGGCCGAATTGTCAAACATGAGCGCCGCAGCCAACGGGTTCGACGGTTTTCTGACTTTCGTCAACGCCGACGTTGCCGACAAAAAAAGCTGTCCGTCCCCCTGCGCTTTTTCACACGTCATTACCAATCCGCCTTATTCCGAACACGATATGCCCTCGCCGAACCCCGGCAAGGCCTTTGCCCACAACGGCAAAAACTTCAGCCTTTCGGGCTGGATAGGCTTTTGTCTGAAAATGCTTCGCCCGCAGGGTTATTTTTACATGATTAACCGCGCCGAAGCCATAACCGAAATTCTTGCTTGCCTGCACGGTCGGATGGGAGCCGTACGCATTGTTCCACTGTTTTCCAAACCCGGTCAGGACGCCAAACGGGTTATTATCACGGCTCGCAAAGATTCCAAAGCTCCCGCCGTCATCTGCCCCGGCCTGACCGTACATAATTCCGACGGCGGTTACACGCCCGCCGCGCATAAAATACTGCGTTTGGGCTTTTCGCTGGAAGAAGCGCTGAAACCTTAAGCTCCGAAAACGACGACGCGCCTGCCCCCGTCACGCTGAGCTTTTTGGATAGAAAGAATAACCTGCTCGATAAGTTTTTTGGCCGAAGTTGCCGGCTCGGGAAAAATGCTTACGCCGATGCTGGCGTCAAGATGGTGTTCGGTAAAATTGTCTGCTACCGGTTCGTCAAAAGCCGCCTTGATGCGCTTGATTTCCACATCAAGGTTTTCCATGTTGTCAACATTCGGAATCAGAACCCAGAACTGATACTTTAAGCCGCTGGCAACCGTAAAGGTCTTTTTAAGGCTGAGAACCAGCCGTTCCGAAAGTTTGCGCAGAATCAGGTCGTCAATGCCCATGTTCTTAAAAGCCTTCATATTGTCTACACTGACGCCGGCCAGCGCAATCATGTTTTTCTTCTGGCGGATATCTTTGTAGTTTTCGGCGTTGACCGCCATCTGCACGCGGTCTTCCAGCAGATAAAAATTGGGCAGGCCGGTCAGATCGTCGTAAAGCCCGGAAACCAGATTGGCCTTGGTCATAATCTTGCTGCCGATGAGAATAAACGTAAAATGCTGATTGTCCGGCAGATACACGGCTTCAAAGTTCATCCGCTGCACTTTGTTGTCCGCCAGACGCAGGCGCACCATCAGGTTTTTGTCGTTAGTCAGCATTTCGCCGATGTTCTCGGCCAGCAGGTTCCAATCTTCCTTAACCACGAATTTGAGAAAATTTTTCTTTAATACGTCGCTTTCGCCGGCCACGCCGAGAACTTTCAAAAACGTCTTGTTGGCATATTCGATTTTGTCGTCGCGGACGATTACGAACGAACGCTCGGAATTGCGAAAGACCTTGTTGATAATGTCTTTCAGATGAATGTCTGCCTCTTCGATGAAATCCTGGACCGCAATCTCCTCTTCGTCGTCCCGATCCGCTTTCCGGCTCTGCTTGATGGACTTCAGTTTCGGCGTGCCGTCCAAACTCTCCAGCGCGTTAAGATCAATATTCAGACTGCCGGCCGAACTGAGAATCCCCAGATCGACGCTTTTGCCGTGCGCTTTGTCGCTGACGCTTTCCAGAAAATTAATCGTTTCGGTGTCAAAAACCCGGCTGTGATTGGCGTTATCCATTGCAAAATTCCACAAACATTCTACCTATGAACCTCATCTTAAGGTTTTTATTTGCAAAAGACAATTAAATTATTGCGGATGTTCGCGCAAAATATTTGCTCTTTGTTAACCTTAATTGTTTAGGATAAACTAAACTGATTTAAGCAAAACACGGACACTGACCATGGCAGAAGAAGAAAACGAAGCCCCGGAAACGGCTCCCGAAAACACCGCGGAACCTGCAGAAAGCAGCAGTGAAATCGGAGCCAACAGATTTCTGGTCAAGGAAAGATACGAAATAGACTACGCCCAGCCGCTACCCTGGCTTGACAGCAACGGCGCCAAAGCCTTTCGCGTCATAGACCGCATAGATACCAAGCGCGGTCTTTTTGCCCTGCTTTGCAGCAACGCCACCTGCCCGCGCTCGACCATTCTCCCTTATGTCAAATCCATCGAATGCCGCAGTCTGATGAAACTTGTCGAATTCGGCATTGTTACCTGGCTGCCCGAAAAATCGCGCAATTTGGCTCTCATCTATAAAATCCCCTACGGCAAAGTTTTCGAGGGCGGCAAAACCGAACTGGACATCCGCAGCTCCGAAAAGTTCAAGAACACGCTCATCAGCCTGCTTTCCGCCGTTGAAGCTCTCAAAAACTACAACATTACCCATCGCGCCATCCGTGCCGACAACCTTTATTATGCCAACGCCGAAAAAACCGAAATTCTCATCGGCGACTGTGCCGCTTCTTTTCCGGCTTTCTACCAGCCGGCCGCTTACGAAACGATCGAAGACATGCTCTCCATACCGGAAGGCCGCGGCAACGGCAGCGAAAAAAACGACATTTATGCTATCGGCGCCGTCATGACCGCTCTTTACCTGGGCCATGAACTCGGCGGCGACATCAGCACCCCCGAACTCCTGCGCATCAAACAGAAAAAAGGCAGCTATCAGGCGCTGCTCGGCGACGACAAAATCCCCAATCAGATTTCGCCCGTTCTCCGCAGCCTGCTCAACGACAACGTCGATGCGCGCCTCAATTACGTCCAGGCTTACAATCTGCTGGACGGCAAATCAAACAATTACACCAGCAGCGGCACGACCGAGCGCCCCAAGCGCACCATCTCCTTCAACGGCGAAAAATTCTACGCGGCCCGCGATTTTGCCATCGCCATCAGTGCGGCGCCGCAGGAAGCATACGAACTCGTACGCTCGGGGAAACTGCTCGACTGGATTAAAAACGGCCTTGAAAACGAAAAACTGGCCGGCCAAATCGAAAAAATGCTCACGGCTTCGCCGGAAGGCTCGACCAGCACTGACGTCATCATTGCCAAAATCAGCATCATGCTGGCGCCGGAGCTGCCTCTCCGTCTCCGCGACCTGTGCCTTTTTCCCGACGGCGCCCCGAAAGCCATTTTCTATGCTCTGCGCAAAGGCTCCGACACCAAGGTTTTTCACGAACTGTTTTCTTCCGAACTGATAAAGCTCTGGTATCTGGAACAGGAACATATGCGCTCGCCGGCCAATGCCGCCGAATTCCGCATATACATCAACCGTCAGGACATCGGTTACGGCCTTGATCGCATCATGTACGACTTTGACGATGACATTCCCTGCGTCAGTCCGCTGCTCGGCGATGAATTCGTCAATTCGCCGACCCGGATACTGCGCGCGCTGGACAACACCTACGCCCGGCAGATTGTCAAGAGCATGCCTTACGACCGCAACATCATTGCCTACCTGCGTTGCAAAATGGGCAAAAAAATCGACGGTATTCTTACCGACCTCGGTTCAGGCAAAGATTATCTGCAGGCCAGCGCCATTCTGCGCCTGTATACCAGCATGCAAAACAAATTCGGTCCGGCACAGCTGCCCCACCTTTCTCAATGGCTGGCCAGTTCTTCGGTTGCAATCATCAAAAGCTACCATAACCTGAAATACCAGAAGTTTTTGGAACGCGAACTTCTCAAAATCAACAAAAACGGCAAACTGCACGAACTTTGCGACATTCTCGAAAACGAAGAGGCCCGCAACAAGGACAAGGCCAACTACACAAAAGCCGTCAGCGACATCAACTTTCTGCTGGCCGAAAAAAACAAGCTGGTCAACAACAGTTATAAAATGGATGAAGAAGCCCGCAGTCTGGCCATCCGGTTTACGTCCATTCTGGCCATCATGGTCATGCTGGCTTCTTTCGTCTTCAACCTCATTCTGTGGGTAATCAAATGAAAAAAGAAAATACCAAAAAACCTTTGGCCAACCTCAAAAAATCATACCGCAAACTTTCGGTCGTCCAAAAGATGATTCTGTTCATCGGCCTGATGTTCATCGTCATCAGCACCCTGCCGGCGGTCATGGTTCTGCTTATCGGCCTTCTCCCGACTTTTACGATTTTGATTACCGCCCCCAAAAACACCGACAAACTGGTAATTGTCGGCAGTTTCAACCTTGCCGGCGTCTTTATTTATCTGATGAGCATTATCAACACTTTTACGATACATAACGCCTTTTTCATCGTCGGCGACATTTTTAATCTGATTATCATGCTTGGTTCGGCGGGACTCGGACTGGTCGCTTATTATGAAATCCCCAATCTGTTTATATTTCTTTCCAAAGCCTCGGCACAGAAAAGACTCAAGAATATTGACGCCAAACTGACGCATCTGGCCGAAGACTGGGGCACCGAACTCATTGACCGCCAAAAAGATTAAAAAAGGAAAAATAAGGATTTAGGGAAAATAAAGCGGAACCCTGCGGCAACAAAATAGTCCGGTGGACTATTTTTCGCCGAAATGTAATGAAACTTGTTGTTGTGAGAAGCAACAGCGCTGCGAAACAACAACCTGGCCGGATGGTATTAATACGTGAGCATTTATTTTCCCCGCCAATCCTGTATTAGTTCCCCGTTATACAAAGTTTTATTGAGCTATTGCCTTCCTTATCTTCTTAATCGAGTTCAGCTCAATCTGCCGGACACGTTCCTTGGAAATGCAATAGGCCTTGCTGAGGTCGTCAAGAGTTACCGCCTTGTCGGCCAAACGCCTTTTGAACAAAATGTCTTTTTCACGCTTGTTCAGACAGCCGAGCGCCTCGTTGAACAGACGGCGGCGGTATTGCATTGTCTCGCTGTACGCAAGAACCTCTTCCTGATTGGGCTTTGAGTCGGAAATAAAATCAATCCACTCGGTACCGCTCTCGGACGAAGTGTCCAAAACCGCATTCAGCGAACCGTCATGCGACTTCAGGCGCATATTCATATCGGTAACGTCCTGAACCGTAACGTCCAAAGAAGAGGCGATATTACCCAATATCTCGTGTGAAAGTTCGCGGTCATCCATCAAATTAAGCTTGTTCTTGATTTTGCGCAGATTGAAAAAGAGTTTTTTCTGCGCGGCCGTTGTGCCGATTTTGACCAGCGACCACGAATTGAGAATATATTTTTGTATCGAGGCCTTAATCCACCACAGAGCATAAGTGGAAAAACGAAACCCCTTGGACGGCTCAAACTTATCGACCGCATAAAGCAGGCCGATATTGCCCTCCGAAATCATTTCGCCGAGCGGCAATCCGTATCCGCGATATTTGGATACGACCTTAACCACCAGACGAAGGTGCGAAGTAACCAGTTTGTAAGCGATTTTTTCATCCTTGGTTTCCTTGTATCTGGTTGCCAGTTCGAATTCCTCGTCCTGTTCCAAAATCGGAAATTTGCGGATACTCTGTAAGTAGCGTGCCATGTTAATTTCTGGCGAGAAGTCAAGTCCATTAAGAGCGAAAGTATTATCCATAAGGATTCTCCTCTTGAAATGTTGACCGTTCCAATTTAGAGAAAACGCCCTTTAAAAGCAACCTATCCTTTAGTTCTATATCCGGCTGCCGCGCAGCTTGTCGAGCAAAAGCAGGTAATCGTCCGGAAACCCGCAGGAAAACTGCAGTTTTTCGCCGCTGCGGGGATGAACGAACCCCAGTGACGCAGCATGCAGCGCCTGACGCGGAAAGGCGTTGACAAAGGCTTTCGTTTCCTCGTCAAGCCCCTTGAGCGAAGTTTTTTTACTCTTAACATAAAGCTGATCGCCGACCAGATTGCAACCGATTGACGCCATATGCACACGGATTTGATGCGTCCGCCCCGTCTCCAGGTTGCACTGAACCAAAGCAGCCGCGCCGTTGAAGTTCTCCAGCGTTTTGTAATTGGTTGCCGCCGCCTTGCCGCCCGTTTCCAATACCGCCATCTTCTTGCGGTCGAAGCGGCTTCGGCCGATATTGGCTTCAATCCGGCCGTTGAGCGGATTTGGCAGACCGTAAACCACCGCGTAATAAGTACGCTCGATACTGTGCTCAAAAAACTGTGCACAAAGTCCCTGATGCGCCAAATCATTTTTGGCAACCACCAATAAACCGCTCGTGTCCTTGTCGATTCGGTGAACGATTCCCGGCCTCTTGACGCCGCCGATGCCCGACAGGTTGTCCCGGCAATGCCAGAGCAGAGCATTGACAAGCGTACCGCTGCGCGCACCGGGCGCCGGATGAACGGTCATACCCGCAGGCTTGTTGACCACCAGCAAATCGGCGTCTTCATAAACGATTTCCAGCGGAATATCCTCAGCTTCCGGCTCCGCGTCGGCCGCCTCGGGAACATAAAGCTGATAAACGTCGCCCGTCCGAACCTTAAACGAATTGTCAGCCACCGTATCGTCGTCACAGGTAACGCAGCCGGCCGCAATCAGCCGCTGCAGCTGCGAACGCGAAATCCCGGAAAAAGCCCGCGCCAAAAACTTGTCCAGCCTCATACCCTTGTCTTCGGGTTCAACCGGAGCGCTCAGAAAAATATTGTCGGAAGCCTCATTCATGTTTGCGCAAACAAAAAATTTACGATATAGTTACCAATAGCTGCTAACATATATGGATAAAGGCAATTTGGCAAGGATAGATTCGCATGGACAAATTAAAGCTGGTTAAAACCGTCGTTTTCATACTTACTTTCCTGCTGGTCTTCGGCAGTCTCATGCTGCTCGGAACCTTATTCAAAAAAACGCATTCCGCGCCGCGTCTGCCGGAAGAAATCAGCCTCGGCGAACCGGCCGGCAGCACGTTGCAGAAAATCCAAATCAGGGACAACCTGCTGTATATCGGCATTTCCGACGGCGGCAAAGGCGACCGCATCATCATTCTTGATACGGCGTCCGGACGCAAAATTTCCACCATCCGCGTTGATTAGAGGTTTAAAATGAGCGAAAACAGCCCCAAGAAAATCAAAGTGTTCAAAAAGAAACCGCAAAACGCGCCGGTCAGTCCCGCCGTTGAAACCCCCGAAGAAGATATCGTCCTGCCGGCAGAAACAAAGTCTTATGACGACCAGGTTGCCGAAGACGACGAGTTTGAACGGCTGTTAAACCAATTCATCAGCTCCGAACTGGAAGACGTAGATACCGGCCTTGAAGAAAAAGCGGAAGAACCGCCGGCACCTGCGCCCGCAGCCGCTCCGAAGAATACGGGGCCGGTTCTTGACGAGGGCGAAAAAGCCCTGTTTGAAGCTTACAAAAACTTCAGCAACGCCATCGTTATGATGGCAAGTATGAATGACGCCGAAGCGCCCGACTTTCGCGTCGACGCTTCGCTTCTTTCGCCGCATTACAAATATCGGACAGGTTCGCAGATCGCCGATGACGCCGTCAAGGGCTGGGAAATTATGTTCAAGGTTCACGGCTCGGTACTGGCCGGCCTTAATCCCGAAGCCTCCGACGAAGAACTGCTCGACTTTGCCGAACACTGCGAAGACGAAATTCTCCAGCTGGCAGTCATCTCCTATGTGGAAATCCTGATTGAAATGGAAGGCTGCGAAATCGCTCTGGAGGAACGCCGTCTGAAGGCCAAACGCCGCAAAATAGAACGTGAAATTTACGAAGAACACCAACGCCGCATTGAGCGCAAGCAGCGATACATTGAGGCCATACGGAAGAAAAAGTTCCCCGTCGACGCCGAGCGGCTCGTCAACAACTATTTCAAAACGGCTCAGAAAGACCCTGACGGCGCCTATCAGGTGCTGATTAACAACCCCGCGGTCTACGCCCCGATTGACACGTCCAGGCTTCAGCCCCGTTTCTTCGGTCTGATAAAGCCGACGCCGCAGGACGGTATCCGCGTCAATCGTGAACTTGGCAGCTACCTTAAGAAAATAAAGGCATAAACCTTTTAGCGAAAATATAATAAATATAGACAAAAAAGAATTTTAGTGCTAGAATGTAAACAATTAAAAGACTGACAGGACAAAAATAATGGCAGACAACCAGAACACCAACCCGACACCGCAGCAGACGCCCCGCCCGGCCGCGCCGCAGCCTGCACCGGCTCCCCGCCCGGAACCGACCGCGACGGTTTCCGAAATCAAACCCGTTGCCAGGGAAAATGCCAATACCGCCGAACCAATAGCTCAGGTCAGTGAAAACAACGGTTCGGAAAACACGGCCAACGTTAACGAAACGCCGACTTACGATACGCTTTCCGTTAACGAACAGCAGGATTACCTGAACATTCTGGAAGAAAAGAACAAACGCGGATTGCTCTCTGTTGACGAACAGGCCGTCTACAACAAAGCCAAAGAAGAACAGAATAAAAAAGGCGACAAAAAAATTGCCGACGCCGGTTCCAAGGACGGTGACGAAAACCAAGATCCCGATCCGGAGAAAAAAGGTCCGTTTAAGGAAAAAGACGTCATCAAATACATGTACGAGGACTGGCTGCTGGAAGGCGCCAACTGGCTCTGGACCAAAACTGCGGCCAAACTTGACAAAGGCTATTACTGGGCACAGCGCAAAATGCTGGAAAGAATGCGCGAAAAACAGATTGAAAAAGGCAAAACCTATGAAACCGAAACCCGCTACAACCAGATAGAAGACCATGCCCTTTCTTCCGGACAGGCCAATTCCGATTTGATTGACAAACATCAGGAAGAACAGCTCAAAAATCTGAAACTGATTAAGGAAGGCAAACTCAACGAAGCCAAGGTTTCGGATTCGACCAAAGTTCTGCTCGCCAATATGGATGAAAAAGAAAAACAGCAGTTTTTCAAAGTTGCCGAACAGGGCATTAAAAACTTTTACGAAAACATGGCCATCGCCGAGCAATTCGCCTCCAACTATGCCCGTGCCGGCATGACGCTCGACTTAGCCAAAGACAAAGACTATTATCAGGGCAAAGACCTTAAGGCGGAATTTGACAAACAAAAAGCCCACGCCATGCAGCTTTTTGCCCGCCGGATGGATATGGAGGCCGCCAACGGCGGTAATCCGGCAAAACTTGCCGCCAAACTGTTTAACAGTTCTCAGAGCGCCGTCAAAGAAGCGCAGAAAACCATGAGCAAACGCAAGTTTACCGAAAGGGACAAAAAGCCGCGCGGCGATTTGGCCGTGGAAGTCGTCGCTTTGAGTGACGAACTGAAAAAGGTCGCAACGCCGGAACCCGGACAGAAACGCGGTCTTTACGAAGCCGCCGTTGCCGATATGGACTTTGACAAAGGCAGCAGCGCTTCCATGGAAGAAGTCAATCGCGCCTTTGCCGCAAACCTTGTTCAGAAAGACCAGAACAACGAGCGCCGCGACCGCGTCGCCCTGCTCAAACAGAAACTCGGCCTTACCGACGAAAACATTGATACCTTTACCAAAATATACAAGGACAAAAGGCATCAGGTCGAAAACATCGAACGCAATCAGCGCATGGCAGACTCGCTCTCCGGCGTCGCCGCTTTGGGGCGCATAGGAACCGAAGGCAGATGATAAGAAAATTATTTAAAATACTCAAAGCCGCAATCGTCGGAGCCGTCTGGACCGTCGTCTTCGTCTACGCCGCTCAGATAATAATGATTTCGGTCTGGAACTTTGACATTTTAAATATGCGCGACTGGCAGGTCATCAACACTTTCTGGGAAAGCGGCGGCAAAATCAAAACCGGCAGGGACTACCTTTTTGTCGGCATGTTGCTGGCGCTTATTCCGCTGTGGTTCTGGGGCTGGCGCTTTTTCTGCCGTCTCAGTTTTGTCAAAATCCTTCTCTTTCCGATTACCTGGTATAACAACCGCATGATCAGAAAATACGGCGAAAACACGCCGCGTATCATTCTTAAAAACATGGGCGCAGCCAAAAGCAAACCCAATATGGAAGAAATTATTGAACAGCGCTTGAAAGAAAGCGCCAAACCCCGGGAAAAGGAAACCGGAAAAATCCGTCGTTCGATTCAGGAGAAAATATCCGCCTCCGAAAAGAAATAGCGGCAGAACAGAATGTTGCGTTAACAATTTACTAAACACTTTTTAACCAATTTCAGAGTATACTCTGTTATAAAGGATGAAGAATCCGCCCGCGGGACGGAAAAACAGGAAATGTGGAGAACAGTTTGAAACCCTTATTCATCTTAACAAGAATCATTTTTGTCGGATGCTTCTGGAGTATCTTTTTCCTGGAAGGCATAAGGGTTGTTATGCTCCGCAACTGGCGCTTTGACATTTTCAACGCCGCACATTGGAACTATGCCTGGGAAAAATGGAACGACGGATGGGTTATCGACGATCCGAAAGAATGGGCGTTTGTGCTCATCATTCTTACGTTCATTCCGCTGTGGCTGACCAGCTGGGCCGCTTTGAGCCTGATCCCGTGGGGAAAAATATTCTTAAACGTCATTCTTTTTCCCATGCGCGCCTTTCGCAATCTTTTTTACAAACCGGTCAAGATTATTGCCAAAACTGCCGGCGTCCCCGTCGTCAAAAAGAAAAAATCCTATAAGGAAATCCGCCCGCGCGGAACCCGCGCCCCGATTACCGACTACAGCGATCCGGTTCGTCCCGGCGTACTGAGCGCTTCGGCCAAACCCGCAGCACCGGCCAAACCCGCCGCAAAAAAAGAAGAACCGGCCGCCTCCCCGACCTTTGACCATTCGTTGTTTAAATTTGACGAAGATACGGACGACGATTTTGATTTTGACTTTGATTCGTTCGACAAAAAATTCAGCGACACCAAACCCGATGAGACTCCCAAAGAGGAACCGAAAGAAGCGCCCAAACCGGCTCCGGCCAAAAGCAAAAACAACAAAGACAAAAAAAACAACGCCCAACGCAATGATGCCCCGTCTCCCGCACAGCCCCGCCCGGCAGGAAACTCCACCCTCGACGTTCTGAAACAAAAAGGTTATGAAGTCATTACCGCCGCCACCGTCAAAAACAGCGTTATCGACTTTATCGGCATTTCCGACAAACAGATAAACCTCTGCCTGCTCGACAAGGAACCCGGCGACTGGCTGGCCGACGAAGAACGTTTCAACGACGAAGAACCGCTGTGGTTCTCGGAAAGCAGCCATCGCATTTCGCCGGTGCGCAAAGTTGACCTTGCCCGCAAGATTCTTTCCGAAAAACTGGCCGAGTCCGACATGAATTTTGAAATAAGGGCCTTTGTCGTTGTTCAAATAGGCAATATTATCAATGCCGAAGACATGTTTGAAACCTGGGACGAAATGAATATTTCCGTTACCAGGATTGACAGGGGCACACCCAAGGAACTAAAATTGTTTTCCAAAACGCTGGAAGAGGCCGGCGGGCATATTGACAAAGACAAATTTGAAAAGGTCAAAAAACTCGTTCGCAGCATAGCATAACAACAAGACAGGTGTAAAAGCAAAACAATGGCTCTGAAATCAAGAGGAGAAGAATGGGAAGAATACGACCACGCCGTCCAGTGGATGGTAATGACCGTCGTTATTACCCTTATCGTAACCATCATACTCGCGGTTGTTTCAATGCCGCTCGGCTATCTCATCGGTTCGGGCATTTCCAAAGATTCGCTGAATGACGTCGGCAAATTCGTCTCCACCGTTTTCGACAACCCGTCATATCTGTTTTCCCGCTACTGGAACTGGTTCCGTCAGCTTTCGGCATATCACGGCAGTTTTTCGGTCAGCCTCTGGCTTCCGATTCTGCCGATTGTCGCCCTGCCGACCGGCTTAATCATCGGCGCGGTAACCAACCCCTACCGTTTCCAGTCCAACATTCACGGTTCGGCCCGCATCGCCGAATATAAAGACATCAAAAAAATGGGACTGTTTGACGGTTTCTGCATGGTTGTCGGCAAATACAAAGGACGGCTGCTGATGCTGAAGGAAACCCTCTCCACGCTTTGCTGCGCGCCTCCGGGCACCGGTAAAACCGTCGGCGTGGTCATTCCGACCATTTTCAACTCGCACGGCCTGAGCATCGTTGTCAACGACCCGAAACCGGAACTATGCTATTCCACCACCGGCGCCCGCGCCAAAGACGGCCCCGTTTTTGTCATCAACTGGGGCGCGGAAGACAATCCGGCCGAGGGAATTTACTACCCGAGCTGGAATCCGCTGTCACCGAACGCCCTGCCTGCTCCCGGCCCGGATCGCGACATGTACGTCGATTCAATGTGCAACATTCTGGTCGAAGACCCCAAAGGCGGCGCCGATCCGCACTGGTCGAAAACCGGCCGTGCCGCACTGACCGGCTTCATTCACTTTATTGCTTCCAAATGCGAGCGTGCCCGCGCAAACGACTACTTCATCGGACGCATTTACGAAGGCAAGCTTGACGAAGAGGACAAACGCGTCCTTGAAGGCTATTATCTGGACATGCGCGACCCGATGTCGGCGCGCGCCATTCAGAACCTGCGCAACAATAACATTACCATCGACAACTACCTGCCGATCGGCACCTGGCAGCTGCTACCGGAAAAATGGATCGGCCATGAATCCTGCCTGGCGATGATTCTGGAATGGATTACCGAAGCTCAGATTAAGCAGGCGCAGGACATCAAACGCCGCATTGAAGAAGGCGACCAGATGGCCGCCATGTCCGACCCGATGCGCACCATGCTGGAAGAAGCTGTCGACGAAGCCCGCCGCTTCGGCTATTCGCCGCGCTGCATCACGGAACTGAGCCAGCTTTCGTCCATGCCGGACAAAGAGCGCGGTTCGGTATTGTCCACCGGTTTTGCCGGCATCGGCATTTTCAAAAACTCGGCGGTTGTATCCAGAACAAGCTTCTCCGATTTGCAATTTAAAGACCTGCGCGGCATGAAGGATCCGATTACCGGCGAATGGAAACCGATTTCGGTATATCTTTCGGTCAACCAGGTTGACGCGCGCGCTCTGGGCGTCATCAGCGGTACATTTATTGAACTTATGTCTTCTTATCTGATCGCCAACCCGCCGAAGTTCGTCAACAAAACCGACGGACAAATGGGACCGTTCCCGTGCCTGTTCGTCCTTGACGAGTTCCCGCAGATGCCGAAACTGAAAGCGATTATTGACGGCCCGGCAGTCGGCCGCGGACAAAAGGTTTCTTATCTGCTTATCGGACAGGACCTCGGTCAGATTTCGGGAAAATACGGCAAAGACGACCTTGAAACGGTTATTTCCACAACCGCCTGCAAAATCATTCTGTCGCAGAACAACGAACAAACCGCCCAGCGTTTTTCCAAAATGATCGGCAACAAAACCGTGCAGACCACCTCCTATTCCAAAAACGAAGGCGGCCTGGGCAAAGGTTCCAACCCGTTCGCCAAAAACGTGTCTTATCAGCTTCAGGGCACCTCGGTCATCAGTACGACCCAGCTGCTGAGCCTGCCGATGCTGAAACAGGTTGTACTGATGCAGGGTTTCATCGACCGGCCGATTATGGCCGATTCTCCGCGCTGGTATCTTGACTCGACCATGAAAAAACTGGCGGCGCTTCCGCCGTCTCCGTATGTTCCGGATTGGATTGTCGCTCAGCGCGAAGACATCAACGAAGACATGCTGGCCAAACTCGGCATTGATTATGACCCCGAAGCCGACGACGGTGACGACGAGTTCGACGACGACGAAAGCGACAACGGATAAAACTGTGGCACGGGAGCAATGCGATGTGGGAATGGTCAAACCGGACAGTCAAAAAAAAGCCCCCGAAAAAAACGGACCGTAACGCCGCGTCCCTGCTTGCCGCATACAACGACCTCATCGGCAGCGGCTATTCGGCCTATCAAAGCCGCATCCGCGACATTCAAATTGCCGAAACGCCCGTTGACGAAAGAATAACCGCCCCCGAACCCGAAGCTTTGTATGAAACGGTAAAGCAAAAAATCGCCGAATTCGGCCTGCCCGCCTCTACCCGGATTATTGAAAAGGAATATGCGCCGCAGTCCTGGCAGGAAATGAACCGCTCTTTCGACCGTTATCATAACCTGCGCAGCCGCTTTTTCAAACTGGTCGGCTATGCCGACGCCGAAGACTGCCGTTGCGCAGGCCTCAATGACGATGATATAGCCTGCCTGCGCGAAGGTTTCGCTCCGGAAAACTACAACATTCATCTCAAAGTTCCGGCCGATTTCGGCGGCAGTCTCGATTTCGACAATTTCAGCCTGATTCAGACCCGGCCGCATCATGCCGGCATTCATCGGATTATCGACATGCAGATTGAAAACAATTTTCTGCGCCTGCATAAAAAAATTTTCTTACCCTGGTTTGAAGGAAAGTTTTATTATGATTAGCCGTTATCTGAACCACTTCCGCCAATCGCCCGGCAGCGTCATCTTTGAACCGGCCGTCGACGCCAATCTGACCAGGATTGACGCCGAACTCACATCCAGAAATTTTTCCGCCATTCCCGGCGAATATCGGAATTTTCTCAAACTAAACGACGGCCTCATCTTTAACGGCATCGAATTTTACGGCTCAATCCCCCATTACCGTGAAAAAAAGAACTACACTTTTCCGAATCTCATAACCGTTAACGAATATTATCTCAATTACGACTATTTCATCCGCAAACTGGTTATCGGCCGCATATCGGAAAACATCCTGCTTTACGACGGCGCCGAAAATGTTTATTCGGTTACCGACCGTATTAACCTGCGCCCGGTCATCGAAGCCGAAAATCTTGCAGCGTTTCTCAAAATCTTTTATGACCATGAGGTTGCCTCGCCACGTTGAATTATTGACAAGCAAAGCAATATCTTATATCTTGCTGTTTAGCTTTTTGATTATCTTTTTGACACGAAAGAAGGCACTATGCCGGAAAACAAACCGCACATCCATACCGCCGGCGAACAGTTTCACGACCATGGCGGAAATCTGGAACAGCTCTTGGAACACATGCCGGACGAAGAAGCTTTTTACAAAGCCTCCGACATTTTTCAGCAGCTCTGCGACCCGACGCGTCTGCGCATTCTGTGGCTGCTGGCTCACTGCGAAGCCTGTGTCCTGAACGTCGCGGTTGCCGTCGGCATGAGTACTTCCGCCGTTTCCCACCATCTGCGCATTCTGCGCCAGACCGGCCTCATTGTCAATCGACGCGCCGGCAAAGAAGTTTATTACAAACTCGCGGACACCCGTACCGCCCGCCTCATCCACAAAATGATTGACGACGTTTTTGAAATGAACTGCCCGCAAAACAAATTATAAAATTTAAGAAAAACCGCTGATACAGTATGCCTTGCGACATGTAAATTTTGCGAGACTGCACCAAATTGCTTTAGAAAACCGTCCCTTCCCCTTCTTAAAGTCTGGATAACGGAATTTATAAAGTGATTTGGAAGGCGAGAAAAATTCCAGTGTACAACTAAGGTACATGAATTTTTCGAGACCGCACCGAATTGCTTTAGAAAACCGTTAGACAGACTTTAACGCACGCATGGAATTGACAATGGCAATAACCGACACGCCGACATCGGCAAAAACAGCGTCCCACATGGTAGCCAGTCCTTCGGCACCCATCAGCAGAACCAAAAACTTGACACCCAACGCAAAAACAATATTCTGCCGCACGATTCGCAAAGTTCGTTGTGAAATTTTAATCGCCTGCGCAATCTTAGACGGTTCGTCAGTCATAATCACGATGTCCGCCGCCTCAACCGCCGCGTCAGAACCAACGCCGCCCATGGCAATACCAATATCGGCCAGAGCCAGCACCGGCGCATCATTAATACCGTCGCCGGCAAAAACAAGTTTTCCGCCGGCGCTTTTGTCTTTCATCAGCGTCTCAACCTTTTCGACCTTCTGTGCCGGCAGCAAATTGGCAAAAAACTTATCCAAACCCAGTGTTTGCGCAACATTTTCCGCAGCCGCGGCATTGTCGCCGGTCAACATGACCGTCTCCCTGATACCCGCTTTTTTCAAAGCCGCAATCGCTGCCGGCGCGTCGGGCTTTATCTCGTCCGCAATCAGGATAAAGCCTCTGAAAATTCCCTCTTCCGCAACATAAACAACCGTTCCGGCTCCGTTTACGGGATTAAATTTTATCCCATACTCGTCCAACAGTCTTTTATTGCCGAGCAAAACCGTCTTACCGCCGATTGTAGCCTTAATACCGCGACCCGGCAGTTCTTCAAAATCAGCCACCCGCCTCAGGTCAATTTCCTTACCGTATGCCTTGCGGATTGACTGTGAAACCGGATGCGTTGAATTGCCGCCGGCAAGCGCAGCCATTTCCAGCAACACGTCATCGTCAATGCCCTCGCCCTGCACCCGGCTGACCTCAAAGCAGCCTTTTGTCAGAGTACCGGTCTTGTCAAAAACCGCAATTTCGGTTGCCGCCAAAGCCTCCAGATAATTGCTTCCCTTAACCAGAATCCCGCTGCGCGAAGCGGCGCCGATACCGCCGAAAAAACCCAGCGGAACGGAAATAACCAATGCGCACGGACATGATATGACCAGAAAAGTCAGCGCCCGATACAGCCAGTCGCTGAAAACCGCGCCATCAACCAGCAACGGCGGCAAAACCGCAATTGCTAAAGCCAGAAAGACCACTACCGGCGTATAATAGCGTGCAAAACGGGTAATAAAGTTCTCAACAGAAGCCTTTTGGGAGCTGGCATTTTCAACTAAATCCAAAATCTTAGCCACCGTCGATTGGCCAAAATCACGGGTAACCCTTATTTTCAGCCGGCCGTTCAAATTAATGCAGCCGCTGATAACCTCATCGCCGACAGCCGCTTCCCGAGGCACCGATTCGCCGGTAATCGCCGCCGTGTCAATCAGCGAATAACCCTCAACAATCCGGCCGTCCAGCGGAATTTTCTCTCCGGCCGTCACGATAATATCTTCGCCCGGACGCACATCCTCAGGATTCACCCTGACAACCTTGCCGTCCCTTTCGATATTGGCATAATCGGGACGAATGTCCATCAACGCTGCAATTGACTTGCGCGACTTGTTGACCGCATAGGACTGAAACAATTCGCCGATTTGATAAAACAGCATCACGGCCACGCCTTCGGAATATTCTCCCAAGGCAAAAGCGCCGGCCGTTGCCGCCGTCATCAGAAAATTCTCGTCAAAAACCTGTCCATGGCCGATGTTTCTGAATGCCTTGCGCACAATCGGCAGCCCGACGATGAGATA
Source organism: Azospirillum sp. CAG:239 (assembly GCA_000436375.1). Taxonomy (GTDB): domain Bacteria; phylum Pseudomonadota; class Alphaproteobacteria; order RF32; family CAG-239; genus Scatacola_A; species Scatacola_A faecigallinarum. Next base: position 31,222 of record FR885480.1, on the reverse strand, counting down.
TGCGGCAGACCAGACAGCCAAGCGCCAGTAACCGGAAACCGGCAGCATAAAAGCCGACGCGAACAAAACGGCAGCGGCGATAATTTTATAAAGCTGTCTTTTCTGCTTCATACCCAAACCTCCTGCCTATCGAACCAGAGTAACGTCGCTGTCGACTTTGGCAATCAGCTTCTCCGCAGCATCAAGAATTTCCTCAAAATATTCTTCTTCCGCTTCCAAAACCAGCTTTCCGCTCATAAAGGAAACCGAAACTGAAATTACGCCTTCAATTTCCCGAACAGCGTTCTCTATTTTTGCCGCACAGTTGGCACAGTCCAAATCAGCCAATACAAAAGTCTTCTTCATTTCTTCTCTCCAACACTGCTAACGATTAAATAATTGTTCAATTGTTTATATATTATAAATAGCATACCTTTTCCATATTGTCAACCGCCTTATGACAATGAAATCGCTGTTTTGATTGACAAAAAAATTGACTTTTCGTCAACCGAATGTTATGGGTAAAAAACTTATTTATGAAATTGTTTATTACGTTATCAAAATACTTATTATGTTATGGAAACAAAATTTGAAAAATTGGAAAAAGTTCTTTCGGAACTGAACATCAGCGACAAAGAACTGATGAACTGGGTTAACAACCGCAGTAAAAGCCCTGCCGGTTTGATACCGACGGCATTGCCTTTGGTGTATCGTCGCGGCAATGAATTGACGGTTGAAAACGGGTTGAATTTGAGCCGCAAGAGCGAGTTATGGGGAATTCAGCTGTTGTCCGGCGTGATGGTCGCCTTGACATGCGGTTCGGGAAACAATGTTTCAGATACCACATGGGGAAAAGTCAAAAAGTTTGCCGAAAAAATGACTTTCAACGGCAAGCCGGGTATTCTTCCGTCCAAAGATGTTTTGAACAAGCATTGGAGTAACGAGGAAAGAGAAAAATACGCAACTACAATTGCCGTATTAAAAGAAAACGGCATTGACGCCGACGGTTACCAGGGGTGCATTTGGTGCTCTGAGGTATATTATCGGGCCGGTGCCTTTTGTTTCAATCTGGAAAATGGCTACCGTGGTTGGGGACATAAGGATGATACCAACATTGATGACCGCGTAGCATTAGCTTTCAGCTGATATCCTAAAGAAAAAACAGCGTTATCTCCAGATAATGCTGTTTTTTTATTTCAAGGCAAACCGGAGTTCGCACAAAAAAAGCACCTTTTAACAGGTGCTTTTTTAATCTGGGGCGAACTATGGGCTGGAGTAGAAAAGCAACCGCTGCTCCGGTTGCTTTTCGCCGACAGGCGCCGGCTTGTTCGCGAGTAAGCATAAAATTATGCGCAACAAGCGCTACAAGCCAAGTGACCGACGCGCTGTTAGTCAGCTTTAGGCTGACTTACCAAGCTAGATAGTCCCATACCGGTTTGTTTTGAGAACAAACCGGAGTTCGCACAAAAAAAGCACCTTTTAACAGGTGCTTTTTTAATCTGGGGCGAACTATGGGACTCGAACCCACGACAACCGGTACCACAAACCGGGGCTCTACCAACTGAGCTAAGTTCGCCATCGGACTTATGCGTTTTTACAAACAATCTTACTTAAAGTCAAGACAAAAAGCGCAAAAAAATTATTTATTCTAAAACTAATTATCAACGGCAAAAATTAATAATTTATTTTCTTTTTCTTTATAAAATTAGTACAAATAACTCCAGAAAAAGAGAAAGAAAAAAGATGAAAAGCAGTTTTCACAGGCAATTACGGCGCATTTTCGGGTATGCTTTGCTCATGCTCGGTTTCGCCGCATATTCTGCCCCCGAAGCCGGAGCCTCCGTTTCTTCAATTACCATCGACGCCGCGTCCGGCGAGGTTTTGTCCTCTTCCGCGGCAGACACGCTGCGCTATCCCGCCTCCCTGACCAAAGTCATGACGCTTTACATCACTTTCGACGCCTTGGAAAAAGGCATAATCAAACTTGACGACAAACTTCCCGTTTCCCGGCATGCGGCCAACCGTTCGCCGTCCAAACTCGGCCTCCGCGCCGGTTCAAGCATTGACGTTAAAACCTGCATCATGGCCGTCATTGTCAAATCTGCCAACGACTGCGCTACGGTTTTGGCCGAAGGTCTCGGTTACAGCGAAGAAAATTTTGCCAAATCGATGACCCGCGTTTCCCGCGAACTCGGCATGAAAAACACCACTTTCAAAAACGCCTCCGGCCTGCCCAACAAACAGCAGAAAACCACCGCGCGCGACATGGCCTTGCTGGCCGCCGCCATGTACCACCATTTTCCGCAGTACTACAAATGGTTTTCCGCCAAAAAATTTACCTACGACGGCCGAACCATTTACACGCATAACCACATTCTCAAAAACTTTGAAGGTGCCGACGGTCTGAAAACCGGATTTACCAACGCTTCCGGCTATAACATCATCACTTCGGCGGAACGCGACGGCCACCGCGTTATTGCCGTAACCATGGGTCACAATACCGCCCGCGAGCGCGACAGAAAAGTCGCCCAGATGATGAGCAAGGGGCTGAGCAAGCTGGCCTTAAACGACAAAGTCAACACGTCCAGCATGTATGCCGAACTGGAAGAAAAAAACATCGGCTCCGAACCGGAACAAAAACTTGCCTCGCTGGAAAAAAACGCACCAAACCCCAAGCTCTGGGACATTCAGGTCGGCGCTTTTTCAAACTACGCCAAAGCGCGCAACTATGCGCTTGAGATAAAAAAGAAAGCTTCGCGCAAACTGGCCGACAAACCGATTGATATCGAACCCGTATCCACAGGCGCGGCCATCATCTACCGCTCCAAAATTACCGGTTTTGCAAAGAACGAAGCCGACGCGGCCTGTAAAAGTTTGAAAAAATCAAACAAATCCTGTATAGTGGTCGCACAGCAGGAAAACAAACAGCTCATTTTGGCGCACAATCGTTATCAGCAGCAGTATTAAACCATGAACGACCCGATTCAGAAAAAAGCCCACGTTATTGTTATCAGCAACGAAAAAGGCGGCACCGGCAAATCCACTATTTCCATGCATCTGGCCATCAAACTGATGCAGGAAGGTTTTTCGGTCGCCACGGTTGACATGGATGGCCGTCAGGGAACGCTCTCCAAATATCTCGAAAATCGCGAAACTTTCTGCACCCGGCATAAAATCTCACTGCCGATACCCGTTCATTACAAATTCTCGCCGCAGGAAGATTACGGCCTGATTCCGGCCGATCGCGCCAATATCCGCATGCAGATATCCAAACTGCTCGACAATTACGACGCGGTCATCATCGACACCCCCGGCACCAAAAACTATCTTTTTGAAGAAGCGCACCGCTTCGCCGACACGCTGATTACGCCGATTTCCGACAGTCTGATTGACTTAAACGTTCTGGCCGACATCGACTTCGAAAACGAAAAAATCGGCCAGCCCGGACATTACGCCAACTACATCTGGGAAGTGAAAAAATACCTGGCTTCGCTCGGCAAACCGTACCTGAACTGGATCGTCGTCGGCAACAAGCTGTCGTCATACAACTCCCGCAACAAACAAACCGTTTTCAAGTATCTTGAAAAAATGTCCAAACTTTACGGTTTCCGTCTGGCCGAAATTATCAAAGACCGCGTCATTTACCGCGAACTGTTTCTTGAAGGGCTGACGGTTCTGGATATGCAGCACCCCGACCTGCGTTTCAAAATGAGCGTTTCCCACATTGCCGCCAAACGCGAGATTCGCGCTTTGGCCGAATTCATCTGCCCCGAATAGGAACAAAAGATGAAAGAACTCAGCCTGCTGATGTTTGTCGTTGCCTGCGGTTACGTCCTCGGGCGCTTTCTCAACCGTTTTGCCGCCGGAAGCGTCCGGCAGCGCAACTTTTTTATTCCGTCGCAAGCCGACAGTAATCTGCTCTGGGGATTTGCCTTTTACTTCGGCTTTGCCGCCCTCATGTTCCATTCTCATCATAAAATCTGGCCCCTGGCCGCAATCGCCGCCATTTTGTTTTTTCTGGCATATTACAAAGCTCTGCGCAAAAATCTTGTCACACCGGTTTCGCCTTTTATCGTTAATGACCTGCGCCGCCGGCTGAACCGGCAGCAGGAAAATGACCGGCGCCTCAACCGCCCCTATACCCGCGGCGAAGCCCTTCGCCTGCTCGGCCTGCCCGCGGGCATCGATGACGACAGCCCGCAAATTGCCGAACGTCTGAAACTGTTGTCCGACTTTTCGACCCAAACCTCCGACCTTCCCTACCTGCCCGAACTCATCGACGAACTCCGCGCCGCGCTCTCTCGAAAATAAACATTTGATAACTATGTTTAGACTTGAGTTTAATCCTTATAGTGATAAACTCCTGACATAAAATTATTAAACGTATTAAAAGGAGAGAGTATGATAAAAACAGTTGCTACTACCCCCTACACCGACCAGAAAATGGGTACCGGCGGCCTGCGCAAAAAAACCAAAGTCATGATGCAGCCCAACTATTTTGAAAACTTCATTCAAACCGTTTTCAATACCATCGGCGGCGTAGAAGGCAAAACCTATGTAGTAGGCGGCGACGGCCGTTATTATAACGACGTTGCCATTCAGAAATTTATCAAAATGGCCGCGGCCAACGGCGTAGCCAAACTCATCATCGGCCAGAACGGTTTCATGTCAACGCCGGCCGGTTCCAACGTTCTGCTCAAGAACAAAACCAACGGCGCCTTTATCTTCTCCGCCTCCCACAACCCGGGCGGCATCGACAACGATTTCGGCGTGAAGTATTCCGACGAAACCGGCGGTCAGGTTCCGACATCGATTACCGATGCCATCTACAGAAACTCTCAAACCATCAGCGAATACAAGATTCTCGAAGCGCCCGACATCGACCTTGGCAAAATCGGCGTTCAGAAACTGGAGAACATGACGATTGAAGTCATCGACCCGATTAAGGACTATGTCGAAATGCTCGAAGGGATTTTCGACTTTGAAGCGCTGAAAAAGCTTTTCAAATCCGGTTTTACCATGAAGTTCGACGCCATGAACGCCGTTACCGGCCCTTATGGAAAACGCATTTTTGAAGAAATCCTCGGCGCCGCGCCGGGATCGGTCATCAATGCCGTTCCCAAACCGGATTTCGGCGGCCTGCACCCGGATCCGAACATGGTTTATGCCAAGGAACTCATCGGCATCATGTACGGCGACGACGCACCCGACTTCGGTTCTGCCAATGACGGCGACGGCGACCGCAACATGATTCTGGGCAGAAAATTTTTCGTCTCGCCTTCCGACAGCCTGTCGATTATTACCGATAACTACAAACTGATTCCGGCTTACAGAAACGGCATTTACGGCGTGGCCAAATCTGCCGCGACGTCTACGGCCGTCTGCCGCACGGCCAAAGCGCTGGGCATGGACTGCTACGAGGTTCCGACCGGCTGGAAATACTTTGTTAACCTGATGGATTCCAACCGCATTACCTTCTGCGGCGAAGAAAGCTTTGGTACCGGCTCCAGCCATATCCGCGAAAAAGACGGCATTTGGGCCATTCTGTTCTGGCTGAGCATTATTGCCGCCACGGGTAAATCGGTTGAGGAAATTACCGTCAACCATTGGAAAAAATACGGCCGCAGCTATTATATCCGTTTCGACTTCGAAGGCATCGACAAAGACGTTGCCGACAAACTGATGGCCGATTTGGAAAACAGGCTTCCGGGACTGAACGGCAAAAAGTTCGGCAGCTTTGAAGTCAGTGAAGCCGCCCCGTTTGTTTACAACGACCCGGTTGACGGTTCTTCGACCAAAAACGGTCTGGTCGTCAAATTCGCCGACGGTTCGCGCATCGTTTACCGTCTCTCGGGAACCGGCACCAGCGGCGCCACGCTCCGCGTTTACATGGAAAAGTTCGAAAAAGACAAACTCCGCGAAGAACCGTTGACAATGCTGAAAGACATTGCCAAAATTGCCGCGGACATTGCCGAAATCGAACCCCGCACAGGAAAACAGCAACCCGATGTCATTACGTAGACCGTACATAACGTTAACCGGCTTTATTACCGCACTTGCCTTCTCGGCAAGTGCGTATGCCGGTTTGTACGGTTTTACGTCAGCCAACCCCTATACCTACGAAGAGCAGATTTTGGACATCAAGGTCGCGCCGAAAACTATCGTCAACTATCGCAAAGCCATGCGTGATAACGTTGTGGCCCTGGCCGAGTTTGCCAAAGCCGAAAACAAGAACTTTGAAATTATCGCCCACGAAGGCGAGGAGCTTCTGCACAAAAGCCTGTGGGAATACCATCTTGACGGTTACAACGAGGCGCGGCGCAAAGGCATTAATGCCGACGACCCGGTCTTCCTGGCGCATCTGAAACAAACCGAACCGGATTTGGCTTATTCCGCCTCTGCCGAAAACTACGGACGGCATCTCAGCGGCATTGCCGTCAACAACCGTTTCTGCGGCAGCCGCAAACTGAGTCCGCATATAAAGGAACACGGCCTGAAAATCATTTCCATCGACAGCTGTTCCTCGGAAGCGGAACTGGACGAAGCGATCATGAACTCGGCAGGTTTCGGCAGCCTGCTCTATGCTTTCGTCAAACCGGAAACCGCCTTCCGCAAAATAAAAAAACAGCCGATAATCAACGAAAATGCCCGCAACATCTACAAAGTTGCCGACGCGGCCAACATCTCGTTCTTCATTGACGACAGTCTTTATGATGACAAAGAACGTTTTTTGCAGGACATCAGGGATTCCAACTATGACATTGTCGTCATTGAGCCTTTTTTCCGCCATCGGGAACCGCTCTCAAGAGAAGATGTCGACAGCCTGAAGTTCAAGAAAAACGGCGCCAAACGGCTGATTTTTGCCAAAATGAACGTCAGCGAAGCCAACTGCCGCGACTATTATTGGAGGAACGGCTGGCAGATTGACAAGACCCCGTGGCTGGCTCGCGCGTCCTTTACCGATTCTGACGCGGTCATTACCGAATACTGGAACGAAAACTGGAAAAAAGTCAGCGGCCTCTATTTCAAGGGCATTGTCGACAGCGGCTATGACGGCGCTTTTCTGACCGGCCTCGAAAACCATGTTTACTTTGAAAAACAAACCCCGTTAGAATAGGTTGACTGACATGAACGAAGTAGAAGTTTTGGACATTTCCCGCGAAGCGATTTTCACGCTGATAAAAGTCGTCAGCCCGGTACTGCTGGTTGCACTGTTCATCGGTCTGATAATCGGTATTTTTCAGGCTCTGACCCAGATTCAGGAAATGACGCTGGCTTTTGTCCCGAAAATTCTCGGCGTCTTTTTCACGCTTATCCTGCTTTTTCCGTTTATGCTCAACCAAATGCGGATGCTTTCCGACACTTTGTTTGACAAGATAGTCAACGGCGGATGACGGCAATGACCCAGCTCCTGAATCTGGAAATTTATCAGTTTATCTTCGTCTTTCTGCGTATCGGCTCGGCAATACTGTTAATGCCGGGCTTCGCGGTTTCTTACGTTACCGAACGCCAGCGGCTTACGATTGCTCTGGCAATAACGGTGGTGCTGGTACCGTTCCTGAGCGTTTTTTTGCCGCCGGCGCCGGCTGATTTTCTTGACTTTCTGCGGCTGGCACTGTTCGAAATTACCTGCGGCGTGTTCATGGGACTGTTCATGCAGGCGCTCTATGCCGCGCTTAGTCTCGTCGGTAACTTTGCCGGACAGGCCATCGGCTTTTCCAACGCCCAGATTTTCGACCCGACGTTCCAGACACAGAGCATCGTCCTGGAAACGTTCCTGAGCATCATTGCCCTGACCGTCATATTCATCACCGACCTGCATCATCTGATGCTTTCCGCGGTCGTCGACAGTTACCGACTGTTTCCGGTCGGCCTGCCCTTGCCGCTCGGCGACTTCTCCAACTTCATGAGCCAGACCGTCAACGCAAGTTTTGTCATCGGCTTCAAAATCGCCTCGCCGTTCATTGCTTTTTCAATCGTCTTTTATGTCGGCATGGGGCTCGTTTCGCGCCTGATGCCGCAGTTGAACATCTTTTTCCTCTCCCTGCCTTTGCAGATTTATCTGGGACTGGGACTGCTTTTTATAACCACGCCAATAATGATTCTCTGGTTCGTCAAATATTATGAGGGCGGCCTGATGAAATTTGTTTCCGGGAGCTGAGCATGATTGCCGAAGATGATGACGAAGCCTCAAAAACGGAAGAACCGTCGGAACGAAAAATAAGCAAGGCCAAAGAAGAAGGCGACATTGCCATCTCTCAGGACGCCAAAAGCTTTATCATGCTGCTCGGCATGCTGTTCGTCATTTGGCTGGTGCTGCCGCTGATGTTCAAATGGTTCTATATGTTTTCGCTCAAATTCGTCGAAAATCCGGACGCCATTCCCACCGACGGACGCCACATCAGACTCTTGCTTTACAATACGGTCATTGCCCTGATGAAAATTCTCGGCATTCCCTTTGCCATTTTCATGGTGCTCGGCATTTTTGCCAGCGTTGCCCAGACCGGTTTCGTCTACGCGCCGAAAAAACTGGAACCGAACTGGAACAAGCTGAACATCTTTGCGGCAATGACCCAGTTTATAAACATGAAGAAAATCGTCGAGAGCTTAAAAGGCATCATCAAAATTACCGTCATCGCATTTATCGGCGTTCTCGTCATCCGCCCTTATCTGGAAAAGGTCAACCTGATGCCGGGCATGGAAACCATGGCAATTTTATCTTTTATTCATAAAATTGTGGTATTGTTGATTTTTACGGTAGTTATCGCCGTTCTGGTCATCGCCGTTGCCGACTACGCCTATCAGAAATACCAGCATTTGAAGAAACTGCGCATGACCAAACAGGAAGTCAAAGACGAATACAAACAGATGGAAGGCGACCCGCTGGTCAAATCGCGTATCCGTCAGGTGCGCATGGAACGTGCCCGCCACCGCATGATGGATGCCGTCCCTCGCGCCGATGTGGTTATCGTCAACCCGACGCACTATGCCGTCGCCCTGGAATACAAAATGGAAAAAATGGACGCGCCGGTTGTCGTTGCCAAAGGTCTGGACAATCTGGCACTGCGCATCAGGGAAATAGCCGAAGAACACGACATTCCCATTGTCGAGAACCCGCCGCTGGCGCGCGCGCTTTTCGCTTCCGTAGAACTGGATCAATCGATTCCGGCCGAACACTTCAAGGCCGTTGCCGAGGTAATTGGATATGTTATGCAGCTTAAAAACCCACAGGCCCGATAAACTGCTGCAAAAGCGTTTGCTGCAGCTTGCCTATTCGCTTATCGCCCTCGCCGCGGCGATAATCCTGTTTATGGTATACCCGGAATATTACCTTTATCTGATTCTGTCAATGCTGATACTGTGCATTTTCTGTCTTGCGCTTACCATTAAAACCCTTCGCGCCGGCGAAGAAGCCATCAGCTACGGCGGTTTTGCCAACGAAATCATCAAAAACGACTTCAAAGCCCGCCGGATTGACAACGCTGCCGGAGAACCGGTCATTCAGAACGACGTCGCCAGAGAACTGCTCAAAAACGAACCGATTCTCGAATATCTGGAAAAACAGCTCAGCGAGAACCGTCTCAACAAAGCGGCTTTCTACCGCCTGCAAACCGCCTGCCGCGACCTTGCCGCCGAAAAAGTCACGCTGGCATTAAATCTGCACCATGACCGGGACAGAATTTTTGCCGACGAAGAATGGTTCGAAATTACCGTCCGGCCGATATTTTTGAAAAAAACCGACATTTTCGAAGGCCCTTTTTCAATTAAAGCAATCAAAAAAGACACCTATCTATACTGGAACTTCCAGGACATTACCGCCGCCAAAAACATGGAGCACGTTTTTCAGGAAGAGCGTAAAAACCTTCACGACTTTCTCGACGATCTCCCGGTCGGGCTTTATACCTGCACCCGCGATTTTCAAATCGAATACGCCAACCACGCCTTTGCCCGCATTGTCGGCGTTGCCCGCGAAGACCTTATCGGCACCGATTTCCGCAAATATCTGGGTGAAAACGTCGAAACGCCGCAGAACACAACCTGGTCAGGAAGATTGTTTTTTGTCAGCACCGCACATGAAACGGTCGAATGTTTCGTCGCTCAGGAAAGTTTCCGCGGCAACAGGGAGTACAAGATTCGCGGCGTTGCCGTTGCCGGCATTCCGTCCGACCGCGACGTCAAAAAAGAACTCAGCGCTTCGCTGGATAAAATCAGCTGGCTTTTCAATTACGCGCCGGTCGGCATCGTCTTCATCAACCGCGACGGTCAAATAACCGACTGCAATGCCAAAGTCCGGAGTTTTCTTGGCGCTGCCAAGGAAAACATCTTGCTCAAAAGCATCTTTGACTATGTCAAAACCGAAGACGCCGCCGAACTCAAAAAACAGTTTGCCGCCATTTACGCTTCCGCCGATGCCTCGGCTTCGCTGGACGTCCACGTCAGTCTCGGCCGCGAAGAACGCATCATTCAGCTCTACATCAGCCCGATGCGCCGTTTCTATTCTTTCGACATCAGCGAAATCGACGGTTTGGTTCTGTATATGATTGACGCCACCAAACAAAAAACGCTGGAGATGCAGTTTGCCCAAGCTCAGAAAATGCAGGCCATGGGCCAGCTGGCAGGCGGCGTCGCCCATGACTTCAACAACCTGCTGACCGCCATGATCGGCTTCTGCGACCTGCTGCTTCAACGTCACGGCGTCGGCGATCCGTCCTTTACCGACCTGATCCAAATCAAGCAAAACGCCAATCGTGCCGCCGGGCTGGTTCGCCAGCTGCTGGCTTTCTCGCGCAAACAACCCCTGAAACCGAAACTGATTGACGTTACCGAAAACTTCGTTGAACTCAGCCATATGCTCAAACGGATTCTCGGCGAACAGATTGTGCTTGAATTTTACCACGGCAGCGACCTGGGATATATCCGCGTTGATCCGGTTCAGTTTTCACAGGTCATCATCAACCTGGCCGTCAACGCCAAAGACGCCATGAACGGCAGCGGCACGCTCAGCATTTCCACCCGCACCGAAACGCTTTCCGAACCTTACCGGTTCGGCGCCGACGTAATCAAACCCGGCGAATTTGTGGTTATCGATGTCAGAGACACCGGCTGCGGCATCCCGATTGAAAACCTTACCCGCATCTTTGAACCCTTCTTCTCCACCAAACAAAACGTCGTCGGCTCCGGCACCGGCCTCGGTCTGGCCATGGTCTACGGCATTGTCCGCCAGACCGAAGGCTTCATCAAAGTCGAAAGCATTGTCGGCAAAGGCACTACCTTCTCCATTCATCTGCCGCGTTTTGACGCCGCCGTCGATGATGAAGAGGAAAAACGCGGCGACGAACAAGACACTGTCAAAGCCAAAGACGGTTCGCCGGTTCTGACCGTTCAGGAAAAAATTACCTCTCCCGTCGCCGTCAGCCAGAAACTGATATTCGGCCTGAACGTTTCGGCCATTGACCGCAGCGTCCGGGAAAATCCGGACGCCGCCTCAACCCGCATTCTCTTCGTCGAAGACGAAGATTCGGTTCGGGCTTTCGGCGTTCGTGCCTTAAAGAAAAAAGGTTTTGACGTTGTCGCTTGCAATTCGGCCGAGAATGCGTTAGAACAATTGGAGCACGACAAAAACTTCGGCCTGCTGATAACTGATATGGTAATGCCCGGCATTAACGGCGCCGAACTGGCCGCCCGCGTCCGCGAACAGATTCCCGCCGTCAAAATTATTTTGGCCTCCGGCTATTCGGAAGAAATTGCCCGCCGCGAACTTGCCGGCTCGCAGGATTTTGACTTTCTGGCCAAACCATTCAGCCTCGGCGACCTGACCAAAAAGGTTTTTGACGTTTTGAGCAGAAACTGACGGACAAAAGATGAACAAAAACACCGACATCAGACAGCTGCCGCTGGCTTTCGAACACCAACCGTTTCTCGGTAAGGAGGACTTCATGGTCGCCTCCTGCAACGCCGAAGCCTTTGCCTATGTCGAAAACTGGCCCGACTGGCCGTTTTTCGCCGTCTGCCTGTATGGCCCGGCCGGCTGCGGCAAAAGTCATCTGGCTCACATGTTCTCTGACAACGTATCCGTCAAAACCCGTTATCCGTATAAAATTCCCCGCGTTCGCGCCTCGGAAGTCGGAACGGAAACCCTGCGGCTGTTTGAACAGCATCCCTGCCTGATTGTCGAAGATATGAACGACAACATCGACAACGAAGCGATGTTTCATCTTTACAATCAGTACCGCAACGAAAACGGCTATATCCTTTTTACCTCAGAAATCGCTCCCGCCCGTCTGCGCATTGCGCTGCCGGATTTGCGCTCAAGACTGAACATCGTTCCCTCGGTGGAAATTCGCGAACCGAACGACGAATTGCTGCAGGCGTTGATCGTCAAGCTGTTCAACGACCGGCAGGTTGTCATTTCGCAGGAAGTGCTCAACTATATCATTGCCAATATGCAGCGCTCCTATGCTTTTGCCCGCAAACTCGTTGCCGAAACCGACAGCATTTCGCTGGCCCGCAAACGCGCCGTAACCATTCCCATTGTCAAAGAAGCCCTGGCCGTGTTAAATGACGACCATCAGGGAGAACTTTTCTAACTCTACGACCGAAAGAACTGAAATGCCCAAATATCTGCAGACGATTTTCTCAACCAAACCGTGGCTTTGCATCTCCGGCCTTCGTTTCAACCTGCTTTTCGCACTGTTTCTGCTTGCCGCCTATAACCTGCCTTTCGCCCGCAAACTGTGGAGCATCTCCCCGTCGGTTTCGTTTGTCGCCGGCGGACTTTTCTGTGCCTTTACGCTGCTTTGCGCGGCTGTTTCGCTTCTCTTCAACAGATATACCGCCAAACCGCTGGCAATCTTCTTTTGTATTCTGAACGCGCTGGTTTTCTATTTTATGAGCGCTTATAACACGCCGATTGACAAGATTATGCTTCTGAACGTCGTCCAAACCGACATCTATGAAGTTCAGGACCTTCTGGGGCTGAAACTGCTGACGTTCCTTGTCCTGCTCGGCATTTTGCCGGCTCTGATAATCTTGAAAATCCGGATTGATTACGGAAACCTCAAACGGGGATTGCTTTCCGCCGCAGCCGTCATCGCCGCTTCGGCAGCCCTTTGCGCCGCCGTCATGCTCGGCAATTACACGACAACCGAACAGTTTTTCCGCAACCACCGCGACGCCAAATATTATCTGCTTCCGGTCAATTACGTCAGCGCCTCGCTTTCGGTTTGGAAAATGCGACGCAAGTCGGACCATCCGTTCGTTACGATAGCCGACGACGCCAAATTGAACCGTTACTGGAACAACGGCAAGAAGAACCTGTTTGTCCTCGTGGTCGGCGAAACCGCCCGCGCCGCCAACTTTTCGCTCGGCGGCTACGCCCGCCCGACCAACGCACCGCTGGACAAGCACCGCCGGGAAATCGTCTATTACGGCGATACGACCGCCTGCGGCACCTCTACCGCCGTCGCCGTTCCCTGTATGTTCTCGCGCAGCGGCCGCAAAAACTTTAAAGTCGGCTCCGAAGAATATACCGAAAACCTGCTCGACGTACTGCAGAAAGCCGGCTACAAGGTTCTCTGGCGCGAAAACAACACCGGCTGCAAAAACAACTGCGACCGGGTCGAAATCGAAGACTTCTGCACGAAAAAGTCCTGCCTCGACGAAATAATGCTTACCAACTTTTCCGCCAAAGTCCGCCAAACAGGCAAAGACATCCTCGTCGTCATGCACCAGACCGGCAGCCACGGTCCGGCTTATTTTGAACATTATCCCGCAGAGGCCGCCCGCTGGTCGCCTGTCTGCAAGACCGAAAACCTCAGCCGCTGCTCGGCCGAAGAGCTGGTCAACGTTTATGACAACACCGTCTATTACACAAGCATGTTTCTGAGCAAAGTCATGGACGAACTGACCGCCCTGTCCGGCGAATACAACGTCGCGCTCCTCTATGCTTCCGACCACGGCGAATCTTTGGGAGAGAACGGCATTTATCTCCACGCCCAGCCATATGAAACAGCACCGGCTTATCAAAAGGAAATTCCGATGCTGGTCTGGCTTCCCGACAGTTCGGCCCGGGCCTTCGGCCTCAACCGCAACTGCCTGAATAAAGCCGCCGGACAGCCGCATTCGCACGACAACCTTTTCCACTCCGTTCTGGGGCTGGCCGGTATCGAAACCATCGATTACGAACCTGCGCTCGACATCTTCTCCGGCTGCCGGAAGCAATAAAAAAATCTCTGTTTTCTTTGCAAAAAAAACTTGCAAATTAAAATGATCTTGTTATACATACCTACCGGAAAGTATATATAAACAACAGCAAAACGGTAGAAATATGCCCAGAAGAACCAAGGAAGAGGCCGAGAAGACACGACAGGAAATTCTGTTTTCCGCGCTTGATATATTTTATGAAAAAGGTTATTCCAAAACAACCTTTGACGAGATAGCCAAACGCATCAACCTTACCAAAGGAGCCGTGTATTGGCATTTTCGCAACAAGCCGGACATCATCGCCGCACTGATAAAAGAGTCGTTCAACCGCACCAACGAGGCGATTACCCGCAAAGTGCCGGTTGTCAATGCGCTCAGCGATTTGCGCGCCCATTTCAACTGCCTCGCCGAACTGGTGCGCGACAATCCCAACTACCGGAAATTCATGTTTTTCATGCTTTTCCAGATGGAATGGTCCGAAACCCTGTTTACCCACATCGGGAGTTCAGTCAAGGAAATTCGCGATTTTCCTTTGAATATCATCAGACAGGCATTGACTAATTCGCAAAAAAGTGGAGAAATATCTGCAGACTTGAACATCAACGATACAGTCATAACCATCTTCAGTTTATGGCAGGGTATGCTTTCCTATGCCATAAGCAGCAATTCTCTGGTAAATTTTCCGCACTTGTTTTGCACAAGTTTCGATTTAATAGTAAAAGCTCTGAAGGACGAAAGGTCTGAAAATGAAATTAGGTAAGGTAAGCAATAGAAAAATTCTCAAACAAACCGCTGTTCTGCTTTTATGCGTAGCCGCAGGCTGGTATCTGAAAAGCCGGCTGACCCCGCAGATGCCGATGATGGGAGCCGCCGCCGGCGATCCCTATGTTCTGGTTCAGCAGGTTCAACAGCGCAACATTTCCCCCAAAAAGAGCTACATCGGCCATGTCGAAGCCATCAAGGCGGTTGACCTGCGCCCTCAGGTTACGGGATACGTCGAGAAAGTCCTGTTCCAGGAAGGCTCTCTGGTTAACGAGGGCGACATTTTGTTCGTTATTGAACAGAAACGTTATCTGGCAACCGTCGAACTCCGCAAAGCCGAACTGGACAGCGCCAAAGCCAATCTGGTTCGCGCCGAACGCGACTATAAACGACAGAAATCGCTGAGCAGCCAGAACTACGCTTCCAAAGCCACGCTGGACACTTCGGAAAGCAACTACCTGCAGGCCAAGGCGGCCGTTGCACAGGCCGAAGCCAACCTTGAACTGGCCAAAATCGACATGGACTATACCGAAATCAAGGCGCCGATTACCGGCTACATCGGTAAGGCTCTGGTTACCGAAGGAAACTATGTCAACGCCACCACCCAGAACCTGGCCCGCATTGTCCAAACCGACCCGATTCGCGTTGCTTTCTCCGTCTCGGACAAAGATTTTCTGAATATGCGCGAACAGCGGATTTCTCAGGGCAGCGCCTCAATCAAAACCGAACTGGTGCTTCCCAACGGCAAAGTTTTGGTCAACCACCTCAAATCGCGTTTCAACGACAACGAAATTAATTCCGACACCGCGACCATCGCCGTCTATGCCGAATACAACAACAAAGACAGCCTGCTTATTCCGGGCAACTATGTTGATATTCGTCTCGGCAACAAAGAAGACAAAATCGCCATTCTGGTTCCGCAGGCTGCCGTCGCTCAGGACGAACACGGCAACTACGTCATGGTCGTTAACGAAAACAACGTCGCCGAAGAAAGACGCGTCGTCCTGGGCGATACGCTGGAAGACCGGCAGATTGTTCTCGATGGTCTGAAACCGGAAGACCGCGTCATCATTCAGGGCCTGCAGAAAGTCAGCAACGGACAGAAAGTTCAGGTCGGCGAAATTCAGAACGGTTCCGAAACCGTTACCGTGGAGGATAAATAACCGATGTTTTCACGCATTTTCATTGAACGCCCGCGTTTTGCGATGGTCATTTCCATCGTGTTGACGCTTGCCGGTATAATCTCCGTCTTTTCGTTGCCGATTGCGCTTTATCCTGAAATCACGCCGCCGGAAGTCGTCGTTTCGGCGTCCTACCCGGGCGCCAGCGCCGAAGTTATCGCCAAAACCGTTGGTATTCCGCTGGAAGAGGAAATCAACGGCGTTGAAGACATGCTTTACATGAGTTCTTCTTCGGAAAACTCTTCCTATCAGCTGACCGTTACCTTCAAAGTCGGCGTTGACAGGGACATGGCACAGGTTAAGGTTCAAAACCGCATCCAGCAGGCGCAGTCAAAACTGCCGACGGACGTTACCCGTCAGGGTCTGACGGTCAAAAGCCGTTCGTCAAACATGCTGGGCATGATCAGCATCATCTCGCCCAACAACACCTACTCGCAGCTCGAACTTGCCGACTATGTTCAGAACAACGTCAAAGACAGCCTGAGCCGCGTTTCCGGCGTCGGCGAAGTCAACGTCTATTCTTCCCGCCTGAGCATGCGCGTCTGGCTCGACGCCGATAAGATTACGGCTCTGAATATTCCGATCAGTTCAATAAAATCGGCCATTGAAGGACAGAACTACCAGCCTTCGCTGGGCAGCATCGGCGCCATGCCGGGCGACGGCACCCAGCAGATGGTCTACACGTTGCAGACGCAAGGCCGCATCAACGAAGTGGAAGACTTCAAAAACATCATTATCCGTACGGCGGAACAGGGCGGTCTGGTCTACCTGAAGGACATTGCCCGTGTTGAAATCGGCGAAGAAGACTATCATGCAACATCCAAATACAACGGTGCGCCGAACGTCGCCATCGCCATCAACCAGCTTGCCGGCGCCAACGCTCTGGACGCCATGGCCGGCGTTAAAGCCGAAATCGAACGTCTGTCCCAGCGTTTTCCGGACGACATCATTTATACGGTCGGCTACGATTCTACCGGATATATTAAGGCTTCCATTGAAGAAGTCATCTTCACGCTGGTTCTGACCTTTGCTTTGGTTATCTTCGTCTGTTACATCTTCCTGCAGGATTGGCGCTCGACGTTGGTTCCGACGCTGACTATCCCGGTATCCATTTTTGCCACCTTTGCCGTTATGCTGGCTTTGGGCTACAGCCTGAACATGATGACCCTGTTCGGTCTGGTGCTGGCCATCGGTCTGGTCGTGGACGACGCGATTGTGGTGGTTGAACGCGTTCTGTTTCTGATGGAAAGCGAAAAACTCACACCGAAAGAAGCCACTATCAAGGCCATGGAACAGGTTTCCAGCGCCATTGTCGCCACGACTCTGGTTTTGCTGGCGATTTTCGTGCCGGTCGGTTTCCTCGGCGGCATTACCGGACAGATTTACAAGCAGTTCGCAATTGCCATTTCGACGTCGGTCGCCTTCTCGGCGCTTAACGCCCTGACGCTGTCGCCGGCGCTGTGCGCTACGTTGCTGCATCCGTTCAAACCGGCACAGAGCGGTCCGCTGTTCTGGTTCAACAGAATTATCAACCGTTCCCGTGACCGTTATGCTTCGGTCGTCGGTCTCCTCGGCCGCAAAGTCAGCGTCATTTTTCTGCTGATGCTGATGCTGTTCGCCGGGGTCGGCGGTTTTCTGCACATCAGCCAGACGTCGTTCATTCCGTCCGAAGATCAGGGCGTTATCTTTATGAACGTTCAGCTGCCCGAAGGTGCAACCCGCAACCGCACTCAGGAATTTGCCGATAAAATCTATCCGCTGATTAAGGAAGAACCCGGCGTTGAAAACGTCATGGTCGTCGTCGGCGCCAGCATGATCGGCGGTTCCGGCGAAAACGTCGCGTTGGGTATTATTACCCTGCATCCGTGGAACGAACGCAAAGGCGACGAGCTCTATTCCACCAACATCTTAAACCGTATTCGTGCCAAACTTATCGGTATGCCTGAAGCGGAAATCCAGCTTTTCGAACCGCCGGCGATTATGGGTCTGGGCATGAGCGGCGGCATGGACTATCGCTTGCAGGCGTTAAATTCCGACGATCCGCAACAGCTGGAAGCCGCGTTAAAAGGTTTCTTGGCCAAACTCAATCAGGATCCGAACATTTCCTATGCCTACACAACCTATACCGCTCAAACGCCGAACTATTATATCACGATTGACCGCGAAAAAGCCGAAGCCATGAAGGTAAGCATAGGCAGCATCTATGATGTTCTGCAAAACTACCTCGGCTCCAGCTACGTCAACGACGTAAACTTCGGCACTCAGGTTAACAAGGTTATGATTCAGGCCGACTGGAAATACCGCAAGGATTTGGACAGCCTGAAACAACTGCATGTTCAGAACCAAAACGGCGAAATGGTTCCGCTGGAAACGGTCATCTCGCTGAAAAAGGTTTTGGCACCGCGCGTCGTTACCCGATACAACCAGTATCCGAGCGCTTCGATTACGGCCGTCCAGAACCAGTCCTCCAGTACCGGCCAGGCCATGGGCGCCGTCGAAAACCTGTCCAAATCCCTGCCGAACGGTTTCAGCTACGATTGGTCGGGCATGAGCTATCAGGAAAAGTCAAGCAGCGGCCAGATTGGTTATCTGATTGTCCTTGCGATGACTTTCGCCTATCTTTTTCTGGTTGCCCAATACGAAAGCTGGTCAACGCCGCTGCCGGTTCTGACCTCAGTCTCCGTCGCCATGCTCGGCGCGCTGGCCGGTCTGTTCATTACCGGACTTCCTTTGAGCATTTATGCCCAGCTGGGTCTGATTCTGCTCGTCGGTCTGGCCGCTAAGAACGCCATTCTGATTGTGGAATTCTCCAAGGAAGAACGCGAACGCGGCTCGTCAATCATCAAAGCGGCTACCGTCGGCACCAAAGAACGTTTCCGTGCCGTACTGATGACGGCATTCACGTTCATTCTCGGCGTACTGCCGATGATTGTGGCCACCGGGGCCGGTGCCGCCAGCCGTATCGCCATCGGCGTTCCGGTATTTTACGGAATGCTTTTGGGCACCGCGGCCGGTCTGATTATTATTCCGCTGTTGTACATTCTCTTCCAAACCTGGCGGGAGAAAGCCTACAGCCGGAGCAGAAAAACCTCCGCTTAAAAAAAAGCCCTCTCTTTTGAGAGGGCTTTTTAGCATTTAATCTTTCAAAGTCAGCCGGCCGTTGCTGAGTTTGGCCGTGCCGCCGATCGGAATAGTCAGCAGCGGCGTGCTGTGGCCGAAGTCAACGTTGCCGATAATCGGCAGGTTTCTCAATTCACGTTTGGTGTTGACAATAAACTCCAGCTGCTCGCGGCTGATTTTGGACCCTTTCTGAAACCGCCCGAAAACCAGTCCTTTGACATTTGCAAAATCCGGCTGATAAATCAGCGCCTGCAAATTGCGTTCAAACTGCAGTAAATCCGAACCTTCGGTGTCTTCGGCAAACAAAATCGTATCTTTGACGAACGCCGGACGGTATTTGGTGCCGAGCAACAGGTCAAAAGTTCCGAGATTGCCGCCGACAATCGTTCCCTCGGCTTCGCCGTTATGGATATTCCAATAGCCCTCGTTTTTAATAAACTCGCGCTTCTCCTGATTGATAAACCACGGATCGTCGCTCCACTCTTCGGAAGGCATCACTTCATTGACACCGCTGCCCATCAGCATTTTGCGCATATTTTCCAGCGTATAGTCAAAACCGTGCATCATGCCGAAAGAACTGTAATGCGGACCGGAATAGGTTTCCAGCCCGGTCATGGCATAAATGCCGTTCAGCAGCGCGGTAATATCCGAAAAGCCGCAAAAAATCTTCGGATTGACCTTAATCAGTTCATAGTCCAGATACGGCAGCAGCTGATTCGAATTTGCACCGCCGATAATTGTAAACACCGCTTTCACGTTTTTGTCGGCAAACGCCTCATGAATATCGGCGATTCGGTCTTCAATCGGCGAAGAACCGGTCATATCCCAGTTTTCGTCGGTCGTATTGCTGCCGAAACTGACTTTCAGCCCCAGCGCTGCAAAGCGCTGCGCTGCAATTTCGCGGGACTCCTGACCGATAATCCTGATGCCGCGCGCCGGCGCAACCACTCTGATTTCATCGCCGGCGGCTAATTTAGCCGGAACAATTTTCTGCATGTCAAAATCTCCTTATTTCAAACACTGCACCCAATATAATTCAAAAATTGCATTTTGCTAAGAAATTTTTGTTGCAATCTTAAAACGACGCCGTAATATAAGAACAAAATAAGAACAAAATTTTAGGAGTCTGCCATGTCTTTCGGTTCCCCCGCTTGCGATTACGTTGAAAACAGCCTTGACCTTAACCGCTTTCTGATCAGTCATCCCGTCGCCACCTACTTTATGAAAATGCAGGGCGACGCCCTCAAAAACGCCGGCATTTTCAACGGTGACATTCTGGTCGTCGACCGCTCCCTGCCCGCCGCCGACCGCCGCCTGATTGTCGCCGAACTCAACGGCGAACTTACCGCCCGACGTTTTCGCTCACACGAAGGCAGCACCTTTCTGCTCGGCGAGGACGGCCGCACCCCGCCCTACCGTCTCAGCCGTAAAGACCGCTTTTCGGTTTGGGGAGTCGTAACCTCGGTAATCCGGAAAATCTGACCATGTACCTGCTCATCGACTGCGACAACTTTTTCGTCTCCTGCGAAAAAGCCTTCCAGCCGCGGCTGAAAAACCGTCCTGTCGTCGTATTGTCCAACAATGACGGCTGCGTCGTCTCCCGTTCATATGAAGCCAAGGCACTCGGTATCCCGATGTGCGCCCCCTATTTCAAAATTGAAAAAATGTTCAAGGCCGCCGGCGGCATAGCGCTGTCTTCCAACTACGAACTCTACGCCGACATGTCCAAACGCGTCATGCGGCTGATTGAAAGCTACTTCGGCAAAATTGAAATTTATTCGATTGACGAGGCTTTTACCGAAGTTGACGACCGGGAAAACCTGCAACACATGACCCTGATGATTCGCAATGCCGTTATGAAACAGACCGGCATTTCGGTTTCTGTCGGCGCTGCCGCCACCAAAACCCTCTGCAAAATTGCCGGCGAAATCGCAAAAAAGCAAACTGCCGGCAAAATCTGCATTTTGACCGAACCGGGCGATATTGCCGCCGCGCTCCAAAAGCTTGATGTCGGCAATGTCTGGGGCGTCGGCCGCAAACTGGTCAAAAAGCTCAATTTCATGGGCATCTTTACCGCTGCCGAACTGGCTGCCGCGCCGCGCGCGCTGATTCGCCGGAGTTTTGGCATTCTGACCGAAAAGACCCAGCAGGAACTGAACGGCATTTCCTGCATTGAGCTTGAAGACGCCAAACTTCAAAAAAGCATTCTTTGCTCCCGTAGTTTTGAAACCGAAATCAACAGCTTCGAAAACCTAAAAAAAATCATTTCCGAATTTGTTGACAGCGCCTGCCTGCGCCTCCGCGAACAAAACGGCCTGGCCAGAGGCATTGTCGTCTTCATCGCCACCAACCGCTTTCGCGAACAACGCTACAGCAATTCAAGACTGGTCAGCCTGAAAGAAGCCACCTGCCACACCGCCAAATTTACCAAAGCCATGATTGAAGGCCTTAAAAATATCTATCGTCCCGAATTCTACTACAAACGCGCCGGTATCATGCTGACAGAAATTGAAAGCGCCGACACGCCGCAGAAAGATTTTCTGGTTTCCGAAACCGAACGCGCCAAAGATACGAAACTGATGAAAGCCGTCGACGCCGTCAACCGTAAACTCGGCCGCAAAACCCTCTACTTCGGCACCCAGAACGCCGGCGTCAGACACTACGTCAAACGCGAATTCAAAAGCGCCTCTTACACCACTTCATGGAACGACCTGCCGCTTGTACACTAAAGTGCATTATCATCCTGACACTCTTTTGAATACATATACATGCCATTAACAGGATGATATACCGGTGTACTCGTTATAAAAGCACATTTGACACACTTGCCGCAGGAGTTCGTTTGAGAACATGCGCATTTGCACGTTTTTGACACTACATCACAATCCGGATTGCCCTTACACTCCGTACACTTTCCGCAGCTGTTGGTACTGGCGCAGCCATACTGACAGCTCATTGATGTCACATTGCAGTCAGGATTTGCCTTGCACTCGGTACATTCGCCGCAGGAACCGTAGGAAGCACAGCCCAGGGAACCGCAGCTGAGCCCGGTAACGCTGGCGCAGGGGTCGGCCGTCTCCTGATTGCAGGACGTGCAGACGGAAGAACAGCAGGACGTCGACGATGAATAACTTGCGCAGCCTAGGGAACCGCAGCTTACACCGCTCGGACAGCTGGTGCCGGCACACGGATCGGTTTCAATCTTGTCGCAGGAAACCGAACAGTAACCGTTGCGGTAGTCACCGTAACAGGGACCGTAATCGCTGCCGCAGGAATACGGAAAGTGGTCGCTTTCGCAGTATGTGCTGCAACGGGAACTGTCTGCCGAACAGACGCTTCCTTCACAATACTGCCAGCTGCCGCCGCAGTCATAATATCCCGGGCACGGATCACAGTCCTTGGCCCTGTAACAGGTGTTGCCGCATTCGTTCGTCGTGGTGTCATAACATTCGGATGTTGCCGATGAGGTATAGCCCGACGGACATGAACTGTCGCATTTCTTGCAGCTTTGGCCGCACTCGTTGGTGCCGACCGCCGTGCCGGAATAAGACGTGCTGCTGCCGCTCGGACAGGCACTGTTGCAGTTGTAACAGGTTGTGCCGCATTCCGTGGTTGAGGCAACGGAACCGGTATAGTTTTTAGAACCCGAAGGACACGTGTCGGAACAGCACTTTTTGCAGGTATAGCCGCATCCGTCTTCGCCGACGTCCTCTCCCGTACAGTCGGGGGATGAGTTCGCAGGACAGGCGGATTGGCAGCAGGTTTTGTAATTGGGGTTATAGGGACAGTCGCCGCCGACCAAAGGGCGCCAGCCGGAAGCGCATGAGGAAACGAAACCTTCGTTTTGACACTGGCGGACAGTGTCCATGTCATAACTTTCGCCGCTGCCGCCGGTCGCATAATTGCTTTCGCCGCCGCAGTCGCCGACCCCGAGAAAACAGACGCCGGCGGTCTTATAAGCCTTGTCGAGTTGTTCAAACTGAAAGGCGGGCTTTGGTTCGGGTGTGCCTGTGTGTGTTAGAGGAAAGCCGGAGGCAATAGTTAGCTTGGGGAACATAAGCGCAGTTCCCGAGAGCAAAGAGAACAGTAAAACGGATTTCTTCATAGTATCACCTCACGACAAATGTTGACACCAAAGCCCGCAGGGCGGACAGGTGAGGAGATATGGGAAAGACGGGCAAGACAAGACGAAACAGGGACAGCTAAAACGGAAGACGGCTAATCTCCGCGCTTATCCTTAAATATCTGCACATACCCGCAGGCGGTTCTCCGCCGCGGCATAACATCCACACCTAGGGATAATATAGCGCGGATTGCAACAAAAGTCAACAGTTCTTGAATCTTCTTTTATTTTTGTCACAAAAAAAAAGAGAGCCAAAGGCTCTCTTTCTGCATACACACACTTTCCCCGGCTTAATGGGCGATATTTTTCAGGCAGAAAAACCATGTTTCGCAGTTACTGCCCTTTTCTTCCGCGCGTTTTTTCAGCTCCTCCATCGTCATCGGCGCAGCCGCCACCACCTCGTCGCCGGGATTCCAGTTTGCCGGCGTCGAAACATGTTTCTCGTCCGTCGTCTGCATAGCAATCAAAATACGCTTAATCTCGTCCAAATTCCGCCCGTTAGACATCGGATACATGATCGAGGCGCGGATTTTTCCCTCCGGATCTATAAAGAAGACTGAGCGAACGGTTTTGGTATTGCTGGAGTGCGGTTGAATCATGCCGTACTTCTTGGCAACTTCCATGCTCAAATCCGCAATAATCGGAAACGTTATCTTAAAGTCCTTATGTCCCTTAAACTCGATATTATCTTCAATTTCCTTCAGCCATGCCAAATGCGAACTGACTGAATCAACCGAAACGCCGAGCAGTTCGGTATCAAGTTTTTTGAACTCGTCGGCATAAGTCGAAAACATTGCAATCTCCGAGGTGCAGACCGGCGTAAAATCGGCCGGATGAGAAAACAGAATTACCCATTTCCCTTTATAGTCTTCGGGAAACTTTACCGGTCCCATCGTCGTTTCCGCCTTAAAAGCCGGCGCATCATCGCCAATCAGCGGCATGGGATTATAAAGCGCCGCCTGCGGTATCGTCTCCGCATCGTCGCCGCAGGTGCAAACCGTTTCCTTGTCAGACATTTTCTTCTCCCTTTAATTTACCTAATTTTAATTTACATAAAATATATTACTTAAGATAAGGGTTTCAACGGACGGCCGTTTTTTACAATTTAAAAATCATAAGGATAACCAAATGACACTCGATTGGCTGATGGGAATAGCCGGCTTTCTGCTGATTGTCAGTATTTTTGCCAACCGTATTTCCGACCGTTTCGGCATTCCGGGCTTATTGCTGTTTTTGGGCATCGGCATGCTGGCCGGTACCGACGGCGTCGGTAAAATCCAGTTTTCCAACGCCCGCCTCAGCAACTACATCGGCACCGTCGCCCTGACTTTCATTCTTTTTTCCGGCGGACTGGAAACCAAATGGAACGAAGTCAAACCCGTTGTCATGCGCGGTTCCGTACTGTCCACGGCCGGCGTGTTTCTGACCGCCTTTTTCCTGTTTGTCTGCGCCTATTATCTTATCGGCCTCTCCTTTGAAGTTGCGCTGCTCCTGAGCGTTATTGTTTCTTCCACCGACGCACCGGCAGTTTTCGCCATCATGCGCACCAGCGGCATGCATCTCAAAACCGGGCTCAAACCTATTCTCGAATTCGAATCCGGCAGCAACGACCCGATGGCCGTTTTGCTTTCCATGGGCGCCATAACCATTTTAACCGCCGATTCTTATTCTGCCGCCGTCATGCTCTCCGACTTTGTGCTGCAAATGGCCATCGGTCTCGGGCTCGGCCTGGCCGTCGGTTTCGGCGTCGGCCGTTTTCTGCAGAAATGGTGTCTGGTCTATCAGGGGCTCTATCCCGTTTTCGGAGTCGGCGTTGTTCTGGTTACATTCAGCCTGACTCAGCTGCTGCACGGCAACGGCTTTCTGGCCGTTTACCTCTGCGGCATCGTTCTCGGCAACACGCCCTTCATGTATCGCCGCCATTTGATTCGTTTTCAGGATTCGCTGGCCTGGATTATGCAAATCGGCATGTTCCTCATCCTCGGACTGCTCGTCAACCCCCACGAATTCAACGGCATCATGCTGGTCAGCTTTGCCTGCTCGCTGGCGCTGATGTTTGTCGCCCGCCCTGCCGCCGTCTTCATTTGTCTGTTCAAAAGCGGTTATACGCTCAACGAAAAACTTTTCATCAGCTGGGCCGGACTGAAAGGCGCCGTACCGATTATTCTGGCCACCTACCCGCTGATGGAAAGATTCCCCAATTCGCAGTTTTTGTTCAACCTCATCTTCTTCCTGGTCATCATCTCTGTTTTGTTTCAGGGCAAAACGCTGGCGCCGCTGGCCCGCCGTTTAAAACTCGAAGACAGGAACTAAAGCTTGATTTTTCGAAAAAATTCGGCTATAGTACAGGCATTCCACATCAACAATTCCGGGGATAGAAAATGGTAAAAAACTTTTACATTTTTCGTCACGGACAGAGTTCGTATAATCTGGAAGGCCGCATTCAGGGGCATACCAACAATTCTGTTCTGACTAACCAGGGTATTGACGAGGCGCACAACGCCGCCAGTCTTCTACAGGACAAAAAAATCGAAATCGTCGTTTCTTCGCCGCTCCGCCGGGCCAAACAAACCGGTTCCATCGTTTCCAAAATGATTAAGGTTCCGCTTCAGTATGACGACCGTTTTACCGAAGTCAACGTCGGCATTGCCGAAGGCCTGCACTATACCAAAGCGCAGCAGAAGTTCGGCGACTTGTACCGCCAGTGGCGCAGCGCCGATCCGAAATACATCGACATTCATTTTGAAAACGGCGAGAGCAAACGCGACGTCCAAAAACGGGTCTTCAAGGCCTTGAACGAATATGCACAGAATCCGGACTACCAGAATATCGCCGTTTCCGGCCACGGCATTACGTTGTCGCAGACGCTGATGGCGCTGAACGTCGAACAGCCGGACATTCCCAACGGCGCAATTATCCATTTGCAATATGACAACGACAACAACCGTTGGAAATTCGTCGGTTTTCTCAATTAATAAAAATCCCCGGTTTTGGCCGGGGATTTTTTCTTACTGCAATTCAAAAAAGCTCTTGTCAACGCCGCACAACGGGCAAACCCAGTCGTCGGGCAGATCTTCAAACGGAATTTCGCCGTCGTAAACATAACCGCACACGGTACAAACCCAGTGTTTACCCTCGTTTTTATCTTCAGCCATTTTTTTCTCCTTTTGCTGTTTGACTTCGTTAAAACGTTTTATAACCTCATCTTTGAAATAGCTGCGGTAGTCCATATATGTCAGCGGCTCGCAGCTTTTGCCGTTTGCACAGTCCTGAACCTCGGCAATAAACAACGTATTGCTGTCATATTTGATACTCTGCAGAACTTTACACCTGACTGTCGCAATATTGTCGTTCAGATAAGGCACGCCGTCTCTGATACAATAATCGACATTTTCCCATTTATCAATACTCCGGCTCGACTGAAAGCCGAAATTTGCAATTACAAACGGATCGACGCCTTTGCAGAGAACCGACAGCCCGAAAACGCCGGTTCGTTCAATACATTCTTTGGTGTAGCTCTGATTATTGCAGGACAAGGCAATGACCACCGGTTTGTTGGCAACCTGCATAACGGCGTCAACCACCGAGCCGACCGGCCGACCGTTGTCCGCCGCGCCGAGAATATACAACCCGTGCGTCAGCTTATATAAGGCGTCAAGTTCCATTTTCTCTCCTTTTTAATAATGCGGCGGCGGAGTTTCTTCGCTTAACGGTTTGACCGTTTCTTCATCCATATGCGCCAGCAGATACTGGCTTTGCTTTTGCAGCAGGTCAATAATTTTTCCCTGTTCGATAACCACCTGGTTCAAATCGTCAAGCATCCGCTCCTGATTGGCCAGAGCCATTTCAATATTCATCAGACGCTCTTC
>FR885480.1:0-3951 GCA_000436375.1 Azospirillum sp. CAG:239 | reverse complement strand
CTCTTCAAATTCCTGATTGCCGCTCATTGCTCCTCCCTTTTCAATACTAAAGATATAACACAGCCGCCGCTAAATACAACCGCCAACTTGCCTGTCGGGAATAAATAAAAAGGAAACGGCCGGAAGAAAAGGCTTAGAGACGCCCGCCGTCCATCAGATTGGCCTGCTCGGCCGCTTTGCCGCTGTTATAGCGTCTGAGTTCAAAATACATCTGTTTCGCCAGCTCGGGCACGTCCAAACTGCCGTCCAGCCGGAAAACCGGCGACTTGATTTTCTTCAGGATGCTGTCGCCGAACATCATCTCGTCAAACCGGCGCTTGGCGCGAATATCATCCAAACGCTCGCCGCGGTTAATCATTCGCTGAATGACCACCCGTGACGGCGCCGAAATCATCATTACCCTTATATTTTGCGGCGAAACGCTCTTTTCAAGCTGCAAAATGCCGTCCGTGTCAAGGGTTACGAAAACCCTGCCCTGATGTTCCGCCAGCGATTTTTTGTTTATCCCGTACAGATTATAGCCGATTCTGGAACTGACCAGCATCGTCGGATCGCCGATAAACTCGTCCAACGTCACAAATTTGTAGTCCTTTCCGTCGGTTTCGTCGCCGCGCGGCGCCCGGGTTGTCAGTTTCAGAATTTTGTTTTCACCGTTCTCAACCAGATAATCAATCAGCGACGATTTGCCGACGGCCTCCTTACCGGTCAAGACAACTATTTCTTTGTCATCAGTCATGCGGGAAATTCCTTTTGCTGATATTTTAACACAAAATATCCAAAATTCAACAAGATATTCAGGAACGCCGCCGCTTAGTTTATTAATGGCTTATTCAGCGTTTTTTATCAGTACTTTAAAGCCAAACCGGTAATTACGGCATAGCCTTTGTTGTTATTGTCCGACCGTCGGTCGCTGCCTTTCGAATTTATATAACCGTTAACCAAAAACAGCTCAAAATATTTGTTCAGCGCATAACGGTTGGTCTGCACAAACAGGTCGTCACGATTGCGGGTATTATCGGCTTCCGCATGCAGATAAGCCAGATTTGTCTTAAACCGGCCAAAATCATACCCGATGCTGAAGTCCCAGGCCTGCCCTTCGCGGTAATTGTCAAAATAAGCCGGCAGATGAGGATTGAGCGCCTTAGTCGAAATCGGGTTTTTGTCACCCCGTACATAAGCGTTCTTATATGAGCCGGAAATGTTAAATTTGCCGACGACCCAGCGCGCGCCGAAAGCCCACTCGTTATCGGTCCGGTTGAAGAGACCGTAAGCTGCCGACGTATAAAGGTCGCCGCTTCCGAGTTTCCAGCGGCTCTGTACGGCGGCGGTATAACCGTCTTCCTTCTTTTCATAACGGGCGTACCGGCTGACCATGCCGCGGCGGTTCGCATTGTCCGGCGCATAGCTGAAACCGAATTTTGTATTGCCGATCGGCGGCGTAAAGTAACTGAATTTAAATGCTCGTCCGTCATCCATAATATAAGTCGACTTTGGCGTTGCAAAACGAACTTTTTTCAAACGATTGCTCCAATTAACGCCGCTCAGCCAATAAGTCAGATTACTGTCCTTAATGCCAATCCAGCTGATTTCCTGAGCGCCCTGATGCAAAAGATAAGCCGCGTTATAGGTATAACCGATTGTCAGCTTACCGCAATCGTCCTTCTCCGCCAGCAGATACGGATAAAAGCGCCAGTCTCCCTGCGGATAGGAAGCGTCATGCTGCCTGACAACCACCGTATAGTTGGCCGCCGCTCCGGTCCGAATTCCGGACGGCTGTTCATAAAGAGCCTCAAATCGTCCGTCGGCGCGAAAAACCGTCCGGTTCGGAGAATTCCGAATGTTATGCCTGTCTCTGTCTTCCGTAACGCCGTAATACAATCCGGCCGTTCCGGATTGGGAAAACGCCCACCCTTCGGCCATTGCAGTCCCCGACATGCTTGTTGTCAGAGTCAAAAGCAAAACAAATTTTCTCACTTTGTCCTCTCCTGACTGGCTGTCAAACATATACGATAAGTTATATCATACTTAACCAGCGATTACAGTTTTCCGGATTCCGGCCTTTTCACGCGGCCGCCGGAATACTGTGCCTTTTTATCCGCAATGTTCTTAAATTATTCTTAACTTACGGAATTTCCCCGTCAAAACCTATTTTATCCAAAAGGAAACCTTCTGAATGATTTGCTCCATAAGTTTATTTGCATCAATCTTCTGCGGCTTAAAACCCAAAAACACCCTAACCCTGATTTTCGTCGGTATCTGCGCCAAAGAAACAGTCTTTAGTACGGCCGCCCAAAGCAATACTTCAAAGGAATCATGCGCTTCAAACTCATAAACAGCCCCGAAATTGCCTGAATATTCCAAAAGCATGACGTTATTCACGTAATCCGTTTCAATCAAAAGCCCCAAATAACCTAAAATGGACACATTCCTGCAAATCGCTTCCGGAGGCTGATTAAACAACTGCAAAACATATTTTAAGGCTACGGTCAAAGCCAAATACGGTTTATAGGCCTCTCTTGCCCGCTCCAAATCATCAACCTTAAAAACGACCAAATCCGGCTTATCTGCCGCTTCAAACGAAGAAACAAACAAAGCTACCGAAAACTTATTGATAGAAAAATCAGCATTGTTTACCTTAACGACAACGGTCTTTTCCAACGAATGCTCTTTTATCAGCATGTCCGCCTGTTCTTTATAATCCGCCCACGTGTGAGCCGGATTGTCAACCGTTATAAAAGAAAAGCTTTCGCCGCAAAAAGTATTGTCCCTGTGCATATCAAAAGCAATGTCAATCATCTTCGTTTCTTTCAAAAATCCCTTTCGTTGTCGCCCCAAAAGATAAGCATTTCATTAAATAAATGCCTAATTTTTAAACACTTTTGACATCATTTTCCGCCCAAATAAATCGCACCCTCAGGAAATATTATATTTTGACAAAAAACAACCTCCAACCATATTTGACAATATATCCAAAATATTGTATATTATAATTGTTAAAAGAATATTATTAACCAAAAGCATAAAGATATGAAAACAATTGTAATTAAAAGCCAGTTTGGCCACGAAATTATGGCCGTTAATTTTGCCAAGGCGTTCAACCTCGACGTTGTTATCGCCCCAAACAAAGATGAGAAAAAAGCCTATGACGAAGAGTCCGACAAAATCTTCCGCAATATGTCTTTTTTCTATGACCGCATGTCTGTCGTTCCTTTCGAGGAAAAAGACAATCTTTCGTCCTGGGACATCATCGCCGAACTGAAAGCCGGCAAATTGGACAATTCGTTATGGGAAAAGTTTGCTGCCAGCAGATTGATCCCGGCGAATACGAACGGCCTGCCGACTTATCCGGGAATGAGCAACAGACTTAACACGTTGTTTATTCCGCAGAAATTGATTTCTGACGGTGAGTGCGGGATAACGGCTGAACAACAGAGCCTGCCGCTTGCCGTTTTTGAGTTTCTCAAAAACAAAAAAAGTCTGGTTCTGGGACAGCACTTTAATAAGGTAAACGACATTGAGGCCGTTCGGACTCTTGCCCGTGATTTCGACCTCTATGTTCCCGGTCTGACCGAAAATCCGGAAGTTCTGGGCATCCGCGGCATTCAGCACAAAGCGTACTATAACATGTATGCCCGTCTGAACGCTTCCATCGGAATAGCCGGAACCCACACATGGATATTACTGACCATGTTTCCGGAAGTTCCGCAGGTTATTTTATACAACAACCACGGAACCGAACGCTGGGAAGCTATCGAAAAAGCCTACCGGAGCAAAGGATACAACATCCGCTGCATCGGCTTCGACGAAAAGACCGACCTTACGCTGTTGGCTCGGGAAATTGAAGAGACGTCAAAAAAGCTCTACTAAGTATTATTAATTAAAAAAAACAAACGTTATGAAAACTATTATTAATTTTTTCTCGGGACTTTTTAAGCAAAATTTTTCACATAC
>FR885479.1 GCA_000436375.1 Azospirillum sp. CAG:239 | reverse complement strand
ATCAAAATAGAATGAAATATCTGCATGAATTCTTTCAGCAATATGGCTTGACAGCTAAAATTATTAAATTGAATAAGGAAGAAGTTGTCCAAAAAGTTAATAATTTAAAATTATACAAGAGCCAATTTGCCTATTTAAACGATAATTTTATTCAAGAAAAAATTGGCGGTGTTCAAAAAGATTTTAAAGAGATAATCTTTTCTTAATAATTGTAATAAATTCACTCCCAATATTTCGAATAAACTTTTTACTGCCTTGCAACGCTTGTTCATGGAGCTTTGTATAAAAGTTTATGTTATTGCATTTGGTTATAGCTTCTTTCCAGATATTTACATCCAAATTATCCAATAAAATTCCGGATCCATTTAAGGCTTCAGCAATTCCCCCTCTGTTATGTGCAATAACAGGGATTCCTCTAATAGATGCTTCAACAATAACTCTGCCAAAGGCTTCTTCAACAATAGAAGGCACTATCAATAACTTAGTTTCATTCCAAATATTGTTCATATCCATTTGAAGCGGGTAATATGTAATATTGGAAGACATATGATTACAAAAATCCTCATTTTTATACCATCCTTCGACGGCTATAAACTGTTCATGAGGCATTCCCTTTGCTAATTTTAAAACAAAATCGGAACCTTTTTCTTTTACAGGATTTATAAATGTAATTTTCTTTCCAAAATTAACACATGTTTTCTCAGGATTAAAACAAGGGTAGAAAACAATATTAGGTATATCATACCATTTACTGGACAAATTTTTGATAAATTCAGACGTGCTGAATAAAATATCCGGTTTTCCTTCGGCTACAGCCATTCCTTCTTTATTGGCAGAGTGAAGCCAGCCAATAGTGAATGGAATATATCTTTTCGCAATTTGAGTTAATTCGTCAGAGTCTTCCATAGATAGAATGGCCGCTGTAATTTGTTTATTATACTCGTTTAATAAATTTTTCAGCTGTTTATTAAAATCATGCTGATGAAACAAGTAACATTCTATTCCTGAATATGTATAGGTAATTTTTTCATTTGAACAAGTGATATTTTTTATAGCTGGCATATCATTCAAAAGTTTCATGTATAGAGCCTGTCTTTCTTCAGCCGGAAAAGTTGGATTTTCTATACTACCAACAAATAGAACTCTGTGTTTCATCTTTGTTAAGTTTTGAGCCAGAAAATTGTGAGTAATTTCTGCTCCACCTAAAAACAGCGGAGGCGTAGGTCGTTTTGTGATAAAAATAAAAAACATTGCAACCTCATAAATTCTAATATAAACCTTATGGTATACAGAAGGAGTTAAAAGATGGTGAAAAATATTTATGTTGTTTGCCCCACCTATAGAAAGAGACATGAAAATTCTTTCAGAGAAATAGGAATTCTGTTTCTGATTGAAAGAGTTTTGCATCAAAATAACATTCGCCTTTGTATAGTTGATTCTAGTTCTAAACCCCTCAGTATTTTTGAGAACAAGCCGGCAATCAATAACAATATTATTTATTTACATGCACCAAGCAAGAAGGAGATGGTTGAAAAATATTCCAGTATTGTTCCCCAAGCGGTTGACTTTTGTATAACGAAAGAACACAAAAATTTTGCTTCTGAACTAGAACGAGTTTCTTCGTGGAGTAATTTTATTCCGTGGGATAAAGATTTTCCTAGCCATGGTACATTGAAAAGCCACTTTTTACAAAAACGCCCATCAATAGGGATGAAACGTAATATAGCAATCGCGGCTCTTGATGAAATATTTAATGACGGAGATGTGATATGTTATGCAGATGATGATGATTTTAGGACCGCTCAGTATTTCAATGATATGGCTTCTTTTTTGCGGGATAACGATTTTATTAGAATTTCAAAATGGCTGACATGCTGCTTTGATTCTGATCCTAATAATCCAATATGTGGTATTCATAATATTTCATTTAAACAAGATATAAATGGCTATTTTAGCTTACAAAAAAGAAAAAGCGATACTCTTTTTAATTCAAAAAATATTAATTTTTGCGGATTCTCTGTAGAGGAACATTATTCAAAAATTAAAAATTTAGCTTTTTCTCCAATTTCATATGACGGGGCGGTGCATGTCTTTTCCACACAGTTATGGCGAAAATCGGTAGAAGCATTTGGTGGAATTCCGCCAGTCAGTTTGGGGGAGGATACTTGTTTTTTTAAGAGTTGCCAAAATTATTTTGGAAAAAATTTTAAATACGATTTGATTAATAATAAAAAACTTAATTTTTTAAGAGGTTCTGGCAACAATGCGTCTCTTATCCAATGGACTGATAACATTTCGATTGACGCTATGCCCCAATGGGCATCACAAACAATTACAAATGTTTTTGCTCTTTTAAAATTTCCTGAAAAACTACACCAATTGGAATACAAAATATCATGTAGTATTTAAGTAACAATCAACTGCTTCAAATAAAATATTGTAAAAGGCACTATCCTCTACCTCTCTCTCATACTCTCGTTGAGGTATTTCATCACCGGAGAGAGCAGATATTCAATCACGCGGCGTTTGCCGGTTTTGATTTCCGCCGTCACGCTCATGCCGGGTTTGAGCTGGATAATCTGTCCATCGGCTTTGATTTTGTTATCCAAGAGTGTTAGTCGGGCGTTAAATACCAAACCGAGTTTTTCGTCCTGTATCGCATCACCCGAGATGTTACGGACTTTGCCTTTAATTGTACCATATTTGGTGAACGGGAAGCTGTCGATTTTGATTTCCACGTCCTGTTCCGGCCGCACAAAGCCGATGTCTTTGTTCAAAATCTGCACTTCGGCCTCGAGTTTATAATCTTCAGGCACCAGGTTCATAATCGGCTTGGCAGTTTCGACCACGCCGCCCTTGGTATGATAGACCAGCTGCTGGACATAGCCCGAAAGCGGCGCTTTAACGATGGTGCGTTTCAAAGCTTCCTGATATTTAATCAGTTCCTGCTGATAAGACGCCAGTTTCTCGCGGCTTTCGGTCAACTCCTGCATAATGTTCTTGTCAAACTCGGCCAGATATTGCCGCTGTTCTTTTTTGAGCGATTCAATATTCGCTTCGGTTTCCGCCATTTTCTTAGCCTGTACGTTGCGCTGTTCCTGCAAATTGGTCAATTCTTCTTCCTGCTCCAGAAAAGTCAGCCGCGCCAAAAGCTTCTTATCCACTAGGATTTTCTTTTTCTCAATCCGCTCCTGCACACTCGGCAGCAGTTTCTCAATGCGGGTCAAATCGGCCTGAATAGTCTCTTTTTCTTTCTCAGCCTTGGTAATCTGCCCGTTCAGAACTTCAATCTTGGCCGCTTTCTCGGTCATCTGGCTTTTAAGCAAATCCGTGTGCATTTTAATTAAATATTCGTCAATATCCGGATTATAACTGAAATTCTTCTCCGGATCATCCGATAACAGGGCTTTTAGCCTTGAAATCGCGATTTCCAAGGCTTCCATTTCGTTTTCCACCCGATTAATGTTCGCCAGAACCTCGGTCTGGTTAAATTTAATCAAATCCTGTCCTTCTTTGACATATTGCCCTTCCTGAACATAGATTTCTTCAATCTCGCTGTCGGTCAGGGTTTGAATGGTCTTGATGTTTGAGGCAGGCATCAGTTTTCCGGCCGAGGTAGCGATAATGTCGATTTTGCCTAAGATTGACCACAAAATCAGCACTGTAAACATCAGCATGATGACGTATGTCAATAACCTGGCCGCATGAGACGGCGGCATCTCGGTCACTTCCAAGACCGCCGGCAGGAACTCTTTTTCATGCTCGTTCATACCCTTAACTTTGCTGTCCTTAGTCGCTTTCTCTTGTAATAAAGCCAACTTGGCGATTGTCCAATAGCGGGAAAGCTCGTTTTTAATATCTTCCCACCAGTCACACAGATTCTCAAATTTTTCTCGCATATTCCACCTCTACTCAGCAGCAAGCTCATTTGGCACAATCGGCGCGGTCTGGCTGTTCCACAGATAAGCATAGCGCCCGCCGCGTTTCAAAAGCTCCTCATGGGTGCCGGTTTCGGTAATCTCGCCTTTTTCAATGGTGATAATCTGGTCGCATTCCCGCACGGTCGAGAGCCGGTGCGCAATCATAAACACCGTCCGCCCTTTACAGATTGATGCCATATTCTGCTGGATAATCCGTTCGGATTCATAATCAAGCGCCGAGGTCGCCTCGTCAAAAATCAAAATCCGCGGATTGTTGACCAAAGCGCGAGCAATCGCAATCCGCTGCCGCTGTCCGCCGGATAACGATGAGCCGCGTTCCTCAATAACCGTGTCATAGCCGTCCGGCAGTTCGGTAATAAAATCGTGCGCACCCGCCAGCTTAGCCGCGGCAATAATCCTGTCCATGGATATTGCCGGATTGGTCAGGGCGATATTTTCCCGCACACTCTTGTTAAATAAGTAGTTCTCCTGCAAAACGACGCCGATTTGCCGCCTTAACCATGCCGTATCGACGGTGGAAATGTCAATCCCGTCAATCAGCACTTTACCGGATTCCGGAATATACAGACGCTGAATCAGCTTGGTGACGGTCGATTTGCCCGAACCGCTCGGCCCGACAAAACCGATTTTCTGTCCGGCCTTGACTTTGAAACTCATCTTTTTGAGAATTTCCGGCCCGTTCGGTACATAGCGGAAAGTAATGTCCTTAAATTCCACATCGCCTTTAATCTTCGGCATCGAGCCTTTGGACAGGGTTTCGGTATTTTCGGCCGGATTATTAAGAATGTCAGACAGCTTTTCAATAGAGATTTTAGCCTGCTGGAAATTCTGCCACAACTGCGCCAAGCGCAAAATCGGCTGTGTTACGCGACCAGATAACATGTTAAAGGCAATCAGCTGTCCGACCGACAGCTCGCCTTTCATCACCAAACTTGCACCAATCCACAAGGTCAGCGCCATGGTGATTTTCTGCACCAGCTGCACGAGTTGTCCTGCAATATTGTTAATATGCGATGCTCTGAAAGAAGACCCGACATAAGCCGCCAACTGCTGTTCCCAGCGACGCTGCATCTGCGGTTCGACGGCTAAAGACTTAACCGTCTCCACGCCCGAAACCGCTTCCACCAGAAAACACTGGTTTTCCGCCCCGCGGCGAAACCGCTCGTCAATCCGCGAACGCAAAATCGGGGTAAAAAACAAGGACAACAAAACATAAAAAGGAATGGAGAGCAAAACCAACAGCGTCAAGGTCTTGGAATAAAAGAACATCACCGTAAAAAAGATAATGGTAAAAAAGAAGTCAATAATCAGGGTTAAGGTCGAACCGGTCAGAAAATTGCGGATATTCTCCAATTCGTGCACCCGCGCCACCGTGTCGCCGACCCGCCGCACGCCGAAATAAGACAGCGGCAGCCGAATGAGATGCTTAAACAAACTCGCCCCCAACTCCACATCCACGCGGGTGGTGGTATGCGAGAAGGTATAAGTCCGCAGCCCGCCGAGCAGAGTTTCAAAAATACCGATGCAGATTAGCGCCACCATCAACACGTCAAGGCTGGAGAGCCCGCGGTTAACCAGCACCTTGTCAATCACCACCTGAAACAACAACGGCGACACCAGCGCAAACAGTTGTAAAAAGAACGAAGCCAGAATAACCTCGCCGAACAGCCTGCGATATTTGACCACCGCGGGAATAAACCATGAAATGTCAAACTTGCGGTTTTTGCCGTTGATAAACTCACGGCAGGTCATCATTAAGAGCCTGCCGTTCCATCTGTTCATAAATTCTTCTTTGTTCAAAACCTCGGGGTGGTTGCCTTTGGCGGGGTCTTGAATCAAAACTTTGTCCTCGGCAACTTTGCCGATAATAAAATAAGTATTGTCTTTGCTCTGGGCGATTGCCGGCAGCGCCGTCTTGTCCAACCGCTCCCACTTGGTCTCAACAAACCGTGCTTTGAAAGAAAATTCCTTGGCCAGCTGCAACAATTCATATTCCTCAAAATGCGAATTCTGCCGATCATATTTATGCCTGATTTGGTCAATAGAAATCGGCTTTTCAAAGAAATTCGCCATAATCGCAAAACAGGCCAGTCCGGTATCAAGAGTTTGGGGATTTGAATTTTCTTCTGTCATAAATTT
>FR885478.1:6206-18455 GCA_000436375.1 Azospirillum sp. CAG:239 | reverse complement strand
TAAGGAGTTTGCATACTCCGCCGGCAGTCTAACCGTTTCTGCCGACAAAACTACTTTAGCGCCAAACTTCTAAAAATTCAATTAAGAAAGAACCTGCAAATTATCAAATCTGCAGGTTCCCCTTTTTTCCCGAACACTTTTTACATTTATTTGGAGTTTAGTTTGTGTTCAGAGAAATCCTTTTACGAAAATTTGCTTTAGAACTTAGCTTATTCAGATGCATGCGAACGCATTAGATAATATCCGGACGGAATAATAGAATCTCGTTGTTGTTTAATTTGTCATTATATTGACGAATTTTTCGAAATTTGTCAATATAAGTTTTTGTTAATTAAAACCGCCTGAGTTAACAGACGGTTTTTACGCCATAATAAATTATTTTCCTCCGGCCGGATCTTCAATTTTTTCGCCGATATGTTCGACCGCGGCATTGTAATCAGCCAGAAAATCTTCCATTTCCTGTTCATGTTCAATTTCTTCCTTGAGAATTTTGGCCGAAACTTTGAATGTTTCGTAGTCTTTGCCGAATGTCATTTCGCAAATCTGCTGATAGCGGGCGATGGCGCAGCGCTCGGCAACCAGATTCTGCTTAACCAGCTCCATAACCCAGTCGTTGCTCGGCGCGTCATATTTGCAGCGGGCAAGGTTTTCCCATTGTTTGGGGTCGAGAACCGGCGTGCCGCCCAGTTCAATGATCCGTTTGCCAAGTTTGTTGGCATGGTCATATTCTTCGTTGGCGTGTTCCATAAACTCGGCCACGATGGAGGTGCGCATCGGTCCCTTGGCGACCAGGGCGCCGACCCAGTATTGATAATAGGCCAGCCATTCTTCCGACAACGCTTCGTTCAGGGCTTTCAAGAGTTCGTCATGATCGACTTTGCTGATTTTTTGAGCCATCTGTCCCATTTTTCTTCTCCGTAATAAAAGTTAATCTTTTGGTCTGGTGTGGAGATAATCATTGCCGCTGGAAAATCAATGCTTCTGCGATTATAATTTTTGCTGGCTTTTCGCAAAGCTCTGGTTTATGATTTTTATTATAACAGGAAGGAGTACAGATTATGGTTCAAATTGCCCCGAGTATGCTGTCGGCCGATTATGCGGCGCTGCGCAGAGATGTGGAGGAACTGGAAAAAGCCGGTGCCGACCTCATTCATTGGGATATTATGGACGGACATTATGTGCCGAACCTCACTTTCGGCCCCGGAATCGTCAAACAGCTGCGCCCCTACAGCAAGCTGCCTTTCGATGTGCATTTGATGGTAACGAACCCGGATGAAATGATTCCCTGGTTCGTTTCGGCCGGCGCCGATATTATAACCGTTCATGCCGAAGTCTGTCCGCATTTGGACCGCACATTGGAGGTTATCCGCTCCTGCGGCTGCCGCGCCGGCGTTTCGCTCAATC
Organism: Azospirillum sp. CAG:239; assembly: GCA_000436375.1. Lineage (GTDB taxonomy): Bacteria > Pseudomonadota > Alphaproteobacteria > RF32 > CAG-239 > Scatacola_A > Scatacola_A faecigallinarum. Next base: position 17,051 of record FR885478.1, on the reverse strand, counting down.
CATCTACGTCCGAAGAAGCGCTGAAATATGTGCTCGACAAGCTGGATATGGTTCTGGTCATGACCGTTAATCCCGGTTTCGGCGGGCAGGGATTTCTTGACGGACAGCTGGAAAAAATCCGGCGGATTAAGGATATGCTCGGCGACCGGAACGTTAAGATTGAGGTTGACGGCGGTATCAATCCGATGACCGCGGCCGAATGTATTTCCGTCGGCGCCGATATTCTGGTTGCCGGCACGTCGGTCTTTGCCGGCCGCGAATTTCGCAAGAACATCGAGGCTTTAAGGTAATTTTAAGACAAACCGGCTATACTCCCCCGTAAACGAACTTTGTCTGTGGAGAAAAGTCATGGCTTTGGTAATGGTCATAGAAGATGAAGAAGCATTAGCCTTGCTCTTGAAATACAACCTGGAGAAGGAAGGGTACGAAGTCGTCTGGGAACCTCGCGGCAACAAGGCGCTGGCTGAGATTGAAAAACATTGTCCGTCGGTCATTCTGCTCGACTGGATGCTGCCCGAGATGTCCGGCGTCGAAATTTGCAAGCTTATTCGCAGCAAACCGGACATTAAGAATATCCCGGTCATCATGCTTACCGCCAAAGGCGAGGAAGAAGACAAAATCAGGGGGCTTTCCGCCGGTGCGGACGATTACGTAACCAAGCCCTTTTCTGTTCCCGAACTTATGGCTCGGGTCAAAACCAATCTGCGCCGTGCTCCGGAACTGATTCAGCATAAAGAGTTCGTGTTTGAAGACATTCGCATGGATTTGGTCGAAAAGAAGGTTTTTCGCGGCGACAATTACATTCATCTCGGTCCCACCGAATTTCGTCTGCTCCGTATGCTGATGGAAACGCCGGGCAAGGTTTTCTCGCGCGAAACCCTGCTCAAAACCGTCTGGGGCGACAATATTTATGTCGAGTCCCGCACCGTAGACGTCCATATCCGCCGTTTGCGCAAATCGCTGAACCGTTTCGGCCCGGATTATATCCGTACTGTCCGCGCCACCGGCTACTCTATAGACACCGCGCCTTCTGACGCGCCGGACGAACCGGCTGACGATACCGGCGCCGATGACTAAGCGTTGTTTTTGCGGGCGGAACCTTTGAAGTTCCGCTTTTTTTTGCCGTTTTTTTTTGAAAAAGATTGCTTTTTGTCTAAAATGATGCTAAGACAGAATTAAATTCCTATTTTTGTCTGAGTGTTCATTAACCGTATATATTAATTTCTAAATTCTACAATTATGAAGAATTTGCTTAAATTTTCCGTGAAGTGGGAACGTCTGGATGACAGACATTTGGTTCTCCGTTTGGTTAATGCCGATTCGATAGAATCTCGGCTCAAACCGGAAGAAGAAACCCTTGAAGCTTTTGCCGAAGGCATTGAAACTTTGGGTTTTTTGTTGAATGATAAAGACGCCGAATTGCGCCGCGGCGAGGTGGTAACTTTGGAGTTTGTCGGAAACGACCTCAAATATTTCTATATTCGGGGCAAAAAGTTTCTGACAATCCGCAGCAGCGATCCGGAATTGCTTTTGCTCAAACCCGTTTTGCCGCTCAAAGGCATTGAAACCCTGCCGGAGCTTTTCCAGCACCGGATTAAGTTTTTGGCTGAGTATGCCGGGGAAGATTTCATCAAATGGGATCTGCAGCAGGAGATTCAGGGTTGTGCGCTGGCCGTTGCCGTCTATGAAAAGTTCGTCAACGGAACCAGCCTGCTGACGGAAGCGGATTTTGCCGGCATAGGCTCACTGCTTGGCGAAGATTACAGGTTTGTCGGCGGCTGCCCGGTAAACTTTGCGCTGGCGATGGCCTTTGCTTTGCAGGTTTGCCCCGAAGGCTTGCTGCATAGGGGCGGAAAAGAATTGCTGCCCGAATTGGCAAAATGGCCGGTCATGTATCTGCCCGTTTGCGGCGATACGGCCCGTGTCCATTACCAGCCCAACAGGAATGACATCGTTTCTTATGTCAAAACTCAAACTTATTGATTATGGTAAAGTCAGAGGCTGAGATAAGAAAAGTGACCGACAGCAACGATTATTACAATTTGTATGTCGGCGATGATGAAGTGATGTTTGAAATTCCGAAAACCCGTTTTCGCGGCAAAAAGCGCCCCCGCGCCGGAGATTTGTTTCGGCTGGAGCAAAAGAATGTTGAGGGCAGGCTCGTAGCCTCAATATTTGTCAACAACGAGCAGGTAGTTTAATTAACGTTTGTAATTGAAAAAAACCGCATGGCTTGGGAAAGTCGTGCGGTTTTGCCTTTTAAAAATCTGGTCAGAAAATATTTGCTTTTTGTCTATTTTGGTGCTAAACAGATATTCGATTTATTTTAAGGATTTTAGATATATTTAGTATAAACCCATAAAAAACAAACATTATGGAACCAAACAGAAAATCCAATTATTCGTACATTGAACGCGTCAACGATCATCGCAGCTGTTATCGGATCAAGACCAACGACGGCCTGAAGCTGGAACTTGACAAATCTGAAATTGGCAGATTTATTCCCCAAAAGGGCATGAGCGTTCAAATCCGGTTGTTTAACGGCACTGTTCTGCAGGAAGTGTTTCTGGACGGCATATGTGTCGTTCGGCGCAGTCCGCAAAAACTTTTGGATATTCTTGCCGGTTTGTCGGCGGAATTGCGGAAAGCTCAGGATGAATGCGAAAAATTTTCCGCTTTGGAAAATTCCGATGGCTATCTGAATTTGCCGCTGGCTTTTCGGCATCGTCTTCAGCTCCTGAAACTGATAATGCAAAAAGATTTTACGGCCGCAACGATGGAAAAACAGATTGTCGTTTGCCAGATTGCCGCTTTTTTATCGGCTCAGACCAATGCGTTCATCGCCTGTGTCGAACGTGACTGGCAAAAGCGTCTTGGCGATTCTGTGCCGGTTTCAAAACTGAGCGAGAAAGAGCTGATGGATGCCAAACAGCTGGCGCTTGCTCTGCGGCGGGATAAACGCAACCGGTTCAAATCGGTGCGCGATTATCAGCAGTCCGCTGTTCTCTCTTTCAAGGGAAACAGCGCGCCTTATGCCCTCAGAGCGCAAGATGCCGTGGAGCGTTATCTGAGCGCCGCGCTGGCCGGATGATTTAACGAAAGATTTTTTCTCTGCCGGGTCAAACCGGTATGTTTTGTTTGAAGTTTGTACCCGCTTTTCTCTGTGAGGAGCGAAGCGGGTTTTTTATTTGATTGTTTAATTATTAAATTTTTGAAACGATGGATACAAAAAAATTTCAGGGTTTGCGGGTCGCACACGTCAAAGAGCGTCTGACCTCGTATCGTTTGCAGCTGAACGACAATTCAGTTATTGACATTCCGCGGATTGAACTGGGCGGATTTGTGCCGCAGAAAGGCATGTTTGTCCGCTACCGTTTTTATCGCGGGCTGATTTTGCAAAGAATTGAATTTGACGGCAAACCGGTTGTCAACCGTACGCCTGCCGAAATCATGAATTTGCTGTGCCGTGTCGATGCAAAGCTGGAAGAAGATGTCCGCAGACAGCAAAGCGCCTGCGAGAACGAAGATTTGGTTTTCGACGGCTTGTCGGAAATTATGAAACAGCGGATTTTCCTGGTGCAGGGCATTGGTCAGCATCCGGAAATCGGCGGATTTTCCAGAGATGCGCTGGATTACGAAATTGCCCGCTGCGCAATGGCCGAAGATCTTGGCCGCCTGGGAAAAGGCTATCTGGAAAAATTCCGAACTCTCAGCCTGCAGTCGCAGCAGGCCGTGCTGATGGGAGACATTGACAAGGAACTTATCGAAGATATCATTCCTTTGGCAGAGGCTTTCGCACAGGATTTGGCGACGGGCGTCGAAGACCCCCGGCATTCGGAAGTCCTGAAAACCTGGAGCTGCATTTTCGACTTCTCCCCCGAAAACTTTGAACGTTTTCGCGAACATTATTTCAAACGCTTGAACGAAAAAACAGAATAATCTTCCGCAGACTTAAAGCCCCGCTTTACCTTTCGGTAAAACGGGGCTTGTTTTTCCGGGATATTTTAATTGGCATGAATTAAAGTATCGGTAATCATGCCGGAGGTTACGTCGCTGTCAACCATATAGTTTATTATGGCCGAGGTTGTTGAGATAACAACCAATCCGATAATGATGGCGCTGAGCCATTTCCAGTTAATCGCACCAAAGAAACCGCCGATGGCAACCGCCGTAATTCCAAATCCGGCAACTGCAAAAATTATCTCACGCAAACCGATAAATATTTCGGCGCCTTTAGCCGTTAACGTGCCAAACAAACCGCTGGCGGCTGCCGGGGCGGAACCGGAGGAGCCGCCTGCCGTCGTTGAATGTTTTGCGGAAGACGGTAATGTCCGGGAAGACCCGCTTGCCGTTGTTTGCGATGGCGATGGTGTCTGAGCGTTTGATGGGGCGGCTATTATGCCGACGGCCTGAACCGGAGATTTGTCGGCAGCGCTTGGTTGAGGCGTTTGTTGTTCCGCCTGTTTTGTTTTCTGAATCGCTGCTTCCTGCTCTTTTTTCATTTCCTCAACCTTGTTTTTTAGCCGCTGTTCCGCTGTGGCTTGAACTTCGCTGTCACTCATGGTGCAACGCTTGGCAGTCTTGTTTTTTGGACATTCATTCCTTCTGTAGGCCTCCTGATATGCCTGGGCCGTTTCTTTGTACTTTTGGCATGCGGCTCCCTCACTGCCGGTTTTGGCAACTTCTGCAGCGCAGCTGTTGAAAGCTTCGTTGTTGGCTTTAAGTAATTTGCCGGTTTCTGCACTGATTGTTGCTGCATTCGACTCAAAGCAGCAGAAAAAGGTTAAGATAATGATTAAGGCCGATTTCATGATTTCTTCCCGTGGAATTGTCAAAATTGTCTACAATTTCAACATGACATAAAGATAAATATAAATCAATTTTTGAGAGAATTATTTTAATTATTTATAACTTTTAATTAGAAGGCATATATTTTTGTCAATCAGGGAAAGGCTGTGGGCGGCAGGATGGCTTTTATCCGTCTGACGAAAACAAGGCTTGATATTTGGCTGATAAAACCCTAAATTTATGAGATGAAACAGGAGAGGCTGATAATGGACAATTTACCGGAGTTGCGCGACATACATGTTCCCGACGGCGTTTCGGCTTTTCCGCCGGCCTACGGCTGGTGGGTGGTTTTGGCCGGTGTCGTAGCTCTGTTTCTTCTGGCCGAACTGTTCCTGCTTCTGCGCCGAGCGAGCAAAAAGCTTTATGCGCGCCGTCTGTTGCAAAACATAACTTCTTCTTCGCCGGTCAATGCCGCGGTACAGATGTCCGAGATTCTCCGTCGCATCTGCGTTTACAAATATCCCGAGGCGGCGGCTTTGAGCGGCCGTGCCTGGCTTGACTTTTTGAATGCGCATGCCGGAACCGCCCTTTCCGGACAGGCGGCCGAACTTTTGATTAATGCGCCGTATGTGCCGGCAGACACCGAAAGTTATCGTTCGGCCGACTTGGAGGCGCTGCGTCGTTTTTGCCATGCCTGGATAGGAGAAAACCTATGAATCATTTTGCTTATCCGCAAATGTTCTGGCTGCTGCTCCTGCCGTTTTTGCTTCGTGCGGTGTTGCCTGCCGTCAAAGGTCTGCATGGCGATGCTCTGCGCGTGCCTTTCATTGGCGATTTGGTCAAAATCAACCTTAAATCCGGCGGCCTCTGGGGGCGTTCAACCGAAAATCCGAACCGGATTTCCCTGCCTCTGATACTGCTTTATCTTGTTTGGGCGCTGCTGGTTTCCGCGGCGGCGCGTCCGCAATGGGTCGGCGAACCGGTGCGGATAAAAAACTACGGCCGCGACATTCTGATGGTTATGGATATCTCCAATTCCATGCAGGAACCGGATTTTGCGCTTCGCGGCCGGCGTATCGACCGCCTGACCGCCGTCAAACTGGTCGCTTCCGATTTTATCCGCAAGCGCACCGATGACCGTATCGGATTGGTGTTGTTTGGCACCCGCGCTTATCTGCAGGCGCCGATAACCTATGACAAAAAATCGGTCGAGGAAATTCTAAAAACCATGGACGCGGGCATGGCCGGCGATTCGACCGCTATCGGCGACGCGCTGGGGCTGGCGCTGAAAACGCTCAAGGACAGCCCGAACAAAGACAAAAAAGTTATTATCCTGTTAACCGACGGAGAAAACAATGACGGTGCGCTTACGCTGCCGCAGGCCATAAATCTGGCTCGGGAAGAAGGCGTCAAAGTCTATACCATCGGCGTCGGTTCGGACATGAGCCAGTCGTTTTTCGGCTTTGGCATGCTGGGCGGCCGTCCGGGGCTGGATGAAGCCAGTCTGCGGAAAATTGCCGACGAAACCAAGGGTACCTATTTTCGTGCCAAAGACACCTCGTCGCTGGTGCGGATTTATGACGCGATAGACAAACTGGAGCCCGGTCTCAACGAAAACCAGTTTGTTCAGGAAACCCGGGAACTTTATTATCTGCCGCTGCTGGCGGCGCTGCTTCTGGCGGCGGTTGTGGCGTTTCAGACAAGGAGGGCGGCCTGATGGAAGAGTTTTTCCGCGATTTTCATTTTCTGCGTCCGTGGTATTTGCTGCTGTTGTTTCTGCCGCTGCTGTTTTACTGGAAGTTTTTTCGCGGTGTCAGAAACAAGTCTTCCTGGGAGGCCGTCTGCGACAAACGGTTGCTTGATTTTTTGCTTGTCCGGGGCAGTTCGGCGCAGCGCCGGGCGGTTTCATATCTGGCCTTTGCCGGTTTTGTCGGCGCGGTCTTGGCACTGAGCGGTCCGACCTGGCAGAAAAAGGAAGTTCCCGATTTGGCGCCGGAAAATCCGGTTATGCTGCTTTTAAATATGTCGACCGACATGGCGGTCAGAGACCTTACGCCCAATCGCCTGACCCGCGCCAAGTTTGAGATTTCCGATTTGCTGAAACTTCTGCAAAATGTTCAGGCCGGCCTGATTGTTTATACCCGCGAGCCTTTTTTGATTACGCCGATAACCGAAGACCTGAGCCTGATTGAAAATCTGCTTCCTGCCGTCGTTTTCAATATTATGCCGGCCAATGGCGACCGCCTGGATCGTGCCGTTGCGCTGGCGGTCGAAAAATTTCAGAATGCGCAGTATGCTTCCGGCAGCATTGTCGTTTTCACTTCCGACGTCGGCGAGCGTTTTGATTTGGCGCTGGAAGAAGCCGAAAAGGCCAAAGCGGCGGGTTTTGTGCTTAATGTGGTTGCCGTGTCGCCGCAGATTCCCGAAAAGCTGAAGCTGCTTGCCGCCGCCGGCGGCGGCGTCTGTGTCGGCAGCGGTACGGCAGGCGTAGAGCAGATTGCCCGTGAAATCGAAAAAACAATCAGCGACGAACTCAAAATCAGCGAAAATCTGCGCTCCGACTGGGACGATTTCGGCTACTTTCTGCTTATAATTCCTCTGGTCTGCTGTCTGTACTTCTTTCGCCGTGGAATTCTGGTTCTGGCTTTTGTGCTGGGCGGTACGGTTTCGGCGCAGGCCGGATTTTTCCTCAACAGCAATCAGGAAGGGCTGAAAGCTTATAACGGCGGCGATTATCAGGCCGCGGCGCAAACGTTTGAGGACAGCCGCTGGAAAGCGTCGGCGCTTTACAAGGCCGGAAATTATGAAGAAGCTTTTCGCGAATTTTCCAAAAACGGCGATGCCGAAGCGTTGTATAATCAGGGCAATGCGCTGGCCAAAAGCGGAAAAATCGAAGAAGCCGTTAAAAAATATGAAGAGGTTTTGCAAAAAGAACCCGGCCATGAAGATGCGAAGTTCAATCTTGAATACTTAAAACGACAACAGGAACAGCAAAACCAACAGCAGCAAAATCAGGATAAGCAGGAGCAGCAGAACCAGCAGCAAAGCCAGCCGCAAGGCGGTGCGGAAAACAATCGCCGGCAAGGACAGGAACAACAGCGGCAGGACAATCAGTCTCAGGGACAGCAAAATAATTCTGAAAATCGGCAGGCTGATGATGAAGACGGACAAAGCCGTCAGGAACAGCCGCAGGCTGCCGAGGGACAACAGGATGGGCAGAATGATTCGAAACAATCCGGTCTTCGGGAAGACGAAAAGACCGGCGACCGCCGCCGGGACGCCGAAAAACAATCCGAAGAACAGAAATCGGCTGCCGCTGAGTTGCAAAAAGGCGATGAAAACGCCAAATATGATGAAGAAGTTCAGGCGCGCGCACAGCAGTACCGCGACATCCCCGAAGATGCCGGGGGTCTGCTCCGGGCGTTTATTCAAAAAGAATACCGCAAAAACAGATATAAGGAATGAAAAATATGAGGAAGATTATCAGCATTTTGGTTTTCGGCATATTTTTTTGTGCCGAAGCTTTTGCTCAGACGCTGGTTGCCAAAACCAGCCGTACCGATTTGCCCGAGGGCGAGGCTTTTCTGCTGACGCTGGATTATGACGGCAGCGATGCGTCTGTGCCGGAGCTGGGCGTTCTGGATAAGGATTTTACCATTTATTCGGTAACCAATTCCTATCAGACCAATATCGTCAACGGTCAGGTTTCGCAGCAGCGCCAGTGGCAGATTGGTTTGGTTCCGAAGGGCGTTGCCGGAACCGCGGTTACCGTTCCGCCGATTAAACTGGGAAATATCCAGAGCAATCCGGTTCAGTTGCGGATTCTTGACGCTCAGAATCTGGCTCATCCCGACAATTCGGACAACCCGGGCTATCAGGAGCCGCAGCGGGGGCCTCGCTTTGCCGTCAAAGGAGATGTCGACGACAAAAATCCTTATGTTCAGCAGCAGATAAACTATACGCTGACCCTTTATGATGCCGGCGGCCTTCAGGGCGGCGAGCCGGAGTTTATCGACGACGGCAGCAACAGCTGGCTGATAAGAAGTCTCGGCGAACCGGAAATCAACAGCAAGGTTGTCAATGGCCGCAGTCTGCGCGAAATCAAATTCCGTTATGCCATGTTTCCGCAAAAAAGCGGCCGGCTCAAGACCCCGGTTATTCGTTTTAACGGCTATTACCTGACACAGGGCGGCCGAGGTTCGGACCCGTTTGAGGAAATTTTCGGCGGTTCGCTTTTTGATGCCGGCGTCGGTTTCGGCAGCATGTTTGCCACCCGTAACCCGGTTGTGCTCAATACCAAGCCGATAGAAGTTAATGTGCGGCCGATACCGCCGGCCAACAACGGCAATTGGTGGCTGCCGGCCGAAAGCGTTAAGCTTTATGCCGAATGGAGCCCGCAGCGGCCGGTTTTCAAAGTCGGCGAGGCCGTCAGCCGCACGGTTTATCTTAAAGCCGTCGGCGTGGTCGAAAATCAGCTGCCGGACATTAAATTCCGTGATGTTGCCGGTTTAAAGCAGTACCCGGAAAAGCCGGTTGCCCAGAATGCGGTTGAAAACGGTCAGGTCGTCGCCGTCAAAAAAACTGCCAACGTCTATATTCCCGATAAGGCCGGCAATATTGCCGTACCCGAAATTTCGGTCGACTGGTTCAATGTCAGAACCGGCCGGATGGAGCGTGCCGTGCTGCCGGCGGCAAATATTCAGGTGCAGCCCGGTAATGCGTCGGTTGCCGCACAGCCGCAGACAACACAGCCGGACATGAACCAGCGCGGCGAAATTCTGGCCGACAGTGCCAAAGAGGCGGTCGAAACCGTAGCCGCGGAACTTCCCGCGTTGCCGGAAAACCGTTTCAGCGCCTACTATGCTGCAATTGCCGCCTTTATTCTCGGGCTGGCTGTCAGCTGGCTGTTGTTCCGTTCTCCGGCAAGGGAACGGGCAAACCCGGCGGAAAAAACGGGGTTGCGCGACAGCCGCAAAGCGGTCGTCCGCTGTGCGAAGGAAAGTGATTTCCGCGGCTTGCGCGACGCATTGCTCAACTGGGCGGCGGAAAAGTTTAAAAATCGCCGCATAACCAACATGAGCGATATTGTCCGTGCCGTAAACGTCGGAGATTTCGAAAAGCAGATAGATATTTTGACCGCGGAGCTTTACGGTAAAGGCAGCGATGCCTGGAACAGCGCCGCTTTTATTAAGGCGTTTGAAAAGGCCGATGCTTTGAAGCCGAAAGATAAGGCTGCGGACAAACCGTTGCCGGGCCTTTATAAAAACTGATAAAAAAAGCAACGATATTGGAAGTCAAGCATAAGAAAGAAATAATATTGTCATTCCCGTGCTTTTCTTCTCCTCTGTCATTGCCGGACTTGATCCGGCAATCCAGGAAAGAGATGTCCGGCTCAAGGCCGAACATGACAGAGAAAAAAAGCCCCTCGGAAGAGGGGCTTTTTTAACGCAGTTTTGCTTTGATCTGTTCGTAACTGTAACAGTCGGCAATACGGCCTTGTATCAGATATGAGGGCGTTGTGGCAAAAATTGCCGCGGCAGCCGCCAGTACGTCGTCGGTGCTTACGGCGTTTATTCGGCTTATTTGTTCTTCCGTACTGCGCAGACGGCCGAAATTCAACAGCTGCTCAGCCGAAACTTCAATACTGTCCTCATTGTCTTCCGCCTTTTTGGTCAGTGCGACAATCATTTGCCTTTTGGCGCGTTCCAGCTCCCGTGACGAAACCGGTTCGGCAGCCAGTTTTTTTATTTCGGCAATGACGACGTCCAAAATACGGTTAATGTTTTCCGCCTGCGCCGCGGCGGTAATTCCGACGAACCCGACGTCGGTTTCGTCAACGACGCTGGTGCTTATGTCATAAACCAGAGAGCGTTTGATGCGCGCTTCCGTGTTCAGGCGCGAAACCTCTTCACCGCCCAGAATCTGCAGCGCCAGATATTTGGCCTCGCGTTTATAATACGGATGTCCGGCCAGCAGGTCGAAGCCGAGTTCAAACTTGACTTCGCTTTCTTCCGGTCTGATATGGCGAAAACCGCCGATGTACCGCTGCGGCAGGGG
>FR885478.1:0-6197 GCA_000436375.1 Azospirillum sp. CAG:239 | reverse complement strand
TATGGCGAAACCCGCCGATGTACCGCTGCGGCAGGCGAACCGCCTTTTGCCCCCGGGGAAGCTTTCCGAAATATTTTTCAGCCAGCCGTACCAACTCTTCGTGTTCAAAGTTTCCGGCCGCCGACAGAATCAGATTTTCGCCGCAGTAACAGCGCTGCCGCCAGGCGTCCAGTTCGGGCTTGCCGATTTTGCCGAGCGTTTCCCTGCTGCCGAGAATGTCGCGTCCCAGCGGCTGGCTGCCGTAAACCAGCTGTGAAAAGGCGTCGTTGAAACAGTCGTCGCTGTCGTTCTCGTCTTCGTACATTTCCTGAAAGATAACCTGACGTTCGCTGTCGATGTTGGCCTCGGTGAAAGTCGAGTTGAGCAGAATGTCGGCCAGCAGTTCAATGGCAGCTTCACGGTCTTCGTTCAACACTTCGATTGAAAAGGCTGTTGTGTCCATGTCCGTCCAGGCGTTTGATTTTCCGCCCAAGTCGGCAATCTGCTCGTTGATTTCCAGTTCGGAACGGGTAGTTGTCCCCTTAAAGGTCATATGCTCGCAAAAATGCGCAATGCCGTTCTGTGCCGGCGTTTCAAAACGCGACCCGCAGCGGCACCAGACGCCGATGTTGAACATGCCAGTCGTTTCGTCCTTTTTCGAAACGACGTGCAGACCGTTGTTCAAAACCGTTAATTGCGTTTGCATAAAATCTCGAGCCTTCAGTTTTTGTTGTCCCGATTATCGGCGCAAACAAGGAATTGTCAATATAAAAATCCTTGCCTTTATGGGTTTTTGATGACATATTGAAACCAATTTTTAACAGGATTGAGAGAAAAATATGGCACTGAAATTCGAAGTTTTGAAAAAACAGGGCAAATCGCGCCGCGGTCGTCTGCATACCAGGCACGGCACGGTCGAAACGCCGGCCTTTATGCCGGTCGGCACTTGCGGTACCGTCAAGGCGATGATGCCGGAATCCGTGGCCGCAACCGGCGCGCAGATATTGCTCGGCAATACATATCATCTGATGCTCCGTCCGGGTGCCGATTTGGTTGAAAAAATGGGCGGCCTGCATAAGTTTATGAATTGGGATAAGCCGATTTTAACCGATTCCGGCGGTTTTCAGGTCATGAGCCTGACCGGTCTTCGCAAGCTGACGGAGGAAGGCGTTACTTTCAGTTCGCATGTAGACGGCAAAAAGTTTTTCTTAAGCCCTGAGGAGTCTATGAAAATCCAGCATAAACTGGATTCAAACATTACCATGTGTCTGGACGAATGTGTTAAACTGCCGGCTCCTTACGAAACGGTTAAAAAATCGGTCGAAATGTCCATGCGCTGGGCCAAACGCAGCCGCGAAGCCTTTGTTGACCGCGACGGTTACGGTATCTTCGGCATTCAGCAGGGCGGCGATTATGAAGATTTGCGCGGTTGGTCGGCCGAACAGCTGAAGAATATCGGCTTTGACGGCTATGCCATCGGCGGTCTGGCCGTCGGCGAGGGGCAGGAAACCATGTTTAAGGTTTTGGACTATGCGCCCGGAATGCTGCCTGAGGACAAACCGCGTTATCTGATGGGCGTCGGCCGTCCGGATGACATTGTCGGCGCGGTTCTGCGCGGGGTCGATATGTTCGACTGCGTGATGCCTACCCGCAGCGGCCGCACGGCACAGGCCTTTACCGCTCGCGGTCCGGTCAATATCCGCAATGCGCGCCATCGCGAGGATCCGCGGCCGCTTGAAGCCGAATGCGACTGTCCGCTTTGCCGTAACTATTCGCGCGCCTATATTCATCATCTGCAAAAGTGTAATGAAGTTCTTGCCGTGATGTTGCTTACCTGGCATAATATCCGCTATTATCAGCGCCTGATGCAGGGACTCCGGCAGGCCATAGAGGACGAAAGACTTGAGGAGTTTGCCGCCGGGTTCTATCGTCAGCAGGCTCTGGGCGACATTGAGGAGATATAGCCGATGGTTGAAGTCTGCAATACAAATCTGGATGAAATGGTTGATTCTTTTGCCGAACAGAACCGGCAGGAGGGACTGCGGGTTTTCGTTGCCGGCGGCAGCCGTCCGGGAACCGATCCCGTCTATGTGGAGGAGGCTTATAATCTCGGCCGCCAGATTATCAAAATGGACTTCAAACTTGACTTTGGTTTGTCCAATTCCGGCATCATGGGCGCCGTTGCCCGCGGCGTCATGGACGGTTGGAACAAAAAGCAGTGCAAGGACAAGGGATATCCGATTCAGGCCGTGACCACGCAGGCTTATTTTGACCTTTATCCGCGCGATGACGAACTGATTTCACAGATAGAAAACCTCATTTTGGCCAAGACGCTGGAAGAGCGCAAACAGAAACTCCTTGATGCCGACTTCGTGGTCTTTGCGCCCGGCGGCGTCGGCACGCTTGACGAATTGGCTTATGACTGTGTGGCCATGCAGGATGGCTTTTTGCAGATTAAACCTTTTATTCTGTACAATATCAACGGCTATTTCCACCACCTGCTCGAGTATATGAAAGCCATTGCTCAGGAGGGGTTTGCCGATCCGATACCTTTTATTGTCGTTGACAACAGCGATGAAGTCGGCATAGTTTTCCGCCTGCTCAAACTGCGCTATCAAAAGGGAACCACCACGGCCGAGGCTTATGCCAATACCCGGCAGCTGATTTACGAACTGCCCTATTTCATTAAAAAGAAAGTAGACAACACGGTTTTTGTCGAACACATCATTGCCGAAATGGATCGCATTGCCGCTTCGGGAACCGCCGAGGAAAAGGCCGAACTGGCCAAGGAAATCGAAACGGCCTATCTTGAAAAGGAAATTGAGCGCATGTATGAACGTCTGGCCAAAACGGGGCGAGACACGTCTATCGTCAGCGACAAACTGACCAAACTCAAAAAACGCAAGAATATGAAACTTTAGCTATGCCCGGAGGGCAGTCAGGAAAAAAGATGACGACGTCAGTCTGGAAATTTTTATGGAAATACCTTTCCAAGCTTAGGATATTGTTTTACAGCGTACTGTTCTCGGTCCTGGCCGGCGAGTTTTTCGTCCGGCTTTCGCTGTATTATGCCTCCAAAATCGTCGATATTCTGGCCGCCGAAGGACCGCGCCGCGGTTTGATGCTGTCCGCGCTCGGCTTTGCCGGTCTGGCTTCGTTGTTTTTGTTTGCCAAGGGATTGCTGCTCAATGTGCTGATTTTTATCGAAGCGCGGTTTCTGCCGGTCTACATGAGCCGCATTTCCAAAGATTTGTTTAATTATGCGCACCGGCATTCGACGGCGTTTTTTGCCGAGGAAATGGCCGGCAATATTTCCGGAAAAATCAAAACCATTATCGATGACAGTTACAGCATTTATTACAACATTCTCTGGGGGTTCATTTCGCCGACGATTGCCGTTGTCATCAGTTTTGCCTTTATTTTCAACATTAATGTTCCTCTGTCCCTGACAATGCTGGGACTTAATTTTCTGCTTATTTGGGCGCTGTATGTCCTGAGCCGCAAGCTGGCGCCTTTTTCCGAAGCCCGCGCCAAACTGATGTCCGAAGCCAATGGTGTGCTGGTTGACAGCATAACCAATGCCAGCCTGGTCAAAAATTTCAGCAATTTTCTTTATGAAAAACGCCATTATTTCAGCTATGTCCGCAGGGCGGCGGCTGCCGATCGGCTGGAAAATTTGCGTTTTGGGCATTTGTTTATCGCTCAGGGGGTTTTGCGCGCGCTGATGCAGGCGGTTTTTTACGCGCTGCCGGTCTGGTACTGGTATAAGGGGGAAATCAACGTCGGGCAGTTTGTTCTGATCCAGTCGCTGATTGCCGTTCTGAGCAATATTTACAACATGCTGTCAATGAATTTCATTAACTTTTTCCGGCTTTACGGCGGCATTAAGGACGGTTTGAAACTGCTCTCCCGTCCTTTTGAAGTAACGGACGTTCCGAACGCCCGCCGGTTGAAGGTGCGGGAAGGGCGGATAGATTTTGCCGGTGTCACTTATCATTACAAACATTCCGAACCCTTGTTCAATGATTTTAATCTGCATATTGTGCCGGGCGAAAAAATCGGACTGGTCGGACGTTCCGGCTCCGGAAAATCGACGCTGATCAAGCTCTTGTCGCGTTATTACGACATTCAGAAGGGCGAAATTTCCATTGACGGCCAGAATATTGCCGAAGTTACGCAAAAGAGTCTGCGCGCGTCCATTGCGCTCATTCCGCAGGATCCTTCGCTGTTCAATCGCACGATTATGGAAAACATCCGCTACGGCAGCCTGCGCGCCACGGATGAAGAAGTTTTTGCCGCTGCCCGCCGCGCCCGCATTCATGATTTTATCATGTCGCTGCCGGCCGGTTACGATTCCAAGGTCGGCGAACGCGGTGTCATGCTTTCCGGCGGTGAACGCCAGCGGATTGCCATTGCCCGTGCGATTTTGAAAAATGCGCCGATTTTGATTCTGGACGAGGCGACTTCGGCGCTGGACAGCGAAAGCGAAAAATATATTCAGACCTCAATCCGCGAATTGATGAAAGACAAAACCGTCATAGCTGTCGCTCACCGTTTGTCAACCCTCAGGGAAATGGACCGGATTGTCGTCATGGACAAAGGGCGGATTGTCGAAACCGGAACGCATGCGGCGTTGTTGCGGCAAAAGGGGCTGTATCATAGCTTTTACGACATGCAGTCGAAAGGTTTTATTAAAATCGACGAAAATGCGGAGGAAAACGAATGCTGAACATCATCTGGATTGCTTTTTTTGTTTCCGCTTTTCTGATGGCTTTGTATCGGGCGCTGATTTTAGGCGATGGCGGCGTCTGGACAGAGTTGGTAAATTCGGTTTTCGTTTCTTCCAAAGCCGCTTTTTCAATTGCGCTGAACCTGACCGGCATTTTGTGTTTTTGGCTCGGATTGCTCAAAATTGCCGAAGCCTCCGGCATAACCGGACTGTTGTCCAAAGCTTTGTACCCGCTGTTTCGGCGGATTATGCCCGGCGTGCCTGCAGAAAGTCCGGCGCTGTCGTCAATGATTATGAATATTGCCGCCAATATGCTCGGTTTGGACAATGCCGCAACGCCGATGGGGCTGAAAGCTATGGAACAGCTTCAGCAGCTGAATCCGAAAAAAGACACGGCTTCCGATGCGCAGATTTTGTTCATGGTCATTAACACTTCGGCCGTTACGCTGATTCCGATTACGATTTTAATGTATCGTGCCGAACTCGGTTCCGTTAACCCGAGCGCTGTCTTTATGCCGATTTTGTTTGCCACGTCGCTGTCGACGCTGAGCGGTTTTCTGGCCGTGGCCTGGGTACAGAAACTGAATATCTTTAACCGGGTGGTGCTGGGCTGGCTGTTGGGTTTTGCCGTCTTCATCGGTGTCGTGGCCTGGCACTTTCAGAGTCTGCCGCCGGCCGAACGGCTGCAAACCTCTGCCGCCTGGGGCAATTTTATTCTTTTTGCTTTCATCGTCAGTTTTATAACCGCCGGGCTGATTCGCAGAATCAATGTCTATGAAACTTTTGTTCAGGGAGCTAAAGAAGGGTTTGACATCGCGGTTCGGATTATTCCCTATCTGGTTGCCATGTTGGTTGCCATAGCGGTATTGCGTGCTTCCGGCGTGCTGAATGTCATTGTGCTGGGTTTTGAAAATTTCTTTGCTTTTCTCGGCGTCGACACCGATTTTGTGCCGGCGCTGCCGACGGCGATTTTGAAGCCGCTTTCCGGCAGCGGTGCCCGCGCCATGATGATTGAAACCATGCAGACTTACGGAGCGGACAGTTTTCCTGCTTTCGTGTCTTCGGTGGTGCAGGGGTCGACCGAAACGACGTTTTATGTGCTGGCGGTTTATTTCGGCGCGGTCAGAATTACCAAAATCCGCAGCGCGCTTCCCTGCGCCCTCCTGGCCGATTTTGTCGGTATTGTTTCGGCCGTTGTGCTGGCGTATTTGTTTTATGAATAAAGTAAGTTGTTGATATTGTAACAAAGGGCTTGAAATTTTAATGTGTTAAGAATAATATCCTAACATCGCTTGCCGTAAGTGTGCCTGAAATCCGAAGAACAGTTTCTTCGGGTTTTTTTGTTTTAAATGCTAACTTAAAAGGAGAAAATAAAATGGGAAACTTAATTCAATATATTGCACAGGAAGACCCGGAGAAAGAAAACCTCGAATTTAGAAGAAAAACTTTTTTCCAATCAGCTTCTTCCCGTTCCAAAAATATTTTAATG
>FR885477.1:3392-5279 GCA_000436375.1 Azospirillum sp. CAG:239 | reverse complement strand
ATGGAAAAGGGTAATAAAAAATCCGCTGAACATTGTCAGCGGATTTTTAGAAATTTTGCTTAGCCTAGGCTTTTATTTCGCCGACATACATGCCGATTTTCTGTGCGGCTTTAACATAGTCGCCATGAACATCCAGCAGAGTAGTGCCTTTTTTGACGACTTCTTCCAAAGAATAAGCCTTTGCTTCGCCGTCTTCCCAGACAACCATTTTATTGGTTTCGCCTTTTTCCAGCAGTTCAACGGCCTTGGCTCCGAAAACGGCGGCCAACATACGATCGAAAGCGGTCGGGATGCCGGAGCGCTGCAGGTGGCCCAAGGTGGTAACGCGGGTCTGAAAATCGGGCAGGCGTTTGTTGAGTTCGGCGCTCAGATACTGGCCGACGCCGCCGTAAACGTTTTCGCCGATAAGGTTTTTGGCGCCGGTAATATGTTCACCGTTTTCGGTCTTGATGCCTTCGGATACGACCAGAACCGCGTGGCTGCGGCCGGAAGTCTTGATTTCCTTGAGTTTTTCGATAATCGAATCAATTTTGTAAGGAATTTCGGGAACCAGGCAGACGTCGGCGCCGCCGGCCAGAGCCGAGTGCATGGCCAGGTGTCCGGCATCGCGGCCCATAACTTCCAGAATCAGAGCGCGGGAGTGGGAACGGGCTGTAGCGTCCAGGCTGTCGATGGCCGAAGTGCAGACCTGACAGGCGGAGTTGAAACCGACTGAAAATTCGGTAATCGGCGTGTCGTTGTCAATGGTCTTCGGAATGCCGACCATCTTAACGCCGGCATTTTTGCAGTAATTGCTGACAATGTTCATGCTGCCGTCGCCGCCGACAACGACAATCGCGTCCAAACCAAGAGTTTTGACGCCTTCGCCGAAACGTTTGGAGACTTCTTCCAGAGATTCCATTTTGACGCCTTTGTTTAGCGAACCCAGATAAGAGCCGCTGATTCTCGGCCACGGGGTGTCGGAAAAGTTATGAACGGTCAAAATTTCGTAGGCGAGAGGCTTTTCGGTCAGGCCGTCCGTACCATTCTTGATACCGTAGACTTCCCAGCCGAGCCTGCTGGCAGAGTTAACCACGGCTCTGATGACGGCGTTCAATCCGGCGCAGTCGCCGCCGCTGGTTAAAATGCCGATTTTTTTGGTAGTGCTCATATAAAAACTCCTAGTTTTCTTTATTGTTGCTTTTTTCTTAAATATACTGTATAATCTAATACAAATTTTAGGAAATTATTTCCAGCAAAAAGTTTTTGTTTTCATCGTTTTTTTTCAAGAAGGGACTATTTAATGTTAAATAACGACAATTTAGGCAAACTCCAGCACCAGCTTTGTGAACTGAGACTCGAGGAGCGCCGCGTTTGTTCGGATATCAGACATTTAGTTGCCAAAAACCAGACGATTGACTTTTTTCAGGCAAAACAGCTTAATACGCTTCGTTCTGGTCTGAAGACCAAAATTAAGAGCGTTGAGGCTAAGATTATGCCGAATATCATCGCCTAAAGAATGTGTTTAATTATCTTCATTCTTAATCAAAACTGTTTTGAGGCTTCTTTATAAATTTATGTTGCATAATAAAAAAGCCTGTGATACAAGACAATTCAATGTTTAACCTTAAGATAAGTTGAAAAGGGGTGATTTAAGTGGTTCAGGTTACTGTTATCGGCAATGACGTTGCTCAGTCTTTGAAGGTTCTGAAGAAGAAAATGCAGCGTGAAGGCATTTTCCGCGAGATGAAGTTAAGACGTCATCACGAAAAGAATTCTGAGAAGAAAGCCCGCCGTCAGGCAGAGGCTGTCAGACGTGCCCGTAAGCAGCTGCGGAAGCGCTTAGATACTGAAGGATTCTAAGTTTTTAGAATTTTTAAATGAAAAACCGCCGGTTGTTACCGGCGG
>FR885477.1:0-3331 GCA_000436375.1 Azospirillum sp. CAG:239 | reverse complement strand
GGTTTTTTACTGGCATTTATAAAAACCGCCGCAGGAATATTCGCCGAGGCCTTTGCCCATGGCCCGGCATTCGGCGGCCGAATAGCGGTAAGTGTCCGGGCAGCAGTTGGCATAAAGGCTGCGGTCATAAGGGCAGGGATCGGCCGGGAGCATGCCATCGTCACATTTTTGGTAGGTATAGCCTTCCGCACGACAGCGTCTTTTGTCGTCGAGCGCATAGTTGTCGGTCTGCGGGGCATATTTGGGATTGAGTTTCTGAAATTTTTCATAGTCGGCGGTGTTTTCCGTTTCGGTAATGAAGCGGACATCGGCGGCAGCATTGAAGCCGGTGAGGGCAATCAGCAAGGCAATCAGTATCGGCATCGGCGTTTTCCTGAAATTGTTTATCTTACTTTTAATGTAGCATTGGCGTGTTTAAATATCCATTAAAAAACGGCTGCTCTTTGCCGAGAAGCCGTTTCGAGAAAGTATGCGTTTGGTTAAGCTTCTGCTGTTTGCATAATTCGGCGCAGCATTTCATCTTTTTTTCTGAGCTTTTGTTTTTTGAGTTCTTCAATCTTAATGCAGTTTTTCCAGATATGGGATTCTTCTTCCTTAATGACAGCATCTAAATGAGCATGCTGAATACGCAGGTTTTCGAGTGATATGTTTTCTACTTCCATGCGGCCCTCCCTAAGATGTGAACAATATAATTATAATACTTCCGGCGGTTAATTTCCAGTTTTATCGGAACTTATTATGACTTTATTTTAGCTTGCGGTTTTCAGATTGCAACAAAAATTATATACCTGCAGGTATGTATGTCGGAAATTCGTTCAGCGGGCTGAGAATTTCTGATAGACTTTCTTCATTAGGGTTGAGAAAGGGTAGGCGGAGAGTTCGGCGGTCGGAACAAAACGACCGTTGTCGAAAACATTGTTGTCTTGCCTCAGGCATATTCGCAGTGTGAGCTTGATGTGGGTAAAGACGTGCGAAACTTCCAGTCCGGTGTCTTCCGCTTCGGCAAAAAGCTTTTCTTCGCTCCATGGAAATTCGTAAAGTCCGGAAAGAAGGCCTTTTTCTGTCCTTTGGCGGATAAGGATTTCATTTTGATTATTATGAATAAGATAGACGAAGCCGGTTTTTTCTTTTTTGCCGCTTTTTTTGCGCCGGGGAATGTTTTCCAGATTTTCAAGGCCTCTGGCCCGGCAGAAGTTTTGCCAGGGGCAGAGCAGGCACTGAGGGTTTTTCGGCGTGCAGATACCGGCGCCAAGATCCATTATCGCCGAGGCATAGTCGGCAGGACATGTCCGGTCGGTCAGCGCTTCGGCTTTTTGGCGAATCAGTCCGGCGATTTCGTCAACGGGTTCGGTCAGATTATAGAGCCGGCAGATGATGCGAATGACGTTGCCGTCGACGACGGTTTCGGGCTGATTGAAAGCCAGAGCCAAAAAGCTGGCAACGGTGTAACTGCCGATGCCTTTGAGTTTGAGCACTTCCTGCCGGGTTTGGGGAAATTTTCCGCCGTATTGGCTGACGATGATGCCTGCCGTCGCATGCAGCGAACGGGCTCGGGTATAATAGCCAAGTCCCTGCCAGTAAAAGTAAACTTCTTCCAGCGGCGCTTCGGCCAGACTTTGAACCGTGGGAAAACGCTCCATAAAACGCCGAAAGTAGGGAATGACGGTTTTGACGGTGGTCTGCTGGAGCATGAGTTCCGAAACAAGGATGACGTATGGATCGGGATGAGCGCCGCCCCTGACCCGCCAAGGCAGGTGGCGGCCGTTTTTATCATACCAGCTCAACAGCAATTTTGACAAATCGTTTGACATGGGACAAGTATAGCGGAGAATTGTGCGGAAGTCTAATTTTCTCTGCAATTATACATATTAAAAAAAGGTTTCTGAAACATCAGAAACCTTTTTGCGTTCTTGGGAAGATATTATTTTCCTTTTCGTTTGAAACTGTATGCCGCTGCTACCTGTTTGGCTTTTTTCTTTTTGATTTTAGCATGTTTTCTGCGCTCGGTTCCCAAGGCTTTGCTTTCGGCAAGACGTTCCCGGCGTCTGATGACGGCGCTTTGCTGTGATTGTCCGCAATGGCGTCGGTTCAGAGCATCGGCCGGCGGCAGCCGTGTTTGCAAAAGTTTGGGGACCCGGCGGGTTTTTCCGATAAAATCGAGAGAAAGCCAATGCGGCAAAAAAGACCACATTCCCGGCGGAATGATAATAATTCTCTGTTCTAAGAAATCCATGTATCCCATGACAGTAATAATTTTAAATTAGACAATATGTTAATAATCTCAATAGTATGTAAAATTTCTGCTTATTGTAGTCTTTTTGTCCGAATATTCAACAAAAATCGAAAGCTGTCTGTTAGTATGGTGCTCTGGGGTTGTGGAATCGTTGAACTTCGTCAGAGATGCGGCTCCGGCGTTTAACGGAGGAATTAAATGAAACATATTGACTTTTGCGGAGAATAGCACTCATAATTTTCGCATATTTTGTGTTATATATAACAGGAGATTGAAATAATGGACAGACAAATTATTGAAATTTCAAATAATGGTTTTTTCTTATCATTATATCGAGGATTTCTTGTTATAGAAAACGAGAAGAAACAAAAACAAGAGATACCTTTAGATAATATTTTATCTTTAATATTGTCGGCAGATAATACTGTTATATCTAAAAATATAGTCAATGCTGTTATTGAGCAGGGTGGAAATATTATATTTTGCGACAAAAAATATTTGCCATCAACGATAGCCGTGCCATATACGGGACATTGGTTAACGTCACATCGAATAAAGCAGCAAATAGATTGTTCCAGACCATTGCAAAAAAATTTATGGAAGAGTATTGTTCAGCATAAAATATTAAATCAAGCCTCTGTTCTGGAATATTTTTTTCCTGATAACAAAAATATCGAAAGATTAAAAATTTTAGCCAAAGATACTCTAAGTGATGATGCCCGCAATCATGAAGGAATGGCCGCAGCTTTATATTTTAAATCATTGTTCGGCAAAAAATTTGTGCGCAACAGGTTGAATCCCGATATAAATATTTTGCTTAATTATGCTTATACCATATTAAGGGCTATGGTAGCCAGAGCTGTTTCTGGTAATGGTCTATTGCCTTATTTGGGGTTAAAGCATTGTGGAAAAACTAATTCGTTACCCCTAGTTGATGATTTGATTGAACCATTCAGAGCAATAGCTGATAAATTAGTTTTTGATGAAGTAAATAAAATTATCAATACTGATAATATTGAATTAAATGCAGAAATAAAAAGAAATTTAGCGAAGCTTATTGTTTTTCCGGTGATTACAGGTAAGGGGGCTGTTACTTTG
>FR885476.1:6464-20852 GCA_000436375.1 Azospirillum sp. CAG:239 | reverse complement strand
GTTACCCCGGCCAAAATCCGTAAAAATATTGCAGAGAAACATCTTGCCGAAACCATCGCTTTCTACCAACAGGCTTCGGAAAAAAGCCAAACTCAGGAAAATGAACAATGAGGTTTTCCGTTCGGCTTTTCATCTGCTTTATCCTGTTAGCCGCCGTCCTTTTGACCGAAAAGTTTACCAATGCAGACACTGCGTTGCAAAACCTGTTTTACCGGCCGGAAACGCATGAATGGCTTATTAACCCGGCTCTGCACCAGAAACTCAGTCCCGTATTTTACAAAGGGCTGAAGTTTCTGCTGGCCGCAACCGGAGCCGGCTGCCTGATTTTTCTGCTGCTGTCGCTGAAAAAGCCGTCTTTGGCCGTCAGGCGCCGTCCGGTGCTGATTCTGCTGCTGAGCATCGTCTTTGTCCCGTTGGTCGTCGCCGGTGCCAAATATTTTACTAACGTCTACTGTCCTTACCAGCTCAACATATACAACGGCCTTTACCCGTTTGTCCGCATTATCGACAGCTATCCGGAAAGTTTCGTGCAACCCAAACCCGGACGCTGTTTTCCCGCCGGACACGCCACAGCCGGTTTCGCCTTTATGGCGTTGTATTTTGTTTTCGACAGCCGCCGCGGAAAAATCCTCGGACTGCTTGCCGGCATTCTGCTTGGCCTGGCGGCCGGATTTTACCAGATGTTGCGCGGACAGCACTTTCTGTCACATACACTCTTCAGCATGATTGCTTCTTTTGCCGTCATAATCACAATAGACTGGTTTGTTCGTAAAAATACAAAAAAATAAATACAAAGCTTTACAACCTAGAATATAAATGCTATCTATCATCAGGAAATAATTACTGGCGGATGGAAATATGTTGAAACCGTTCAAAATAAGAAAACCGGACTTCTCAATTAAACGCCCGTCACTGCGCATTAAACTGCATCGGCCGAATCTGGAATTGAACAATCTGGCTGCCGAACTGCATATTCCTGCCAACAAATCATTTCGCCGCGAACTGGCGCGCAAATCAATCCATCTGAGTTCCCTTTGGATTCCGGCGCTTATCTATTTTGCCCATCCCGGCGTTTCCATCATGTTGTTTGCCATTCTTTTTCTGGGCGACGCCCTGTTGGAATACGGCAATTTCAAAAAATGGCGCTGGGCCAGACGAACTTTCGGCCTGCTGTTTTTCAAAACCCTGCGCAATAAGGAACGCATCCGTACCAAATTTCAGGTCAGCGGCTCAATGTATGTGCTTGCCGCGGCAATTATCTGTACCCTGCTTTTTTCCAAACCGATTGCAGCCATCGCTCTGACCGTCATGCTGATTTCCGACACCTGCGCTGCTCTTTTCGGCAAGGCTTTCGGTACAAGAAAATTATATAAGAGCAAATCTCTGGAAGGAACGGTCGCCTTCTTCCTCAGCGCCCTGCTCATCAACATGCTCTACGAACCTGTCTTTCACTTCACTTATGCCGGCGTCATCGCCTGCGCTGCCGCCACTCTGGCAGAAATGTTCGAAGACAAGCTCGAAATCGACGATAATTTGTCTATTCCGCTTTTCGTCGGCATTATTCTAAGCCTTTTAGGTTAAAAGTTTTAAGCCAAAACAGCGATTTATAAAATTTTCGAAATTTTGTCATATTTTTTACTTGCCTTTCCAGACAAAATATGCTTTCATATTCTTACTTTAATTAAGAATTTTGCGAAAATATAATTATATTAACCGCCTCTTAAGGCATTAAACTAAATGTTATGAATACATCAAAGAACATTCCCGGAAAATTTCTGGCTGAAAACTGTGTTGAAACGCGCGTATCTAACTTTGCTAAAAAACATGGCAAGGAAATTATACCCGACAGCCGTGAAGTGTGCAAAATAACCTCAACCACCCGCCATTATACCTACAAAGGCGGATTGCAAAGAGAAGACGACCACTTCGCATACAAATTCGGCGTTCAATACAGCGTATGGCTTTACCGCAATACCGATGGAAGCTTTACAGCCCATCGCATCTGTGACGGCAAAAAAGCCATATTCGAGCCCGGCGAATTCAAGAAAAACGAGCTGAAGGAAGAATTCAGAGTCAACCGTAAAAACCTCCGTTGCAAAACCAACGGTGCCGGCATTCTGATTTTGGCCAAAGCTTAAATTGATGTAATTGCGCCCAGTCCCCCGACTCTCAACAAGCGGGGGACTTCTCTCACTTTAATGCGCTTTGCTTCTTTTATTTTTTTCAAAAAAACAACAATGAAAAATGAAAACGAATTTAAGAACAGCAAATCTGAAAGAAGAATATGCCGAAACTGTCCTCCGCGAACGCGCCGCAGAATTAGGAATCCTTCTTGACGATGATGCGAAAGCCAAAGCTTTCCGCATTCAGCTGAAGAGAAAAACAACCGCGCTTGCTCCTTTCTCGGACTACGACGTCTGGCTTATGGAAGGAATCAGAGAAACGGAAAAACATTGCGAAGACTGCGTTCTGATGCTCTGCATGACGGTTAACCTGCCTCCGATAACCACGGAAACGGCTAACCTCATCAAAAAAGACCCTCACGGCGACAGCTTTCGTTACCGCAACCTGACTCTGACGCGAAAAAACAAAGGCGGCAAAGACTTCTTTGTTGCCAAGTGATTAATCCCAAAAAACAAAAAAATGAAAAAAACCGCAAACGCCGCCCGCTGAATACCAGCCGGCGGCGTTTTGTTACATTCCTCTCTCCGGAAATACAACTCACAAATATACATTTACTATCCGTCATTGTCGGGCTTACATTTCTCTGTCATGCTCGAGCTCATACTTCTTCTGTCATGCTCGGGCTTGGAGTCGATAGTTGGCGAGAACGAGCTATAAGCGAAGTTCGAGGCCTACGGGACGAAAGGGGCCCAACGCAGTTGGGAATTTACACCCGGGCATCCTTGGATTCCCCGGCCAAACCGGGAAATGACAGAAAGAGAAATATCATTGTCGAACTTGATCCGACAATCCCAAAAACACAAAGCACTTGCTCACGATATGCACGCAGAAAGCAACGCGTTTCAACAAAGATTCACACCGCAGCCGGTGTTGCGGGCAAGCTGGCACAGCTTGCGTTATACAAGATTTTCAAAAAACCTGCAATTTCTGTACCAGACACCCATTATACAAACTTTTTAAACTGCGACTTGAGCCTTTATCGCCCCATAACACTCATAATTTTCCAGAGTGAAATCCTCATACTTGAAGTCGTTAATGTCTTTAACCTGCGGATTAAGTTTCATAGTCGGCAAAGGCAGCGGTTCGCGACGAAGCTGCTCTTTAACCTGTTCAAAATGGTTATGATAAATATGCGTGTCGCCAAGCGTATGCACAAACTCACCGGGTTCAAGATCGCAGACCTGCGCCAGCATCATGGTCAGCAGCGCATAGGAGGCAATATTGAACGGCACGCCCAGAAACATGTCGCAGCTGCGTTGGTACAACATGCAGGAAAGTTTGCCGTTCGCCACATAAAACTGAAACATCATATGGCACGGCGGCAGGTGCATTTCGGGAATTTTGCTCACATTCCAGGCCGAAACAATCATCCGGCGGTCATTGGGATTGTTCTTAAGCTTGTCAACCACCTGTGCCAGCTGGTCAATTCCCTCGCCGTTCCAGTTTCGCCACTGCGAACCGTAAATCGGCCCGAGATCGCCGTTTTCATCAGCCCATTCGTTCCAGATTCGCACGCCGTTATCCTGCAGATACTTAACGTTTGTATCTCCCTTGATAAACCACAGAAGCTCATGAATAATGCTTTTAAGGTGCATTTTCTTGGTCGTCATCAGAGGAAAACCCTTGCTCAAATCAAAACGCATCTGCTGGCCGAAAACCGAACGCGTTCCGACCCCGGTACGGTCCATCTTGTCCACGCCGTTCTCCAAAACATAGCGGAGCATGTCCAAATACTGTTTCATTGTTCGTCTTCCTTTTCAATGGCTTCAATAATCCGTTTCAGCACGCTTTGTTCGACAAATTCGCCCTTGCGCACCCAAACGGTCGTAAGAATGTTGTCCAACTCATAATCAACCGAAATCTGGCGGTAAGATTTATGCAGAACCTCTACACAGGGCGAAATGTCTATCTTTGCGCCCTCAAGCGCGGAATTAACCTCGCCCCTGTACATGCAGTCGACGACGATGTCCGGCATCAGCTTTGCGCTGCCCGTCATAAAGAGCTTATAAACGCTCGCTCCGCCGGAAATATACAAATCGCCGTCAAAATCCTTAAAATCGTTGACATTGGTTACCACAAAATGATGCTCCGGATCCGAAACTTCATAACCGGCATCAAAAGTCAGAACATAAATATTCCGATTCGGCAGTGTCCGGTTCGGAAAACTTTCATAAGTCGTCTGCCCGGCCACCAGATTCTGCTCTTCCGTAATCCGGCGAAAACGCTTAAAATCAGATTTGACGTGCCAGGGAATGTTCGGACCGATTCCGATAATATTGTCCCCTTCGTGACGGCACCAAACTGCAACTTTCGTCATTTCAAAATCCCATGTTGTTGAATGGGAAGACTCTAACACCGGCTGTTTTTTTGACAAGAAGTCATTGCAACTTACTACCAATAAATTTTGGCGATTCTCTTTTTCACGCAAGCCCTCTTGAAAATAAGATATTTTAATATATAATCTATGTTGTCGGGCAACCGGCTACGGCACTAGAGGCTGTATGAAATAGGCTATTTGGACCTGGGGGCAGTACCCAGCACCTCCACCAATCTTTCTTTCAACGGGGGTGAAACAGGGTAGACAGGTAGCAGTAAAGATATGTATGCTGTGCCCGGTGAGATACCACCGTTATCGGTTCAAATCAAATGAATGCTAACGATAACAACGTAGCACCTGTTGCAATCGCTGCTTAAGGCGAGCGTAACAAACGCAAATTCTTGTAACTATGGTTAGTTTCAAGTGGGGAATGAGCCGCCCAGCAACAGAACGGCTCGCTTTTTTTGTGAAAAGGAAAAAAAATGAGCGAGTTTTTAACCGAAATCAACTACGATAAACTGATTGAAAAGTCTTTGAAAAACGTCGTCGTCGAAGCGCTGAAAATTGCCGAACGCCAGGGTCTTCCCGGAGAACACCATTTCTACATCACTTTTAAGACCAATCATCCGCAGACCCGGATTTCGGATCAGCTCAAAAGCCAGTACCCCGAGGAAATGACCATCGTCATTCAGCACCAGTTTTCCAACCTTATTGTCGAAACTTCCGGTTTCGGCATCGATTTGAGTTTCGGCGGCATTCGCCAAACCCTTTACATTCCGTTCGACGCCATTACCTACTTTGCAGACCCCTACGCCAAGTTCGGCCTCAGTTTCAATTTCGACGACGAACCCATTTCACACAACACAGACAACGATTTTGCCGCCGAGATGGCAGAAGAATCGAAAAAAACCTCCAACGGCGTCGCAACCGTCGTTTCCATCGACGCTTTCCGCAAAAAATAAAATGCGCAAAAAATCCGTAGTCATCGCCGGCAGACACCAAACCAGCATTTCGCTGGAAGACGAATTTTACGCCGAACTTGCCGCCATAGCCAAAGAAAAAGGCGTCAGCATTAATCAGCTGGTAACCGAAATCGATTCTGCCCGCGAGCACGAAAACCTTTCCGGCGCCATCAGGGTTTATATCCTGAAATATCTTAAACAAAATCTCAGCCGCAAATAAATTCGTACCCTCATCAACGGCAGCGGAGTACGGGATACGCAGGCGCTCATTCTGTAGCTGTTCAATCATCAGACAGCTACAAAAAAACAGCCGCTCAAATGAGGGGCTGTTTTTTTCTTAACTCAAAACTATTCCTCGTCTTCTTCGTCAAAATCCTCAGCAGCATCAGCCTCTCCGTCCATGCTCTCGTCTTCCAGCAGCAACGGTTCCTGATCTTCCTGCATCTCGATTTTCTTGCGACGGCCGCGGCGCTTTTTCTGCGGCGCCTTTTTCTGCATGGCGCCGATAACGTAATTGCCGGCAATTTTGTACAAATCAACCAAATGATTGTTATACATATGGTCGCCCTCCTCAATCAGGGCAAAATCCACCTGCACGTTGCGCTGAACATTCAGACGCTTGGCCAAAGTCGACACCGACTGCGGATTGACAATTTCGTCGGCGCCGCCCTGAACAATCAGGCCGGAAGTCGGACAAGGTGCCAAAAACGAGAAATCCTTTTCATTGGCCGGCGGAGAAACCGCAATAAAATTGTTAATGTCCGGCCGCCGCATCAACAGCTGCAAACCGATCCAGGCACCGAAAGAATAACCGGCGATCCAGCATTGTCTGGCCTCAGGATTAACGGATTGCAGCCAGTCCAGGGCAACCGTCGCATCAGACAGCTCACCCGGACCGTCCTCAAACTCGCCCTGTGAACGTCCTACGCTGCGGAAGTTGAACCGCAGTACCGAAAAGCCCAGATTCTGAAAACAGCTGAACAGGCTGTAAACCACTTTGTTATTCATGGTTCCGCCATATTGCGGATGCGGATGAAGAATCAGCGCTATCGGCGCTCCAGGCTTCTCGCTCTGATGATAACGCCCTTCCAAACGTCCGGCATGTCCGTTAAAAAGTACTTCTGTCATTTAAAATCTCTTTTTTATTATTAATTAATAACAATTGATTATATATAAGAAATATTATACAAATTATTAATTTTTCAAAGGAATGTAGCACAAAATGGAGTCAAAATTCAATACTATTCTTCAGGACGTCGACGCCGTTATCGCCCGCGACCCCGCCACCAAAAGCCGAACCGAAGCGATTCTCTGCTCTTCGGGGCTGCACTGCATTATCATTTATCGCTTTTCCCACTGGTTGTGGAGCAAAAATTTCCGCCTGACGGCGCGCATCGTTTCACAGATTGCCCGCTTTCTGACCGGCATTGAAATCCATCCCGGCGCACGAATCGGCAAAGGCTTTTTCATTGACCACGGCATGGGCGTCGTCATCGGCGAAACCACCGAAATCGGCGACAACGTTACCATGTATCACGACATTACGCTCGGCGGCACCACTGTCTTTGACAAAAACGGCAAAGTCACCGCCAAACGCCATCCGACCATCGGCAACAACGTCATCATCGGCTCCGGCGCACAGGTTCTCGGACCGATAAAAATCGGCAACAACGCCAAAATCGGTTCAAACGCCATCGTCGTCAAGGAAGTTCCGGCCAATACGACGGTTATCGGCATGGCAGCTCACAAGGTTCAGGAGCTCAGCCGCAAGGAAGCGCAAAAATTCTGCGCCTACGGTATAGACGCCTCGCACCCTGACCCGATGGAAGAACGCTTTGAAAAACTCTGCCGCGAACTGGAAAACGTCAAAAAAGAACTGGCCGAACTGAAAAAAGAGAAGAAAAATGACGCTAAATAGCCTCGGCCTGCCCAAATCGCCGCAGCAGACCAAAGTCTGCGTCGCCATGTCCGGCGGCGTCGACAGCTCGGCGGCAGCCGCCATGCTCAAAAAAGAAGGCTACGACATCTTTGGCATTACCATGGATCTGCTGACACCGCCTTACCGTCCGGAACACTCTTCCGTTGCCGACGCGGCCAAAGTGGCCGACAAGCTTGGCATTCCCCACTGTTTTCTGGATTTACGGGAAAAATTCGCCCGCGAAGTCGTCGACTATTTTGCCGATTCCTATCTGCACGGCCTGACCCCGTCCCCCTGCATCATGTGCAACCGGCACATCAAACTCGGCGCATTGGCTGACAAGGCCCGCAGTCTCGGCGCCGACGTCATCGTTACCGGCCACTATGCCGATATCCGGCTGACTTCCCGCGGCGTTGAACTGCACCGGGCGGAAGACTTGCGCCGCGACCAAAGCTATTTTCTCTTTGCCGTCGATAAACACACGTTGCAAATGCTCCGCTGCCCGCTGGCTTCCTACACCAAGGCACAGACACGCGCCATTGCGAGAGACGCCGGACTCGAAGTCAGCCAAAAGCCGGACAGTCAGGACATCTGCTTTGTCGCCGACGGCAATTATGCCTCTTTAATCAATCAGCTGCGCCCGGAAGCCAAACCGGCGCCGGGAGACATCGTCGACACCGCAGGCCGGGTTCTCGGCCGCCACAACGGCATTATCCGTTATACCGTCGGCCAGCGGCGCGGCCTTGGCATCGGCGGCAGCGGCAGCGTTCTCTACGTGCTGAAAATCGACGCCGGCAACAATCGAATTATCGTCGGCAGCAAAGAAGAACTGTTATGCCGAAGTCTCCGCATCAAAGACGTCAACTGGCTTGGTGAGGAACAGCCCCGGCAAGCGGAACTGACGGTCAAGCTGCGTTCGCGGCAGGCAGCCGTTCCGGCAACGGTTGTCTTTCTTGAAGACGGCGGGGCCGAAATCACACTGCACGAAGAATTTTACGGCGTCGCACCCGGTCAGGGCTGTTGTTTTTATGACGGCAGCAGAGTTTTGGGCGGCGGCATCATCGCGGCATTTTAGCTTACGGTTCCTGATTCAGAACGACACTGGTATCCGAACGCTTAAGAATATAGGGATTAATGTTTTTCGCTTCCCTGCCCGTATTCTGATACATTTTCGGGGCTCCCGGAAAATAAAAGTCCATAAAGTTAAAATAGCGCACGTCGCCGCAAATAAAGTCGACCGTTGAATTTTTATATTTTTCGACCGCCGCTTCAAGCACCTTTCGAATATCGCCGCGCTTAACCCTGTACAGGGACGGAAACCGAAAACAGGTCAGAAAGCCGCTGGCCGCAAAATCGTCCAGATATTCGGCATTCGGCGACACAACGACCAAATGCGACTTGTGCATGATATTGCGTCCTGTCAGCGCAATAAGTTCCCTTAAAATCTCAGACTGATTGTTAAAATCAATGTTTTTGACGTCAAGCCAGAAAAACTTTCCGCTCAAATCCGGCTTTACGGCAAACATATCGTCAAGCGTTACCTTCCCGCTGCCGCGGCCGACAAAAAAAGTACGCTCTTTTTCGTTATAAACGACATCAATTTCAAATCCGTCATATTTGTTGAAGTTTTTGGCGAGCTTTTCCGGACTGTTGACGCCATAGAGCCAGATTTTCGACTTAAAGCCGAAACTGCCTTCGCGCTCGGACATATTGTCTTCGGCCACCAAATCCTTAAACTTGAGCGGCGCCATAAAATAACCGCGCATAAGCTTGTCGTTCATATGCACGCTGACCGCCCACACGCCGTACAGGGCTGCGGCCGCCAGCAAAAGTTTTTTCAACATCGAAAAGCCTTTTTAGTTAACGGGTTCCTTACCGGCATATCATAACTTTCGCGGCCGATTTGTCAACCTGGTTAACGTGATATTTACTTTTGCAACAATATTGTAACTATTATTTTCACATTTTTTATAGTATGATAAAAGAAGATGGAGAATTATGGAGGCGGTCATGAAAAAGTATTTCTACATTCTGGCGGCAATCGGCTGTTTGTCTTTAGCCGCGACGGCGAACGCGCAGCTGCCGGCCAACCCCTGGTCACCCAATCCCAACGACGGCTATTTCGGCGACAATCTCCCCGAAAAAGGACCTGACACGTCTCCGAACGCTCCCGCCTACGAAAACGGGCCGACCAACGGCGACATTCTGCCGGTAGATCCCTGGGCCCGCGCCCGTGACCGCAGCGGCATCGTTACCTGGAGAGGTTCCGGACAGCACGGCAAATTAAATTACGTCGGCGAAGCCACCACCTACACCGATGCGCAGGGTCAGGAAATGATTGCGCCGGAAGTCAACCGCCACAACATGCTGGTTATGACCGAACATCTCCGCAACATGGGCTACAAAATTCCGGAAAGCTATGACCAGAAGATTAAAGACATGCCGAAAGCCTACGGCAAGCTGCTCCGCGAAAACTATGACAAGGTCTTTTCCGCCGAAGATCCGTTCGGAAAATCTTTCTCCCGCATTCTGACCGACGTCGAAGACGGAACCGGACTTGACTTTGAAAACATTCTGTTCAACACGATGGACATTCTCGGAACCGACTGATTTGAGGAAAAAGCTTATGTTTAAACTTCTTGCCGTTTTTCTGTCACTGCCTTTGTTTGCAGCACTTCCGGCTGCGGCCCAAACGGCTGCGGCTTCGGCCGCTCCGGCGGAAACAGCACTTGACCGCGAGGCCGACAACCTCAATATCGTTTCGGCCGAAGAACGCCTCAAACTCAAGCGCAGCAACACCAAAAGCATTGACCTCAACCTCAAAAACTCAACCAAGGGCGAAATTTCCGACATCGTCAAAAACGCCAATCTGGCCGAAAAGCGCGCCGCCCGACAGGAGGGGCGTACGCCGGAAACCGCCGTCAATGTAGATCCGACCAACAAACGTGCCGTTCGTAAGATGCTGCAAAAAGACCTGTACCTGGATCCGCACCCCCGTTTTTATGAATAATCATTTTCAGGAATTACAGATGAACAATCAGCCCCATGTTATTTTGGTTCAGCCGCAGCTGGCCGAAAATGTCGGAATGGCCGCCCGCGCCATGATGAACTGCGGTTTATACAATCTCAGTCTGGTTTCCCCGCGTGAGGATCACCTGTCGGCCAAGGCGCTCGCCGCCTCCTCAGGAGCCGAAGAAATTCTGCAAAACGCCCGCCTGTTCAACACCACGCGCGAAGCCATCGCCGGTTTGCAGGCCGTTTACGCAACCACGGCACGACCGCGCAACCAGATTAAAACCGTTCACACCGCCGAACACGCCGCCGGCGAAATCGACCGACAGATAAAGGCCGAAAATATGAATGTCGGCATTCTGTTCGGCCCGGAGCGTACCGGGCTGCACAACGACGACGTCAGTATCGCCGATGCGGTTATCGAAATTCCGCTTAATCCCCGCCACTGTTCGCTAAACCTCTCACAGGCTGTGCTGCTGGTCGGTTATGAATGGCACAAAAGGCAGATAAATGCCGAAGACGTCCGTTTTGTTACCAACACGACCGTTCCTGCCTCCCGGGAAATGGTCATGAGTTTTCTGGACTATCTGGAAAAGGAACTTGCAGGACATCCGGGGTTCAAAGACGAGGAAAAACGGCCGCATATGGAAATCAACCTGCGCAATATATTTACCCGCGGCCGTCTGACCGAACAGGAAATCAACACGCTGTTCGGCATCGTCAAATACCTGAGCCGCAGATAATTATCCAATCCCCTGACGGATTTGTTTGTTTTTTGCAAAACTTGCCTATATATTGTAATCAGAACAAGACTGAAATATTTAGGAGCAAACAATGGAACATTCCGCCATATTCGGCTTCGACCCCAAAATCGTTTCGACCGTCATTCTCGTTGTCAGCTATCTGATTCTTTTTACCGAAAAGCTGAACCGTGCCGTCGTTGCCCTTCTGGGTGCCGTCGTCATGATTTTTGCCGGCGTGCTGACACAAGACGGCGCAATTGCCGGCATAGACTTCAATACGCTGGCTTTGCTTATCGGCATGATGATAATCGTCGGCATTGCCGAAAAATCTGGTATGTTTCAGTATGTGGCCGTCTGGTCGGCCAAAAAGGTCCGCGCTTCGCCGCGAGGCCTGTTGATTGTGCTGGCGGCCGTTACAGCCATTTTCTCCGCGCTGCTGGACAATGTTACCACAGTTCTGCTGGTAGCGCCGGTCACCTTCCAGATTACCCGCAAACTTAAAATCAACCCCTATCCCTATCTGATTCTGGAAATCTTCGCTTCCAACATCGGCGGAACGGCAACCCTCATCGGCGATCCGCCGAATATCCTCATCGGCTCGGCATTGCAGCTGTCCTTTATGGATTTCGTTTATGAACTGACACCGATTGTCGCCGCCACGATGGTCGTTCTGATTGTCGCTTTTGACCTCATCTGGGGACGCAAGATGAGCGCGTCGGACAAAAGCCGCGAAGCCGTCATGCGCCTGAACGAAAAAGACACCATTACCGATCCTGTTCTGCTCGTCAAATCGCTGACGGTTCTGATTGCCGTCATCATCGGCTTTATGGCTGCCGAACATTTCCATATTGCCAACGGCACCATTGCCGTCTTCGGCGCCGTCGTTCTTCTGATGCTCTATACCTGGGGAAACAGCCACTCGGATCGCGAACATAAGGTTGAAGAAGCTTTCGGATTGGTCGACTGGACGACGATATTTTTCTTTGCCGGCCTGTTTGCCATTGTCTACGGTCTGGAAGAGTCCGGCGTTCTGGCGCTGATGGGAAACAAGTTCATTGAAGTAACTGACGGCAGCATCGAAAAAGCCGCCATGATTGTCGTCTGGATGTCCGCTTTCGTATCCACGGCCATCGACAACATTCCGTTTGTCGCCACCATGATTCCGATGATCAAGTCGATGGAAGCGTCTCTCGGCGGCCGCGAGGCTATGATGCCGGTCTGGTGGGCCTTGTCACTCGGCGCCTGCTTCGGCGGCAACGGTTCGCTGATAGCCGCTTCAGCCAACGTCATCGTCGCCGGCATGGCACAGCGCGAAGGACATCCCATCCATTTTCTGCGCTTTCTCATCTGGTCAATACCGGTTATGCTGGTCAGCGTGCTGATGGCCGCCGTCTACCTGCATCTGCGCTGGTTCATTTAACGCCGCAAAATTAAGATTATGTTAGGATGTCCGTATTATAAATAAATTGGTAGTTTTTATAATACATGAGGAATCATTAACATGCAGGTTACTGACTTAGCGCAGGCAGCGCCATCAGTCTGGGGCATGGACCCCAAAATTGTGGCAACGGCCATCGTCGTTGTCTGCTATGCAATCCTGTTTACCGAAAAACTCAATCGCGCCGTTGTCGCCCTTCTGGGTGCGGCACTGATGATTTTTTCGGGTATTTTGACACAGGAAACCGCCCTTCAGGGTATCGATTTCAACACTATTTCGCTTCTGGTCGGCATGATGACGATTGTCGGCATTTCCGAGAAATCGGGTATGTTCCAGTTCGTGGCCGTCTGGGGCGCCAAAAAAGTCCGTGCCAATCCCCGCGGCCTGCTGATTGTGCTGGCCTTTGTAACTGCGGTTTTCTCGGCTTTTCTGGACAATGTTACCACGGTTCTGCTGATTGCGCCGGTTACCTTCCAGATTACCCGCAAACTTAAAATCAACCCCTATCCCTATCTGATTCTGGAAATCTTCGCTTCCAACATCGGCGGGACGGCAACCCTCATCGGCGATCCGCCGAACATTCTCATCGGCTCGGCGCTGCAGTTGTCCTTTATGGATTTCGTTTACGAACTGGCACCGATTGTCGCCATAACCATGATTGTTCTGGTTTTCGGGTTCGACCTCATCTGGCACAAAAGCCTTCTCACGACCGAAAAAAACAAACAGGCCGTTATGCGCATCAGCGAAAAAGATACCATCACTGACTGGAAACTGCTGGGAAAATCGCTGTTTGTTCTTGCTCTGGTCATCGCCGGCTTCATCAGCGCTGAGCATATCCATATTGCCAACGGTACCATAGCCATCGCCGGCGCCGCGGTTTTGCTGCTGCTCTATACTTTCGGCAACCGCCACGACGAACGCGAACGTAAAGTTGAAGAAGCCTTCAACCTCATCGACTGGACAACCATTTTCTTCTTCTCCGGATTGTTCGTCATTGTTTACGGACTGGAAGAAACCGGTATTCTGCGTATGCTCGGCCAGAAGTTTATTGAACTGACCGACGGAAGCATCCAGAAAAGCACCATGCTGATTGTCTGGATTTCGGCGATTCTTTCCTCGGCTATCGACAACATTCCGTTTGTCGCCACCATGATTCCGATGATTAAGTCAATGGAAGCTTCCATGGGCGGCCGAGAAGCCATGATGCCGGTCTGGTGGGCCTTGTCGCTCGGTGCCTGCTTCGGCGGCAACGGAACGCTGATTGGCGCTTCCGCCAACGTTATCGTCGCCGGTATGGCGCAGCGCGAAGGACACCCCATCCATTTTATGAGGTTCCTCATCTGGTCGATACCGGTCATGCTGATAAGCGTACTGATCGCAACAATCTACCTGCATTTTCAGTACTTTGTCTAAACAAAAGCCCCGCAGATGCGGGGTTTTTTTTACATCAGGCTATCTTGATGGATTTTGAATCCATATTAATTTCATGCTGCAAAAAATCGACTATTAAGAGTTTTCTCTTTAGAATATCTAGATTTTTTAGACATATTTTTTTGTAGACTAATGAATAGTTGACTTTTCCCTCGTCATGGTATATATTCAATAATGTGGTGTATTAAAGTGATGAAGTCTCTTTTGAGAAGATTTTCCGTCTTTTTCGGTGCACCCGTATATTAACGCAGGTTCCGGCCTTTAACTGTTTGAGGTGTACCATGTCCTATTCTCGTTGCTTATCTTTATCGGCTTTATTAGCTTCAACTTTTATTATGCCGACTGCAGCCATGGATTTGACTTCGGCTCCCTTAAACGGTTTC
>FR885476.1:0-6427 GCA_000436375.1 Azospirillum sp. CAG:239 | reverse complement strand
GGTTTCCCTACACATACACACACATACACACCTGTTCCGGAACCTGCGTCTCTTGCCAATTCCTATAAAACCGCCGCCGTCTGTTTCCTCGGGTTCGGAAACTGCGGCAAAGACCAGTCCTTCAGCAAAGGCGACAGCTCTTATGAACGAAATCCCTCCGACATGTGCCGGGAAGAAGGATACGCCGTAACATCCTGCTCCCTTCCCAAATATCCTTCAGGACAATGTCCTTACGACCCGTCTCTTTACAAAAGCTGCAAGGACGATACGGCGCGCGCATGCAAAGAAGCCGGTTTCAACACAAGCTGCGGTTCCGGCTATATCAAAGACAACTCGCAAATCTGTCCGTATAACAGCTCTTATTACAAGTGCAAATGCAATCCCTGTGACGGCTATGCCTACACTCTGGCGCAGGCAACCGCCGACGGGTATGTTGCCGACGGCAGCTGCAACAGCTGCGGCACAACCAAATACAAACGCAAAAACAATCCCTGCGCCGGATTCCTGACCTGCGAATGCGGCGGTCAAATCGGTACTCAGACCTGCAAAAGCGGCTCAGCTACAAAATATCAGGTCTGCAAACCCTGTTGCGAAAACAGATGTTCACAAACATCTTGTCCTGCAGGTTATCTCTGCGAACTGGAAACATGCTCCAACAAATACTGTATAATTGGTTGTGCAATCGGCTACGGCGATTTGGAAAACTATTGGAACGACGGGCAGCTCAAATGCTGGCTGAACGGTATTTCCGCCGGAAGTTACAATTGTGCTGAAATTCCTGACTGCACAAAACTCGGCTTTTCAGCAAACGCCAATAACTGCAACGGAAAAAAATATCTGACCTGTCCGTTTAACTGCGACTATGTTTTTTGTCTCAGCGACTAAACAAGGAGAATAAAAATGAAAAAAGAAATATTCTGTACCTGTATTTTATCAGTCCTAAGCTGTTCTGCCCAAGCAACAACATGCACCATTCCTCCAACCTGCACATCATTGGGATACACACAATCGGCAAGTGACTGCGAAGGTAAAAATACCATCCGCTGCCCAACCGACAGCTCAGCTCTATTCTGTGGGGGCACAACAGACGGTTCAATTACTTCTCCGGCCAAAATCCTTTATGCCGACCACACGGTCAGTTCAATATTCAATCCGAATAAAAAAGCTATTGGTGTCGTTTTTGATGAAACCAAACGCCGTGCCGTCGGTTTGGAATATTTTATCAATCAGCCGGTTTGCATGTCAGACAGTAAAGGTACATACAGAGAAACATCAAACATAACCTCCTGTAATCCAGACGAACTGAACAACTGCGCAACTGACGGAAAAATAAATACGCCGTTGTTCAAACCAACCTGCAGCTCCTCATCTCCGTATATGAACATGAGCGACAACGGTTTTCTGAAAACCTACGTTCCCGCAGGTTGTTCTTCTGACTGGTGCGGGGCCGGACAATGGTATATCCCCAGCATTGCCGAACTGAGAAAAATATACACTAACATCAATAACATTAATGCCGCCCTGGCTCTCAACGGCATTTCCGGATTGCTGAACACAACCTGCACCAAATGCTGGCCGTATTATAATCATTACGGCTGGTACGGAGTATTTTCTTCTAATGTTTATCATCAAACACCAAGAAACGAACAACCGTACAGTTCCATTTATATATATGATTTCAATTCAGATTCAGTTTACACCCAAGGAAGCAGCGGTTATAAAAAAATGATTCTGGCGATAGAATATTAAGCGCGGCGTTTTTTCAGGCGCTTGGCCTCGTCAGGCGCCACAATGCCGCCGGAAATGACAAACTTGATGCCTTCTTCAACCCCCATATCAAGTTCAACCACATCTTCGCGCGGCACAAAAATCAGAAAGCCGGAAGTCGGGTTCGGCGTCGTCGGAATAAACACGTTAACCATTTCACGCCCCAGAATTTCCCGAACCTCGCCTTCGGTATCGGCGCTGACAAAGCCCAAAATCCAGATTCCCTTGCGCGGATATTCCAACAGCACAACCTTCTTAAACGCATTGCTCTTGCCGGAAAGAAAAGTTTCGAAAATCTGTTTCAAAAGCGAATAAACCGACGAAATAAACGGCACCTTATAAACAATCCACTCGCCGAGTTTCAGGAAAAACTTGCCCAAAAATCCGGCAGCAAACATACCGACCAAAATCAGCGCCGCAACCAGAATGATAATTCCCAGGCCGGGAATGGTAAACGGCAGGAAGTTGTCCGGCTTAAACTGCGGCGGCAGCAGGCGGTTGACCGAAACGTCAATAAAAACGATAACCTTATAAGCGACAAAAAACGTAATCATTACCGGCGCAGTTACCAGAATGCCGGTAAAGAAATAGGCGCGCAGCTTGCCGCCCAGTTTCATAAAAACGGCCTTTTCCCGCTCCAGACGGATTTTTCTGATATTCATCGCCCGTTTTTTGACTTTGTCCTTATCATCCATCTTATTCACACCTTATCGCATCATCTATGATAAACTGCACGGAATTGCGACCTTGCCAGTTGTCACGGCGCAAAACCCCGGCAATGTCGAAAGCCGCCCCCTGCGAATTCAGCAGCGTTTTGCCTAATTCCGTGTCGGCGATTTTAAAGGCCATGGCCTTCAGCGAACCGCCGTTGCCGGAAGTAAGGAAACAGCGGACATGTCCCGCGCCGACGATTCCCGGTTTAACAACCCGCACATGTTCCAGCACAATCTTCGGTTCGGCGTTTCCGGCGCCGAAAGGCTCCAGAAGTTCCAAAGCCGCGGCAAAATCGGTATTGGCTCCCAGCAGATCAAGCGCACTGTCAACTTCAATTACCGGCGCCACGTCTTCTTCGCCGAGCTTCTGCCGCACATACTCGCCGGCAAACCGACGAAAAGCTTCGATTTTATCCTCCGGCAGCGAAAAACCGGCCGCCATCGTATGACCGCCACCCTTGGTCAGCAGTCCCTTTTCCTTGGCGGCAATTATCAGAGCGCCCAAATCAATGCCCGGCACGGAGCGCGCCGAACCCTTGACTTCGTCCGGTTCAATCGACATGACGAAAGCCGGTACGTTGTAACGCTCCTTGAGCTTGCCGGCCACAATGCCGACCACGCCCTGATGCCAGTCTTTTCCAGCAGCAAAAGCTATCGGATATTCCTGCGGCGTCCCTTCCAGCATCTCAATCGCGCTCAACAGCACATAAGCTTCAATCTCCTTGCGCTGCGCATTAAATTCATTCAGTTTGTCCGCCAGCTGGCCGGCCTGAAAATCATCCCTGCTGCACAACAGCTTGTTGCCCAGCGAAGCCTCGCCGACCCGGCCGCAGGCATTAATCCGCGGTCCCAGCACATATCCCAGATGAAAAGCGCTCGGCGCCTCGCTGATACCAGACTTGTCAATCAGCGCCCGCAGGCCGGTATTGCTCCGCAGCGACATAATCCGCAATCCCTGCCGGACAAAAGCCCGGTTCAACCCCAGCAGTGGCACCACGTCGCAAACGGTTCCCAGAGCGACCAAATCGAGCCATTGCAGCAGATTCGGCTCCTCGCGCCCGGCAAAGAACCCCTGCTTGCGCAACTCGCGGTTAACGGCGACAATCGTACAGAAAACCACGCCGACCGCCGCCATATATTTCAGATACGGATAATCGTCGCTTTCGTCCAGCCGCTTGGGGTTAACCACGGCATAAACCTCCGGCAGCCGCACTTCCGCCTCATGGTGGTCAAGTACGATTACCGGAATATTCAGGCTTCCGGCATAGTCAAAAACGTCAAAAGCCGTCGTTCCGCAGTCTACCGTAATAACCAGTTCCGCGCCAAACGCCGCAAATTCGTCAAAAGCCTGCCGGCTCGGACCATAACCCTCGTCGCGCTCCGGAATGTGAATCTCCGGTTCAATGCCCACGCTTTCCAAATAAAGACGCAGTACCGAAGAAGATGTTGCGCCGTCGACGTCATAGTCGCCGATAATCGCCACTTTCTGCTTTTTCACAATGGCTTCGGCAATACACTTTGCCGCTTTTTCCATGTCTTTCATGCAAAAAGGATCCGGCATCAGGTTCTGTAGCTTCGGATTGATAAAATTCGCCACGTCGTCGACCGGAATTCCGCGGGAGGCTATGATTCTCGCCACCGGCAACGGCAAAGCAAAACGCTGGGCAATCAACTCCGCCTTGCGCTCGTCAACAGGCACGGCCTTCCATATATTTCCACCTAAAGATTTTTTATTTTCAAAATCAAATGCCACTCTTCCGCCCGTTTACTAATAGCTGATGTAAATCTCGGCGCGGCGGTTCAGGCGCTCGCCTTCAGGCATGACTTCGAGATAAGCCGGATTTGAATCCGACAAAGCCTCGACCTTGATTTTCGACGCAGGCATTCCGGCGCGGCGCAACGCGTTGGCAACATTCTCGGCGCGCGCAGCCGAAACCCGGAAATTGGCCATCTTGTGGCTGACAATGTCGGTATTGCGCGTACGGCTCGATGCATAACCGAATACGTTCAACGTCGCTTTCTTAGCCTTTGCCAACCGGACAATTTCACGCAGCTGACGGTTATAAGAAGCGTCGACTGCTGACGAACCGTTGTTGAAATATACCGTTCCGGCCAGATACGTAACGCTCGGCGCCGCATTTTCGGGCTTGGGAAGCTCTTCGGCCGCCTTAAGTTCCTTTTTGAACTTTTCGTCGTTCAAAGCCGCCAGACTGTCTTTTTCCTTCTTGGCCGGCTTCGACTTAACGTCCAAATCTTCGGCCACGATTACCGGCTTGGTTTTCGCCGGAGCGGCTTTTTCCGGCCTTTCGGCCGTTTTTTTGGCGTTTTCCTGCCCCTCATAGGCAACATGCTCGTTGTCTGCGGTCAGGGCCGAACTTTCCTTAAGGGTTCTTTTGCGCACGGGAACGTCAAAACCGCTTTCGGAAGAAGAGGCCGTCGTATAGTCGTCTTCTTCGACAATCTCGGGAAACGGAGCGGAAGAACAGGCCGACAAAGCAAAAACAACGCCGAACAAACCGGTTAAAACTCTAAATTCACTATGTAAA
Organism: Azospirillum sp. CAG:239; assembly: GCA_000436375.1. GTDB lineage: Bacteria > Pseudomonadota > Alphaproteobacteria > RF32 > CAG-239 > Scatacola_A > Scatacola_A faecigallinarum. Next base: position 1,401 of record FR885476.1, on the reverse strand, counting down.
GACATCTGCGCTAACCCTAATAAAATGATAAATTTATCCCTGCCCTCATGGCAAAGCAAAATCCAGTTTCTATATTGATATAATAAACTCTTGCATAACACAAGAACAAATATGCCAAAGAATCACAGTTTTTTTGTGAATTAGTCGGGGCTTATGCACAAAATATTTGTTTTAATCAAATTAATGTTTTATACTTATACTCTGTTAACGGCGAAGGGAATTGAAAATGGCTGGTTCTGCTACAAATTCCGCAATTGAGGTGGCCTACTGGTTTATCAGCCGGGCCGAAGACGAAGGGCTTTTTCTGGAAGACGAAAAACTTCATCATCTGCTGTTTTTGGCACAGGTTCATTTTGCGCTTGCCAACAACATGGAACTTCTCATGCCCAGCCTGTTTGTCTGCGGCGAAAACGGCTTTTCGGAACCGAACCTGGCCGTCATGTTCGCGCAGGGGCGCCCCTACATGCCGCCGAAAAAACTTTCCGACAAGGTCAGCGATTTTCTGGGCAAGGTATGGAAACGGTATGCACCGCTTTCGGCCAAAGAGCTGAATCTGATGATAAAATCCAACCCTGCATACCAGAATTGCCATGTCAGCGGCGCAAAAAACATTGCCCCGCTCAAGACCATTGTTGAAAATTTTACCAAAAATGCTAATATATCAAGGACTAACGCAGCATATGCCGCCGCAAATAAGAAAGTTTCTTATTCCCAGAACGGACCGGTGGTGGTTTCGAAATGGAATCCGCGTAAGGTTTCTGTTAAAAAGTAAAAGGAGAAAACCATGACGAAATTTATCAAATTATTTTTGGCCGTTATTCTGCTGGCCGGCTGTTCCAAGAAAAACGACGAGAGCAACCTCACCGTTTTGACCGGCGGCGGCGAAGTCAGTTACACGGTTGAAGAAGCCAAAACCGTTCCCGAACTGGAAAAAGGCCTGATGTTCCGCGAAAGTCTGGCCCCCAATGCCGGTATGATTTTCGACCTTTCAAAAGTTGAACATACCGCCATGTGGATGAAAAACACCAAAATCCCGCTTGATATGATTTTCATTGACGGCGACGGCGTCATTTCCTGGATTTACGAAAACGCCCAACCGGAATCCCTGACCCTGATTATTCCGCCATTTCCTGCGGCAGCCGTATTGGAAATTAACGCCGGCGACGTCAAAAAACACGGCATCAAAACCGGCGACAAAATAGAACATGAATTTTTTGCCAAACATGAAACCGGCGATACGCCCGAACCGCGCGCCGCAGATGAAACGGCAGCAGAAGTTTCCGATGCTCCTGCCGACGAAGCGCCCGCAGACCGGCCGGAAGACGCAATGACCGAATAAACGCCAAAAGCCCCGCTGTTGCGGGGCTTTTTTCATATCAGGGTAATTTTGACCGCCTTTCC
>FR885475.1:31225-45348 GCA_000436375.1 Azospirillum sp. CAG:239 | reverse complement strand
ACGCGCTGCTTTCTGCGTGTATATCGTGAGCAAGTGCCTTGTGTCTGTGGATGTTCGGCTCAAGGCCGAACATGACAAAGAAAAAAAAGCCGAATATGACAGTAAGGAAAAAGAGGCCGGACATAACCAAGAAAAAAGTCCCGCAACTGCGGGACTTTTTCTAGAAAACCTGTTCACGGGTTTTGCGCAGGACAATCTGCGGAAAGTCCTCATTGACTTTGTTCAGATGCCAGGCATTGCGAGCCAGAAAGACGGTGGCGCCGTCGTGGTCTTCGGCAATGCTTATCTGATTGGCGTCAAGGAACTTTTTCATAATGTTTTTATCATCACATTCAACCCAGCGGGCGGTGTAATACTGGGTCGGTTCAAAAGCGACAGGAATGTTGAACTCGGTGCGGATACGGTCAGCCATAACCTCAAATTGCAGGGCGCCGACAACGCCGACAATCCATTCGGCGCCGACAATCGGTTTGAAAACGCTGGCACCGCCTTCTTCGGCAATCTGCTGCAAGGCGTTGCCGAGGTGTTTGGATTTGAGCGGATCAAGCGCACGGACGCTTTTTAGAAGTTCCGGCGCAAAGCTCGGAATACCGGTAAAATGCAGTTTTTCGCCTTCGGTCAGGGTGTCGCCGATACGGAGCTGTCCGTGGTTGGGAATACCGATGATGTCACCGGCGTAGGCGTCTTCTGCCAGTTCGCGTTCCTGTGCCAGAAACATGACCGGGGTCGGAACTTTCAGGCCTTTGCCGGTGCGGACCTGGTTCAGTGTCATACCGCGTTTGAAGTGGCCGGAACAGATACGCATGAAAGCAATTCGGTCACGGTGCTTGGGATCCATGTTGGCCTGAATTTTGAAGACGAATCCGGTTACCTTGTTTTCGCTAGGGCTGACGGTGCGTTCGGCAGCGGGCTGTTCACGCGGGGTAGGCGCAAGGTTATGCAGGCCTTCCAGAACTTCCTTGACACCGAAGTTGTTGATGGCGCTGCCGAAGAAAACCGGCGTAAGCGCTCCTGCCAGATACAATTCCTTGTCGAAAGCGGGGCAGAGTTCCCTGACCATGGTAACGTCCTCGCGCAGTTTGGCGACGGCGTGTGCGGGCAGCAGGGCGTCAAGTTTGGGATCGTCCAGGCCTTTGCAGGTTTCGATGGTCGAATTTATCAACGTTTTGCTGCCGGTTTTGTTCATTAGAATCAACTGGTCGTTCAAAAGGTCGTAACAGCCCAGAAAATCTTTTCCCATGCCGATCGGCCAGCTGGCAGGCGTGACGTCCAGAGCCAGCGTTTTTTCAATGTCGTCAAGCAGGCAGAACGGGTCCAGCCCTTCACGGTCAAGCTTGTTGATGAAAGTGATAATCGGCACGTTGCGCAGGCGGCAGACTTCAAACAGCTTTTTGGTCTGGGTTTCAATACCTTTGGCGGAATCCAGCACCATGACTGCCGAATCGACGGCGGTCAACACCCGGTAGGTGTCTTCGGAGAAGTCTTCGTGTCCCGGCGTGTCAAGAAGATTGAAGGTTATGTTTTCGTATTCAAAGTTCATAACCGAGGAGGCGACGGAAATGCCGCGTTCCTGCTCAACCTTCATCCAGTCGGAGCGGGCGTGACGGTTTTCGCCACGCGCTTTTACGGCACCGGCCTGCTGAATGGCGCCGCCGAAGAGCAGCAGCTTTTCGGTCAGGGTGGTTTTGCCGGCATCGGGGTGCGAGATAATCGCGAAGGTTTTTCTCGGGTTTATGGTACCAATCATTTTATGTCCGTTTTATTATTTTATTTCGATATTTTCAAAAGGGCTGGAAACGGCCGGAATCAGAGGTTGCGGAGCCGAAGCCGCCGGTTCTTCGACCTGAACGGTTACTTCGGTTTTAACTTCGGGTGCAGTCGGAGCCAGCGGCGCCGGGTTCATGCTTTTGGGCGCGCCGGCAGGAGCCGCTGCTGCGGTCTTTTTGACCGGAGCCGGAGCTATGCCCAGATATTTTTCAATGGCTTTCTGCTCTTTTTCCTTTTCCTTAGAGGTTATCAGGTTCAGGTCATAAAGAACTTCAAGCTTGCGGATGTCTTTGGCCGCATCAAGAATGTTTTTGGACGGCGCCTTGTTTTTCAGCCGCTGGCGCGGATGCGGCGGCAGGATAGCTTCGATAATCAGGTCTCGTTCGGCAGAGAACTCGCGCGGCGTAATGGCGCGTGATGCGACGGCTTCCTTGAGCGCCCTGATGCGTTCGAGAATCAGATCAGGCGAGGGAACCGGCTTGACGACGCCATAGGCCGGCGGCGTGTTGGTCAGCGGCAGCAGGCCGCCGAGGTTGGCCATGCGGCCGTTCAGAAACTCTTCTTTGGTAACCATGTCGTTTTCGGCAAGTTCCTTCAGAATGAGAAAGCGCGACACCGTATTTTGTTCTTCAGGCGTGAAAAGGACTTCAACCGCCTTGACATCGGCTTCCGAAACAGCTCTGTTATTGGCGGCGCGGGTTTGTTCGCGAATGAAAAGAGCCTCCTCCAAGGCAGATTTTCCCTGTCGTGCCGCCGCTTCGCCGCTGATGTTGAAGACTTTGTTGCCGTCCTTGTCCTCAATAATCATTCTGGTCTGGTTCATGTTCAGCAGGCGCAGCCGCTGATTGGCAATTTCGCTCATTTTGCGGGGTTTGCCGTCCGGAGAACCGAGAAGGGTGTTTTCGTCGCCGCCGACAAGCATCAGGTCTTCGTAATACTGGCGGGCGCGGTTGGGGCGTCCGAGCTCTTCGTAGACCAAGGCTCCGACCATCAGCGCCTGCGGATGGCGCGGGTTGTTGGTAAGGGCGCGGGCGACGTGCTGTTCGGCAGTTTTGAAGTCGCCCTGAGAATAGGCGACGGTGGCCAGCGTGGCGTCTTTGTCGCCGTAGCTGTAATAGTTTTTGCCTTCGACCCAGCTGTGGGAGGGTTCGCCGTCGGCGTCGCGCTCGAAAAGGGCGCAAGAGCTTAAGAGACCGGCCGTTAAAGCGGCTGTGCATATGCTTTTGAATACGGTTCTTGAAAACACAAGATTACTCCTAAAAAAGAGGTCAGAAATCCGGGGTATTCCCTTACTTGCCCTCATATTATAAAATATTAACTCATATTACAATATATTTTCTCGCGTTGTTAATTTTGCTTGATTTAAATAAAATTTTCTGTAGTATGCAAACAAACTAAACTAAATGGCTGAATTTGCGGGCGTGGTGGAATGGCAGACACGCCAGACTTAGGATCTGGTGCCGCAAGGCGTGAGAGTTCGAGTCTCTCCGCCCGCACCACTTTTCGCAGGGGCAGTCGGATAACATTAATAACTTAAGAGAAAATTTATGAAAGCAACCGAATTAAAATCTGAAGGCTTGAAAAAAGAATTCAAGATCGTTATTCCCGCCAAAGACTTTGAACAGAAAGTCGACGACAAACTCAACGAAGTTTCCAAGAACGTCAAACTCCCCGGTTTCCGTCCGGGCAAGGCTCCGAAAGCCATGCTGAAGCAGAAGTACAAGGCTTCGGTTATGGGCGAGGTCGTTGACGAGGCGGTAAGAAGCGCCACCGAAGAGCTGATTAAGGACAAAAAGCTGCGTCCGGCAATGATGCCCGACGTTAAAATTACCGCTTTCGGCGAAGGCAAGGATCTGGAGTTTGAGGTAAGTCTGGAAGAACTGCCGGAAATCAAAGCCGGAGACTTTTCCAAAATTGAACTTGAAAAGCTGACGGCCGAAGTTCCCGCCGAAGAAGTTGACAAGGCTTTGCAGTATCTGGCGCAGTCCCGCCGCGAAACGGTCAAGATTGACGAAGACAGAGCCTCTCAGAAAGGCGACACCGCCGTTATCGACTTTGTCGGTTCGGTTGACGGCGTAGAATTTCAGGGCGGCAAGGGCAACGCCTATCCGTTGCAGCTGGGTTCCGGTTCTTTTATTCCCGGATTTGAAGACCAGCTGGTCGGCAAAAAGGCCGGCGAGAAAGTCGACGTCAAGGTTACTTTCCCCGAGAACTACCATGCCAAGGACTTGGCCGGCAAGGATGCGGTTTTTGCCGTTGACATTAAAGAACTGCGCGAAACCAAAAACGTTGAAATCAACGACGAGTTTGCCAAGTCTCTGGGCGAAAAGAGCCTTGATTCTCTTAAATCGGCGATTTCCGACCGGATTAAAGGCGATTATGAAGCCGCTTCCCGCATGAAACTGAAACGCGCTTTGCTTGACAATCTGGACAAGAACTATAATTTCGACGTTCCGCAGGGGCTGGTCAATGCCGAGTACAAGAGCATTGTCAACCAGTATGAACAGGCCAAAAAGTACAATCAGCTCGACGAAAGCGAAAAAGCCAAGTCAGAAGAAGAACTGCTGGCCGAATATAAGAGTATTGCGGTTCGCCGCGTAAAACTCGGCCTGCTGCTTTCGGAAATCGGCAAGGACGCCAAAATCAACATTACGCCGGACGATATCAACAAGGCGATTATGGACGAAGCCAAAAAGTATCCGGGACAGGAAAAGGCCGTATTTGATTATTATCTCAAAAACAAGGAAGCTATTGAAGCTCTGAAAGCTCCGGTTTTTGAAGAAAAAATCGTCGACCATATCCTGAGCAAAGCCAAAGTTAACGAAAAGGTCGTTTCCATTGAAGAGCTGTACAATTTTGACGAAGGCAAAAAGCCGGCCAAAAAAGCGGCGGCCAAGAAGGAAACCAAGTCTGAAGGCAAAAAGGACGAGAAAAAAGAAACCGCCAAAAAGACAGCAAAAAAATCGGCTTAAGACCTTTTCTTAAGGCAAAAGTTGAAAAAAAACACCCCGTTTCGGGGTGTTTTTTTTCAGTTGCGGAAAGAATAGTTTTTGTGCAGCAGAAAGATAACAATTGTTGAAACGACGATATATATTCCCTGGCTTATGACAGCGTTGATGCCGGCGGCGTCGATGAGCAGAAACAAAGCGGCGTAGTTGAAACCAAGCATGAGAAGATAAACACCCCAGGCGCGAAAATATTCATCCTTTAGATTTCCGCCCGAGCGAAAGACGTAATAACGCATGGAAAAAATCGAAATATTGACGGTAAGAACATACTGAATGATCAGGCTGAGCCGGTAGGGAATTTGCAGTATGGCAACGAAAAGGACAAACAGCAGATAGGCCAGGAACGTGTTGAAACCGCCGACAAGCAGAAAACGGATTTTCTGCGGCAGCCCGAACCAGCGGTTTTCGATTTTACGGTAAAGTTTAATCATCTGATTTTATAAATCCTGAACAGCTTGTTTTCGAAAACCAGGTCGTGCGGGATGTCTGCGATGACAGAAAAGTCTGTGTTTAAGGCATTGGTGCTGACAACGTAATAATCTCCGGAAACGGGAATTCTGCCTCCTTTAATGGAGGACAAATATTTTTTATATTTGGCATATTGGTGCCGGCTGAATTTGTTAATGACATTGTCGTCTGTTAAGGACGGCATCTTGAGCGTAATGTCTGTGCCGGGATGGTAATAGGTCAGGGCTGCGTTCCATGTTTCCTTTACCCAGTCTGTTTCTTCGGTATGGGCTGAAAGCATATAGCTGAGGCGTTTTTCATTTTGAAGTACGGAGGAAAGGAAATTGGCTGCTTCGTGTCTGGCATGACCGATTTCGTGCTTGGCGATAGTTATATTGGCTGAGCCGGCATAGAATAAAAAGAGGACGCACAGGCAGATTAGCAGTCCGGTATTTTTCAGGTTACGGGCAATATAGACGATTCCGAAGACGGCGGCCAGAAGAGCGTAGTAGCTTTTAAGCCGCACATGTTCAAGGTCGGGAGCGATATGCAGATGGAAAATAAGAATCGCCAGCAGAAAAGAGGCGCCAAAAAGTGTTCCTTCGTTAAACAGCGGGTTGTCGAACTTTTCACGGCAAATGAGTTTTTTTGCAGCAATGAGCCAAGCCAGAGTGACTGTGATAATTTCAAATTTGTATAAATTCAAAAGATGGCGGCTGTCGGCTTGGCGGAAGGCAATATAAACATTTTCTTTCAATTCAACCATGATGAATAAATAAAAGAGCGCGAAACTTAAACAGCATAAAAAGAGCATGGTTTCTACCGGCAGCCGTCCAGCCAAACGGAAAGGGTGAAGAAAATCGCTAAGATTGATTTTTTCTTTGTAAACGTCATATAAAACGGCAAAGATAAGTATTCCGCCGTAAAAAAGAACGGTTGTTTCTTTGCTGTAAACGGCCAGAAGCGTAAAGGCGCCAAAGCCCCACAGACCGGAACGTTTTCCGGCAGAAAACCTTTTGAGGCAAAGCAATGAGGCCAGAATGAAAATTAAGATATTCTGTTCGGGAAAGATGATGCCGTTGAGCCAGAAAACAGCGGGAACCAGCTGGATTGTGCCAAGAGTGAAAAGACGTTTTGCCGGGCTTAAAAAATTAAGAAAACAATAGAGCAACCATAAGATAAGAGCCTGTTTTAACATAATATAGGCGCTGATAATGTAAAAATTGTGTGTTATGGCGTACAAAGCATTAAGGTCGAAAAACGAAACCGGACACATTCGTGCCGGACCATAAGAAGCAGCCAGTCCGCGATGAAAAATGAAAATTGTATTTAAGCTCATCAGGTCGGGATTGTTAAACAGGGAATTGTCCTGCAAAAGCATGGTAACGGCATAGATTGAAAATGAAAGAAACAGAAATAGCAATGCGGCAAGCTCTTTGCGGTTATGGAAGTTAAAACCGGCAGCCGGGGAAGGAAACAGGTTCGGGCAGGGCGTGCAGCTTCCTTTGCAGAGCAGCCGATAAGCCATGTATATTGATATTCCGAGCAGAACGGCGTAAATATACCAAGTCTGTCCGAAAAAGTAGAAGGTAAAGTTCCTGAATATTGTCGAAACAATGTTTTCTTCAAAAAACGGTTCGTTAATCATTGCAGTTCCTCGGAAACTTTTTCAGGCGCAGCTTTTGCAGCATGACCAGAAAATAGGGGCAGAAGGAGCGTTTCCGACCGAGCAGTCTGAGAATGTCGTTTTTGACTTTGCGGTCGGCGCGGCGCATGGCTTTCTTATGGGTAAGCGAATAGTTGCGGCCGTGATAGTGGTAGCAGAAAAGCACTTCGGGAAGGTTGGCCAGCTGCCAGCCGGCAGCCAGAAGCTGCCGGCAGAGGTCGTAGTCTTCGGCGGGCGAATAGTCCGGGTTGTAAGTGATGTTGTCCCGGACGAGTGCCGAGCGGCGGAGCATGGCTGACGAGTGCATGACCGGGTTGCCGCAGAGCGCGTCATGAATGTCGGGGTGTTCCGGTTGGCACCAAACCCAGCCGAGGTTGACAAAGGCCTGTTTGATTCTGCCGAAAAGCCCGGGAAAGGGCGGCCGGGCGCAAAACAGCCGTCCCCAGCTGCCGACCATGGCAACTTCGGGATTGTTGTCCAGCCAGGCGGCCTGTTTTTCGAGCCGCCGGGGGGCGGACAGGTCATCATGATCCATAACCGCCAGATATTCGCCCGCGGCCAGCTCCATAAGCCGGTTTCTGGTTTCGGATATGCCCAGATTGGCGTCGCTGCGGAAGCGACGGATGCGGGAATCGGCAAAACTGTTGATGATTTCAGGCGAAGCGTCGGTCGAGGCGTCGTCAAACAGCAGCAGCTCAAAATCGGCAAAAGTCTGATTTAAAATGCTGGCGACGGTTTCCGCGAGCGTGTCGGCGCCGTTGTGCACGGGAATCAGGACGGAAATTTTGGGTTTTTTGACGGACATTGGCTGCCTTTCCGGATAAGTTGGGTTTAATTATAAAACGGCGGAAATGTTTGGCTAAGAAAAAGTGACGGTTATCAACAGTTGACAAATTTTGCAGCACGGTTAAGCTTAGAAAAAATTAAACCGGAAAGTCAAACAGATGCTTTATGTCCGCAAAATTAATCTGAAAAACAGAAACGACAGCAATGTCCTGCTTTATGAAATGACTGAGGCCGGGAGCCGGGTGCTTGACGTCGGCTGTGCCTGCGGCGATTTGTCCGCGCTGCTGGCAGAGCGGAAGAACTGCCGCTGTGTCGGACTTGAAGCCGATAAGGAAGGTGTTGAAGTTTGTCGAAAACGCCGGGTTTTCGACGAAGTGCTGCAAATTGACCTGAATAATTTCGCCGCGGCCGACTATCCGCGGTTTCGGCAGTCTTTTGACGTTATTGTCTGCGGCGACGTGCTGGAACATCTGCGGCAGCCCGCCGCGGTTCTGTCCGAGTTGAAACTTCTGTTGAAGCCGGGCGGATATTTTCTGGTTTCGCTGCCGAATGCGGCGCATGCCAGCATTAAAGCCGGGCTTTTGCTTAACGACTGGAGCTATACCGAGCTGGGGATTCTGGACAAGACGCATTTGCGCTTTTTTACCGCGGCATCGATTGCCGGAATGTTTGCTGATGCCGAATTGAAAATTACGGCCTCCGGGTGGACGTTTCTGCCGCCGGACGGTTTTCAGAAGCATAAGGTCGGCGAGCTTCCGCCCGAAACGGCCGCCTTTATTCTCAATGATCCTCAGTCGCACGTCTTTCAGTATGTTTTCAAAGCGGTGCCGGCGTCCGGCCGTTTGCGGCAGGAAAACCTGAAAGTGTTGCTTCCCAGCGAATGCGGAAGGGTACCCGGTGGGTTTATGTTCAAAATTAAAAGATTTTTACTGCTTAAAATTCCGGGAATGATAAGATATATCCAAAAGATACGTTCGCGTTAACCACAAAGGAGCCGGCGATGTCCGATGATTTGAAAAAACTGCTGATTGTCATGCCCTGTTACAACGAAGAGGCAGTGCTGCCGCAGACGATAAAGGTCATCGGCGCGCTGCTGAAAAAGCTGATAAAAGGCAAAAAAGTGCATGCGGACAGCAAAGTCTGTTTTGTAAACGACGGAAGCAGCGACAAGACCTGGGCGCTGATAAAAAAAGCCGCTGCCGGGGAACGGATTTTTTCGGGCATCAGCCTGTCGCGCAACTTTGGTCATCAGAAGGCGATTATTGCCGGCATGTATGACACCGACGCCGACCTGTATGTGACGATTGATGCCGATTTGCAGGACGACTGCGGCGTCATTGAAACCATGCTCGACAAGATAAACGACGGCTGCGAAATCGTTTACGGCGTGCGGGATAGCCGCGATACGGACACCCGGTTCAAAAAATATTCGGCGCTGGCCTTTTATAAACTGATGAAACTTCTCGGCGTGAACATCGTCTATAACCATGCCGATTTTCGTATGATGACGCGGCGCGCCGTAAATACGCTGAAGCAGTTTCCCGAACGAAACCTGTTTTTGCGCGCAATGATGCCGCTGGTCGGGTTTAAGTCGGACAAGGTTTATTATGACCGCAAGGCGCGTCCGGCCGGCGAAACGAAGTATCCGCTGATGAAGATGATGGGTTTTGCCTGGAGCGGCATTTCAAGTTTTTCGATTGTGCCGCTCAGACTGGTAACGTTTATGGGTTTTTTCATCTGCTTCCTGAGCCTGTGTTTTCTCTGTTTCGTCATTTACCGTTGGTCGGTGCGGGGCACAATTGTCGGTTGGGCTTCGCTGGTAACGATCATTACGATTTTTTCCGGCGTGCAGCTGGTGTCTTTGGGCATTATCGGGGAATATCTGGCCAAGATTTTCGTAGAGGTTAAGCAGCGGCCGCTGTATATCGTCGACGAAAAGACCGGTTTTGACGATTAAGGGCGCTGTTATTAACATTTTGTTGAATATATTGGTATAAAGTGCTATAAAAAGTTAATCTGCCAATGATAAGGAAAACAAAATGGTTGCAAGAAGTTCTATTGAGATATTTGACAATACGCTGGTGCCGATGGTCATTGAACAGACGTCCAAGGGCGAGCGCTCGTTTGACATCTTTTCGCGCCTGCTGAAAGAAAGGATTATTTTTCTGACCGGAGAGGTTAACGACGAAGTTTCGTCGCTGGTTTGCGCTCAGCTTCTGTTTTTGGAATCCGAGAATCCCAAAAAGGACATCTTTCTGTACATTAACTCGCCCGGCGGCGTTATTACGTCCGGCATGGCAATGTACGATACCATGCAGTACATCAGCTGCGACGTAGCGACCATGTGCATCGGACAGGCCTGTTCGATGGGATCTTTCCTGCTGGCCGGCGGCGCCAAGGGCAAGAGGTTTTCGCTGCCGAATTCGCAGATTATGATTCATCAGCCTTCCGGCGGTGCCAAAGGGCAGGCGGCAGACATTGAAATTCAGGCCAGGCTGATTTTGGACATGCGCAAGCGTCTGAACGCGATTTATGCCAAAAATACCGGACAGAAGCTTTCGGTTATCGAGAAGGCGATGGATCGCGATAATTTCATGACGCCGGAGGAGGCCAAGAAATTCGGCCTGATTGACCATATTGTTACCAACCGCGACGAGATTGTAAAATAGGTGAAAAAAATGAGTGATAAAGACGATAAGAACGGTGAGGTTTTGTGCTGTTCCTTCTGCGGAAAGAGCCAGAACGAAGTAAAGAAGCTGGTGGCCGGCCGCGGCGTGTACATCTGTGACGAATGCATAGAAGTCTGTATTAACATTGTTGCCGACGAGATGAACGAAATTGCCAAGGCCGAAGGCGGCAATACGGCCGAGAAGCTGCCGACGCCGTCAAAAATAAAGGAATTTCTGGATCAGTACGTTATCGGTCAGGATCAGGCCAAAAAGGTGTTGTCGGTGGCGGTGTATAACCATTACAAACGGCTGAACTGTCAGAAAACTTCCAAAGATATTGAAGTTTCGAAGTCGAACGTGATTCTCATCGGTTCGACAGGTTCGGGCAAAACGCTGCTGGCGCAGACGCTGGCCAAGATTTTGGACGTGCCGTTTGCGATTGCGGACGCGACGACTTTGACCGAAGCCGGTTATGTCGGCGAAGACGTTGAAAACATTATTCTGAAACTGGTGCAGGCGGCGAATTATGATATTGAAAAGGCGCAGCGCGGCATCGTTTATATTGATGAAATAGACAAGATTACCCGCAAGACCGACGGTCCGTCGATTACGCGCGACGTTTCGGGCGAGGGTGTGCAGCAGGCGCTGCTGAAAATCATTGAAGGTACGGTTGCCAATGTACCGCCGCAGGGCGGGCGCAAACATCCGCAGCAGGAATTTCTGCATGTCGATACGACCAATATTCTGTTTATCTGCGGCGGTGCTTTTGCCGGCTTGGAAAAAATCGTCAGCCGCCGCGGCAACGAGACGTCGATTGGTTTCGGGGCAAAAGTCGCTTCCAAGGAAGAGCGAGGCATTGGTGAAATTCTGAAAGACGTTCAGCCGGAAGATTTGCTCAAGTACGGATTGATTCCGGAATTTGTCGGTCGTCTGCCGGTCATCGCCACGCTGGAGGATCTGAACGAAGACGCTCTGGTCAAGGTTTTGACCGAACCGAAAAATGCACTGGTTAAGCAGTATGCGACATTGTTCGAGATGGAAGGCGTCAAACTGACGATTACCGAAGACGCTTTGCGCGCAATTGCCAAAAAGGCGATTGAACGCAAGACCGGCGCCCGCGGCCTGCGTGCGATTATGGAAGATAATCTGCTGGAATTGATGTATGACATTCCGGATAAGAAGGACGTTTCGGAAATCGTTATCAATGAAGACGTTATCGACGAACACAAGGAACCGGTTTATGTCTACAAAAAAGAAGAGCACGGTGTGAAGTCCGCGTGAATTAGATGTATAAAAAAAACAGCCTCCGGTTATTTGCCGGAGGTTTTTTTTTATTGTCCAAAGATTTATATGGTTTTGTCGTTCGCCCGGTACTGGAGTTTTAGGTCGGATTATCTGCGGCCGGTGGAGCCGAAACCGCCGTTGCCGCGGATTGTTTGTGCCAAATCCGCAAATTTTTCCGGGCTGACTTCTTCAAATACGGCTTTATAAGGAAAGGGACATTCAATCTGGGCGATTTTATCACCGCCGTGTATCGTATAAGGTTCGGTGCCGGTGTTGAGTAGGATTATCATCGGTTCGCCGCGGTAGTCGGTGTCGATGATGCCGCCGATGGGAATAATGCCGTGTTTGGCAGCCAAACCGCTGCGGCCGTTGACACGCAGCCAAAATGGGTTTTCCGGTGCAAATTTCAAACCGGTCGGACACATGAAACGCTGCTGCGGCAGAATGGTATACGGTTCGGCGACGGAGGCGCAGATGTCGAAGCAGGCCGCATCCGGCGTCGAATATTTCAGGTTGTTTTCGCTTTCAACGTAATGTGGCAGTTTGGTGTAGAAAATTTTAAAATACCGGGTGCTGATTTGTTCCATTGGCGTCTCCTTGACTGTGACCGTGATAATACAGGGAGGTGATTGCCGTGTCAAGCACGGCAATGACAAAGTTGAATAGGAGGACGGCAATGACAAAGTTGTAAGGGAGTAGGGTAGTGACAGGGGTGGATGGGAATGCCGCAATGACAAAGTTGTAAGGGATAACGGCAGGAAAGAGTTAAAAAGAGGAAACGGACGGGGAAAAGTTGGAAAGTGAGCAAGGAAGGGAAAGTTGAATATGAGATGCGGCAAGAGTAAATCAGAATAAATTTGGAAAGAAAGCAGGAGCAGGAACGGATTGTGGCACAATTTGAGAAAAGAGCGCCGGCGGAAGAGCTGCCGCCGGCATATGAATACAAAAAAAATACTGCCGGAAATTTCCGGCAGTATTTTTCAGCCAAATCCGATTAGAAATTGTATCTGATACCGGCAGAGAACTCATTGATGTCGTTCATTACGCTCTTCTGCAGATATACATGGCGGTACATGCCGCGGACAGACCAATTTTCGTCGATGTTGTACTGAGCACCGACGTTAGCGCGGATACCGAGAGCTTCTTCTTTGCTGGAGGTGTAGCCCTGTTCTCTGTATTTTGTCTGGTACTGACCAAGGCCGAGACCGGCAATCAGTTCAACTTCCTTGTCGCAGCCGAGCGGCAGATAGCCCAAAGCATCGACGCCATAGTTCTGGATGCGCGAAGAATATTTATCTCCGTCATAGGTGTTTTTCTCGTTCAGAGATCTCTGATAGAAAGCTTCCAGACCGAAGTTTTCCATCAATTTTGCACCGGCAACGAAAGACAGGCTGTTGTAGTCGTCTTCAAATGCATCGTTGTAAGGTTTGTCCATGCCATAGCTGGAGTAGTTATAGTCCAAACCGACATAGGGTTTGACTTCTGCATTGGCGGTATTTACGGCAAATAAGCTGGCAACACCGGCGAGGAGTAATGTTTTCTTCATATAGTTCATATCCTTTTGTTAGTTAAAGAATAGTCACATATCAGGTTTGCTGATATATCAGTTATTGGATTTGACTGAGGTTTTATCCAATATGTTATAAACATTAGTATAACTTTTTGTTTTTTGCAAGCATCTTTATCAATTCAGGGGCATGTAAAACAAAATTTCGCGGACGAATCTTTAAGCCGGAGGGTTTGATACTATATAAAAAGGGAGTTTACCGCTAAAAAAGTTAAAGGAGAAAATGATGAAATCCGTGAAGCTGAACAATGAAGCCGAGATGCCGATTGTCGGTCTCGGAACCTGGAAGTCAAAGCCGGGCGAAGTTTATCAGGCCGTGCGCTGGGCCATCAAGTACGGTTACCGGCATATTGACTGTGCGCCGATATACGGCAATGAAAAGGAAATCGGGCAGGCGTTGGCCGATGCGATGAACGAAGGCGACGTAAAAAGAGAGGAACTGTTTGTCGTTTCCAAACTTTGGAACGACTCTCACGCCCGTGAAGACGTTTTGCCTGCCTTGCAACAGACTCTGGAGGATTTGCAACTTGATTATCTGGATTTGTATTTGATGCACTGGCCGGTTGCCCAGAAAAAAGGCGTTGATCTGCCGTCTTCCGATGCGGATATGATTGCGCCGGACGAACTGCCGCCCGACGTTACCTGGGCCGGTATGGAAGAGGCGCACAACAAGGGGCTGACCAGAGCCCTCGGCGTTTCTAACTTTGGTGTCAAAAAACTCGGCGCGCTGATTGAAAAGGCCGAAACGGTTCCGAGCGTCAATCAGGTTGAGAATCACCCGCTTTTGCAGCAAAATGAGCTGATAGACTTCTGCCGCAAGAACATGATTGCGGTAACGGCTTATTCGCCACTTGGTTCCGGTCAGCATCAGGGCGAACTGAATCTGATGGAAAACGAGGTTATCGGAGAGATTGCCAAACGTCTGAACA
>FR885475.1:6238-31194 GCA_000436375.1 Azospirillum sp. CAG:239 | reverse complement strand
AACGTCTGAACATTACGCCGGCGCAGGTCATAATTGCCTGGCAGGTTAACCGCGGCGTCGTTTCCATTCCGAAATCGGTTCATCCGGAACGCATTCGCGAAAATTTTGCGGCGCAGAACATTGAACTTGACGAGGAAGATATGAAGAAGATTGCTACGCTGGACAGAAGCTACCGTTTTATTGACGGCAGCGCTTTTGCCTATGGCGGGTACACTGCGGAGAACATTTTCGAATAGTCAGAGCCCTCCTTTGCGGAGGGCTTTTTTATCTTATGTTGTCAAGGATGAATTGGGAAAGGGCGGCTTCGTCTTCCCATCTGATTTCAATTTCAAGAACCCGGAAATACTTCTGCATTTGCGTCGGAATTTTTACAAAGTCCTTGGCGGTGGTAAAAAGGAGGGCGTCTTTGCCGCGAGCCTTGTCGATGAGGCGGTTCAGTTCGGCTGCCGTATAACGGTGATGATCCGGAAAGTCAACGGTTTCAACCAGGTTGAAGCCGAGTTCGCGCATGGAGGCATAAAATTTTTCCGGACGGCCGATGCCGGCAAAGGCGACGGCGTCGGTATCGGACACTTCCGGCCGAACCGGAACGACTGAGCCCCGGAAAATCGGAATTCCGGCAATTTTGGCGCTTAAATTATGTTTGTCCTCACCGAGGATAATTGCCGCATGGGCGCGTTTGAGGCCGGCGGCGAAGTTTTCGCGGAGCGGTCCGGCCGGAACCGACAGGCCGTTGCCGATGCCGAAACCGCCGTCAAAAACCAAAAAGGACAAATCCTTATATAATCCCGGATTTTGGAACCCGTCGTCCATGACGATGACTTCGGCACCGGACCTAAGAGCCTTTTGCGCGCCGGCAACGCGATCAGGGTTGACGATGACCGGTGCCCGGCGGGCAAGCAGCAGCGGTTCGTCGCCGACTTCTGACGCCGTGTGCCTTTCTTTGTCAACCATGATGTTTTTCAAAGTGCCCCCGTAACCGCGGGAAACGAAGAACGGATTTTTGCCGGCCTGTTGCAAAAGTCCGGCAACCGCAACGGCAACCGGCGTTTTGCCCGTGCCGCCGGCGGTCAGATTGCCGATGCAGACGACAGGCCGTCCGATTTTGCACGGGCGTCCCAGCCCGATGCGCAGACGGGTGGCAAAAGCATAGGCTGCACCCAGCGGTTTCAGCAGGCGGGAAAGGAAATTGGGTTCGGACCAAAAAGCGGGCGTTTTCATTCCTGAATGTATCCTTTGATTTTTTCCAATATACCGTCGAGAACTCTGGCTTCTCCGTGTGCCCAGTTGTAAGCCAGCGAGCGTTTGGCTTCAAGCAGTTCTTTGTGCGTGAGCAGCTGCAGAACGGCTTCTTCAAGCTCCAGAACGTCGTTGACCTGAATGACGGCGTCGGCTTTTTTGGCGCGGTTCATGGCATCGGTAAAATTAAACATGTGCGGGCCGACAATGACGGCATCGCGCATGCGGGAAGGTTCCATAAAGTTCTGACCGCCGTGCGGAATCAGCGAACCGCCGATGAATACCAGCGGCGCCAGGTCATACCAGATGCCGACTTCGCCGATGGTGTCGGCGATATAAACGTCGGTCTGGGCGGTTATCGGCTCGCCTTTGGAGCGCAGCGCCGTGGTCAGGCCGAGGTTGTCGAGGTCCTGCTGAATTTCGGGACCGCGATTGGGGTGGCGCGGCGCCATAATTGTCAGCAGTCCGGGAACTTTTTCCTGAACGCGTTTTAAGAATTTACCGATTTTGACTTCTTCGTCGCGGTGGGTTGAACTGACGTTCCAAAGCGGGCGGCTGCCGATTTGGGCGGCGATTTCGTCGCGTTTTGCAGCGTCGATCGGCGGCTGGAGACCGGCGTATTTCAAGTTGCCCAGACACATCGAATCGCGCGCTCCGAGCACGCGCAGGCGGTAGGCGTCTTCTTCCGACTGGCCGAGGCAGAAAGTGAAGCAGCCGAGCAGCTCTTTGCTTATGTAGTCAAACTGCTGCCATCTTTTGAACGATTTGTTGGATATGCGTCCGTTGACGAGAATCAACGGAATGTTTTTGCGGCTGATGCCCGAAAGCATGGCCGGCCAGAGGTCGGATTCAAACCACAGAACCAGATCCGGCCGCCAATGGCGGATGAAGCGCGTGGTAAAAACCGGATTGTCTATCGGAATATATTGATGAAAGGCCCTTTCCGGCAGCCTTTTGCCCATCAGTTCCGCCGAGGTAATGGTGCCGGTTGTGACCATGACGTGTGCTTCCGGATAGAGGTCGAGCAAACGGTTAATCAGCGGCAGCATGGATAGAGATTCTCCCACCGAGGCGCCGTGAAGCCATATCAGTTTGCCGTCGGGACGTTTAAGCTGCGGACGACCCATGCGTTCATTGAAGCGTTTGAGGTCTTCTTTGCCGTTTTGTTTGCGTTTGTTGATGTAGCGTTTGATGACCAGCGGATAGAGAATGCGGATGAGAATGTTGTAAATGCGAATGAACATGGGAAAAACCTTATTAGTTTTTGGGATATCTTTTTTTCTTGGCTGTTATGCCCGGCGTGACCTTTTCGATGCCCATAGCCTTGTCTGCAGCGAAGCAGACTTTGTTGAGTTCGTTTTCAATCTGCAGGCGGATTTCTTCAAGCCGCCGTTCGTCGGCTTCGGGCGGAACGTAATAGGGGCCGATTACTTCGCAGACGCCTTCGGAAAAGGGAATCGGAATCATCATCTGATCCCAGGCTTTGCGGACGATTTTGGAGCCTTTGACGCTGCAGGCAATGCCAAAAACCGGTTTGCCGCTTTTTTGGGCAAAATAAACAGGACTTTTGCTCAGTTTCATGCTTGGGCCTTTGGGGCCGTCGGGGATAATGCAGATGGCGGTGTCATTCCGCAGGGATTCGAGCAAATCGCGCGCCGAGCCGACCGCGTTGCCGTTGCTGGAACCGCCGATGGTGCCCAGGCCGCATTTTTCCAGAAAACCGGCAATCAGACGGCCGTCCTGATGCAGGGAAACCAGTGCGTTGAGCGGCCGCTTTTTGTTCCAGAAGTAGGGGTAGAGCATGGCGCGTCCGTGCCAGCCGATGAGAATAATACTGCCTTCTTTCCGCCAGCAGTCATAGAACTTGCCGATGCCTTTGGTCTTCCAGCGGGTGGTTCGGCCGACAAGGCGTGTATAAAAGTAAAGGAGGCTTCCGACGAGGCCGGTAACGATTCTGGATTTAAGAAGCTTTTTGAAAGTCTTTTTCAGTATTTTTGCTTTGGCCATAGCGTTTCTGTTCGGAATGCGGAGTTAACGGTGCGTTTTCTTGACGGTATCGGTAATGGCAATGCCGATGGTTTCGTTTTCGGTAATGACGACTTCGCCGTGACCGATTAAAACATTGTTGGCATAGATGTCGACATAGTCGTTGACGTCGCGGTCAAGCTCGACGACCGCGCCGCGGCCGAGTTTGAGCAGCTGGTTGACGCGCAGGTCGGCCGTTCCGAGCGTTACCGAAATGTCAACGGTAATTTCACCGTTGGTATTGTTTCTTTTTGCAGCCATTAAAAGTCTACCTTTTTCTCTCTCTTCTTTTATGGGTTGTATGTAGGGCATTTTTCGCCTGCAGTTAGAATATGTATATATCATTTGCAAAAAATAACAAACGAAATTATCAACTTATCATACTGTTTGCGGTGCCGTTGTGGATTAAACGGTTTTGCCGTTGCCGCGGCGAATGATTTATGCCAAAAACTTTAGGGCGGCTATTGTAGTTCGCATAATATTTTCCTATATTATTAAAAACGGTATTTTAACGAACAGGACAGAGGAAATGGCATCTAAAAAAGAAAAGTATCCGGTACTTCCGCTTCGCGACATCGTCGTTTATCCGAAGATGATCGTGCCGCTTTTTGTCGGGCGTGAAAAGTCTATCCGCGCTTTGCAGGAGGTGGTCGACAACGACAAGAACATTGTTCTGGCGACGCAAAAAAACGCGGCCGTCGAAGAGCCGGTTGCCGATGATATTTATCATATCGGCACTTTGGGCACCATTCTTCAGCTGCTGAAACTTCCCGACGGAACGGTCAAGGTTCTGATTGAGGGGCTGGAACGCGTTAAAATCGAAAAATTTGAGGACAACAACGAATTTATGGAGGTTACGGCTTCGGTCTTGCCCGAAAAAGACGATACGAGCACGGAAGTCGAAGCTTTGGTCCGGGCGGTTTTGTCACAGTTTGAGGAATATGTCAAACTTTCTAAAAAAACGCCGCCGGAAGTTCTGGTTTCGGTCAACCAGATTACCGATTACGGCAAGCTGGCGGATACGATTGCTTCCCATCTGTCGCTGAAGATTGCCGACAAGCAGGCGCTTTTGGACGCGACGTCGCTGAAGGAACGTTTTGAGAAAATCCTCGGTTTCATGGATGCCGAAATTACGTTGCTGGAGGTTGAGAACAAAATCAAGACCCGGGTTAAAAAGCAGATGGAACGGAGCCAGAAGGAATATTACCTTAACGAGCAGATGAAGGCGATTCAGAAAGAGCTCGGCGACGGCGACGACGATGCCGAGATTTCGGAATATATGAAGAAAATCGAAAAGACCCGCTTGTCTAAGGAGGCTAAGGAAAAGGCGCTGGCCGAAGTCAAAAAGCTCAGAAATATGAGCGCCATGTCTTCGGAAGCGACGGTTGTGCGCAATTATCTGGACTGGATGCTGGACATTCCGTGGAAAAAACGCTCAAAGGTCAACAAGGACCTGAACAAGGCGATGGAGGTTTTGGAGCAGGACCATTACGGGCTGGACAAGGTTAAAGAGAGAATTCTCGAATATTTGGCCGTGCAGGCACGTGCCGACAAGGTTAAAGGCCCGATTTTGTGTCTGGTCGGCCCTCCGGGTGTCGGCAAAACCTCACTCGGCAAGTCGATTGCCAGGGCTACCGGCCGTGCCTTTGTCCGCGCGTCGCTGGGTGGCATGCGCGATGAAGCCGAAATTCGCGGCCATCGGCGGACCTATATCGGTTCCATGCCCGGCAAGATTATTAAAGGCATGAAAAAGGCCGGGACTTCCAATCCGCTGTTTTTGCTTGACGAAATAGACAAGCTGGGCAACGACTGGCGCGGCGATCCGAGTTCGGCGCTGCTGGAGGTTCTTGACCCCGAACAGAACGCGGCGTTTAACGACCATTATCTGGAAGTCGACTATGACCTGTCGGACGTTATGTTTGTGACGACGGCCAATTCGCTGGACATGCCGCGGCCGCTGCTGGACCGTATGGAAATTATCCGCCTTTCAGGCTATACCGAAGACGAAAAAGTGGAAATAGCCAAGCGGCACCTGATTCCGAAGATATTTAAGGAAAATGCCGTTCAGCCGCATGAACTGGAAATCACCGACGAGGCGATACGCGACGTTATCCGCTATTATACCCGCGAAGCCGGCGTTCGTAATCTGGAACGCGAACTGGCGACAATAGCCCGCAAGGCGGTTAAGGAAATACTGCTGTCCAGAGGCAGGGACGAGCATGTCCGGGTTGATTCCGGAAATCTGAGCAAGTATCTCGGCGTCATCAAATACCGCTACGGCGAAGCCGAAGAACAGGATCATGTCGGTGTGACGACCGGTCTGGCCTGGACGGAAGTCGGCGGCGACATTCTCTTTATTGAAGCTGTGGACATGCCGGGCAAGGGCAAAATTACCCAGACCGGCAAACTCGGCGACGTAATGAAGGAATCCATCGAAACGGCCTATTCGGTGGTTCGGGCGCACTCCAAGGAGCTGGGTATTAATCCGGAAGTTTTCGAGAAGACCGACATTCATGTTCATGTTCCGGAGGGGGCGACGCCGAAAGACGGGCCGTCGGCGGGTATTGCCATGTATACGACGCTGGTTTCGGTGCTGACCAAGATTCCGGTCAGAAAAGACGTGGCGATGACCGGTGAAATTACGTTGCAGGGCAGGGTGCTGCCGATCGGCGGCTTGAAGGAAAAGCTGCTTTCGGCGCTGCGCGGCGGCATCAAGACCGTAATTATTCCGAAAGAGAACGAAAAGGACCTGGAGGAAATTCCCGAAAACGTCAAGACCGGTATGAAGATTATTCCGGTTTCGGACGTCAAGGAAGTGATTAAGATAGCTCTCAAAGGCAAGGTCAAGCCGCTGGAGGAAATCTGCCGCTGCGAACCGGTGCCAAAATCCTGTGAGCAGGTTTCGGTTCCGAACTGAATGAAAAAAGCGCCGTGATACGGCGCTTTTTTCAGGTCTGTGAATCGCCGGCGAGAATCGCTGAAGAATCGCCCGCAAATTAGGCTGGGCAAAGATTTGGCTGTGAATAACTTGCATAAAAGGCTGAAATAGACGTCAAATTGGCGGAAAAAGCAGAAAATTCGGGATAAAACCGTTGATTTTGTTTGACTCATTGGTTTTTAAGCGCTTAAATTTTTGTGTGATGACAAGATTTGTTGTCATTTGGTTTATAACTTAATAATTAGAGGGAGTCCTCACCGTGAATAAAAATGAACTTATTTCTAGCATTGCTAGCGAAACCGGCCTTACCAAAACTGATTCTGCTAAGGCTGTAGATGCATTTGTTGCTTCTGTTACCAAAGCTCTGAAATCCGGCGATGAAGTTCGTCTGGTTGGTTTCGGTACTTTTGCCGTTTCCAAGCGTTCTGCTACCACCGGCCGCAATCCGCGCACCGGCGCTACCATCAAAATTCCTGCCCGCAAGCAGGCTAAGTTCAAAGCTGGTAAAGCTCTTCAGGATTCTGTAAACTAATTATCATAAGGACCGGCTTCGGCCGGTCCTTGGTTTATATGAAGATTAAGAAGGCGGAACGGGAAGTTCCGTCTTTTTTTGTTGCATAACTTTCAGGAACGTTTGACGCGGCGAGGGTGGAGAATTAAACTTAAAAACATATTTTTAACCATATGAATTTATTAATTTTATAATTTTGCAGTCATGAAAAATCTAAATTCGTTTTTCATTATGACGGCGGAGAAGGAAAAAGACCTTATCCCGTTGTCTGAAGTTGCCGAAAAGGAATGCGGCCTGTTGGCATTGTCTGACGGAAAAGGCGGCCTGACCCATTTTTATGTTCGAACAAAAGACGGTTTTCGCCGTTTCTTGTCTGAAATGTGCCGCAGTTGGAGTGTTGAATGTGACGGCCGGATTTTGCAGCTTAATTTTAACCGGCATAAGGCGCTTTGCTATGTGAACGACGACAATGAGGCGGTAATTATCGGCGCTTCGTTTGTCAGAGTTGCTTATGCGGGTGGTGCGAACGGTGTGATAAGCATCAGGGTAACGGAGGAAATTCCCGATGACTGAAAGCCGGAGGAACCGTTCGAGGAAAGAGCTTATTCCCGGCAAGACAAAGAGATGTTTTATTTTCCGGAAGAGGAAATTATCCGCTGAAAACAAGGGAGCCATGACTCCCTTGTTTTTTATTTTTGGTCGGCGGCAATCCGGTTTCTGAAACAGAATAATTTTTAACGGGAAAGAAAAATTTATTTTTTGTAATTTTTTGCTTGATTAATTGTTTTTATGAGTATATAAACTTCATCGTAAACACGATGGGAGTTTAGCTCAGCTGGAAGAGCATCTCGTTTACACCGAGAGGGTCGGGAGTTCGAACCTCTCAACTCCCACCAATTAAAAAACCTTTAACCGTGAAGTTAAAGGTTTTTTTGTATCCTAAAGAAGGGAGGTTCGAACTCCCTCGGGAGTTCTTCTGGCTCGTAAGCATTGCTCTTTGTCGCAATGCAAACTCGCTGCGGTCACTCGTTTTGTAACGATAACAACGCCAGCTGTCGCAGGCGTTGCAATCTAACAAAACTTCGCCTGTCGTCAGAAAAAGCTTTCGATAGAATTCTCGAAAAGAATTGAAGAAACGAATGCTGAGTCTTATGAAGACTTTAAGTCAAAATTAATTCAGATAATGAATGATATTTCGGTAAACTAAAAGATTTTACCTGGTGGGTGCAGGTTGTCAGGTTTTATCAGTTTATTCTATACAAAAGCGTTTGGTTTTGGTATTCTGGAAAGGTCGGAGGATACTGATGAATTATGACTTGGCTGTTGTTTTATGTTTGGCGGATGAAGGCAAAAATCGTCCTTTTGACGAATATGTGGCCGGAATAGTCGGGCGAATGCTGGAAAAATGTCCTAAAGAAAAGGCTTTTCTGGAACAGTTTTCGCTGCATTATTATTTGGCGGACAACAAATCTGACACCAGCATTGCCAGAGTGGTTGATGCGGATTATCCCGATATTGTATCCTCTTTAGCCGGTGGTCAGGATTTTGCGGTTGTGCTTAACAAGGAACCGTTGTTAAAACTGGACAGCGAGGACAGTCTGGCTTTTGTTCTCGGACACGAGCTCTCGCATATCATGTATCAGAAAGGCTTTTTTAAGGAGCAGTCTGTTTGGGCGGGCGAAGAATTGGTCTGTGACTGCAATGCGGTTAAGATGACGGATGCCGGGAAATACAGTCTGTATGAAATAGCCAAGGTTGATGCGTTGTTTGTTAAGAAGTCTTCCGAAATGCAAAACCGTATCAGGCAGCGCAACCATTTTCTGGATAAAAATTATAATGTTTTCGAACGGCTGGAGCAGAGTTCTCCGCTCAGGAAAGAATTGTTTGCCAATCTGGAGAAAGAGGCCTGGCGCCGGAAAGACATTTTTGCTCAGGGAAAGGTTACGGCGGATTGCATCGTTGAGGAGTTGGGCGATATTTATAAAAAAGGCGATCGGAACGTCTTTATTGCCGGTTGCAATAAATATCTCAGCCGGCAAAGCACCGAAGACGCAGGAAAGCTGATAATGAATGTGCTGGCGCAGGTTTGCGAGAAATTTCCTCCGATTGACGAGGTGCGTGTCGGCGAAACTTCCCGAAAATATCGAAATCACCCGGTGTGGGTTATGAGCAATGTCGTTTTTGAGCAATATAACCGTCCGGGGAAAAAGCTGTATCCGCCGAAAGATTTGCAGGTCGTAGCCAAGTATATGCGGCAAAACCGGGTCTATTTTGAACAAAAGGATGAAAAATTCTGGCGTCCTTTGCGTGAGGGAATGTCAGCCTTCGGTATCTCGAAGGCCAGAGAAATCTGACGTTATGTTTGTTTTGCGCTGAAAATGTAAGAATTGAACCAAAGAGAAACAGCGTTATTAGAAGATAACGCTGTTTCTCTTTGGGATATCAGCTGAAAGCAAACGCTATACGGGCATAGTAGTCAGTACTGCTTTTATTGTACCAATCATCATAGCCATATTCCAAACAAAAAGCATAGGCACTGTTTGGTTTATATTTCTCAGAGCACCAAATGCTTCCTTGATAGCCATCGGCTTCAATTTCGTTTTCTTTCAAGACCTTAACCGTTGCCGCAAGTTTTGTTTGTTCTTCAGTGCCCCAATGTTCTTTCAAAGCGTTTTTGGACGGAAGAAAGCCCTGTTTGCCGTTGAAAGTCATCGTTTCGGCAAACCTTTTTACATTTTTCCATGTAGCTGATGAAATGTTGTTTCCCGGACCTCGTTGCAGGGCAACCATCACGCCGGAAAGAAGCTGAATGCCCCAGAGTTCATGTTTGCGGTTCAGGTTCAGTCCGTTTTCGACGGTTAGTACATTGCCGCGTCGATACACCAAAGGCAATGCCGTCGGTATCAAACCGACAGGGCCTTTACTGCGGTTGTTAACCCAGTTTATCAGTTCTTTGTCGCTGATGTTCAGTTCCGAAAGAACCTTTTCCAGTTTTTCAAATTTTTCCATAATAAGATATTTTTGTAATAAACAATTTTATAAATAAGTTCTTTACCCATAACGTTAGGTTGACGAAAAGTCAATTTTTGTTAAAAGGGCGCGTAAAAAAATCCCGGTTTTTTAACCGGGATTTTGGTTTGAGCATTGAATTAGATTTTTCTCAGCGGGGTTTTTGTTTTGGTTTTCAGCGCGGCGTTGGTGGCGGCGGCGAGATTAATGGCCAGCAGCTTGCCGGCGGCGCTGACCGGGCTGATTTTTTTGCCTTTGGCGGCGGCAAGGCGATTGAGGGCATTGATGTCCGCGGTGCTGATTTTGCTGATGGCAGAGGCGTTGGCAGCCGTTTTGTACGGTGTCGGTTTGGCGGCGGCCGAAAGCTGTTTGATGGCTGCGGCCCAGTCCTGTGCGTGCGTATTGGCGGGGCAGCCGTTGTTTTTCCAGATGTAGTAAGCGGCTTCGGCAATGGCCTTATCGTTCAATTTGTTCATGACGGTTCTCCACAGTATGATATAAAAGTTGAATTTTATTTATTCAAAATAGGCAAAAAGTATTAAAAAAGTTTTATCAAACTGTAATTGAACGACAAAAAATTATTTGAGCTGGCTGTCTTTTGAACCGCGGCGGTTGTAGAGACTGACGGCTTTGTTCTGTTTGTCCGCCTCTTCCTGGCAGTCAATGCACAGTCTGACGCCGGGGATTGCACGGCGCCGCGCTTCGGGAATCTCTTCGCCGCATTCTTCGCAATACAACAGGCTTTCGCCGCAGGGAACGTTTCTGCGGGCGCGGTTTACTTCATCGTTGACGGAATCCTGAATCTGATCGAGAACCGCGTCGTCGTCTGTCCAGCCGATGGCCATGTTTCTTCTCCTTGTCAAATATAATAATCCGAAGCGAAGAAAACTTCAACTTCTAAAACGGTCCGACGGCGCCGTTTTAATTTTATCAGTCGTTTTTATTGGTAATGATGATGGTTTTGACAAATTTTCTGCGCGGGTTTTCCTCCGTTTCATCGGTTTCGCCGTCATAGGTTTCGGTCAGTTCTTCTTCGACGGCGTTTTCGTCGTCTTCGTCTTCAAGGTCTTTTTCGGGCAGGCCGCATTCGCGGCGAAGCCAGTTGCAGCTGCAGGTGAATTTACCGTCAAAAAGAACCGAAAGCGTGCAGAAGGCTATCAAAGCCATGATGTAATACAGGGCGGCATATATCTGTTCGCCGATGGAAAGGGCCATTTTGTTGACCATAACGCCGATGAAAAAAGCCAGCGCGGTAATGATGCCGAGAATGATTTTCATAAGTATTCTCCTCAAAATTTCTGAATTTCCACAGCAGAATAAATATGTCCGGACGAAACAAAATCAAGATGTGCTAACCTTATTTCCATAGGCTTATTTCGCGATTGAAAAATCTGTCGGCCGCTGTTAGAATGTGAGAACGACAAATGAAGGAGACTTTTATGGAAAGCAGAGTTGCAATTATCGGCATTATTGTCGAAAACATGGAAGCAACGGAACGGCTGAATGCCATTTTGCACGAATATGCGCCGTATGTTATCGGGCGTATGGGAATTCCGTACCGGGAAAAAAAGGTCAGCATTATTTCGATTGCGGTTGACGCGCCGGAAGAGCTTATCAGCGCCTTAGCCGGGAAAATCGGACGTTTGGAAGGCGTCAGCGCCAAAACTGCCTATTCCAATTTCTGCACAAAAGACGACGAATAGCTTTTTCGGACTTGCCAAAAGGCGGCTCCAGAGATAGTATGACCTAAAATTTTGTTAACCTGACAGGGAAGTTTGACTGACCTGAAAGAAAGTGAGTGACTGAATGTATAATCCGAAATCGTTAAAGGCGGAAGAGTTTATCTGCCATCGGGAAGTGCTGGACACGCTGGCCTATGCCGACGCCAACAGGAACAACCCGCAGCTTGTTGACCAGGTGCTGAACAAGGCCAGAGAACGCAAAGGGCTGAACCATCGCGAGGCGATGATTCTGCTTGACTGTGACATTCCCGAAAAGAACAGGGAAATTTTTGAACTGGCGGAGCAGATAAAAAAAGATTATTACGGCAACCGGATTGTGATGTTTGCGCCGCTGTATCTGTCCAATTACTGCGTCAACGGCTGCGTTTATTGTCCGTATCATGCCAAGAACAAACATATTCCGCGCCGCAAGCTGACGCAGGAAGAAGTGGCGCGGGAAGTGGTTGCGCTTCAGGACATGGGGCACAAGCGTCTGGCGATTGAGGCCGGCGAGGATCCGGTCAATAATCCGATTGAATATATTCTGGAATGTATCAGGACGATTTACGGCATTAAGCACAAAAACGGTGCAATCCGCCGCGTGAACGTCAATATTGCGGCGACGACGGTCGAAAACTACCGCAAGCTTAAAGACGCCGGGATCGGCACTTATATCCTGTTTCAGGAAACCTATCATAAAGAGAGTTATGAGAAACTGCATCCGACCGGGCCGAAGCATAATTATGACTATCATACCGAAGCGATGGACCGGGCGATGGAAGGCGGAATTGACGATGTCGGGCTGGGCGTTCTGTTCGGTCTGGAACGTTATCGTTACGAATTTGCCGGTTTGCTGATGCATGCCGAGCATTTGGAAGCGGTTCACGGCGTGGGGCCGCATACGATTTCGGTTCCGAGAATCCGCCGCGCGGACGATATTGATCCTGACGTGTTTGACAACGGCATCGACGACGATACTTTTGCCAAAATCGTGGCCTGTATCCGTATTGCGGTGCCTTATACGGGAATGATTATGTCGACGCGCGAGAGCAAAGCCTGCCGGGAGAGAGTCATTCATTACGGCATTTCGCAAATCAGCGGCGGCTCCAAAACCAGCGTCGGCGGTTATGATACGCCGGAGCCGGAAGACGAAAGCTCGGCGCAGTTTGAGGTCAGCGACACGCGTACGCTTGACGATGTGGTCAAATGGCTGATGGAGCTTGGGTATATTCCCAGTTTTTGCACGGCCTGCTATCGCGAAGGGCGTACCGGCGACCGCTTTATGGCCTTATGCAAGAATCTGCAGATTCACAACTGTTGTCTGCCAAATGCGCTGATGACGCTTAAGGAATATCTTGTCGATTATGCCAGTCCGGAAACCCGTAAGATCGGCGAGGCGCTGATTAAGAAAGAACTGGACAATATTCCGAAAGACAAGGTTCGGGAAATTTGCCGCGAACATATCGGCGAAATAGAGGGCGGAAAGAGGGATTTCCGTTTCTAGCAACAGCCCTGCCGACGGCGGGGCTTTGTTTTATCTGATTGCAATATATTTATATTCGGATATCATATTATCGGAAAATAAACGAACGAGGTTACAATGGCCGGAAAACTGAAAATAAAATACTGCATTTGGGACGTCGGCGGCGTCATTTATCCGTATACCCTGAAATTCGTGAACGAGTTTATGAAAAGCCGAACCGAGGATATGGCGGCATTTAACGAGAACAACGGTGCCGTCGGTTTCGACTATGATGCCTTTATGCTCGGAAAGGTAAGCTTTGAAACGCTTTGCCGCCAGTTGTGCAAATACTGCGCGGTTAAGTTTCAGCCGGGAATTGATGCACAGATTAATCTGGCTTTTCGCGACGGCATCGGCGAATTTAGGGAAACGACGCGCCGCCTGATGGAACAGATGAAGAAAAAGGGGATCGTCAACGGAATTTTGTCGAACGCATTACCGAACCTGAAAGATACGGCGGACGCTTTCGGCCTGATTGATGAGAACTGCATCTTCTGCTCTTTTGATTTGGGACTGTTGAAGCCGGATCCGCGGATTTATGAGACTGTGCGCGAAAAACTCGGCTGTGCGTTCGGGGAAATTCTGTTTATTGACGACAAGCCGGCAAATGTCGAAGCGGCTCAGGTGCTGGGTATCAACGCGCTGGTGTTTAATGACGGGACAGCGGAAAAAGACGTCAGCAGGCTGATGGGCTGGGGAACGGGAAAAAAATGAGCCTGCGCCCCGGTTTCTCAATCATTATGCCGACGTTTAACCGCGCTTTCTGCATTTGTGAAGCCGTTGATTCCGTTCTGATGCAGAATTATCCCGATTTTGAACTGATTGTCGTTGACGATGGTTCGTCCGACGGAACGGATATGCTGCTGAAAGAACGTTACGGCGCCGAAATGGCTTGCGGACGCCTGAAGTATCTGCAAAGCGGCCATGAGGGAGTCAGTGCCGCCAGAAACAAGGGATTGCGTGCCGCGACGCGGGAATGGGCCGGATATTTGGATACGGACAACCGGATGTGTGCCGATTATTTTGCGGTATTTGAAAATGCCGTTCGGACGGGAGGCGCAAAGTGTTATTATGCCCAGATAAAGCATTTGAACAATCGGCGGGTTGTCGGCAGGGCTTATGACGCACGGGCGTTCTGCCGATGGTGTCTGGCCGATATGAATGCTTTCGTTCATCATCGCAGCCTTTATGACGAATTGGGCGGCTTTGACGAAAGCATGAAGCGTTTTGTGGATTGGGAGCTGATGCTGCGCTACAGTCGAAAATATGTGCCGGTATTTGTTCCTCGCGTGGTTTCCCTGTATAACGATTCGGATGAAATTAAGCGGATTTCCAACAGCGAAGATGCCGAACAGGCACGTCGGATTATTTATGACCGGTATCTGCCGGCCAAGCTACCCGTTATTAAAAGAAAGGTGCTGATTGTATCCGAGATGTTTAAGGGCGGTGTGGTTCCGGAAGATGAAGAGCGGGCATTTCGGGAGTATCTGGCTTTTTACCGGCAGCGGTTTGAACTTTTGGAAAAAATGGACACTTCCCGGTTCAATCTGCTCGTCAAAGTGCCGGAAAAGGTACCGCTTTTTGTTGAGAATAAGTGCCGGGCTTTAACCGCCTTCTATGATTTTGTGTTGTTGTGTACGCCGGGGAGCTTTGGTGCGGTTCTTGACGCAGCGGTTGATTTTGGAGAAGAGAAAGCCGTCGTTTTTGAAGAAAACGGCATTTTGCCCGCCGGTTTGCCCGGTCTGCTGGAGCAGATTGCCGCCGCCGCGGCGGGGACGGTCAGAGAGATGTTCGGCGGTAGGCTCGTCGTGATTTCCGAACTTGACAAAACGGCGTGCTTGCAATAGCCTGATAAAAAATTTTTAGCGGAAAAGAAAATGAAAAAAGAACTTCTGGCACCGGCCGGCGACACGGAAGCCGGTTATGCGGCGCTTTATTACGGCGCAGATGCGGTCTATCTGGGCCTAAAGCATTTTTCGGCGCGGGCGACAGCCGCCAATTTCGGCGCCGACGATCTGAACGAGTTTGTCGGTTATGCTCATTCGCTGGGGCGAAAGGTTTATGTTGCGGTCAATACGCTTCTTCAAGAGGACGAGTTGCCGGAACTGCTGAAGGCGCTTGACCTGTGCGCCAAATATAAGGTTGACGCGTTGATTGTACAGGATTTGGGCGTGGCGCGCGTCGTGCGCGAGGCTTATCCGGAGCTGGAACTGCATGCCAGCACGCAAATGGCCGTACATAACAGGGAAGGCGCGCTGGCGCTGCAAAAAATCGGTTTCAGCCGCGTGGTGCTGGCTCGGGAGCTGACTTTGAATGAGATAAGGGAAATTGCCGCAATTCCGGGGTTGGAAACTGAAGCTTTTATCCACGGCGCTCTTTGCTACTCCTACAGCGGATTATGCATGTTCTCTTCTCTGGAAACCGGCAAAAGCGCCAACCGAGGCAAGTGCCTGTATCCGTGCCGGGCGGCTTTCGGCGGCTGTGACGGCGAAAAACATTATTTTTCTATGAAGGATATGGCGCTGCAGGGCGAGGTTTTAAAAATGCCGGTAACGTCGCTGAAGATAGAGGGTCGCAAAAAGACGGCCCTGTATGTGGCTGCTGCGGTCGACTATTACCGGCGGATTCTGGACGGCAGGGGCGATGATGCCGAAAGGGCCGAGAATATCCGGCAAATTTTTTCGCGTCCGTGGACGAAGTTTCATTTCAACGGCAGGAACAAAGACGTCATTGACCGCGATTTTGTCGGACACCGCGGTCTGAAAATCGGCAGAACCGGCTCGCTTCGCAACAACAGCCTGCAGTTTCGGACAACGCATAAAATCGCCCGCTACGACGGTATTCAGATAGATGTTCCCGGCGAGGAAAAGCCTTTTGGCTTTTCATTGCAAAGTTTGCGTGTAAACGGCCGCAACGTGTTTGAGGCGCAGGCCGGCGAGACGGTCGAAGTCAAACTGCCGCCGCATGCGCCGAGATTAGAGAAAGGCTGGGACATTTATCTGGCTTCCGCCAGCGAAGTCAAAGGCGCTTATCCTTATGAAAAACCAAAACCGGGAGCGTTCAGGCAGCGGAGACAACTCGACGTTTCGGTAATGATTGAAAAGGGAAAGCTTTCGGCAGCGACGGGCGAGTTTTTCTTTGCCGTTACCGGCGAATTTGCAAAAGCCGAAAATCCGGACAAAACGGCGGATGCGGTTCGGAAAGCTTTTGGCAAAACCGGCGATACGGATTTTGTGCTGGGCAATCTGACAATAGAAAATCCGCAGGGTCTGTTTGCTCCGGCATCTTTATTGAATGAACTGCGGCGCGGTTTGTACGGGCAGGTTGTTTTTGAAGAAGAGCCGCGCGTGCTGCCCGCCGTGAAAAAGGTTCGGGAAAGCGGTGCGCCGAAATGGATTGTCAAAACCGACAAGGTCGAAACGCTTGCCGGAATTAATCTGGAAGAAGCGGCGGAAATCGTTTTTCTGCTTTCTGAGAATACGAAAACGGAAACGTTGTCGGCTTTGCCGAAAAGCAAAGTCAGGTTGGCGCTGCCAACGGTCTGCCGTCGTCCGAAGACTTTTGAAAAGACGATTAACGCCATGCTGTCGGCCGGTTACAAAAAATGGGAAATCGGCAATTACTGGGGGCTGGAAGTTTTACCGGAAAATGGCATTGATCTCAGTTTTGACTATCCGTTGTATGTGCTGAATACACAGGCGGCGGCGATGGCCGGAGAAATGGGGGCGGCGAGGGTAACGCTTTCGCCGGAAGATGTTTTGCGCAACATGAAATCCATGGCCGCAGCATCGCCGTTGCCCGTCGTTCTGCCTGTTTATGCGGATGTGCCGTTGTTTATCAGCGCCGACTGCATTCGTTCCAATGCCTGCGCCGATTGTCCGCGCGGCGAAAAGTGGCTGGAGCTGACCCGGAACGGTGTTCGATACAAGGCGTTGTCACGCGACTGCCAGATTATGCTGTTTGACGAGTGGCCGCTGTGTTTTGCCGCGGAAGCTCTGGAAGTGAAGGCTGCGGCGTACAGGGTCGATTTCTGTTTCAGGCCCTATTCTTCGGAGCAGGCTGCCGGAATATGGACGCGGGTTCGCGGTTTTCTGGATACGGACGGCTGTGCGAAGGGTAATATCGGCAAGCCGGCTCTGCTGTAACAAAAAACCCCTCTTGCGAGGGGTTTTTTGTTATTCGGCAGGGGTAAGAACCGGGCGTTCCTTTTCCGGTTTCAACAGGCCGATTTTGTGGGCGGCCATGCGCAGATTGTTACGCAGATAGCGCCGGTTCATTTTGCGAATGGTTACGAAATAGCCGACGGAAACAACCACGGCGGCGCCGAACCAGGCTATCGGGCTGGCCCAGCAAACGCCGAGATAACCGATGTGTCCGGCCAGCCAGATGGCGGCGAAAGAACGCATCAGCAGCTCGGTAAAGCCTGCAATCAGCGGAATGGCCGATTGCCCCATGCCCTGAAGAGTGTTGCGGAAGATGAAAATCTGTCCGAGAAAAATGTAGAACAGGGTACTGATGTTCAGATACTGTCGGCCGGTGTAGACAATTTGTTCGGTAACGTCATCGGAGAATACCGTAATCATGTTTTCGCCGACAAAGCGCACCAGAAGGGCAATGAAAACGCTGAAACTGACGGACATGAGCGAACTGTAAAGAACGCCGCGGCGAATGCGTTTAATCATGCCGGCGCCGAAATTCTGCGCCGAAAAGGTGGCCATGGCGATGCCAAGGGCGACCAGCGGCTGAGTGGCCAGCTGCTCAATACGCAGGGCTGCAGTAAAGGCGGCGATGGTGTCGGAACCGAAAGAGTTGCAGACTTTCTGCATAATAAGGAGACCGACGGAGAGAACCGAGAACTGAATGGCCATCGGTACGGCGATATTGAGATGTTCTTTCATGAAGGCGCGGTTGTATTTCCAGTCTTCGCGGCTGAGGCGGAGAATCGGAAAACGGCGGCCGATGTAAACGGCGCAGCAAATGCCGGAAACGGTAATGGAAATAAGCGTACCGAGTGCCGAACCGACGACGCCCAGTTTACAGACGGATATCAGGAAAAGGTTGAGCAGCACGTTGACGACCGTCGTGGCAATGAGAAAATAGAGCGGGGTTTTGCTGTCGCCCAAAGCGCGGATAAAACCTGAGAGCAGGTTATAGGCAACGATGACGGGCAGAGCCAGTCCGAGAACGAACATGAATTTATAGGCGTCGTCCATAATGTTTTCGGGGACGTTCATCCAGCGGAGAATCGGGTGCAGGAAAACAAGCAGCAGCAAGGTAAAAATGAAACTGAGGATAATGCAGGCTCTCAGCGAATGGGTAACGGAACGGCGCACGCCGCTTTCGTCGCGGGCACCGAATCGCTGCGCGGTAATAACGGTCAGGCCGCCGGTAAAACCGAGCGTTACCAGCAGAATAACGAAAAATATCGGTGCCGACGCGCCCAGGGCGGCCAATGCGTCGACACTGATGAGACGGCCGACGATAATGATGTCGGAAACCTGGTAGAGCTGCTGAAAAAGGTTGCCGATGAGCAGCGGCAAGGCAAATTTTACGATAAGCGAGGCGGGATTTCCGCGAGTTAAATCCTGAATCATTCTGTTAAGCTTCTTTCTGAAAATGCGTCATTTATTTTAAACCGTCGTCATCTATAAGACGGTAAAATTTTTTTGTAAAGAAGTATTTTTTGTAAACGGTATGTAAAGATATAGGCAATTATTTTAAAATAAAAATGAACTTTTTGCGGCAAGGCGTCGTTTCAAGTTGTGTAAGGAGAAAAACAATGGATGACATTTCCGCATTGATAAAAGAGGCCAAGCCGCTGTACTTTGCCCGCAAGAAACGCAACAACCGCATCAAGGCGGCTTTGTGTTCGCTGGTTCTGCTGCTCGGTATCGGAAGTTTTTATCCGAAAAGCGAGGGTTACACGATGAGTTATGACTATTATCTTTTCGGTACGGAATTTTCGGTCAGCGAGAATTCGTCCGTCATTGAAGAAATGGGGCTTCCGGTTGACGAATACGGTTTGCTGATGGTCGGCTGATGAAAGACATTATTGAACAGAACAGAGGCCTGATTAAGGCGATTATCAAAAAACTGACCGGTTCCTATAATGAGGACATCGAACAGGAAGTATATATCAAAACCTGGAGAAACATGGACCATTATAAGGAGCAGGGAAAATTCAGCCAATGGATAGGGGCGCTGACGGCCAACGTCTGCCGCGACTATTTCAAATCGCGGCAGTATAAAATCGAGGCCGGGCAGGTCGGCGGCGACGAGATTTTGGAAAATGTGCGGGTCGGCGGCAGACAGGAAGAAGTTCTGGACGCCAAGACCCGGCAGAGACAGATTCTGAAAGCCGTTGACGAACTGCCCCGCAAAATGCGCCAGGTCGTGGTTTGGTACGAGTTTGAGGAAATGAGCTATGACCAGATTGCCGCAAAAACCGGCGAGCCGGTGGGAACCATTAAATCAAGATTGTTTAACGCCAGAAAAACATTAAGTGAAAAATTACAACATTTGAAAGGAGACAGATAATGAAAAAATTGATGTTGACAGCGGTTTGCGCCGCGGCGGTCATGTTGGGTTCGATTTCGGCAAACGCTCAGGAAGAAATGCTGCCGCCGCCTCCTCCTCCGGGACATGAGATGCTGCCGCCTCCGCCTCCCGAGTTTGGTCCCGGGCATAAGGGTCCGCGCGCTCACGGGCCGAAATTTGACAGGGAAATGCACAAGAAGCTGGCCGACCGTTTCGCCAAAGATTTAGGATTGTCGGAAGAACAGATTGCCAAGGCTGACAAAATCCGCGAGGACGGCCGCAAAAAGGTTGAACCGCTGATGAAGCAGATGGATGAACTGCGCCGCAAAGCAGACGAATTGCGCAAGGAAAACATGAAAGAGTTTGAGGCAATTCTGACGCCTGAGCAGAAGACCCGTCTGGAAGAAATGAAGGCCAGACACGACGAAATGCGCAAACACAGAAGAGAAGACAGAAAGCTGCGCAAAGACGAGGCCAAGGCCGACAAAAAATAAATTGCGGCACCCGGACAACCCCGCTTTACAAAGGCGGGGTTTTTTGTTTATCATCAAAGCCAAACATGAGGAGAGGGTTATGTCTGAAATACATATGGTCTGCGGTTATATGGGGTTTGGCAAGACGACGCTGGCAAAGCGACTGGCAAAAAGGCTTCCGGCAGTGCGTCTGACACATGACGAGTTTATGCGCGATTTGTTCGGCCGTAATCTGCCTGATGCCGAATTTCGAAAGTATATGCGGCCGGTGGCGGATTTGATGTGGAAACTCTGCGGCGAAATCTGCCGTGCCGGTGGCAATGCGGTTATGGATATGGGGTTCTGGTCGAAAGAAGACCGGCGTCTGGCATATGCTAAGGCGTCCGAACTGGCCGAGCGGGTGCTCTTTGACGTTGTCGAATGTGATATGGCTACGGCAAAGAGGCGTGTTTTGGCTCGCACGGAAAACGATGCTGAGGCTCTGGTTGTCGACGAAGCCTGTTTTGACAAGTTTGTCAGCCGTTTTGAAATTCCGGAAAGCGGAGAAGGCCTGCCGATGGTTTTTCATAAAGGCTGCTAGAGAAGGCCCTTCTGCCGGGGCTTTGGGCAAGCTAAGGCCGAACCGCGGATTTTACCAGTCCGTCGACATAAGGGGGAAGCGTTTGTCCGGCCGGGCCGTAGACATGCCTGTCAAAATAAAAGTTGTTTGAGGTTGGTTCAAGCGTGAACTCAATGGTATCGGCGCCGTAGTATTTAGCAGTCTGAACAAAGGCGGCGGCCGGAAAAACAACGCCGGAAGTGCCGATGGAGACGAACAGGTCACAGCTGCGGAGCAGGATTTCGACTTTGTCCATGCAGAGGAGGTTTTCGCCGAAGAAGACGATGTTGGGTTTCATCATGCCGACAACGCCGCACTGAGGGCAGACGGTTTCGGTGTCAACGTCGCCGAAGGTTTCCAGAATATGCCCGCAGTTGAGGCAGACGGCCTGATTTATCTGGCCGTGAATGTGGTAAATGTTTTTATTGCCGGCTTTTTCGTGGAGAGTGTCGACATTTTGGGTAACGACGGAAATTTCGGCCGGATATTCGTTTTGCAGGCGGGTAATCGCCAAATGCGCCGGATTGGGCTTGGCTTTCTGAATTTCGAGTTTGAGGTTGTTGTAAAAGTCGTGTACCAGTGCCGGATTGCGCCGGAAGCTTTCGACGGAGGCGACGTCTTCAACCCGATGATTGTTCCACAGGCCGTTGGAACTGCGAAAGGTGGCCAGTCCGGATTCCGCGGAAATTCCGGCGCCGGTCAGAATGACGATGTTTTTGTATTGTTTGTTCATGAGATTCAGTCCTTGACAGATTTGACTTTGATGCAGACGATTTCGGCTTTGGTGCCGAGGCGCAGCTGCGGTCCCCAGCTGCCGGCTCCGGAGCTGACGACGGTGTGGGTGTTGCCGATTTGCTTATGTCCGTAACCGTTCTGATAAATGTTGCGGACTATCAGGTTGAACGGAAAAATCTGACCGTTGTGGGTATGTCCGGAGACCTGAAGGTCGACTGACGACGTTACGGCTTCGGCGATGTCCGTCGGGTTGTGGTCAAGCACCAGCACAAAGTTTTTTTTCGGGGTGCCTTTAAGCAGTTTTTTCAGCGGGCAACGGTCTTTGACGAACTTGTCGTCGCGGCCGGCGACGGTTATGTTGCCGAAAGTGAGCGTGCAGTCTTTGAGGACGGTAAGGCCGGCGTTTTCAAGCGCCTTGATGTTTTCGTTGATTTTGCCGCCATAGTATTCATGGTTGCCGACAATGGCCAGATTGGCGGTTTTGCTGTTGATTTTTCTGAATTCGGCGGCGAAGTCCAGCGCGCAGAAATGGTCGGGGGCACTTTCGATAATGTCGCCGGCGAAAACGGTAAAGTCCGGGTTGATACGGTTGATGTTTTCAATAATTTTGGCCATCTGGTTCAGGCCAAGGCCGCAATTGTCGATATGCAGGTCGGAAACCAGCGCCAAGGTAAAGTCGACGCCGGTTTTTTCTGTACGGATTTCGTAAGCGGTAACGCGGATGCGGCGCGCATTGAAAAAGCCGTAAAGGCTGATAAGCGCAGCCAGTGCGGCAAGTCCCCAGGCCGCGGCGTCCGGGTGGGCAAAATACAGGTTGGCATAGGCGGGAATGTTGAGCAGGAAATCGCTGACGATGAACAGCAGCATAAGGAAAAATATAAAGCCGAGCGCCAGCGATGACAAATTGAAAATGCTGCGCGAAAGGGTAATTTTGCGGCGCAGCGAAGCAACCATGAGCCAAAAGGTATTGAAAAACGCATAGGAAACAAGCAAAACTGCGGCGCCGGTAAACCAGGAACAGCCGCCGCAGGGCGCGGAAAAATGCCAGGCGATGTAAAAGCTGCTCCAGAGGGCCAGAAACTGATAGCTTGCGACGGTACGAAGCGAGAATATGTTTTTTCTTCTTTTCATAAGGGCTAATATTAAGCTGAATTTTTCCAATTTCAATGTTGTATTTAAAACAATCTCCGTGTTTAATAGCAAAAAAACAGCAAAGGAACGAAGATGAGGAAAATCGGTTTGGCCGTGGCAATGGACAAGGAGTTCGGCCTGCTACGGGGGTTGATGTCCGGCGGGCGCGACGTTTCGTGCCAGGGGTTGGAGTTTTTTGAAGGAAAAATCGGCGAAAAGGACGTTGTACTGGCACGCAGCGGCTTGGGAAAAGTCTGTGCGGCGGTTGGCGTGCTGGAGTTGATTAAGAATTTTGCGCCGGACTGCGTTATCAATACCGGCGTGGCCGGCGGCATTGACGTCAAAACGCGGGTCATGGACGTGGTGGCCGGCGAGAGTGTGGTTTATCACGACGTTTGGTGCGGCGAGCCGAATCTGTATGGACAGGTGCAGGGGTTGCCGGCCTGTTTTGCCGGCAGTCGCGAGCTTCTTGACGCGGTAACGTCGCTTGATGCCGAGGTCAATGTTTACGGCGGACAGATATGTACCGGCGACAAATTCATTACCGAACGGGCGGAACTGGATATGATTAAGGCTAAGTTTCCGGACGGTTTGGCCGTGGATATGGAATCTGCTGCTATGGCGCAGGTTTGTTATATGTATAAAGTGCCGTTTTTGAGCCTGCGCATTATCAGCGATACGCCGGGGATTGAGAATCATCAGCAACAGTATGAAAGTTTTTGGGATGAGGCGCCGATAAAGTCGCTGGAAGTTGTCGAAAAGCTGTTGGCCAAATTGTAAAAACTTGGCGGTCTCAGATAAATTTGACAAAATTGTCTATACCAGGCGAATCTGTATTTACTTTCTTCCGAAAATATGTTACAACTATAGTTGTAATCATAAGCATCTGTTTTATTATTCGGGGAAGTTTTTGTAATTGTATGTAAGTTTTAGGCTTATCTGCGGTTATTAATCTTGCTTGAGTGGTAAAACAGTACTTATGACTTTTGTCATTTGAGCGAGTTAATAAACAAAAATATTTACCTAAAAAACTTACAATTATGAAGACAAATAAAATTAACGCTCTTGAAGCCGTTATTGCAGCCTTGGAAATCAGCGAAAACGAATTGACAAACTGGTTTAACAACCGGGGTAAGGATAAAACCGGTTTGATACCGACAGAACTGCCTTTGGTGTATCGCCGGGGAAATGAATTGACGGTTGAAAACGGGTTGAATTTGAGCCGCAAGAGCGAGTTATGGGGAATCCAGCTGTTGTCCGGCGTGATGGTTGCCTTAACATGCGGTTCGGGAAACAATGTTTCAGATACCACATGGGGAAAAGTCAAAAAGTTTGCCGAAAAGATGCGCTTAAACGGCAAACCCGGTTTTCTGCCGTCCAAAGGTGTTTTGAAGGAACATTGGGGCGGTATGGAAGAAGCAAAATTTATCGCAACGGTTGAAATCTTGAAAGAGAACGAAATTGCAGCCGACGGTTATTGGGGATGCATTTGGTGCTCTGAGGGATATAATCCAAGCAATGCCTATTATTTGGTGCTCTGAGGAATATAATCCAAACAATGCCTATTATTTCAATCTGAAAAATGGCAACAATGATTGGAACAATAAGAACAATACCAACAACAATGACCGCGTAGCGTTAGCTTTTTAGTTTTTATCCCTTTAACCCTTTATCGCTGTGTTATTTTATAACACAGCGATTTTTTGTTATTACTGTTTCTTCTTCTGTTGTTTCCGTGCATAGCAATTTCTTTTATTATCAATTTCTGCTAAGCGTTGCGGTCATCTTGAGTACTTTTTTCGTTATTCCCATGTTTTATTCTCTCCTGCCATGTTTGAGCTTGACCCGAATATCTCCTTTATGGATTCCCCGGTCAAGCCGGAGAATGACAAAAAAGAAAAGTATGGAAAGCCGGTGAATGCCAGACGGAAGGAGCTTCTCCAAATATTCGTTGTAATCAAGATTCAGTTTTTTGTTTTTGTTGACAATGCCGTATTTGTCGGCAGAATAGGGGCGAGGCAGGCGAGAATCCGTCTGACCAAGGTCTGGCGGAGCGTGCGGATTTTTATTAAAAAAGGGCTGCCCGCAGCGGTGTTTTTACCGTGCCGCCGCTAAGAAAAAAGAGGCCGCTTTACCTCATTGTTGGTGCTCTGAGGAATATAATCCAAACAATGCCTATTATTTCAATCTGAAAAATGGCAACAATGATTGGAACAATAAGAACAATACCAACAACAATGACCGCGTAGCGTTAGCTTTCTTAATAGAAGTCATAAAGCCTTAATTTGCCGGATATTGTATCCGGCATTTTTTTGCAGGGAAAGCGGCGGAAAGGAAACAGGCTTCTCCCGTTCAACAGAACAGCAAGGAGCTGCCAGATTGGGTACTCCCGCAAGCGGGTCCTCCTCGCGCCGTAGGATTCAAACTTCGCAGGCTCGTTTGAATCAACTATCCGCTCCAAACAGGCTCCCGTTGGTCGCCGCTCGTCCAGATAACCGGAGCCATAAAAAAACACCC
>FR885475.1:0-6104 GCA_000436375.1 Azospirillum sp. CAG:239 | reverse complement strand
ATATGCGGCAAGAATGAATTTGGAGGCCGGTACCGGAATTGAACCGATGTACAAGGATTTGCAGTCCTCTGCATGAGCCACTCTGCCAACCGGCCAATCGGAATACCTAACTGAGTTCCTCATTCACTCAACGTTCTCTATATATACAAACTTTTTATTCCCCGTCAATAACTTTTTTTAAAAAATTTATATTTTTTTGCATAAGCGCCAAAAAACTCTTTTTTTATGGCTTTGTTAGGCTATCATAAGGCTGAATTTACAGGAACAAAAAGGGAGAAAGCTTTTGATGAAAATTGTTGCGGCGGCTGACCACGGCGGTTTCGAAATGAAGAATCAGATTGTTGAAGATCTGCGTAAACAGGGGTTTGCGGTTGAGGATTTGGGGACAAATTCGGCAGACTCGGTTGATTATCCTGATTTTGCCGAAAAAGCGACGGCAAAAGTGCTGGCTGGACAAGCGGATTTGGGCATATTGGTCTGCGGCACCGGAATCGGCATTTCAATTGCCGCCAACCGGCATAAGGGTATCCGCGCCGCAATCCTTTATGACGATTATGTTGCCAAGGTTGCCCGCGAGCACAACAATGCGAACGTTCTTTGTTTTGGCGGCCGTACGATGTCGACAGAAGACGTTTTGCGGAGAATCGGCATTTTTCTGAAGGCGGCGTATGAAGGCGGCCGTCATGACCGCAGACTTTGCAAGCTTGATTTGGATTGAGGGGTAAACCATGGATTTTGTAAAAGATTTGAAAAGCGAAGACAAAGAGATTTTTGACGCTATTGCGGCCGAATTTGACCGTCAGCAGAACCAGATTGAGCTGATTGCTTCGGAAAACATCGTATCAAAGGCGGTATTGGAAGCCCAGGGGTCGATTTTGACCAACAAATATGCGGAGGGTTACCCGGCCAAACGGTATTATCGCGGCTGCGAGTTTGTCGACGTGGTTGAGAACTTGGCTATCGAACGCGCCAAAAAGCTGTTTAACGCCCGTTTTGTCAATGTACAGCCGCATTCCGGCAGTCAGGCGAACACCGGCGTTTATGTGGCGCTGCTGAAACCCTGCGACACGATTATGGGCATGTCTTTGGATGCGGGCGGGCATTTGACGCACGGTTCAAAGGTTTCCTTTTCCGGCAAATGGCTTAATTCGGTTCAGTACGGGGTTTGCAGAGACACCGGGCTGATTGATTATGACGAAGTTGAGCGGCTGGCTCTGGAAAATAAGCCGAAATTGATTGTTGCCGGCGGTTCGGCTTATCCGCGGCAGATTGATTTTAAGCGTTTCCGCGAAATTGCCGACAAAATCGGGGCGTATCTGATGGTGGACATGGCGCATTTTGCCGGTTTGGTTGCCGGCGGCGTACATCCGAATCCGCTGGAATATGCCGACGTGGTTACGACGACCACGCACAAGACTCTGCGCGGCCCGCGCGGCGGCATGATTTTGACCAATAACGAGGAAATTGCCAAGAAAATCAACTCGGCGATTTTTCCGGGAACGCAGGGCGGTCCTCTGGAGCATGTGATTGCCGCCAAGGCGGTTTGTTTTGCCGAAGACCTGACGCCGCAGTTTAAGAAATATGCCGCGCAGGTGGTCAGCAATGCCAAAGCAATGGGCGAAAGACTGAAAAAACGCGGTTTGGATTTGGTTTCCGGCGGCACCGATACGCATTTGCTGCTGGTAGACCTGCGCCCGAAGGGGCTGACCGGCGACGTGGTTTCCGAAGCGATGGAACTTGCGCATATGACCTGCAACAAAAACGCCATTCCGTTTGACCCGCAGCCGCCGAAGGTAAC
Organism: Azospirillum sp. CAG:239; assembly: GCA_000436375.1. Lineage (GTDB taxonomy): Bacteria > Pseudomonadota > Alphaproteobacteria > RF32 > CAG-239 > Scatacola_A > Scatacola_A faecigallinarum. The sequence continues at coordinate 4,306 of FR885475.1, read as the reverse complement.
TTCGGGCGTTCGGGTCGGCACGCCGGCCGGAACGACCCGCGGTTTTAAAGAAGCGGAATTTGAACAGGTTGCCGACTGGATGGGCGATGTTATCGACGCTCTGGCAAAGGGCGACGCGGCGGAAACCATTAATAAGGTCAGAAAACAGGTAATAGAGCTTTGCCGCCGGTTTCCGATTTCCTAAAACCTGCATAACGGAGGGTTTGTTCTTCGTTTTGGGCAAAATACATAAAAAAACATCTCCGGCAGGGTGCGGGAGATGTTTTTTTTACGGGTATTCCAACTAATCTTTAATAGGCGACTTTGCTGGAATAAAGTCCTTTCATGGTGTTGTAATCCAAGGCACCTTTAGTGTATTTTGATGCCTGAACTCTGTTCATTTTGCGGACGGGTTTGCCTTCAGCGTCATACAGCTTGTAGCCGGAATCGTCCTTGCAGAGGTAGTAAGTCGGCGTTTTTTCATCTTTTTTGGCCTTTCCGTCGACAATGTAGATTTCTTCCATGCCCTGAAGAATTTCCTTGTTGTCATAGGAAAGGACGCCGAGTTTGCCGTCTTGCCGATAATAAATCTGGCTGGCGCTGATGAAAAGTTTTTCTTTCGGACCGACAGTTTTGCCGTTGGCCACAACATAAACCTTTTCGCCTTCGCCGTCTGTTCGGCTGACAATAAATTTTTCGCCGCCGGCAAGTTTGTCGATAACACAATAAGAGCCGGAAATCAGAATCTTGCCGGTGTTGTCAAAGACAATCTTCTTGTCCGCGGTTTCGCCGATGAAGAACTCTTCCAGGTTTTTGGGCGGAGCGGTAAAAACGCATTTAATCCTGGCAATGCCCGATTTGGTTTCGCGTATGCCCCACAGAAAAGTTTCGGAAGTTTTGTCCTGCAAAACAGCGTAAGCCGTCAGGTTGCCGTCGCCGAGCAATACGGGTTCGGGAGTCTTGGGTCCGCAGCTTGTTGCCAGAAAGGCAACCATCATCATCGAAATGACGATAAACAAGTTCTTTTTCATGATGCTTGAAAATTTAGAAATTAAACAATGGATTAATTGAAAACATACAGGTACAGACATGAAAAAGATAGCTTTTTCGGGGGAATATATCTATACTAATATGTTGAATATCTGCACGTTAGCACAGTTTATCCAAAAGTGCAATAGACAAAATTTATTTGTTTTGGCAAATAATGAAAGCGGTTTTAATCCTTGCCTTTGCCGGGCGGTTTTGTTATATTCCGGCAATAGTAAAATTTTTTGATGACGGGAAATCCATGATTAAGCTTAATTCCAAAAAGATTGCCGAGATTGTCGGGTCGCCGATGGTTGTGGTTGACGCAGACATTGACGAAGTGGTTACGGACAGCCGGGTTGCCAAACGGGGCGATTTGTTTATTGCCATCAAGGGCGAGAAGTTTGACGGGCACGATTTTGTAAAAGACGTGATTTCACGCGGTGTGGAAGTGGTTGTGGTGCAGAAGCAGCTGCCGGACGTGCCGGCGGTGCGGCAGATTGTGGTGCCTGATACGCTGATTGCCTACGGCAAAATCGGGCGTTATGTGCGGCGGCAGTTTAAGGGAAAGGTCATTGCGCTGACCGGGAGCGCCGGCAAAACCACGACCAAGGAAGAATTGAAGTTTGCCCTGTCGCAGTTTGCGCCGACTTATGCTACCGGAGGCAATCACAACAATTTTGTCGGAGTGCCGGAAACCCTTTGCAAGCTGGATATGAACGCCGCCTATGCCGTAATTGAAATGGGTATGAGCGCAAAGGGCGAGATTGCACGGCTGGTGTCTTTTACGGAGCCGGACATTGCGGTCGTGACTAACGTTTATCCGATGCATATTGAATTTTTTGACAGCTTTGAAGGGATTGCCGAAGCCAAGGCCGAGATTTTTGGCGGACTGCCGAAAGACGGCGGCACGGCGGTAATCAATGCCGATACCAATTTTGCCGATATTCTGGAGAAGCGGGCGGCCGGGCATGGTGCGAAAATCGTCAAATTCGGCAGGGACTTTCATCCCGATGTCAGGCTGGAACTGTCGGAAGAGGGCGAACATCATCTTTATAACGCCTGGTGCGTATTGAGCGTGATTGCGGAACTGGGGCTTGACGTGAATCGCGCGGCGGCGGCGCTGAAAAATTTCGGCGCGTTGGACGGCCGCGGCAAAAAACATTTGTTGCATACTGCGGCCGGAGCCGAATATACGCTGATTGACGACAGTTATTCCGGTCAGCCGGAGGCGATGAAACTGGCGATTAAGTCGTTGTCCGGCATGAAATGCGGCGGCCGCAGAATTGCGGTGCTGGGCAAAATGGCCGAGCTTGGCGCTCATTCGCAGGAGAAACATATTGAAATCGGGCGGGTTCTGGCGGAGAGCAGCGTTGACGTTGTTGTCGGCGTCAAGCCGGAAACACAGGATATGCTGGCGCAGCTGCCGGAGCGCATTGAACGGCATTATTTTGAAAATAAAGACGGTTTGGATGAATTTTTGTTGAATAAGTTGTTGCAAAATAATGATATTGTCCTTATAAAAGGGGCAAGATATTCTTCAGAATTGTATAAAGTGACCGAAAGTCTGATTAAGCACGGATAGGAAGAACGGCGATGAAATGTCCTTTTTGCGGTTTTGCCGACACGCAGGTAAAAGACTCGCGCACGACGGATGACAATACCTGTATCCGCCGCCGGCGGGAGTGTCCGGAGTGCGGTTCGCGTTTTACGACTTTTGAGCGGGTGCAGCTGCGCGAACTGATTGTGGTTAAGAAAAACGGCGACAAAACGATGTTTGACCGCGACAAGCTGGCGCGTTCGATTGAGCTGGCCGTGCGCAAGCGGCCGGTTAATCCGGAACGGGTGGAGAAGGTTGTCAACTCCATTCAGCGGCGTCTGGAAAGCTCCGGGGAAACCGAAATTCCGTCGCGGGTTATCGGCGAGTATGTGATGGAGGCCCTTTCCAAACTCGATCATATCGCTTATATTCGTTTTGCGTCAGTATATAAGGATTTTCGCGAAGTGAAGGATTTTGAAGATTTTGTTGAAACGATTGACAGACTGGCAAAGCCCGAAACTTTGCCGCATATTGAGGACGAGTAAAAATGGCGAAGTTTATTTCCGAAAAGATTAAAATGAAGTCCGGTGCGCGGCTGGCTGCCGTGCAGGCAACTTATATGATTGCATACGGCGACCTGCCGGTGGACGAAGTCGTCAAGGATTTTGTAAACGGCGAAGTCGGGCGTTATGTGATTGAAGACAACGGCATTACCGAGGAAATGATTGCCGTTTCGGACATCGACACCAACTATTTTTCCAATCTGGTGCGGGGCGTGCATGCCAAAAAGGAAGATTTGGAAAAATCGCTGAATGCCTATCTTAACGACGGCTGGCTGTTTGAGCGTATGGACGGTACGTTGCAGGCACTGTTGCTTTGCGCAATTTATGAAATTACCAACACCTTAGACGTTGATGTTAAAGTGTTGATTCAAGAATATGTCGATTTGGCCTATGCGTTTTTCGTCAAGAACGAACCGAAGATGGTAAATGCGCTGCTGGATCAGATTGCCAAGGAAACGCGTTCTATGGGAAACTAATACAGAAACGACAGGACAAAAGTGTCCTCACGTATCAGTTTGTACGCTGCGGTACTTTTGCCTTGGTTCCTTATTATTTTCCGCATATAACGCAGTTTCCTGCAGAGGAATGGGAAACTAAACGATAATATCAGGTAAAAAGATGGCTGTTTTGGAAGTATATGAATATCCGCATCCGGTTTTGAAGAAGAAAGCCGTTAAGGTTGAAAAAGTCGACGATGCGTTGCGCAAGCTGATGGATGACATGCTGGAAACGATGTATTCGGCAGTCGGCGTCGGATTGGCGGCGCCGCAGATCGGGCAGTCCGTACGGGTGCTGGTCATTGATTATGAACAGGAAGAAGACGAAAACGGCAACCGAATTAAGGGAAATCCGCGTTATTTTGTGAATCCGGAAATTATCTGGCATTCGGACGAAAAGGTTTGCGGCGAGGAGGGATGTCTGTCAGTTCCCGGACAGAGGGCGGAAGTTGAGCGTTTTGAAAAAATCCGCGTGCGTTATTTGGATTATGACGGCAAAGAGCAGGAAGTTCTGGCCGATGATTTTCTGGCAATTGTCCTGCAGCATGAGATGGATCATCTGGACGGGATTTTGTATATTGACCGAATCAGCCGTTTGAAAAGAAATATGCTGTTAAAAAAGCTGGCAAAGTTTCGTGAAGAAGAAAAAGAAGACAATTAGAAGAAAGCCCCTCAAAAGAGAGGGCTTTTTTTCTTTGTCA
>FR885474.1:55165-61917 GCA_000436375.1 Azospirillum sp. CAG:239 | reverse complement strand
GGAAGATATTCCGAATTAGAGGAAAGGCTCTGAAATTCTTCAGGGTCTTTCCTTTTTTTCTGTTTCTTTAAGAAAATTTTGACAAATAAGACAGATTGTGATAGCTACAAAATATGCGTTCTTATTAAGAATTAATGTTATGTCTTAAAATATTGTTGAACTTAAAAATTTGAATTATGAAAAAGGTATTATTATTTTTTGCATTGTTTTTGTTTGTTTTTGGGGTTTTTGTAAGATTAGGGAAGAAGAATTTTCCGGCTGATAACAAAGTAGCTGTTGAGGCTTTTTCCGGTGTTGTATCTTCTCTTAATCCGTATAATCTTCCTACCTCAGATTGTATTGAATTAGAAACGCCAGAAGGGGTAATTATTCGGCCTGTTGTCAGTTTTAGAGATTTCTCTGTTTCCAGACGAAAAGTTGCGGTGTCTGACACTATCATTCTTTATGCTTGGAATAACAACTTATATCCAGCGACATCCAAAATTGACTGGGCTGTTTTTAGTCAAAAAGTGAACGAGGAAGCTTCCAAGGTTTGTAATTTTTGTCTGGCTTTGGCGTTGTTCCTTTGTATATTGGGTGTTAAGATTCATTCTTTTAAGACTTAATGAAAAAAGTGTGATTAAAAAGCGGTTACTTATATGACCGCTTTTTTTGTGCTGTAAAATATTTTGACAAACTGTTGCTCTTGTGATATTGTTTTTGTCTAAAATGAGTTATTGTGGGGTTATATATTTGTGTTGAAAATAATTCATGGCTTTTGAGAACAGTTAAATAAAATATTCACTTAAAACTCTGAAGTTATGCTAACTTTTAATGAGGAAAAACAGTACATCGACGGTGAGTTTGAAACATTTGCCGAGATGTATAAAGAATTTGGCCTGTCGATAGACGGCGAAATTTATTTGACCCATTCGAAACAGTGGGAAAAAATTTATTTTGTACTTTCGTTTAAGCCGTTTGCTCCGAAAGTGCAGGATGATATGATAACAACCGATAACCGCGTGGTTCTCGGTATGTTTGCGAAGAAATACAATCTTAATCCCGATCAGGAACGGCGCTTGCAGAAAGTTCCGAAAGGGTTACGAAAAGTGTACTACTCCAAACAGCGGTTCCGTAATGCTTTGGAAATTGAATTTTCTAAGACCGCGGATAAACGCGAGTTGCAGAGCTATGTGCACTATCATGGCGGCAGGATGTGCGAAAAGGCTGCAAATATATGCAGCTCGGTGCGCCGCCTGCATATTTAAGTTAAACACATGAAGGGCTTCGCCGTGAGGTGCGGCTCTTCTTTTTTACGGATGTGGCTTTTTGTAAAAAAGTTCTTGATTAATTGTGCAGATTTGTGTATCAAGTATACGCAATATGATGATAGGGGTATAGCTCAGCTGGTAGAGCATCGGTCTCCAAAACCGAGGGTCGTGAGTTCGAACCTTACTGCCCCTGCCACTCAAGATAAAGTCGCTGAAAAGCGGCTTTTTTTCTTTATATATCAAGCGCTTAAGCGAGTTCATGAGGGGTTGCATTGATAAGCACATTTTTGGGTGGTTACACGGACTTTTATTTTAAAGTTTTGTTGTTTTACAAGTGATTAAGCCGGTTGGAATCCTATCAGGTTTCGGGATAGCTTTTTTGTTGCTTGGTTTGATATGATTACGTGACATTGATGTCATTTAATCAAAATTTTCGGTTTTACTTTTTCTTAAATCTCGATAATTTATGATAAAACAAAGGAGTTTTATCTGTAACGAAAGAGAAAAGGCGAATAAAATTGCTCCACATATTTGGTAGAAATATTTTTTTAGATATATTGACAGTTGTGCTGGTGTTATCTATATACCTAATTGATAGCGCTATCATTGTAGTAATTTTTATAAGAAAGGAAATTTATATGACTAGGAAAGTCAGTAATACAAGATATGCAGGAGATTGTTCTCCGAAGGGGATAGCTCGCAGAGCTGTTCAGGTATATAAGATGTCTGATGCTAAAAATCCTGTAAAAACAGGAAATCGCGTTGTTGATTTTGCAACAGGACGGTTGCCTCTGGTAAAGGATTGGAATAAAGGCTTCAACCTCGGAAAACTAGGATTTGTCGCTCAATAGACCTATAAAGATACTTGTAAGCGAAAAAAATAAATGATTTAATATGATAAAAAAGTTCAGGGAGATAATATTTATGAAAATATTGGGTAAGCATATTTTAATCTTAGGTGGATTTTACTTTATTATCTCCTTTTTGCTTGATTTGGGGCAAGGTTATTTTTTTAATATTTTGGAAGCGATTGTTGCTTGTTGTTTTATTGTGATGTTTTTGTGTTTATGTTTTAAGCGTAAATTTTTGGTTTTTGAAACTTTTCAACACAGGTTTCCGCGAACCGTAAATTATTTGTCAGCTTTGGGTGTATTGGAATATATAGGTATTATATTTGGTATGATTCCGGGACTGGTTTACGGGTACAGGGCGGCTGAGGCTGAATATAACGGGCTTGAATATGTTTCGATTTTTCCACAGTATATGAGTTATTTTTCTTATATCTATATCGTTGTTTTCGTTTTAGCTCTTTTATGGGCAACTTATGTAAGTTTTATAAAGCTCAAAATACAAAAAAACTCATAAACTAGTCCGTGCATTGCCCTATGTGTTCTGCCACTCAAGATAAAGTCGCTTCAAGGCGGCTTTATATATATCAAGAACTTAGCCAAGCCCGTATGAGGTGCTATAAAAGAAGCCATTTCCCGCTTGTTACACGGATCATCCCAAACGAAATCCTTTATTTTACAAGCAGTTAATATAGAAGCTTATTGTCTTTGGGAATTGTTAAGATTCCAATGTAATATATTTGGGCGGGATGATGCCGCCTTTGATGACGATCAGATAATACGGAACGACAGAAAAGCGTAAGCCTAATTTTTCATCACAGACAGACCAGTCTACCGGAGAAGTATCAATATCGTTAATTGAGGCTAATCTTACTAAACGTTCATCAACATCTTGCGGAAAATCTTTATCTAAATTCGGTCGGATTGCCGGACTGACATAAATTGCTTCAATTAGTCCGTCTTTTTGTAAGGTCTCCAAATCAACAGAAAATAAGTCAGCGTTCGCAATAAAAGGTTTGAACATATTTATGCTTTTCTCGGTCCACTGTATCGGCTCTGAAAAACCGCGAATGGCGCGGCTGCGGCCTTCAAAACAATTTTCCATCCATTTAACAATTCCGGAGTGGGTTGTTTCGCCGCCCGTGCGTTTGTAATAGTAATGTAAATCGGCTTGAGGATTGTTGGCAAAAGATAAAATCCCTTGTTTCAGAGCATTGTTGCCTTTTGTGATGTAGTGATAAAGTTTTGTCATTTTAATCTTCCCTGAATTTTTGTGTATTGTGACATAATTCTCAGATGAAGGGAATAATAAAATAGTCCGTGGATTGTGCCATATGTCACTAGTTTTGTGTATTTGTGCGATGTTATCCTGTCGATTAGAGAAAGCTGTCCGAAGGGGCGGTTTTTATGTTATATAAGAAAACAGCTTCCGGGCAGGAAGCTGTTTGCCTATGTTTATACGTTTTTATGTAGAGCGGAAAGCTCAGGCGGATTTCTTTTCCGGGTGCAGTGTGCCGGCGGCGACGGCTTTGGTGTAAAGTTCAATTTTGTAGTTAATCTTGTTCATATGTTTCTGCAGTTCGACCATTTGCTCTTCAATACGGATTTTCTGCTGTCTGAACATATCCAGCCGCAGTTGCAGGGTTGAATCGCCTTCAATGTACCAGTCGATGTACTGTTTGATGCCCTTGAGGTGCAGGCCGGTGGCTTTCAGACATTCGATGAGTTCAAGCCAGCCGAGGTCGGAATCGGAAAAGACCCGCAGGCCGGAACTGTTTTTTCTGACGAAAGGCAGCAGGCCTTCTTTTTCGTAGTATCGGAGCGTATGAACGCTTAAGCCGGTTTTTTTGGCAACTTGACCGATTGAGTATCCCATAAACTTTCTCCCGTTGTGTGACAGTGATTAATTTAAGCCTTAGAGTTTGCTCAAAGTCAAGAAAAATCTGGCGGCAGAGGCGGCAAAGCATATGGGCGTCTGCCAGACATCCTTTTTTTTAACCAAAATCAGAACCCTGAGAAAAAAGTATTGCAATCTTTTGTTTAATAGTTTATGTTTCCGGTAAATCAGACAGCCTATCCCCGTCATTTTGCCGTATAATTTCGATATGTTTTTTGAAAAGACCGGTTAACGACGCGGGCGGGGCTGGCTTTGTTGCAATTTTTCAGATGGATAGGATCTATGGCAAAAATTAGTCCGATTCAGTTTTTCAGACAGGTAAAACAGGAAATTAAAAAGGTTACCTGGCCGACCCGCAAGGAAGTTATGCAGACCTCGATAATGGTTATTATCCTGGTGGCGATTGCCGCGACTTTCTTTTTCTTCGTCGATCAGATTTTCGGCTGGGTTGTTAAATTAATATTTGGTCTTGGAGTATAGTTTATGACTGCACGTTGGTATGTTCTTCATGTTTATTCCGGTTCGGAGAAGAAGGTTGCCGAATCGATTAAAGAACAGGCTGTTTTGAAAAAAATGGAAGATAAGATTCTTGACGTTCTGGTTCCGACCGAAGATGTCGTCGAGGTTAAAAAAGGTTCGAAGGTCAATTCGGAACGCAAGTTTTTTCCGGGTTATGTGCTGATTAAGATGGAAATGTCCGACGATACCTGGCATGCGGTTATGAATACGCCGCGCGTTACCGGTTTTCTGGGCAGCCGCAATAAGCCGCAGCCGATTTCCGAAGCCGAGGCCAAACGTATTATTACCCAGATGCAGGAAGGCGTTGAAAGGCCGCAGACGGTTGTTGACTATGAGGTCGGCGAGCAAATCAGGGTAACCGACGGCCCGTTCGCTTCCTTTGTCGGTTTGGTTGAAGAGGTTGACCTTGAGAAGGCTCGTCTGAAAGTTTCCGTTTCGATTTTCGGACGTTCGACTCCGGTTGAGCTGGAATTCAGCCAGGTTGAAAAGGTTTAGGAAAGTCTGAAACCGCCGGGATTAAAATCCGGCGGTTTATTTTTTTTAGGGAAGAAGGCAATGTTTAAAAGTTTCTTTAATGAATTTAAAAAATTCGCCATGCGCGGCAATGTCATTGACATGGCCGTCGGTATCATTATCGGCGCCGCTTTTGGCAAAATTGTCGACTCTCTGGTCAAAGACGTTATTATGCCGCCGATCGGGCTGCTGCTCGGCAAGGTCGATTTTACCAATCTGTTTGTGGTTTTGAAGGAAGGGGTAACGGCAGCGCCTTACGCTTCGCTGGATGCAGCGCAGAAGGCCGGTGCCGTGACGCTTAACGTGGGTCTGTTCGTCAATGCGCTTATCAGTTTTATTATCGTTGCCTTTGGCGTGTTTATTCTGATTAAGGCCATTAACGAACTGCAGGCCAAGATGCTCAGGCAGGAAGCGGCCGAAGAGGCGAAAAAGGAACCGGTAACGAAGGTTTGTCCGTACTGTTGCGAGGATATTCCCGTGAAGGCGGTGCGCTGTCCGCACTGCACTTCGGAACTGAAGTGAAAAAAAGGCTCCGCAAAGGAGCCTTTTTCTGAATCGAATCAAAGGCTTGAATCGCAAAATTTTGAAAAAAACGCTTGCAAAATGAATCGGATGTGCTATACAAAGGCGACTCTCAAAGGGGCGACTCTGTTCTTTTGAGATGCGAATCGCATAAAATGTAACTTCGTGGGAGACCAGCCATGGTCTGGAAAAACCACGAACCTAAACAGAGGTATGAAAATGGCTAAGACTAAAAAGAAAATTTTAGGATTAATCAAGCTTCAGATCCCCGCCGGAAAGGCTAATCCTTCTCCGCCGGTTGGTCCTGCTCTGGGCCAAAAGGGCTTGAACATTATGGAATTCTGCAAGGCTTTCAATGCAGCCACCCAGAAAATGGAACCGGGCGTTCCCGTTCCGGTCGTTATTACCGCTTTTGAAGACAAGTCTTTTACTTTTGAGACCAAACTTCCGCCGGTTTCTTATCTGATTAAGAAAGCTGCCGGTGTCAAGTCTGCATCCAAGGAACCGGGCAAAACCGTTGCCGGTCAGATTACGATGGCTCAGGTTAAAGAAATTGCCGAAACCAAAATGCCTGATTTGAACTGCTCGACCGTTGAGGCGGCCATGAATATGGTTAAAGGCCAGGCGGTTTCCATGGGTATCAAGGTAGTGGAGTAAGACGATGGCTGGAAAAAGAATTGTAAACGCATACAAAACAATTGACAAGACGCAGGCCTATGCGCTGAAAGAGGCTGTCAAAATCGTCAAATCCAACGCTACCGCCAAATTTGACGAAACCATCGACGTTGCCATCAACCTCGGTGTCGATCCGAAACATGCCGATCAGATGATCCGCGGCGTTTGTGCTCTGCCGCACGGTACGGGCAAAACCGTCCGTGTCGCCGTTTTGGCTCAGGGCGAGAAAGCCGACGAGGCCAAAGCCGCCGGAGCCGATATTGTCGGTGCCGAGAATCTGGTTGATTCCATCTTGTCAGGCAAAATTGACTTCGACAGATGTATCGCCACGCCGGACATGATGGGGCTGGCCGGCCGCGTTGCCCGTGTTCTGGGTCCGAAAGGCCTGATGCCGAATCCGAAGCTCGGAACCGTCACCACCGATGTTGCCGGTGCGGTTAAGAAGGCCAAGGCCGGTGAAGTTCAGTACCGCGTTGAAAAGAACGGTATTGTTCATGCCGGTATCGGTAAGGCTTCTTTTTCGGAAGA
>FR885474.1:29062-55125 GCA_000436375.1 Azospirillum sp. CAG:239 | reverse complement strand
AGCAGATTTATGACAACGCCAAGACGTTTATTGACGCTATTCTGAAAGCCAAACCGCAGTCGCTCAAAGGAAACTACCTGAAGAAGATTTCCCTGAGTTCGACGATGGGCGTCGGCATCAAAGTAGATTCGTCCGCTTTGTAAGAAAGTTTTGGGAGGCGGACGTGTCCGCTTCCCGCTCTTCAGAAGTTTTGTGCTTCTGAAAACTGTCCAAGACCGCAGGTGGTCGAAAATGCCGGAACCGGCGTTTGACAACTTTAAATATCCTGCGCAGACGGGAGTTGAAAAATATTTATCTTTTTTTCTCCTGGACAGATTAGGTCCCGCGGCAAAGGTCGGCAGACCGGCGCAGCGGATGTGTGAAATGACATTGTTTTATTTGAAATGATGTTTTGTTTGGAGACAATAAGTGAACCGCGAAGAAAAGACACAGTTGCTCGGTGAACTGAATGAACTGTTTAACAGCTCCGAAATCATTGTAGTTTCGCACTACAAAGGTTTGACCGTTAAGGAAGTTTCGGAACTGCGCGACAAGATCAGAAAAGCAGGCGCCGGGTTCAGAGTTACTAAAAACCGGATTACTCGTCTTGCTCTTAAAGGTACCAAGTTTGAAGGACTGACCGACTTGTTTACCGGTCCGACGGCCATTGCTTTCGCCAATGACCCGGTTTCGGCCTGCAAAGCCTGCGTTCAGTTTGCCAAAGACAATGAGAAGCTGATTGTTGTCGGTGGTGCCATGGGAACCGGTGTTCTTTCGGTTGCCGAAATCAATAAACTGGCAACGATTCCGTCTATGGACGAACTCAGAGCCAAGATTATCGGTCTGTTGCAGGCTCCGGGTGCCCAGTTGGCACGCGTTACCAGAGCTTACAGCGAGAAAGAAGCCGCTTAGTATTATTGTTTATGCCAGGTCTGCCGGTGGCTTTTTGCTTATGCGCCGTTTGTGCGGGAATAAAATACACTATGCAGGGCTTGGTTCGGAAGCGATAATGCTGAAAGCACAAGACAAAAGTTTTTAAGTAATTTAGTTGATTTAATTAAAATTTTATTGGAGAAAAAAAATGGCCGATTTAGCCAAATTAGTTGATGAATTGTCAGCCCTGACCGTTATGGAAGCCGCTGACCTGTCCAAAATGCTGGAAGAAAAATGGGGTGTTTCCGCTGCTGCTGCCGTAGCCGTTGCTGCCGGCGGTGCCGCTGCTGCCGCTGAAGAAGAGAAGAGCGAATTTGACATCATTCTCGAAGCTGCCGGCGACAACAAGATTAATGTTATTAAGGAAATCCGCGCAATTACCAACCTGGGCCTGAAAGAAGCCAAGGATTTGGTTGACGGTGCTCCGAAGACCGTTAAAGAAGGCGCTCCGAAAGAAGAAGCTGAAGAAATCAAGAAGAAACTGGAAGCTGCCGGCGCCAAAGTTACTCTTAAGTAATTTTGAATTTTGCGAAGAGGGGGCGGCGAGAGCCGTTTCCTCTTTGTCAAAGTTTCGGCGGGCGGAGATGTTTTCCGAACGCTGAAGTTCTCCGGCGGGGAGATGAATTATTACCGAAAAGTTCTAAGCTTTATTGTCATCTTGCGCAAAGGCAGAAGTTTGGGGCATATTATTGAACCGAGGTTCCTTTCCGGGAGCCTTTGACTCGTTTAAAAGAATCGTTTTATCCGATTGAAAATCGAAATGCTGCGGCGGGTCGAAATTATTTTGCAAATCTTTTCCGCGGGGGTGCAACGCCTTGTTGGTGCGGACTGATTTTTTGCTTTTTACGAAACGAATATTAAGTTATAACCTTCCGTAATCGGGATGCAGTATTTACTGATGGTATTGTTACGGAATTCAAACCTAGGGATGAAAGCACAATGAAAGAATCTTATACGAGCAAAAGACGTGTAAGAAGAAGCTTCGGCAAAATCGACGCCGTGTCGGATATGCCGAGTTTAATCGAAGTTCAGACCGGTTCTTATGCCAGCTTTATTGAGCAGGACAAAAATGCGGAACCCTGCGAGTTCGGTCTGGAAGAAGTATTCAAATCAATTTTTCCGATTAAAGATTTTTCAGGAAACGGCGAATTGGAGTTTGTCAAATATGAACTTGAAGAGCCGAAGTACGATGTCGACGAATGTATTAAGCGTGATATGACCTATGCCGCTCCGGTTAAGGCTACCCTGCGTCTGGTCGTCTGGGATACCGACGAGGCTACCGGCGCCAAGTCCATTCACGACATTAAGGAGCAGGACGTCTATATGGGCGACATTCCGCTGATGACGGACAAAGGTACGTTTATTTTCAATGGTACCGAGCGTGTCGTCGTTTCGCAGATGCACCGTTCGCCGGGCGTCTTTTTTGACCATGACAAAGGCAAAACCGTCGCTTCCGGCAAATATCTGTTTGCCGCCCGCGTTATTCCTTACCGCGGTTCCTGGCTGGATTTTGAATTTGACGCCAAAGATCTGGTTTATGCCCGTATCGACCGCCGCCGCAAGCTGCCGGTAACCTCCATTTTGTATTCTCTGTACTCAAAGGAGACGGAAGAGAAGATTAAACAGCTGGCCAAAGACGGTAAGAAAATCGACCGCTCCGAAGTCAAAGGCATGGACAAAGAGGAAATTCTCAATTACTTCTATGACGCCGACACCTATGTTGCCGACAAGAAGAACTGGAAAGCCAAGTTTGTTCCCGAACGTATGAAGGGTGTCAAGTTTGACTTTGATCTGGTTAATGCCAAGACCGGTGACGTGGTTCTGGAAAGAGGCAAAAAGCTGACGCCGCGCTCGGCACAGAAACTGGCTGACGAAGGGCTGGAATTTTACAGCGTTTCCAAGGAGCAGATGTATGGCAAGTTTTTGGCCAACAATGTGGTTGACGGCAAAACCGGCGAAGTTGTCGCCGAAGCCGGTGCCGAACTGAACGAGGAGCTGCTTGACAAAATTGCCAAAGCCAAGATTGGCGAAATCAAGACCCTGTTTATCGACGGTGTTAATGTTGGCCCGTATATCAGAAACACGCTGGAAGCCGACAAAAACAACTGCCGCGAAGAGGCTTTGCTTGACATCTATCGCGTTATGCGCCCGGGTGAACCGCCTACCTATGAAACTGCCGATCAGCTGTTTAAGGGTTTGTTCTTTGACATTGAGCGCTATGACCTGTCTTCGGTCGGCCGCGTAAAGATGAACGTTGCGCTGGACATCTCTTTTGATGACGCGCCGGATACTTATCGGACGCTGCGCAAAGACGATATTCTGCGCATTGTCAAACGTCTGGTCGAGTTGCGCGACGGCAAAGGCGAAGTAGACGATATTGACCATCTCGGTAACCGCCGCGTCCGTTCGGTCGGCGAACTGATGGAGAACCAGTATCGCATGGGCTTGCTGCGCATGGAAAGAGCCATTCGCGAAAGAATGAGCTCGGAAGTTCTGAACAATGTCAAACCGCAGGATTTGGTCAACGCCAAACCGATTGCTTCGGTTATCCGCGAGTTCTTCGGCTCTTCGCAGTTGTCGCAGTTTATGGATCAGAACAATCCGCTGTCGGAAATTACCCACAAACGCCGCCTGTCGGCTCTGGGTCCCGGCGGTCTGTCCCGCGAACGTGCCGGTTTTGAAGTCCGCGACGTACATCCGACCCACTACGGACGTATCTGTCCGATTGAAACGCCGGAAGGTCCGAACATCGGTCTGATTAACTCGCTGTCGACTTATGCCCGCATCAACAAATACGGCTTTATTGAGTGTCCGTACCGCAAAGTTGTCAACGGCGTGGTTACCAAAGAAGTCGTTTACCTTTCCGCTAATGAGGAAGGCAAGTTCAAAATTGCGGAAGCGAACGCCAAGGTCAAGGAAGACGGTCATTTCGAAAACGATTTGATTGCCTGCCGCAAGGCCGGCGAGTTTGAATTTGCCCATCCGGAAGAGATCGACTTTATTGACGTTTCGCCGCAACAGCTGGTTTCGGTTGCGACCGCTTTAATTCCGTTCTTGGAAAACGACGACGCGAACCGTGCGCTGATGGGTTCGAACATGCAGCGTCAGGGCGTGCCCCTGCTGCGTTCGGAAGCCCCGCTGGTCGGTACCGGCATGGAAGCTGCCGTCGCCAAGGATTCCGGCGCGACCGTGGTTGCCAAGTATGACGGTATCGTCGATGCGGTTGACGCCAACCGTATTGTGGTTCGTTCCAAGGAAGGCAACGGCGCCGATATGGGCGTTGAAATTTACAAGCTGCAGAAATTCCGCCGCTCGAACCAGAACACCTGCATTAACCAGGTGCCGCTGGTTAAGGTCGGCGACGAAGTCAAGGCCGGCGACATTATGGCCGACGGTCCGTGTACCGACATGGGCGAACTGGCTCTGGGCAAGAACGTTCTGGTTGCTTTTATGCCGTGGAACGGTCTGAACTACGAGGATGCCATTCTGCTGTCCGAACGCGTTTCCCGCGACGACGTCTTCACTTCTCTGCATATTGAAGAATTTGAAGTGATGGCTCGCGATACCAAACTTGGTCAGGAAGAGATTACCCGCGACATCCCGAACGTCGGTGAAGAAGCTCTGCGTAATCTGGACGAGGCCGGCATCGTTTACATCGGTGCTGAAGTCAAGGCCGGCGACATTCTGGTCGGCAAGGTTACGCCGAAAGGCGAATCGCCGGTAACACCGGAAGAAAAACTGCTGCGCGCCATCTTTGGCGAAAAGGCGTCCGATGTCCGCGACACGTCGCTGCGCGTTCAGCCGGGTATCGAAGGCATTGTCGTTGACGTACATGTTTTCTCCCGTCGCGGCGTTGAGAAGGATGAACGAGCTCTGTCCATTGAGCAGGAAGAGATTTCGCATCTGGCCAAAGACCGTGATGACGAAATTGCGATTATCCGCAGAAACTTTGACGCACGTTTGAAAGAAATGCTGTTGGGGCAGGTTGTGGTTGACGCTCCGAAGGGTATTGCCAAGAACTCGACGATTACCGAAGAAGTTCTGGCTTCGCAGCCTTCTTCGCAGTGGCGCAAGATTGTCGTCAAAGATGAAGACGTTATGGCCAAAATCGAAGAGTTCGGCGCCGCATTTGACGCCCGTCTGGAAAGAATCCAGAAACACTTTGACAACAAGGTTGAGAAAGTACAGCGCGGCGATGATCTACTGCCCGGCGTTCTGAAAATGGTTAAAGTCTTCATTGCGACAAAGCGTAAGATTCAAACCGGTGACAAAATTGCCGGACGCCACGGAAACAAGGGTACGATTTCCCGTGTTCTGCCGTTGCAGGACATGCCGTATATGGAAGACGGCACGCCGGTTGACATCGTGCTGAATCCGCTGGGCGTTCCGTCACGTATGAACGTCGGACAAATTCTGGAAACCCACTTGGGCTGGGCGGCACGCGAACTCGGCGAACAGCTGAACGAAATGTGCGAACAGTACAAGCGCGGCGAAAAGACCATGGACGAACTCAACGAAGAACTGAGAAAAATCTATGGCGACAAACAGTATAAGAACGATATCGTTCCGTTAAGCGAACCTGAAAAGCTGGAAATGATTTCCAACCTGAAACGCGGCGTTCCGATGGCAACACCGGTATTTGACGGTGCCACCGGCGACGACATCAACAGCATGCTGTCGATGGCCGGTTTGCCGACGTCGGGTCAGATTGACCTGTATGACGGACGTACGGGCGAGAAGTTTGACCGTAAAGTTACCGTCGGTATCATTTACATGATCAAACTGCACCATATCGTCGATGAAAAGATGCACGCCCGTTCCGTCGGCCCGTACTCTCTGGTTACCCAGCAGCCGCTGGGCGGTAAAGCTCAGTTCGGCGGTCAGCGTTTCGGCGAAATGGAAGTCTGGGCTTTGCAGGCATACGGTGCCGCCTATACGCTGCAGGAAATGCTTACTGTCAAGTCCGACGACGTCAACGGCCGTACCAAGGTTTATGAGGCAATTGTCCGCGGCGACGACGGATTTGAAGCCGGCATTCCGGAATCCTTCAACGTTCTGGTCAAGGAAATCAAGTCCCTGTGTCTGAACGTCGAATTGCTGAACGAAGAAGTTTAAGGTAAAGGAGTTTAGTTTACATGAATGATATTATGAAATTTTTTGGTCAGCAGGTCGCCGGAGATTCTTTTGACCAAATTAAAATCTCAATTGCCTCTCCTGAACAGATTCGTTCATGGTCCTACGGTGAAGTCAAAAAGCCGGAAACCATCAACTATCGTACGTTCAAGCCGGAGAGAGACGGTTTGTTCTGCGCCCGCATTTTCGGTCCGGTCAAGGACTATGAGTGTTTGTGCGGAAAGTACAAGAGAATGAAATATCGCGGCGTCGTCTGCGAAAAGTGCGGCGTCGAAGTCACGCTTTCCAAGGTTCGCCGCGAAAGAATGGGACATATTGAGCTGGCCGCGCCGGTCGCTCATATTTGGTTCCTGAAATCGCTGCCGAGCCGGATTTCGATTTTGACCGATATCCCGATGAAGGCACTGGAACGCGTTCTGTATTTCGAGAGCTACATCGTTATTGAACCGGGTCTGACACCGCTGGGCGTTAATGAGCTGCTGACTGAAGAACAGTATCAGGAAGCCATTGACGAGTATGGCGAAGATTCTTTCCGCGCCGGCATCGGTGCCGAGGCTTTGAAGGAAATTCTGGCCTCCATCGATTTGGAAGCCGAAAGAGATGCCATTCGCGAAGAGTTGAAAGACAACGCTTCGGAAGCCAAGCGCAAAAAGCTGATTAAGCGTTTGAAGATTATCGAGAATTTCATTGATTCCAATACAAAACCGGAGTGGATGATTCTTGATGTTCTGCCTGTTATTCCGCCGGAACTGCGTCCGCTGGTTCCGCTGGACGGCGGCCGCTTCGCGACTTCCGACCTGAACGACTTGTACCGCCGCGTCATCAACCGCAATAACCGTCTGAAAAGACTGCTGGAACTGCATGCGCCGGATATTATCATCCGCAACGAAAAACGCATGCTGCAGGAATCGGTTGATGCCTTGTTTGACAACGGCCGCCGTGCCCGCGCGATTACCGGCACCAATAAGCGTCCGCTGAAATCGCTGTCCGATATGCTGAAAGGCAAACAGGGCCGTTTCCGTCAGAACCTGCTGGGCAAGCGCGTTGACTATTCCGGCCGTTCGGTTATTACGGTCGGTCCGGAACTCAAGCTGCATCAGTGCGGTCTGCCGAAGAAGATGGCTCTGGAGCTGTTCAAGCCTTTCGTTTATGCCAAACTGGAGCTTTACGGCCACGCGACGACGATTAAGGCGGCCAAGAGAATGGTCGAAAAAGAGCGTCCGGAAGTCTGGGATATTCTGGAAGAGGTTATTCGCGAGCATCCGGTTCTCTTAAACCGTGCGCCGACGTTGCACCGTCTGGGTATTCAGGCATTTGAGCCGGTACTGGTCGAAGGCAAGGCCATTCATCTGCATCCGTTGGTTTGTACGGCGTTCAACGCTGATTTCGACGGCGACCAAATGGCCGTCCATGTTCCTTTGTCTGTTGAAGCGCAGCTGGAAGCCCGCGTACTGATGATGTCGACCAACAACATTCTGTCGCCGGCTTCGGGTAAGCCGATTATCGTTCCGACTCAAGACATGGTTCTGGGTATCTATTACCTGACCTATGATGCCGACGGTCTGAAGGGCGAAGGCTCAGTCTTTGCCGATACGAATGAGGTTGAGATGGCTCTGGACGCCAAGGTTGTTGACCTGCATGCCAAAATCAAATGCCGTATGGAATATATGGCCGATGACGGCGAATTGAAGTACGGTCTGGTCGAGACAACTCCGGGACGTATTCTGGTTTCGCAGATTTTGCCGAAGCACAAGGACGTTCCTTTCTCGCTGGTCAACCGTCTGGTCAAGAAGAAGGAAATTGCCGAGATTATTGATATCGTTTACCGCCATTGCGGCCAGAAAGAAACGGTTCTGTTTGTCGACAAGATTATGACGCTCGGCTTTACCAACGCCTGCAAGGCCGGTATTTCTTTCGGCAAGGATGACCTTATCGTTCCTGACGCCAAGAAGACCCTGATTGCCGAAACCGAAGCTCAGGTCAAGGAATTTGAGCAACAGTATCAGAACGGTCTGATTACCAAAGGCGAGAAATACAACAAGGTGGTCGATATCTGGGCTGCCTGCACCGATAAAATTGCCGACGAAATGATGAAGAACATTTCGAAGACCGAAAACGGCTACATCAACTCCGTCTATATGATGGCTCACTCCGGTGCCCGCGGTTCCGCCGCCCAAATGCGCCAGCTGGCCGGTATGCGCGGTTTGATGGCCAAACCGAGCGGCGAAATTATCGAACAGCCGATTATCTCGAACTTTAAAGAAGGTCTGACCGTGCTTGAGTACTTTAACTCGACTCACGGTGCCCGCAAAGGTCTGGCGGATACGGCTCTGAAAACCGCAAACTCCGGTTACCTGACCCGTCGTCTGGTTGACGTTGCTCAGGATGTGGTCATTACCGAAACCAACTGCGGTACCGAACGCGGCATTATTGTCCGTCCGGTCGTCGACGGCGGTAACGTCATCGTTTCCATCGGCGAGCGTATTTTGGGCCGTACCATTCAGGAAGACATCCTGCATCCGGAAACCGGCGAGGTTCTGGTTCAGAAAGGCAAGCTGATTGACGAAAACGACGTCGAAGTCGTCGAGAAGGCCGGCGTTGAACAGGTCAAAATCCGTTCGGTTCTGACCTGCGAGACCAAAAACGGCGTTTGCGCTGCCTGCTATGGACGCGATCTGGCCCGCGGTACGCCGGTTAACATCGGCGAAGCGGTCGGCGTCATTGCCGCGCAGTCCATTGGTGAACCGGGTACGCAGCTGACGATGAGAACCTTCCACATCGGCGGTGCCGCTTCCAAGTCTGCCGAGCAGGCTTCGGTTGAAGTTCCGTTTGCCGGTGTGCTGAAGCTCGAAAACAATCACTCGGTCATCAATCAGGACGGCCATGCGATTGTTCTGTCGCGCAACTGCGAAATCGTTATTGAAGACGCCAACGGCCGTGAAAAGTCCCGCCACCATGTTCCTTACGGCACCAAGATTTTGACTGCCGAAGGCTCCAAGGTTAAGAAAGGTCAGAAAGTGGCCGAGTGGGATCCGTTTACCATTCCGGTTATTACCGAAAAAGAAGGTAAAGTCGAGCTGGTTGACCTGATTAACAACGTTTCGGTTAAGGAAAGCGTTGACGAGACGACCGGTATCGTTTCCAAAGTGGTTATCGACTGGCGTTCGGGTTCGAACAGCGCCGGCCTGAAACCGAGCATTGTTCTGAAAGATGCCAAAGGCAAGCCGGTTACGTTCGACAACGGCAAGGAAGTCCGCTACTATCTGTCGGTTGACGCCATTCTGACGGTGGACAACGGTGCCGAGGTTAAAGTCGGTGACGTTATCGCCCGTATTCCGAGAGAAAGCTCCAAGACGAAGGATATTACCGGCGGTCTGCCGCGTGTTGCCGAGCTGTTTGAAGCCCGTCGTCCGAAAGATCAGGCGATTATTTCCGACATTGACGGTATGGTCGAATTCGGCAAGGACTATAAGGCCAAACAGCGGATTACCGTTGTGCCGAAGAAAGGCGAGCCGATTGAATATCTGATTCCGAAGGGACGCCATCTGGTTGTTCAGGACGGAGACATTGTCAAGAAGGGCGATTTGCTGGTTGAAGGCACGCCGGCTCCGCATGACATTCTGCGTGTCCTGGGCGTTGAGAAACTGGCTGAATATCTGGTTAAGGAAGTTCAGGACGTTTACCGTCTGCAAGGCGTTAAGATTAACGACAAGCATATTGAGGTTATCGTTTCGCAGATGCTGAGAAAAGTTGAAGTCACCGTTCCTGGCGATACAACGTTCCTCATCGGCGAACAGGTTGACCGTGATGTGTTTGAAGCGGAAAACGCCAAGGTTATTGCCGAGAACGGGACGCCGGCTCAGGCCGACCCGATACTGCTCGGTATTACCAAGGCTTCGCTGCAGACCAAGTCGTTTATCTCTGCCGCATCTTTCCAGGAAACGACCCGCGTTCTGACCGAAGCGGCGGTTGCCGGCAAGGTCGACAAGCTGGTCGGACTGAAAGAGAACGTTATTGTCGGCCGTTTGATTCCGGCCGGTACCGGTACCGTTCTGCGGGCTCTCAAGAAGGTTGCTGCCCAGAATGACAAGGAAATTCTGGCTTTGAAAGAAGAAGCGGCTCAGGCTCAGCTTGAACAGCATGCCAATCATGAGGATGTTGCTTCGGCAGCAGAGGAAACACCTGCCGAATAAGCAGTGGTGCCAATCCGCAAAAGGCTGAAGAGAAATTCTCTTCAGCCTTTTTTGTATGTGCGGAACATTTGAATTTGACTTTTTTGATATTTTTGTCTAAAATGAGAATTCGAAAAATGATTAATATGTCAGAAAAATTAATTTGTTTAACTTAAATATTGTTGCAATGGAAAAGTTTATTATTGAGAATCTGGGTTTACTTATCGCCGTTTTTTTCTTGATCGGCCTTGTTCTGCTTCAGCACTGGAAAATCAAGTATTTGGAAAAACTTGTTGTCAATACCGACGATTTGAAGTCAAGGGCGGAGTTTGAAACGAAAGAATCGCAGGCCGGCGCCTATTTTCAGGAAAAGGTTATCGGCGAACTTTTGAAGGAATTTTCCGACGAAGAGCTTATGGCAATTGAGGACAAAATGGCTCGTCACATTCGCAGAATCTCGAATATGGAGATTCAGGACGGCGACACACTGAAAGAGCTTGACATCTATCGTCTTTGCCGGCGGTATGCCGCCTTTGAAAACAGAAACCGCAGGAAGAACGCTGAAACGTCTGCGGTATGAACAGCGGGGAATATATTGCCGTTGTACTTGTGCTGTGCGGTATTGTCATTTTTGTTTTGGCGGATAAGCTGATTGCGGCTCGGCGGACGGCAGAACGTCAGAAAGTTATTATCAATCATCAGATTGCCGACATGAAACGCATGATTGCCGAGCTGGAAAGCTGGGAAAAGTGTCTGCATTTGATTTTTGAGAACAAGACGGAGGACGTTCTCTCGCTCTTCGACGAAAAGATTTTGCGTGCGGAAAGCGAAAGACGGCATTGGGAAGTCCGGCGGCTTAAAGAACTGAAAAGAAAGTTTGTTGAAAAACGGCAGAGCTGACTTTTTTTGACAGAAAGCGCTTAAGATTGTTCTTAAGCGTTTTTTGTTGATTTTCGCCAGAAAAAGTGTATAAGGAAAACCGAATTTTTTTATTATTCTTCACAATTAGTGTGAAAGTTTTTGAGATAATCGAAAAATCATATAAACCACTTAATTTTGTGCTTATGAAGACCAAAAAGTATCTGGAGAGACTGCTGAAAAATGAAGCGGTTCTCAGCGGAAATGTGGCTCAGTCTGCTTATTGCAGGGTTGATTTTGATGTTGATGCGGCGGTTGAATTTGCCAATGCGGCGGCTCTCAACATGCTTATCAAACTCAGCAAACTGGCAAAACTCTTTGAGACTCATTATGCCGAAACGGTTTCTCAACGGAAAACGGGGCTGATTCAGCTGTTTCGTCGCGGACGGTTGGACAGGGAACGCCGGTTTTGGGAAATTTTCGGTACGGAGGTTGCGAAAATCAGAACCAGACGGATGTTGGAGGCAATGACCAGAGACGGCAAACTGCATGTGCGCCGCAATAATCTGGATTTTAACGCCGAAGCCGCCAAGGCTTATTATCTGTCGTTGGATGAGGAAAAGAGACTCCTGCTGCTCGGCAACGTCGGCAGAAAAGCTGATAATTCGTTCCGGCTTTTTCAGGAAAATCTGGAAAAAGAGGAAATCAGCTCCGGCGATATCGAGAACTACAAAAACAGCGCCCTTTTCTGGGGTGAGGTTTGGGATTTTTTAAGCAGCATCAAGATTGCTGCCTGACATTTTAAACTATTAGGCTATGTTAGCAGGATTGATTATTTTTGTGTTGGTTTTTATTTTTTTGGGAGTGCGTACTGTTCACAACAGCCCTCCCGTCAAAAACCGTTGGAAAAAGTGAAAAAAAGCGTTCTTGTTCCCGAAGAATAAGAACGTTTTTTTGTGTGTGAATGTTTTTTTTCTTTTGTGCTGGCGCGGAATGTCGTAAAGTGTTTCAGTAGGTTAACAAAGGAGAAAACTGATGAAAAAACTGATATTGTCCGCAGCTGCCGTCTGCTTTCTGGCGGCCTGCGCAACCGATCCGTATACAGGAGAGAGCAAGGTTTCCAAGACAGCCTGGGGCACCGGTATCGGCACTCTGGCCGGCGCCGGCATCGGCGCATTGGTCGGTGGCGAAAAGGGTGCGCTGGTTGGTGCCGGTATCGGCGCAGTCGGCGGTGCGAGTGTCTGCGGCTATATGGATATTCAGGCGCGCAGGCTGCGTGAAGAATTGGTCGGAACCGGCGTGCAGGTGCAAAAAGTCGGCGACAACGTTCGCCTGATTATGCCGAGCAACATTACTTTCGATACGGATTCCGCCGTCTTCAAACCGGTGTTTAACAATATTCTGACTTCGGTTGCCAAAGTTATTAACGAGTTTGACAAGACGAAGGTTCAGGTTGCCGGTTATACGGACAGCACGGGCAGCGCCGCTTATAACAATACGCTGTCACTGCAGCGCGCTCAGGCCGTGGCCAATTATCTGAAACTGCGTGACGTCAGCGCCTCGCGTCTGATGGTATACGGCTACGGTTCCAGCAATCCGATTGCCAGCAATGCAACGGCAGCCGGCCGCGAGCAAAACCGCCGCGTTGAGATAACGCTGATTAATGTCCGGTAAAAGGCAGACAGTCGTTTGGATACAGGCATAAAAAAGCGGAAATATATATTTCCGCTTTTTTCAGGTTTATAACGTAATAATTTTCGGGATTATTTACGGCGCAGGAAGGACGGAATTTCCAAATTCAGTTTGTCTTCCTCGCGGTAATCGTCCTCAGCGAAAGACGGAGACACGGGCTCCTGAAACTTCTGTTCGTGTTCTTTTAGTTTCTTTCGGTTTCTTTTGGCGATGGAGAAACCCGTAACCCTTTCAATCAGGGTCGGGGTATATTCTTCTTCTTCGCTGCTGACAATCAGCTGCTCAGGCTCTTCGCTTTTGCGGGCGGAGAACGGAGCGGGATTGTGATTGGGGAATAATTCCGGCTCTTCTTCGACCGTGCGGAGCGAAGTTTTGGCCGTAAAGCTGTTTTCATTGGAGGACAGAATGCCTTCAAGCTGCGCTTCGGCATTGATGTCTTCGGTTTTGTTAATAATAGCTTTGAACAAGGAAGAGGCTTTGGGCATTTCGCTCATTACCGAAGAACGGTCCAACGAATCGAAATCTTCGATTTTATCATCGGGAACGGCGTTCTGGATTGTTTCTTCCGCCGGCGCGGAAGCTTCCTGCTCAATGGAAATTATCTCGGCTTTCTCGATAACTTCGTTAACATCTTCAGCGACTTCCGTTTTAGTGGCTGAGAATTTTTCAAGATTGGAATCGAGCTCTTCGTTCGGGGTTATGACGGTTTCGCCGCCATAGCTTTCTTCAAGATAGCCCGGTTTGATCAAAGGTTTGCTCTGAGCCTGGCGGGCGATGTTTTCGCCGATGCCGGTCGCAACGATGGAAACGCGGATTTTGCCGGCCAGAGATTCGTCAAAGCTGGAGCCGAAGATGATGTTGGCGTCTTCGTCAACTTCTTCCTTAATGCGGCTGGCCGCTTCGTCGATTTCAAAAAGGGTAATGTCCTGACCGCCGGTAATGTTGATGAGGACGCCTTTGGCGCCGTGCATGGAACAATCGTCGAGCAGCGGGTTGGACAAGGCTTGTTCAGCCGCTTTTACGGCTCGGTCTTCGCCTTCGGCTTCGCCGGTGCCCATGATGGCTTTGCCTTTGTCTTCCATGATGCTTTTGATGTCGGCAAAATCGAGGTTAATCAGACCCGGCATCATCATCAGATCGGTAATGGAACGGACGCCGGCGTACAAAACGTTGTCGGCCATGACGAAAGCGTCGGCAAGCGTGGTGTTTTTATCGGCAATACGGAACAGGTTCTGGTTAGGAATAATGATGATGCTGTCGACTTGTTTGGTAAACTCTTCGACGGCGGCTTCGGCCGTTTCGAAACGTTTGCGGCCTTCGAACTGGAAAGGTTTGGTAACGACGCCGACGGTCAGAATACCTTTGGATTTGGCCAGCTTGGCAACGACCGGCGCGGCACCCGAACCGGTACCGCCGCCCATGCCGGCGGTAATAAAGACCATATTGGCGCCTTCAAGTTCTTTTTCTATTTCTTCCTGGGCTTCTTCGGCGGCCAGCTTACCGATTTCCGGACGGGCTCCGGCGCCGAGACCCTGTGTGGTTTCAAGGCCGAGCTGGATTTTGCGGCTGGCAGAGGAATGAGCGAGAGCCTGCGCGTCGGTATTGGCAACGATAAAGTCAACGCCTTCCAGATTCTGCGCAATCATATTATTGACGGCATTGCCGCCGCCGCCGCCGACACCGATGACGGAAATCCGCGGTTTCAGGTGCATAACAGTTTTTTCCGGTACGGCTAATTTGATTGACATCGTATTTCTTACTCCAAAATTTTACTGAACTTGAGTTCAGAATAAGGAAAAGAAATTAAGTTTTGGTTACTAAAAAAACAAATTGAAATAATTTTTAGAAATTTTGTTTCAGCCAGCCGAAAATGCGGCTGAAAGCGCCGTTGCTGCTGACCGGCTTTTGCGTGGCGCGGGCAGGTTTCTTCTCTGTGTAGTTAAGCGCGAAAGAAAGCAGGCCGACGGCGGTGGAAAAGGCCGGATTGTAAAGAATGTCCGGAAGATTGGGAATATTTTTCGGACGTCCGAGGCGAACCTGTTTGTCAAGCACCATGGACGCAACTTCGCGAATGCCGGAAAGCTGGCTGCCGCCGCCGGTTAAGACGACGCGGTGGCTGGATATGTCACGCAGGCCGTGTTCGCCGAGTTTTTGGTTGACGAGTTCAAAAATCTCTTCAATCCGCGGCGTGATAATGCTGATGAGTTCCGATTTGGGAACCTGCTTGATGGAGCTGTCGTCTTCCTCGCCGACCGGATAGACGTTGATGGTTTCTTCCTTGTCGGCCTGAGTTAGGAAGGCGCAGCCGTGCAGGGTTTTCAGCCTTTCGGCGTGCGTAAAGGAAGTGGTCAGTCCCCAGGCGATGTCGTTGGTAACGTTGTTGCCGCCGACGGCGATGGAAGAGAAGTAAATCGGATGTCCGTGTTTGAAACTGGCAATGCTGGTGGTGCCGCCGCCGATGTCGATGACGGTGGCGCCGATTTCCTTTTCGTCTTCGACCAGGCAGGAAAGTCCTGAAGCATAGGCGGAAAAGGCTTTTTCAGCAGTTTCGAGATGAGCGTTTTCAATTACGGTGGAGAGGTTGCGGTACTGGATTTCGGGAACCAGACCGAGCAGTATGTCAACCGAAAGGCTTTCGCCGAAAATATTGCGCGGATCTTTGATCTCGTCGCCCATGTCGAGACGGTAGCTGGTTGGCAGGCAGTGAATCAGTTCGTGTTCGTCGACATTGATTTTATTAATTCCCTTTTCGATGACTTTGGTAATATCCGCTTCGGATACGGGACGGTTTTTGTTGATGGCAATGGTCGCATCCTTGACGATGCTTTTGATTTTGTCGCCGGAGATGTTGACGATGATGCGGTCAATGCGTTCGTTGGCCATTTGTTCGGCGGTTTCGACTGCGTTGCAGACGGAGAGGGTTGCCTGATTGATGTCGGTAACGATGCCGTTTTTAATGCCTTTGGAAGCGTTGTAACCGTAACCGACGACGTTAATCCGCTTGTCGCGGCTGATTTTGGCGATAACGCAGCAGACTTTAGATGATCCGATATCTAAAGCGGCGATAGTCGTCAGCCGGTTGAACGAATGTGTCACGTTATGCTCCCCTTGGTTTATCCGCGTTGTTTTCTTTCAGTTTTTTGCGTTCGTCATCGGTCATTTTGCCGAGTTTGACAATGACTTTATTTTTTAATCTTAAATCGATGAAAGTTAATTTACGTTTAAGAATACCTTGTGTCCGGTCTAATTTTACCAATTTTTTCCATGCTTGCCCGACGTTTTCTTCGGGAAGTTTGACAGTGATGCCGTTTTCAATGTCATCCAGAATCAGGTTCCACCGGCGTTTGGAGATAAAGTTGGCGACTTTGACCCGCGGCCAGATGTCATTGTCTTTTTTGATGATTTCGAGCAATTCGTTGATATGCTCAGGGGCTTCTTCGCCGACAATCAGCAAGATCGGCCGGGAAGGACGGAACGGCGCGTTAATGACGTTTCCTTCGGTGTCTATGGGGTGGAATTTTTCGGATATCTGCCAGATGGAAGCGACTTTGCGTTCAACGAGGCTGATGTGCAGAATATTCGGAAAGTAGCTGCGGCGGATGTCAGCACGGCGTACCCAGGGCAGGGTTTCGATTCTGTTTTTAAGTTCGTTTAAGTCCAGACTTAGAATATTGTCGCCGCGTTTGAGGCCAAGCACTTCCATGACGGCGCGGCGCGAGGTTTTCTTTCTTCCTTCAATCAGGATATCGTCCAGCGTAAAACCGAGTTTAGAGGTCAGAACGTAGAACTCTTCGGTAAGGCTGTCTATCTGTCTGCCGACCAGGTTGGTACGGACGGTAACGGTAAGAAAAGCGGTCAGAAAAACCAGAGCCAGTATGAGGGCATTGCCAAGCAGCCGAAAGGGCCATTCACGCGGCAGAGAAACGCGGTTATCAGGCGGCAGAACCGGTTTTCTGGCTTCAGAGCTGTTTTCGGCGTTGTCGGTCATTGTCACTTGTTGATTCCCAGACGTTTAATTTCCCATTCCAGCGTGACGGTGGTTTCTTCACGGACTTTTTTGATGATGGTTTCGCCGAGCGTTTCAATATCTGCGGCAGTGGCTTTGCCGGTATTAATCAAAAAATTGCAGTGGATGTCGGAAACTTTGGCGCCGCCAACCTGTAAACCGGCACAGCCGGATTTCTTAATGAGTTCCCAAGCACGGAGGCCTTCGGGGTTTTTGAATGTCGAACCGGCCGTTTTCTGGTTGTAAGGTTGATTTTTCATCCGGTAGGCTTTTTGCTCGTCAAGTTTTTTTCTGATATTTTCAGCGCTGTCCGGAGAAGTTCGGAACGTGATGCTGAGAATTATCCAGTCGTCGGGAAAAAAACTGCTGCGGTAGGAGAGGAGCAGATCGCCGACGGGTACGGTTTTGATTTCGCCGACGCCGTCGATAATTTCCGCTTCGACAATAACGTCCCCGACCGAACAGCCAAAACAGCCGGCATTGGTTTTGACCGAGCCGCCGACAACGCCCGGAATCGAGCATAGGAATTCCAGGCCGCCGAACTGTTTGTCGAGCATGATTTTTTTCAGTTCAGCATTTTTAACGCCTGCGCCGCAGGTAACGGTATTTTCGCCGAAAGATATTTTGCGGAAGCCGGGGCTGTCGAGCCTGATGACAACGCCGGGAACGCCGCCGTCCCTGACCAGCAGATTTGAACCGCCGCCGATGACGCAGACGGGAAGGTTGTAGGGCTTGTTTTTGAGAAAGTGGCTGAGGTCTTCGGCATCGGCCGGGGTGTAAAGAACTTCGGCCGGACCGCCGACGCCGAACCAGGTATATTTGGCAAGTCTGACGTTGGGGGTATATTTTCCCCGGACTTCGGGGAGAAGGTTGAGCAGATTTTTCTTAAACAGTTTCAGGCCGAACATTGTTTTTCTCCTACGGACGGGAAAGAATTTCTTTTTCGACGGCGTCGGCAAAACGGACGGCGGCGTCGGTAATGCCGACCGATTTGGCGTTTTCGGACATTTGCGACAGTTTTTTGGGGGAAGACATCAGGTCTTTGAGAAGCTCTCCCAGTCTGGCCGGCGTAAAGTCTTTCTGTTTGAGAACAATACCGGCTTTGGCGTCGCCGATTTCCCGGGCGTTGGCGGTTTGGTGATCGTCGGCGGCAATCGGCAGGGGCACCAGAATCGAAGGAATGCCGACCGCGGCAATTTCGGAAACGGAAGATGCGCCGGCGCGAGAGATAATGAGGTGGGTGCCGGCATAAAGTTCCGGCATGTTGTTGAAAAAGTGCGATACGGTCACTTCGGCGCCGCAACCGTCATAGGCGGTTTTGACGTTTTCAACATCGGCTTCGCGGCATTGTTGGAAAATGCGGATTTTTTTCCGTCGCGCGGGCGACAGCTTTTTTATGACTTCGGGAACAACGTCGCCGAAGATTTTGGCGCCCTGCGAACCGCCGAGAACCATAATCTGAAATTTGTCCTCTTTGCCGAGCGCGGGGAACGGAATTTCGCGGACTTCGGCAATGGTTTTGCGGATGGGCATTCCGGTCAGAATGGTTTTAATGCCGGCCGGCGCATATTTTACCTTTTTGAAACTCTGGGCGATGAGAGCGGCGTATTTGCTGAGAAAGCGATTGGTTCGGCTCATGACCGAATTTTGTTCATGAATGACCAAGTCGGTGCCGAGCAGAATGGCCGCCATGCAGCTCGGGAAAGAAGCGTAGCCGCCGAAGCCGATGACACATGCGGGTTTCTTTTTGAAAATCAGGCGCCCGGCCTGCAGAACGCCGACGGCAGTCTTAATCAGGCTTTTGATTTTGAACAGGCGGGATTTGCCGACCAGAGCGCCGGCCAGAACCGCATGATTGGGAATTTCGCCGAGGCGGCCCTTGTAATTGTCTTTGCCGCGGCTGTCGGTTATCAGTTCGACGCGATAGCCGCGGCGCAGCAGTTCGTCAGCCAGCGCTTCGGCCGGATAAACATGGCCGCCGGTGCCGCCGGCCGTGAGAATAATCAGGGGTTTTCGAGTTTTTTTGCCTTTTTTAGTCGCCGACATCTTTGTCCTCCGCATGAACATTTTTACGAGTAATGGCCAAGAGCATGCCCATTCCAAGAGCTGTGGCCAGCAATGACGATCCGCCGTAAGATATGAAAGGCAGGGTCATGCCTTTGGTCGGCATTAGGTGCAGGGTAGACGCCATGTTGATGATTCCCTGCAGACCGAAAGAGGCCGACAGCGCCGATGCCGAAAGAATGATGAACAGGTTGTTGTCCTTCATGGAAATCAGCATCGAACGAATTACAACCGCTGCATACAAGCCTACTATAATCAGGCATAAAAGCAAGCCAAATTCTTCGGCGGCGACGGCAAAAATAAAGTCGGTATGCGCGTCGGGAATATTCAGTTTGACAATGCCTTCGCCCGGACCGCGGCCGAAAATGCTGCCGCTCTGGAAAGCTTCCAGCGATTTGCGAACCTGATAGCTCAGATTGTTTTCCGAATCCAGAAACTGCTGGACGCGGGTGTGAACGTGGTCAAAGGTAAAATAGGCGGTAACGAGCAGGCCGATGCCGACGATGCCCAAAACGGTTACCAGAAGCAATGACAGTCCGGCCAGAAAAAACTGAAACAGCCAGATGACCGAAACGACAATCGACATGCCGACGTCGGGCTGAAGAAGTAACAGTATCAGCGTGAAGGCAAACAGGCAGGTGGAGAGAATGTTGCCCGGAAAATCGCGATATTTCTGTTGGCCGTCAAACAGCCAGGCAGCGACAACGGCAAAACAGGGCTTGATGAATTCGGACGGCTGCAGCGAGAAGCCGAGGATGTGGATCCAGCGTGAGGCGCCTTTGGTTTCCTCGCCCCAGAAAAGCGTGGCAATCATCAGCAGAATGGTAACGGTATAGCCAAGGATGGCAACGCGCCTGATGGTTTTGAGATTCTGCATAGAAAGGAAAACCATCAGCATATAGGCGACGGGCAGAAAAAGCAGCTGCCTTTTGATGAAATGAAAGCTGCCGACGCCAATGCGGTTGGCTACGGCCGGGCTGGCCGAAAAGTTCAAGAAAATGCCGATGAGGATGATGACGGTAACCAGAGTGAGCAGAACCTTGTCAACGGTCCACCACCAGTTGGCGATTATGCTCCGGCTGTTTCTCGAAAAAGAAATCACGCGCCGATCCTCCTACAGAACGATGAGCGACGTGAGGCCGAGAACGCCGAGAATAAACGCGGCAATCCAGAAACGGACGACAACGGTGGTTTCTTTCCAGCCGAGCTGTTCGAAGTGATGATGAACAGGCGCCATTTTGAAAAAACGCCGGCCGGTTTTTCTGAAGTAGGCCACCTGAATCATGACCGACAGGGCTTCGACGACGAAAACGCCGCCGACGACGGCCAGCAGAATTTCGTGCCGGGTCATGACCGAAACGGTGCCGAGAAGCGCGCCCAGCGCCAGAGAACCGGTGTCACCCATGAAGACCCTGGCCGGCGGCGCGTTAAACCACAGAAAACCGACGCAGCCGCCGACAACCGCGGCGCAAACAACGACAATTTCGGCCGAATGCGCAACCGGCATCAAGCCGACGGCGGCAGACATTTCCGTGCCGCAGACATAGGCGATGACTGCAAAAACCAGAAAAGAGACAATCAGCAGGCCGGAAGCCAGGCCGTCAAGGCCGTCGCTCAGGTTAACGGCATTGGAGGCGCCGGCAATGACAATCATGGCAAAAGGAACGTAGAACCAGCCGAGATTCAGCGCCAGACTGCGAAACCAGGGAAAGCTCAGCTCGAAGCGTCCGGTTTCGGGGGCAGACTGCGTAATGACCCAGACGGCGGCCAGCGCAGTGGTAAATTGGAGAAAAAGTTTCATTTTGGCGGTCATGGCGTTGGCAGTCTGTTTGGTAACTTTGACATAGTCGTCGGCAAAACCGGTCAAACCGTAGACCAGCAGAACCAGAATGCTTATCCAAACGAAGGAATTGTGTAAATCGGCAAAAAGCAGCATGCTGACAATGGCGGATCCCAGTATGAGCAGGCCGCCCATGGTCGGCGTGCCTTTTTTGGTCAGCAAGTGGCTCTGCGGCCCGTCTTCGCGGATAGGTTGTCCTTTAGCCTGATGATGGTGTAGAAAGCCAATCAGCTTTTCGCCGCAGGCGAGGCTCAGAAACAGAGCGGCAAAGAAAGCGAGAACGCCTCTGAGCGGCAGGGAATTGAAAAAGTCGGTCAATTGCATAAGCATAGCGGGTTCCTTTTGCTGGTAATCATGAAACCCATCATAAGTTTAATATCTAAAATATTCCTTAAAAAAACGCGTTTTTGTATAAAAACCGCGGTTTAAAAAGACATCATGCAGCGAAAGGCGTGCCGCCCCTTTTTTTTGAGTTTGACGAGTTCGCCGGTGGTCAGATTGATGCCGATGGCAGTTTTTTTGTCATCGGCATAATCGGAAGAAGTCATGTAGACATCTTCTTTCAACGCCCGGGCTTCTTTAACGAGTGCCAGACGGTCGTTAATGTGCAGAAAGGTGCGGGCGTTGATGCGGCGATTCTGCATTTTGTCAATCGGGAACATCTGTAAAAAATCGGGCATAAACCAGTCGCCGGCTTTGGTGCCGCGAGTCAGGTACAGACGGCAGTAGGTTTTGGCCCGTTCCCAGTTTTTGGATCCCGGTTGTTCCAACGCCACAATCAGGCCGCCGTTTCCGGCATCGTTAACCTGCCAGACGATGCCGATTGGCAGCAGTCCGTCAACGGGGGTTGAGCTGAAACTTTTGTTGCTGTAGTAGATGTCGCCGATTTCGACGGCCTGAGCCGGAAAGGCAAGAGCCAGAATTGTAAGCAGCAAAGCCAGTTTTTTCATGGCTGTTCCTCAGCCGGAAGGACGGTACCGTTCGGCGCGATGCGTATCTGTCCCGAAGCGGAAGCATGGTTGAATATTTTGTGCAGGCTGCGTGAAACCCGTTCGGCAGAGGGAAGGCTGCGTCTCCAGTCCGGCGGCGTGTTTTCATAGGCGAAAATCAGCAGCCCGAGCGCATCGTACAGGTTGGAAGAACAGGATGCGGGCAGTTTTCCCGCCGCCTGACGGAAGTTGTCGGTGAACTTGTCGGTGTGGTAGGAAAGATAATGGTTGAAATTGTACAGGCCGTCGCTCAGTCCGCTGCCGAAAGCGCAGGTAAAGTGAAGCCGCCGGAATTTGCCGGCCAACGGAATTGCTTCTTCGGCAGCCGGCGTCCACAATGTGATTACGGCCGCGGCGTTTTGTTTTTCCAACAGGGTAAGAAGATTTTTTTGCGTCTGTTCCGCTTTGCCCGAATCGTCCAAATAGAATATTCGGTATCTGTAGCGGTTTTGCCGGCTGTTCCATTCTTTCAGCGCCAGATTAAGCGCATCCTGCGCAGCCAGTCCGGTTTCGGCGTTTGTGCCGCTGAGCGGCAGCGTTGCGCCGATGGTAACGACGGCCTCTTTCTGCGGCCGGGCCTGATACAGAAACAGCTGCCAGCCGCCCCAGAAGACGGCGATAAGAAGGATAAAAGAGATCAGGCGGCGCATGGTTTTAACTGTCCAGATAAAGAGTGCTTTTTTTGTAGTTTTCAATTGCATGACGCAGCAAAACGCCGATGACGGCAGCCAGCGGCACGGCAATCATTAAGCCCAGAAAACCCAGCAGAACGCCGCCGGCCAGCAAGGCAAACATAACCCAGACCGGGTGCAGGCCGACGTTTTCGCCAACCAGCTTCGGGGTAAGGAAGTTGCCTTCCAGAAACTGGCCGGTCACAAAAACCAAGACCACCTGCAGGATTGGCATCAGCGAATCGAACTGGGCAAAGGCAATGCCGATGCTGAGCAGGAAACCGACAATGCTGCCGACATAGGGAATGAACGAAATCAGACCGGCGATGAAACCGACCAGCAAACCGAGGTCAAGTCCGACGAGATACAAGCCGAGCGAGTAGTAGGTGCCCAGAATGACACAGACGCTGAGCTGTCCTCGAATGAAACCCGCCAAAGTGCGGTCTATCTGGCGGGCCTGTTCGCGAATCGAGGCCTTGGACTTGCGAGGCAGCAAACTGTCGACTTTGGCGATGAACATGTCCCAGTCGCGCAGCATGTAGAACGCGACGACCGGCGTAATCAACAACAGCGAAATCAGGTTAAAAATGGCAAAGCCGCTGGTTATGATGCCGCGCAGAACGCCGCCGGCAAGTTTGAGCGTATTAGCCAGATTGTTGCGCATGTATTCGCGGATTTTTTCCGGTTCCATGTTTGGGAAGCTTTCATGCAGCCGGTTGATGAACGGTTCGATTTTACGCAGGAACGAGCCGATGTATTGCGGCACGACATTGATAAAACGGCCTAGCTGTTCATCGATGACGCCGATGAGCAGAGCCATTGCCGGCAGAACGATTATGGCGACCAGAAACAGTACCAGGAAGGTGGCTAGCGTGCGGTTCATGCCCCATCTTTCGAAACGGGAGGCAAAGGGATCGAGCAGGTAGCCAATGACAATGCCGGCGACAAAGGGCAGCAGCACCGAACGCAGCGCGTAAACGGCGGTGCAGAACAGGACAAACAAAGTCAGCCAGAACATCCAGTTGCGGTTGTTTTTGCGGGTAATCGGCATGGTCGTTCCCTTTCTCAGATTTTTTCGATGATGTAAAAATCGCCGGTGCTTTTCAGATTGTAGTATTTGCTGCGCAAAGCTTCCAGCAGCTTGTCGAAACCGCCGATGTAGGTAATTTTGAACTGCACTTTCCCCGAACCGACGGCTGCGGTGGAAATGCCGTTGACATAGCCGATTTCCTTCAGCTGTTTTTCAAGCATCAGCCAGTCGCGCAGATAGGCGTAGGAATACAGCACGGTAATTTCAGACTTGCTCTGGCGGTCGACGACGTTTTGTTTTTTTATCTGATTGTAAATGTGGTCGCTAATCTGGTTGATGGCGTCGATGAACAGTTGCGGCGAACGGTCGCCCGGAACGGAAACGCTTTCTTCCCGGCCGTCGCGGTATGAATAGAGCGTGACGTTCAGTCCTTCGATACCATTATATACGGCGTCGGCGACATAAATGTCTTTGGTGTTGTTGATAAAAGCTATCTTGTCGAGAGCCATACCGTCCATGCGGAGCGCCTTTTCGGCATCAAGGGCGGCATAATTTGAGCCGTTGGCGGGAATGCTGAAGAACCTGACCGAACCGATGGCGCGGGGATTCTGTTCCCAGGCCTTGCGCCAGAGGTTGTCAGCTTCCCAGAGCATAGGCGCATCGGTTTTGAACTCCCTAAAGGTCGGAATAATCAGAATGTTGGCGACGGAACCGATGACAAAGGGAATGTCGTTTTCCTGCATGTAGGTTTTGAGAATATGTTCGTTGACGGCAACATTAAGCGTGGCAATGTAGCGGACGTTGGAGGCTTTTTCGGAAATAATCGAAACTTCTTTGATGAAGTTCAGAATCTGCGCGTCGTTAAGCTCGTTAAGGCGGCGGACGCCGTCGGCCGTGGTAACGCGTTTGGCAACGGCGGTGTACGCCTGCCGGTTGGCTTCGGTCATGGCTTTTTCTCTGGCGACGGAAGCGTTTTCGGCGGTAACGTCAACGGTAATTTCGGCATTGTAGGTCATGTCGCCGGCACCGGCGGCAGAGGCCGAAAACAGGCAAAAAAAAGCGATAAGGGCAGCTCTGATGCGGAACACGGCGGAACTCCCTAACCGACGATTTCGATATGGGAGAAGAAAAATTCGATTTCGCGCTTGGCGCTTTCTTCCGAATCCGAGCCGTGGACGGTGTTTTTGTCAATGGAAAGGGCAAAGGTTTTGCGAATCGTTCCTTCTTCGGCAACGGCGGGGTTAGTGGCGCCCATGATTTTGCGATAGAGGGCGATGGCGTTG
The DNA here is from genome assembly GCA_000436375.1 of Azospirillum sp. CAG:239. Taxonomy (GTDB): domain Bacteria; phylum Pseudomonadota; class Alphaproteobacteria; order RF32; family CAG-239; genus Scatacola_A; species Scatacola_A faecigallinarum. Next base: position 30,475 of record FR885474.1, on the reverse strand, counting down.
TCCGCTTCGAGAATCTGGACGACGACCGGGGCGGAAGTCATCTGTTCGATCATGCTGGTAAAGAACGCCTTGTCCTTGTGTTCGGCGTAAAATTCCTCGGCCTGTTCCGGTGTAAGCAAAATCCGTTTTTGGGCGATAATATGCAGCCCGGCTTCTTCAATCATGGCGTTGACCTTGCCGGTAATGTTGCGCGAGGTTGCGTCCGGTTTGATTATCGAGAGGGTTCTTTCCATCGTTTTTTCCTTTGAATGACGTCAATTATCATAAAATTTAAGCCGATAGTATAATATTTTGCCGCAAAAAGCAAAAGTTTTTATAGACTTTTGCGCTCAGGCGTTGTTTATTATGGATAATTCTTTTTAAACTTAATCATGAAGGGGTATCCCATGTTAGAAAGTGCTTATTTAAATAGTCTGATTGCGCGGGCAAAACAAGACGTTAAAACCATTGTTCTGCCCGAGGGCGAAGATGAGCGTATTTTGAAAGCCGCTCATTTGATTACGGCCGAAAAAGCCGCGAAGGTCATCATTCTCGGCGATGTCGAATCGGTAAAAAAACATTTTGCCGGACATAACTGGAGCCTGGAAGACATTGAACTTGTCGATCCTGCCAAATCGGCAAATCTCGAAAAATATACCAAGCTCCTTTATGAACTGCGCAAGGAAAAGGGTATGACCGAAGAGGAAGCGGCAAAGACCGTTTTAAACCCCAATTATTTCGGAACGCTGATGATTAAGGCGGGCGACGCCGACGGCATGGTTTCCGGAGCCAACCATTCAACGGCCGATACGGTTCGTCCGGCACTGCAGATTATCAAATCAGCCAAAAAAGGCGCCAGCGTTTCGTCGCTGCTGATTTTGGTTCATAACGACAAGCCGTATATTCTTGCCGACTGCGCGATTATCATTGACCCGACGGACAAGGAAATGGCCGATACGGCACTAGAGGCCGCCAAAAATGCCGTTAAGTTCGGCATGGAGCCGAAAGTCGCGATGCTGACTTTTTCGACCAAGGGATCCGGCAAAGGCGATCAGGTTGACAAGGTTCGCCGGGCGACGGAGATTGCTTTGGAGGCTTTGAAAAACGACCCCGATTATAATGGTCTGAACATTAAACTCGATGGCGAATTGCAAGCTGACGCCGCTCTTGACGCCGTTGTCGGCGCGAAGAAGGCGCCGGGCAGCGAAGTTGCCGGCAAAGCCAATGTTCTGGTCTTTCCCGATTTGGCCTCGGGCAACATCAGTTATAAAATGCTGCAACGCATTTGCGGCTGCGAAGCTTACGGTCCGATGCTGCAGGGTTTGAACGCGCCGGTCAACGACCTGTCCCGTGGCGCTTTGGTCGAAGATATTGTGGGTATGATTGCGATTACCTGTATTCAGGCCCAGAAATAAGTTTTTGCGATAGGGCGGG
>FR885474.1:3466-28975 GCA_000436375.1 Azospirillum sp. CAG:239 | reverse complement strand
TTAAGGACTTAGTGATGAAGAAAATACTCGTTTTGAACTCCGGTTCATCTACGCTGAAATATCAGCTGTTTAACGTTGACGGCGAAAGCTATGAAGTTGTTGCCAAGGGCAATGCCGAGCGTATCGGCCGCGACGCTTCGTTTGTCGGCATCAAATATGCCAACGGCGACAAAAAGGAGGTCAAGGTAGATTTGCCCGATCATAAAACGGCGCTGAACGAAGTCATGAAACTGCTGACCGATGGCGTTATCGGAAATCTGAACGAGATTTCGGCCATCGGCCATCGTATTGTTCAGGGCGGTTCGATTTTCAAGGGTTCGGTCGTTGTTACCGAGAAAGTGATCGAGGACATCGAATCGCTTTCGACGCTGGCGCCGCTGCACAATCCGTCGGCAGCGTTGGTTATTCGTGCGGTTATGAAGGAACTGCCGTCGGTGCCGCAGGTTGTGGTTTTTGACACCGCGTTTCATCAGACGATGCCGGCCGAGGCCTATATCTACGCTTTGCCTGAAGAGCAGCGTACGACCTACAAAATCCGCCGTTACGGTGCACACGGCACGTCGCATAAGTTTGTGGCGCAGAAGGCTGCGGAAATCATCGGGGAAAAATCGAAGATAATTACCTGCCACATCGGCAGCGGCGCTTCGATAACCGCGGTTAAGGACGGCAAGTGCATCGACACGTCGATGGGTATGACGCCGCTGGCCGGGATTGTGATGGATACCCGCTGCGGCGACATTGATCCGTATATCCCGCTGTATATTATGAAGACCCAGAAGCTGACTCCGGACGAAGTCAACGAGATGCTGAACAAGCAGAGCGGCAAATACGGTCTGACCGGCTACAGCGACTCCCGCGACTTTGAAGCCGCCTACAATCGCGGAGAGCCGAAAGTTTTGGAAGCCATGCAGGTTTATGTTTATAACATCGTCAAGTATATCGGCGCCTATATTGCGGCGCTGGGCGGCGTCGATGCAATTGTCTTTACGGCCGGCGTCGGCGAAAATTCGCCGATTGTGCGCAAGCTGGTTTTGGAACGTCTGGCTTATCTGGGCATTAAGGTTGATGAAGCCAAAAACAACGAGCGCGGCGATTTTGCCGAAATTACCGCGCCGGATTCAAAAGTCAGGGCTTTTGTCATTCCGACCAATGAGGAACTGGCGATAGCCCAGGATACAGTGAACTTGACTAATAACTGATTTTATGGCATAAGAACGTGGTGTCATTATGATGACGCCACGTTTTTTTATTCCGACAACAAGTACAGGAAAGCATTTATGAAGAAGATACTCGTTCTGAACTCCGGTTCGACTACCGTTAAATATCAGCTGTTTAATATGGACGGAGAAAGTCATCAGGTTGTTGCCAAAGGAATGGCCGAACGTATCGGCATCAGCGGTTCACGCGTCAGCATGTCGGTTGACGAGAATGAAAAGCTGGTTAAGGACGTTGAGCTGCATAATCATATCGAGGCGATTAAAGAAGTTTTGAACATGTTGCTTGCCGGGCCGATTAAGAGCGTGGAAGAGATTGACGCCGTAGGACATCGGATGGGGCACGGCGGCGAGTATTTTGACAAGTCGGTGGCTATTGACGAAGATGTTCTGGCAAAGGCCCGTGAGGCCGGCGATCTGCTGCCTCTGCACGGCGCCGCGTTTTTGTACGGAATTGATGCCATTACCGAACTGCTGCCGAAAGTCAAACAAGTGGCGACTTTTGATTCTTCCTTTCATCAGAGTATGAAGAAAGAGGCTTTTTTGTATGCCATTCCGCTTGAACAGTATGAAAAGCATAAAATCCGGCGTTACGGTTTCCACGGAACCTCTCATAAGTATGTTGCCGAAGAGGCGGCCAAGATGCTTGGTTATAAGGGAAAATTCATCAGTTGCCATCTGGGAGGCGGCGCTTCGGTAACGGCGATTGAGAACGGCCGTTCGGTTGACACATCAATGGGTTTTACGCCGATGGCCGGCATGATTATGGGTACCCGCTGCGGCGACATTGATCCGTATATTCCGCTGCACATCATGAAAACCCAGAATATGACCGCCGATGAGGTTAATGCCATGCTGAACAAGGAAAGCGGCTGGTATGGTCTGACCCGTGGTTATACGGATCTGCGTGACATTGAGGAACTGTATCTGGAAGGAAATCAGGATGCGATTACGGCGGTTGATGTTTACGTGCACGCCCTCATTAAGTATATTGGTGCCTATCTGGCCGTTTTGGGCGGCGTTGACGCAATAATCTTTACGGCGGGCATCGGCGAAAATTCTTCGTTTATTCGCAAGAAAGTCTGTGAGCGGCTTGGTTTTCTGGGAATTGAACTGAATGAAGAGGCCAATCATATTCGCGGCAGGGCTGCTGAAATTACCACGCCTTCTTCAAAAGTTAAGGTTTTGGTCATTCCGACCAATGAAGAGCTGCTGATTGCCAAGGACACTTACAGTCTGCTTGACGATAATGTCGTTTCGATAGCTCGGGCTTCTTAACTTTCCCTCTTGGATTTTGGCAGAAAGCGCCTATTTCTTAAAGCGGAATTCTAATCAGCAGAGAGGTTGATATGAATGAGGCAATCAGAAATGCGGCGCTTTTTCTGTGGGCGTTTTGTGCCGTTAATTCGGAAGCGTATGCCGCTGAGCCGTCAACGATAATTTACGGCGCTTCGGAGACGGCTTCCGGCGTACATGACAGCGCAGTGGTCCGTTTTCGGGACGATGAGGGAAACATTATGGGACAGCCGATAGATACCGGCGGGTTCGAATCTGCGGCGGACAACGGACAGCCGCCGGCTGCTTCTCCCGTGGGTGCCGTTCCTGCAAGTGTGGAAAGTCCGCCGACTGTATCAGAAACATTGCCGCAAAATCCGCCGATAAGTTCGGATGAAACGCCGCAGAAGGTTAATCGGCAAATTCAAAATACGCTTTACGAATCCGGCGGGCGTATTTATGACGTCCAATCATATCCGGCGGAGGACATCGACAAAATAGAGAAACCGAACATACAGCCGACGATTACGACCTATCCTTCTTATTAAAAACTCGTATAACGGGAAGCTAATGCGGGATTGGCTTTATATCCGTTCAAAATCCAGGAAGACCGGGCGGCGGCCTTCGCGAATGGCTTTGCGTTGGTATTTGGTTTCAACCCAGTCGGCCGGTTCGTGTTTCCAGTCGTTGCCACAGGTTGCCGTCCAGCGGAAGTCCGGGTTTTCGTGCAGCTGCCGCAAGGTCCAGCCTTTGTAAACCTTGTGGTCAGTCGCGACGCGCAGAGTACCGCCCTTTTTCAAAATCCGCGCCAGTTCTTTCAGATTGTCGGGGTTGATGAAACGTCTGGAAGCGTGGCGCTTTTTGGGCCACGGGTCGGGGAAAAGGACGAAAATCCTGTCGAGGAAGCCGTCGGGAATGCGCGGAAAAAGCAGGCGCATGTCATTGTCGTAAACACGAATATTGTCTGGACGTCCGCTGCTTAAGGTAATTTTTTCAGGCAGGTTGCTTCCTTCTTTGACACCGGTAATCAGACTCAACAGATTGGCGACGCCGTTTTGAAAGACTTCGGCTCCGATGAAACCGACCGACGGATTTCTGAGAGCCTGTCCGGCCAAGTGTTCGCCGTTGCCGAAACCGATTTCCAAATATACCCGGTCAACCGGTTTGCCGAACATGGTTTGACGGTCAAAACGGCAGTCGTCCGCAAGTCTGACTTCGGGCAGAAAGGCTTCAAGCAGCGTTGTTTTGGCTTTGCGGATAATACGGCCTTTGCGGCGGCCGAAAAATTTTGGGGCTTCACTCAGAAACATTTGGTTAACTCCTTGGCTAAGTCGGTTTTTTCCCATGAAAAGGCACCGTTCGGCTGCGGTTCGCGGCCGAAATGTCCGTAAGAGGAACTTGGCGTATAAATGGGCCGCCGGAGTTGCAGCCGGTTAATAATGCCTTTGGGCGTGAGGTCGGTCATTTCTTTTAATGTTCGAAGGATTTTTTGTTCGTCGACCCGAGCCGTATTGTTGCAGTTGATGTAGAAAGACAGCGGATCGGCAACGCCGATGGCGTAGGACAACTGCAACAGACATTCGTCGGCCAGTCCGGCGGCAACCACGTTTTTAGCCAAATAACGCAGCATATAGGCGGCAGAACGGTCAACCTTGGTTGCGTCTTTGCCCGAAAAGGCACCGCCGCCGTGCGGCGCGTAGCCGCCGTAGTTGTCAACGATAATTTTGCGGCCGGTCAGGCCGGTATCGCCGTCGGGACCGCCGATGACAAAACGACCGGTGGGGTTGACGAGAATGTTTTTGTCCTCAGGCATCCAGCCGTCGGGAATGTTGCGGGCGATGTATTTTTTTGCCGTTTCCCGGACTTCTTCCTGTGAAAGTTTATCCGAGTGCTGGGTTGAAAGAACAATTTTGGCAATGCCGACCGGCCGTCCGTTTTCATATTCGACGGTTATCTGGCTTTTGGCGTCTGGTTCAATGCCGGGGATTTTTCTCGCATGCCGCGCGTCGGCAAGATCTTTTAAAATGCGGCTGGCAAGGTAAATGGCCAGCGGCATATACGCGCTGTCAAAGCCCGGTTCTTTTTTTGCATAGCCGAACATGATGCCCTGATCTCCGGCGCCGTCGTTGTCGACGCCGAGGGCGATGTCACAAGACTGGTGGTGAAGCAGATTTTCGATGTTGACGGTTTGCCAGCTGAAGCCTTTTTGATCGTAGCCGATTTCGCGGACGGCCTGCCGAACCGTTTCTTCTATTTCCGCCTGGCTGATGTAGGCGCCGCAGCTGGTTTCGCCGGCAATGATAATCCGGTTGGTCGTGGCCAACGTCTCGATTGCGGTACGGGCAGAATTGTCTTTGCTCAGGTATAGGTCGACGACGGCATCTGATATGCGATCGCAGACCTTGTCCGGATGTCCTTCCGAAACGGATTCTGATGTAAATAGATATTTCATGTCAACCTCTTGTTTTCTGTTACGGCGAGGTTATAAAAAAAGCCGGCGAAAAGCCAGCTTTTTTCGTGAAATATGCAGAAATTATTTCTCCATATCCTCATCATGACTGTTGTTGTATGTCGTTTTTGACATGGCAATAATAAGGTCATACATACATTTTGCCGCTTTGCGGTTGGGAATTTTGTAATAGGCTTTGACCAGTTCAATGGTTTCCTGGCGGTGCATCGGGTCTACGTCAAAATTTTCCGTTTCTTCGGCGAGAGTCAGCGGCGTACTGTCCGGCAGGGAGAACATGCGCGGGCTCTGTTTGGCGACTTCTTCATCCATGTCTTCATAGAAAAAGCCAACCGGAACTTCGAGAACTTTGCCGATGTCCCACAGACGGCTTGCGCCGACACGGTTCATGCCGCGTTCGTACTTTTGCACCTGCTGGAAAGTCAGTCCCAGCAGCGAAGCCAGTTTTTCCTGGCTGAGGCCGAGCAGTGTGCGTCTTAGGCGAATGCGGTTGCCGACATGAACATCAATCGGATTTGGCTCTCCGGTCGGAGTTCTACCACGGCTAGATTTTTTTACGATGTCTGCAGTCATTGTTTATTCCTTTTCATTAATCTATAACATATAAATAGGATTTTATGGCCTTTTCGTCAACTGATTTTTTATATAATATTTTATATTCGGAGCGTTTTTCGCGAGATGCGCCGCTTAACGCCTTGTTTTCAAACCGTTAGTGCAACTTATATCTTAAAAAAAACGCCAGCAGTATATTAACAAAACAGAATGTAAGCGGGACGATATTGCCATATTGCCCGTAAAAGGTCGTAATTGACAGTTTTGCCGGAAGAGGTACGTCTATTATTCCGCGATAATTCAGCGGCAGAGAGGCGAGTGTTTGGCCGGCAGGAGAAATTACGGCGCTGATTCCGGTGTTAGCGGCCCGAATGACGGCAATGCCTTCCTCTACGGCGCGCAAACGGGCGGTAACCAGATGCTGATAGGGACCGGCACTGGTTCCGTACCAGCCGTCGTTGGTCAGATTGACCAGAAACTGCGGTTTGTTTTTTCTGTTTACCACTTGAGCGGGAAATATTATTTCGTAACAAATTAGTGCGCCGAAAGCGGGATAGTCTTTCAGTTTGAATGTTTTGTGGCTTTTGCCCGGTTTGAAGTCGGCGACGGTGTTGGCAACCGGGCGCACCCATTCCGGAAGATAACGGCGGAGCGGGATGTATTCGCCGAAAGGCACCAGGTGGCTTTTGTCGTAGAAATCGACGATTTCGCCTTGTTTGTCAATGATGAACATTGAATTCAAAGGCCGATATCTGTCCGCAGCCGTGAATTCGTAGCGTACAAGTCCGGTAATCAGATAACCGCGCGGGGGTACGGCGGCTGTCAGAAGTTCCCTGTAGCCGGGTTCAATATCCAGCGCATAGGGGACCGCGGTTTCACCCCAGATGACGAAATCGACGTCGTCCAGCGGTTTGGAGCGGCTGAGGCTGATGTATTCGAAAAAATTTTTTTCCAGAGATGCGGCATCCCATTTCATGGTTTGGGGTATGCTCGGCTGAACGATGCGAATGATAATGTCCGAGGTTTCCCGCGGAAAAAGTTTCAGCCGCTGTTGTCCGTAGATCCAGACCACAGCCGTGCAGGCGGCAATGAGACCGACTGCGGCCGCGACGGAAGCTTTGGTGCGGCGGATGACAATCAGTGTCGGCGCCGAAACGCAGAGAAGCACCAGCAGCGACAAGCCGTAGGTTCCGAAAAACGAAGCCAGCTGGAGCCCCCTGTCGTCAAAAGCGAGAACAGAACCGAGCAGGTTCCACGGAAAGCCGGTAAAGATGAAACTGCGTATCCATTCCAAAATTACCCAAAAAGAGGCGAAAGCCAGCCAGCGGGCATAGGTGTTTTTGAAATACCAGGCCAATGCGGCGGGAATGCCTGCAAACAGGCCGAAAAAGGCGCCGGCGGCCAGCAGCGTAAGTGGATAAAGCCATCCGAAAGCGGCAGCGTCTATCAGCAAGGCGTTGCCGACCCAGGAAAGGCCGCAGGCAAACCAGCCGAAACCAAACCAATAGCCGCAGGCAAAAGCTTGTTTGGGCGTTGCGGATTTGTCCATGAAGTACAAAAGCAGGCCGAATGAAATAAACAAAACCGGAAAAACATAGTAAGGCGGCAGGGCGGCAACGCCGAGCAAACCGGCCGCCAGGCATATGGTTTTATGGTATGCGGGCAGTTTATTCAACATTGCCGTTTTCTTTTTTGCCCGGTTTGGGAATGACAATCATAACTTTTTTGATACGGCGGGGATCGACTTCCAGAATGCGGAATTTGATACCGTCCGGTCCGTCGATGACTTCGCCGCGGGCGGGGATGCGCTGGGCAATGTGGAAAACATAGCCGCCGAGCGTGTCAATTTCCAGTTCGTCGCAGTCAAGATTTTTGCAAAGGTCGAGATGCGCCGCTTCTTTTATTTCTTCCAGTTCGGCGCGGGCGTCGGCAATAATCAGCCCTTCGTCCTGCAGCATGATGACATGTTGTTCTTCAAAGTCGTATTCGTCTTCGATGTCGCCGACGATTTCCTCGAGCAGGTCTTCAATGGTAACCAGCCCGTCAATGCCGCCGTATTCGTCAATAACCATAGCCATGTGGATTTTGTTGGCCTGCATGTCGCGCAGCAGGTCCAAGACCCGCATGGACGGCGAAACGAATTTGACCTCACGGTTAACGACGTCTTCGACTTTTACGTCGCCTTCCCCTTTAAGCAGACATTTAGCCAGGTCGATGATATGGATGATGCCCAGAATGTCGTCAAGGGAATCGCCGTAAATCGGGATGCGGGAGTGGCCGCGGGTTACCATCAGTTCGGCAAGTTCGCGAACCGTTCCGTCTTTATGAAAGGCGATAATGTTGGCACGGGGAATCATGGCGTGGCAGCATTTTTTGTCTTTAAGGTACAAAATGTTATTTAAAAGCAACTGCTCGTGTTCGCTGAAAGGGCAGTCTCCTTCGGAATTGGCTTCCTCTATCAGGTCCTCGATGGTTTCGCGGACGGTTTCCTGCTGTTTGCCGCCGAACAGACTTTTGAAACGGCGCCAGATAGATTCTTTGTGATTTTCTTCCGTCATGGTGTTTTAATCTTCTCCGTAGGGATTTTTGATGTTTAAGCGTTTGAGTATGTTGATTTCGAATTCTTCCATATATTCCGCCTCGTCGTCTTCGATGTGGTCGAAACCGAGAAGATGCAGAATGCCGTGGGTAAACAGGTGGCAGAAATGGTCGCGCAGCGGAATTCCCTTGTCGGCCGCTTCACGCTGCATGGTTTCGAGCGCAATGATGATGTCGCCGAGTTCGATTTCGCCGAAAAGTTCCGTGTTTCGGTCAAAGTCGGGATCGTCAACGGCTGCAAAGGAAAGGACGTTGGTCGGTTTGTCCATGCCGCGGAAATCGCGGTTGAGCGTATGGACTTCGTTGTCGTCACTGAGACAGAGGTTGATGTCGACCGGTTTTTCAGTGCCGAGAAAGTCTATGTCTTCATTGGCTTCGACGTACTCAAGCGCATTGACCAGAACATCGTTGGCAAGCTGTTGCAAATTGGGAATCTGCTCTTCCCAGCCGGGTTCGTTCAGGGTAATTGTCAGGTTGGTTTTAGTCATAGCCGTGTTGTTTTTTGCCTTTCTCTTCATAAGCCTTTACGATTTTGGCAACCAGACCGTGACGGACGACGTCGTTGGCGCTGAAGGTTACCGAGCTGATGCTGCTGACGTTTTCGAGCGTGTCGAGCGCGTCTTTGAGGCCGGATATGACGCCGCGGGGAAGGTCAACCTGGCTGAGGTCGCCGTTGACGACCATGCGGGAGTTTTCGCCCAGACGGGTCAGAAACATTTTCATCTGCATCGGTGTTGTGTTCTGTGCCTCGTCGAGAATGACAAAGGCGTTGGATAGCGTGCGGCCGCGCATGAAAGCCAGCGGCGCGATTTCGATTTCGCCGATGGCCAGCTTTTTGTCGACCTGTTCGGCCGGCAGCATTTCATAAAGGGCGTCATACAGCGGGCGCAGATACGGGTCGACCTTGTCTTTCAGGTCACCGGGAAGAAAACCGAGGTTTTCGCCGGCTTCGACCGCCGGACGGGAAAGGATAATCTTGTCGATTTTTCCCTCCAGCATCATGGAAACGGCGAGCGCAACGGCCAGGTAGGTCTTACCGGTACCGGCAGGGCCAAGGCCGAAAACAAGCTCGTTTTTCATCATTTCCTGAATATATTTGGCCTGAGTGGCGGAACGGGGATAGATATGTCGTTTTTTGGTTTTGAGTACGATGTCGTTAAGATTCTGCCCGTCGATTTTTTCGGGGCCTTCTTCACTCATGCGAACGGCGGCCTTAACTTCCTGCTCGCCGATTTCTATGCCTTTGCTGACTTTTCCGTACAACAGGTCAATGGCGGTTTTGGCCTGATCGACGGCGTCCTGGCTGCCTTTGATGTTTATCTGGTTGCCGAAAGAGCTGATTTCGACGTTCAGGATTTTCTCAATCAGGCGCAGGTTGGCGTCAGAGGCACCGACCAGCTGCTGAACAAGCTGGTTGTTATAGAGTTCAAAATTTACTTCAGCCATGGTCTTCTCCTTTGTTCCTTTTGTGTTCAGACAGGTTCACCGCTGAGCGAGTTGGTCGTTGCTTCGGTTACTCTGACGTTGATTATTTTGTTCAGTTTTTCCTTGTCCAGTTTAGCATGCAGGTTCTGCATGTACGGGGTGCGGCCGATAAGTTGGCCGGCATGTCTGCCTCTGGTTTCGAAAAGAACTGGCATTATTTTACCCAGACATTCTTTATTAAACTTTAACTGATACGAAAATAGCAGGTTCTGCAGAATTTCCAAGCGTTCTTTTTTGACTTTTTCTTCCACCTGGCCGTTCATGACCGCGGCGGGGGTTCCCGGCCGGCGGCTGTATTTGAACGAAAAGGCCTGAATATATTTGACCCTGTCGACGACGTCAAGCGTTGCTTTGAAGTCTTCGTCGGTTTCGCCCGGAAAGCCGACGATGAAGTCGGAAGACATTCTGAGCGCGGGGTTGGCCTGTTGCAGTTTTTCGACGATGCGCAAATAGTCTGAGGAATTGTGACGGCGGTTCATGGCCTTGAGAATTCTGTCGGAACCGGACTGAATCGGCAGATGCAGGTATGGCATCAATTTTTTCAGGTCGCGGTGGCAGGCGATAAGGTCGTCGTCAACGTCGGCCGGGTAAGACGTGGTATAGCGGATGCGCTGCAGCCCGTCAATTTCGGCAATGCGGCGCAGCAGGTAGGCCAGATTGCGTTCGCGGCCGTTTTCGTCTTCGCCATGATAGGAGTTGACGTTTTGTCCGAGAAGATTGATTTCGACGCTGCCGGTTTCGACCAGCCGGCGCGCTTCCCTCAGAACCGAGGCAACCGGGCGCGAATATTCGACGCCGCGCGTATAGGGAACGACGCAGTAAGTGCAGAAGTTGTTGCAGCCTTCCTGAATGGCCAGATAGGAAAGGCCGCCTTCCGCCCTGTTTTCGGGCAGAGAGTCAAATTTGGCGACGGCCGGAAATTCGGTGTCGATAATGCTGATACCGCGTTTGCGCGCCACCCGGGACAAAATTTCGGGCAGCCGGTGGTAAGTCAGCGGCCCGGTTGCAAAATCGACAAAGGGTGCGCGTTTGGCAATTTCGCTGTCTTCTGCCTGCACGACACAGCCGACGACGCCGATAATGGTATCTTTTCCTTCTTCCGCGCGTTCCTGTTTGATAAGGTTGATGCGTCCGAGGTCGGAGAAGACCTTTTCGGCAGCCTTTTCCCGAATATGGCAGGTATTGAAAATAATCAGGTCGGCCGCTTTGGGCGTCGGCGCCTCTTCGTAGCCCAGATTTTTCAGAATAGCGGCAATGCGTTGTGAATCGTAAACGTTCATCTGGCAGCCGAAAGTTTTAATATAATATTTTTTTACCACGTTATTCTCTTTAAAATTATGTTCTGTTTATCAGTTTAGGTTAATGCGCCGGAGTTTTCAACGAATTTTTAGCGGTGTCCACGGATTTTGGCGCATTATTTCTGCCGTTTCAGCTTTTCTGTTGCTAATCGGACAAAAATTTAGTATCATTTGCCTGAAACAATTGTTATAAAGGAATTAGACAATGGTGGTGCTTAACATGGAGCAGGATATGGAAGTTTTATCTAAATTGACCGAAGATCAGAAAGTGGCCTTTATGAAGGCTTTTTCGCGGCTGGCCGGCGCCGACGGACACCTTGATGAAGACGAACTGGCTTTTATCCGCAGCATGGCCCGAGTTTACGGCATTTCCGACAAGCGGGTCGACGAAATTCTTAAAATTGACAGCGACGAGGAAGTCGTCAATGCCGTCAAGGTTATCGACAACCGCCGCGCCGCTTTGGAACTGATTAAGGAAATGTGCGTTCTGGCACATGCGGACGACGAGCTTTCCGATCAGGAAACCCTGCTTATCGGCCGCGTCGGTCAGGCGATGGGGGTCGAACTTGAAAAAATTGAGCAGATAAGCAACTGGATTATCGACCGCATCATCTGGCTGGAACAGGCAAAAATCATCTTTGAGGAAGTTAAATAAGCGTATTGCCAACGGAGGCCGTTATGTTTGAACAACCGCAAAATTCGGAAAGACTGGAACATCTGCGCCGGATGCAGAAGGCAATCAATACCGGGCTGACCAATCTGGAAATCAGCCAGCAGACGCGGGGCCGGTCACCACAGGATATTATCAGCAGAGCCGTGCAGAACCGTTTTCGGGTCAGCAAAGAAGAGGGCGATATTGTTGCCCGGCAGATGGCGCTGGCGCCGAAAGACGTGAAACTGAAAGTCGGCAACCAGGATCTGCGCGTTGACGAAATGCAGCATCAGATAGCCATGGATATCGGCGAAGACCTGCAGTTTATGCTGGCGGATTCATATGAGCAGATTAATTCCGAGAGCACGTCCAGCCGCGAATATTTTCGCTGGCTGGACGAAACCGAAAGCATTATCAAGCATATGAACGACGGTTTCGTTTCCCATGAGGATTTGAACGAACGCAATGAGTTTCTTGAAATGTCGTATCAGCGCGAGGCTGAACTGATGGTTTGCATTTCGCTTTATCAGAACAGCGTTTTCAAGGGAGCGAAAGACAAGGCCAACGAGCTGACCTACAAGCTGACCAAACTTCGCCAGATGCGCAGCATGATTAAGCAGACTACCAAGGATCAGGCGGACCGCAAGGTCGAAAAAAGCGAATATGAGAAGGCTCTTGAGTATTATCGGGCGGTCAGACAGCTGAAAGAGCACGATCTGTATTGGAACCTTCCTGAGCCGGCTTTGGAAAACATGGGGCGCGCTGCCTATGAGGCCGGCCTCAACCACGGATATGTCGACAACGGCTACGGCGTTTCTCATGCCGGAGACCGCGATATGCAGCCGAATTACGTTTGGTATGACTGGCTGCGGGAAGAAATGGTCAAGTCGATGAATCCGTCGCAATATCAGAGCCGTTACGATCACAGCATGGGCGAAATGATGATGATGAAGCGCATGGGTAATGAGAACCGTCAGACGCGAGAGAGCCTGGCTGCCCATATTGAACGGCTGAGCGGCCGCCGGCCGCCGTTGAAAGACGCGCCGGAATACAATTATTCCGAAGTTCGCCGCCGCGCTTTTGACATGTCCCGTTTTCGCGAACTGCAAGGACGAGAAGCATAACGGAAGTTATGATGGCGTAAGTTTATAATTGCTGTAGACAAACCCGAAAATAGCGATTAACTTATCAATGAATGTTTTAATTTTAAGGAGTTTTTTCTATGGGTGCTTTATTGGAGCCTTTCTTTTATATTATTGCTCTGGTCGTGGATATTTATTTTAAGGTCGTGGTCGTTGAGGTCGTTCTGCATTGGCTGATTCACTTCAAAATTCTGGAAGCTGACAATAAATATGCCAAAAAGACCATGGAAATTTTGGAAAAGGCTACCGAACCGGTATATGCCAAAATCCGCAGCAAAATTCCGCCTGTTTCCGGTTTTGACTTTTCCCCCTTTATTCTTTTGCTTATTCTCCTTTTCATCGGGCGATTGGTTTATCGGCTGTCCGAAATGGTCATGTAAGAAAATCCGTCTGACGGCTGACTGACAAAGATTTGGCAAATAAGCCGGCTCCCCGTACTTCTTTGTATACAGGGTTGTCCGGCTTTCTGACGTCCTGTTGTTCGCCGTGTAGTCTGATTTTGAATTAAACGGGAAAACGGCATTGTTTTTTGAACGGAAAGGCGATTCAATCATTTTGCGGGTGCGGCTGTCGCCAAACTCGTCTTCCTGTTCCGTCAAAGGCGTGTTTGTCGCCGCGGACGGCCTGTCGTATCTTAAAATCAATGTTATTGCCGTTCCCGAGAAAGGCAAAGCCAATCAGGAACTGGTGAAATTTTTGGGGCGTCTGCTACGGCTGCCCAAAAGCGAAATTAAACTTATCGGCGGAGAAACCGACCGCTGTAAAAAACTGCAACTGCCGTTTGCGGCGGAAACTGCCGAAAAACTGCAAAGTCTGTCGGAGGAGGCGTAAGATGACGGCACAACTCATTAACGGAAAAGAAACGGCTCTGGCCTTGCGCGAAGCGTTGGCGGCGGAACTTGCCCAAAAGGGGCATCGGCCGCATTTGGCGGTTGTATTGGCCGGCGACGATGAAGCCAGTCTGATTTATGACCGCAACAAACAGAAGGCGGCGTGGGCGGCCGGCATGGATTGTGATTTGCATCATCTTCCCGGAGAGGCGACCGAGGCCGAATTGCTGGCTCTGGTTGACCGTCTGAACGAGAACGACGGTATTCACGGCGTTATGGTGCAGCTGCCTTTGCCGAAACATATTGACGGACGGCGGGTAATTGAACGGATTTGTCCTGAAAAAGACGTGGACGGTTTTACGCCTCTTAATGCCGGCCGGCTTCTGCTTAAAGACGAAAGGGCGATTGTTTCGGCAACGCCTGCAGGGATTTTGCATTTGCTTAAAACGGTGCACCGGGATTTGTCGGGTTTGCATGCCGTTATTATCGGGCGTTCGAATATTGTCGGCAAACCGCTGGCGTCTTTGCTGCTGAACAACGACTGTACGGTAACGGTCGTTCATTCGAAAACCCGCAATCTTCCGGAAATTTCCCGGCAGGCGGATATTCTGATTGTGGCCTGCGGGTGTCCGAAGATGGTTAAAAAAGACTGGATAAAGGACGGCGCAACGGTTATCGACGTCGGTATCAACCGAGTTGACGGCCGGTTATGCGGGGATGTCGATTTTGATGACGTTGTCGAAAAGGCCGCTTTCATTACGCCGGTTCCCGGCGGCGTAGGGCCGATGACGATAGCCATGCTGTTGAAGAATACCTATCAGGCATATCTTGCCCTTAAAAAGTAGGCAAGGCGGATTATATATATTCCGTTAAACAGAATTTGCTGGAGACGGAATATGGAAGAAAAAAACGCCGGCCGGGTTTTTATGCTTGATGATGATCTTTTTTTTCTCGACCTTTACCGCAATCTTTTGGAAGCGCGCGGTTATAAGGTTTTTACGGCAACCAATGCCTATAAGTTTCTGCTTTATGCCAAAGAGATACATCCCGATGTCGTGGTGCTGGATATTAACATGCCGGACGTCAGCGGCTGGGAAGTGCTGCAGCTTTTGGACGAGGAGACCAGGGTTCGGGCGCCGGTAATTATGACAACTGTAGAGGCCGACAAAGGGCTGGCGGTGGCAAAAGGCGTTGCGCATTATCTGCCCAAGCCGCTGGACATGGAAAACTTTATGGAAATTGTCGAAACCTACTGTGCCGGACAGAAAGCGCACGACATTCTGCTTTTGGAAGATTACAATCCCTTTGACCTTTCGATCCGTGACGCCATCAATGAACTGAGATTCAGCTTTTTTTCCGTCAATGACGTGAATGCTGCGGTGCTTTATCTGAACAAAAACATTCCGAAGGCGGTCTGCGTCAGTTTCGATGCCGAGCGTTTTGAAGAAGTTAAGCCGCGTTTGAAGCATGACCGGATTATTTATGTGGAAAATCGCGATACGATAAAAAAATTAGCTTTGCTTCTAAAATAATGATGTTATCATCTTTATAAATTTTTATAAGGATGACAGATGTTGCTGCGTAAATTTTCCGATTGTTTTCATGCTCTGGTCAAAGCGACCTATGACTATATGCTTAATTTGGCGTCGCGCCGCAACGCGATGTATTTTTTGTTTGCGGTTGCGTTTATCGAGAGTTCTTTCTTTCCCATCCCGCCGGACGTTATGCTGATTCCGATGGTTTTGGCAGCACCGACGAAAGCCTGGCGGATTGCCGGCATTGCAACGATTGCCAGCGTGTTGGGCGGCGCTTTCGGCTATGCCATCGGCGTTTTCTTCTTTGACTTGATTGCGCGGCCGATTTTGACTTTTTACGGTTATATGCACCAGTTTGACGTCTTTAAGGATTATTATCACGAATGGGGTGCCTGGATTGTTTTCGGCGCCGGCATTACGCCTTTCCCGTATAAGGTAATTACCATTGCCAGCGGCGTGGTTCATTTGGATTTTGCCGTCTTTATGTTGGCTTCGGTCGTTGCGCGCGGAATGCGCTTTTATCTGGTGGCCTGGTTGTTGAAGAAATACGGCGAACCGATGAAAGATTACATAGAGAAAAATCTGGGTATGCTGTCCGTTTTGTTTCTGTTGCTTCTGTTGGGCGGTTTTGCCTGTATAAAACTTTTCTAGGCCAAAATAAAACCCCGTTACGGGGTTTTATTTAATCTTTATGGCGGAAAGTAATGCGTCCTTTGGTCAGGTCGTAAGGCGTCATTTCAATATCGACCTTGTCGCCGACCATGACGCGGATACGAAACTTGCGCATTTTGCCGGCCGTATGAGCCAGAATTTCGACGCCGTTTTCCAGTCTGACTCTGAACATGGCATTCGGCAGTTTCTCGATGACATCGCCGGTCAGTTCAAGCAGTTCTTCTTTACTCATAAAATTTTCCTTATCAATTTTGCTAATGATTTTTTACCTGTATAAACCTTAATTTTTATTTTTGCAATTTATTTCTTCGGTGAGACCGGAAAATTGAGCGTAAAACAGGTGCCTTTCTTCTCTTCGCTGTTTACTTTGATTGAGGCGCGGAAGTTTTCGACAATCGATTTGACGATGGACAGACCCAGGCCTGTACCGCTGCTGCGGGAGGAATTACTGCCTTCGGAATAGAACGGTTCAAAGATGCGGTTGATTTTGTCGGCAGGAATGCCGATGCCGTCGTCGATTATCCTGATTTCGATTTCCGAACGTTTTCTGCGGGCTTCGATTTTCAGATTGCCGCCGTTGGGCATGGCCTTGAAAGCGTTTTGAATCAGGTTTATCAGCGCCATTTTGAAGTCGCCTTCCGAGCCGCGGATGTGTAGTTCGCTTTGGGGGTGCCGGAACTCAATGTTGACGCCGTTGTGTTTGGCTTCGTAGTCTAAAAGCGCCAGAACGTCGTTTATGCCGGAAATGCAGTCGATGTCCTGATTGGTGTCGGAGGAAAACTGAGCCAGTTTCAGCAAACGTTCGGGAACGTCGACGCAGACGTTGAGTTCGTCGTTGATGAGCGACAGGTATTTTTTTTCTTCGCTTTTGTCTTCGGGGGCGTTGTGGAATTTGGTCAGCAGACCTTCAATGATAATGCGGATGGAACCAAGATGGTTTTTCATTTCATGAGCGACCGAGGTTGCCAGGAATCCGAGCGAGGAAAGTTTTTGCTGATGAGAGAAACGAATGTCTTCGCTCAGGTCGCGGATGGCTTCGACAATGTAGGTCTTTTGGCCGTCGATATACAGCGGCGCCGCATTGATGGCCAAGTGGCGTCCGGGTTCGTTGGCAAACTGCTGGATGACTTTGACATTTGCCTCGTCTTTGTCCATGATTTCGCGGAGCGGGCAGGTAAACGTGCTTGGCGGGCAAAAGCCGTTTCTTTTTTGTGACGAAGCGAAGCATTTTTGTCCGATGCAGTTTTGGCTGCTGCCGATTTGGCGGTAATATTCCTTATTGGCGATGACGATGTTGCCGTCTTTGTCGATGACGCGTATACCGTCCGGAATGCCGTCGATAATTGACTGGAGAAAGGTTTCCTGATTTTTTATCTGACGGATGCTGCTCTGGATATTGTCCAGCATTTGGTTGAACGTGTGGGACAAATCGTCGAGTTCGTCTTGAAACAGCCGCCTGTCGTTCATGTCGACGCGACTGTCGTAGTTGCCGGAAGAGACCAGCCGGCTGACGGCTGCCAGTTTGTTAATCGGGGTCAGTACCAGACGCTGCATGAGGTACCAGATGAGCAGCATGGAGAGGATAATCAGAAACGAACTGGCCATAACCAGACGGATACCTTCGGTAATTGCCTGATAGCGTTCGTCGTAGTTCTGGACGATCTGGGCCGTACGTTGCTGTTCGCGGCTGAGTTCCGCCTGTTTTTCTTCCAGATTATTGTTGCCCCGAATGACGTTGAGGTTTTCTTTGCTGACAAGGTCTTCGTGTCCGGCACGGATGAGCCGGCTGAGGTCTTTGCGCAAGTTGATGTTTTCGTACAAAAGTTCCAGATATTGCTGGTTGCGGAGAATGGTCGATTTCTGCTCTTCCTGAATTTTGCTGCCGTAAACGATGTAAAAGGTATATACGAAAAGAACGGCCGTGAAGATGAAGAAGATGGCGATGGTATAAATAAATTTTTTGTTCAGGCTGAAAAACATCTGATTTTTTTCCCTGTTTTTAATTGACTTTGCAATTTTAGTTCTTATTTAATAAAATAGCAATAAGATTAGAATCTAAGCACAATGAGAAAAAGATTATGAAAGCTGGCTGACGATGGCGCACGAATTTAAGGACTGGTTTGACGAATATGAGCTTTTGCCCGAGAGCGAAGCCGATTTATGCTCATGGAACGACGAAGATGTTGCCTTTATTAAAAACGACGTTCATGACGGCAAGAGCATGTGGCTGATTTATGCCGCCGACGGAACCAAAATTGCCGCCACCGACGACCGGGACTTTGCCTTTGTTATGGCCAAGCAGAATGATTTTACTCCCTGCAGCGTTCATTAAAACACTTTTATAGGAAAATCAGAGCCGTCGTCCGGTGCTCGAAGCTCACGTACACCAAGTACGCTCAAGCTTCTGCGCTCCGGGAGCCAACTCTGCTTTTCTCTCTAAAAGTGTTTTAGTCTGTTTCGGAATAGGAAAATCAGAGCAGCCGACGGGGCATCTTTCTGAAGCGCCGATTGCCAGGCATAAAAAAACCGGCGTTTCCGCCGGTCTTTATATCAGTTGTTAAGCAAAGCGTAAATTTCTTCGCCGTTGTTCATTTGTCTCAATTTTTCACAGGTATTTTCATCTTTTAAGATTCTCGATATCTGTGCAAGCGCTGTCAGATGGTCGGCGCCGCTGCCTTCGGGGGAAAGCAGCAGGAAGACCAAATCGACAGGCTTGTTGTCGACCGCTTCAAAATCTACGGGTGCGTTTAATTTTGCAAACAGGCCGTAAACTTTGTCGAGTTCGGGGATGCGGCCGTGCGGCAGAGCCGTACCGCCGCCGAAACCCGTTGAACCCAGATTTTCGCGTTCAAGGACGATGTCAAAAATTGTTCTTTCGTTAATGCCCGTGATTTCGGCTGCCTTGTCGGAAAGTTCTTGCAAAAGCTGTCTTTTGGAATTGGCTTTCAGGCCCAAAACAACATTTTTCTCGGTCATTATGTCAGAGATTTTCATTAACTTATTGCCTTTTATAATTGAAACTAGTTTTCAGCTTTCGGTTCAACCCAGCCGATATTGCCGTCTTTGCGGCGATAAACCATGCTGATGTGGTTGTTGGCGCTGTTTCTGAACATGATGGCGGCTTCGTTGACCAGATCCATATACATAACGGCTTCGCTGACGGTGCAGACCGGGATGTTGGCGTCGGTTTCGGCAATCGTCAGGGGCGCGTTGACGTCAATGTCCAGTTCGTCTTCGGTTTCATGCAAGGGGAAGACGGCTTCGTTGGCGAGTTCGGCCAGGCCGAGCTTGCCTTTGTGGTCGTTGAGCTTGTTTTTGTTGCGACGCAAACGGGTGGCAATGTGCGTATTGGCATTGTCAAAAGCCGAATACGGATCGCCGGCGACGCCGGAACCTTTGAGAACGATGTTTTTAGCAGGATGAACTGTTACTTCAGCGTTAAAATCTTCGCCTTCCTTGGAAAAAGCGACGGTGCAGCTGATGGGAGCATTAAAATATTTGTTAACAGAGTTTTCGATGGCTTCTTCAACATGTTTGCGAAGTCTGTCGCCGATGTCGACCTGTTTGCCTGTCAATGTAATTTTCATAATTCTTCCTTGCAAAAAATAGATTAAACTTTTCTTGAAACATTACTTTACTATGAAAAAATAGATATTTCAATCAGAGAATTTGATAATCTAGTTATGGAGAAAAGTCAACACCAAAAAAGTTTGGATAACGGCTTATTAAAGCGATTTTGTGCGGTCTCAAAAAATTCATGTGCTTCTGTGCACACTAAAATTTTTTTCGCCTTCAAAATCACTTTACTAATCTCGTTCTGCAAACTTTTTCATAGGATAACGGCTTATTAAAGCGATTTTGTGCGGTCTCAAAAAATTCATGTGCTTCTGTGCACACTAAAATTTTTTTCGCCTTCAAAATCACTTTACTAATCTCGTTCTGCAAACTTTTTCATAGGATAACGGCTTATTAAAACAATTTTGTGCGGTCTCAAAAAATTCATGTGCTTCTATGCACACTAAAATTTTTTTCGCCTTCAAAATCAGAACCGGCTGCGTTTCCGGCGTTTGCGTTCGGCCGAGGTCGGGATACCCATGGCTTCGCGGTATTTGTTGACGGTGCGCCGGGCAATTTTGACGCCTTTTTGCGCCATCAGTTCGACAATTTTGTCATCGGAAAGAATGTTTTCCGGCGTTTCTTCGTCAATGAGTCTTTTTATCTGGTGCTTGATGCTGACGACTGAAGTGTTCTCTTCTCCGGTATAAGTTCCGGCGGCGGCCGAGAAAAAGTATTTCAGCTCGAAAATGCCGCGGGGTGTGTGCATGTATTTGTGAGCGGTAACCCGACTCACCGTACTTTCGTGCATTTCCAGCGTTTCGGCAATGTCCCGGAGCAGAAGCGGTTTGAGATGATCCACGCCTTTTTCGAAAAAATCGCGCTGGCGGCGGACGATTTCCTCGCTGACCCGGAGAATGGTCGTGGCGCGCTGATGCAGGGCCTTTATCAGAAAACCGGCGTGCCCGAGCTGTTCTTTCAGGTAACGTCTGGCTTCCCGGTTTTTGGCGCTGCCGGCTTTGATTTCGCTGTAGTATTCGCGATTAATCAAAATACGCGGCAGGGACATGTTGTTGAGTTCAATCAGATAATCGCCTTGTTTATTGGTGCGGACAAAAACGTCGGGAATGACGCAGACGGCGTTGTCATTGTCGTAGCCGGCGGCAGGTTTTGGATTGAGCGCCCTGATGTCGGCAATCATCGAAGCCAGATCTTCGTCGTCGGCAGCGCAGATTTTTTTCAGTTCCCTGAATTTGCGCTGTCCGAGCAGGTCAAGGTTGTCCAGCAGCTTTTGCATCTGCGGGTCAAGACGATTGTTATCCCTGAGCTGGATGGCCAGGCATTCGCTTAGACTGCGGGCAAAAATGCCGGACGGTTCGAAAGTCTGCATGCGGTTTAGGATTTTTTCGATTTCTTCGCTGGGCAGATTAAGTTTGGCGGCGATTTCCTCCGTATCGCCGCGGAAGTAGCCGCTTTCGTCAAGAAAGGCGGTCAGCCGCGAGGCGATGACTTTATCGCGAGGGACGGAAAAATTCAACGAAATCTGTTCGTCCAGCAGCTCATACAATGACTTTCTGCCGCTGAGTTTCTTTTCGAAAAAGTCAAATTCATCGTCGGGACTGCGGGTTTTGGAAGCGGCATATTCGTCCCAGGAATAGTCGCTTCCGCCTTCGTAGCCTTCGCGGTCGCTGGCGAAATCGTCAAATTCGTTGTCGCAGTCGATGTCGGGGGCAAAGTCTTCCTCGGCCGCCGGTGTTTCGCCGGCCGATGGATAGTCGTCAATTGTCGGGGCTTTGCCGTCTTCGGCGTCGGCCAGACGATCGTCCTCGCGTTCCAGAAAAGGATTGTGTTCCAGTTCTTTGGCGAGGAGTTCGTTCAGTTCCACGTTCGAAAGCTGCAAAAGGTTTATTGCCTGCCGCAGCTGCGGGGTCATTAACAGGGATTGGGACTGCTTTATTTCTATGCGGGGTGTAACCGCCATTGTTTAAGCCTCCCCGGATTTACATTGAGAAATTATCGCCCAGATAAACTTTGCGGACTTCTTTATTGGCGACGATTTCGTCCGGCGTTCCTTCCATCAGGACAGTTCCGCCGTGCAGAATATAAGCGCGGTCGGTAATGTCCAGCGTTTCGCGGACATTGTGGTCGGTAATCAGAACGCCGAGACCGCGGTGCTTGAGCTGCGAAACCAGATTGCGGATTTCGGAAACGGCAATCGGATCAATACCGGCCAGCGGTTCGTCGAGCAGGATGAAGTTTGGCTGGCTGGCCAAAGCCCTGGCAATTTCCAGTCGGCGCCGTTCGCCGCCGGACAGTGCAATTGCCGGCGATTTGCGCAGATGAGCAATTGAAAATTCGGACAGCAGCTCTTCCAGCATGTTTTCGCGCCGGCTTTCGTCGTCAATGACGATTTCCAAAATCGCCTTGATATTGTCTTCCACGCTCAGCGAACGGAAAATGGAGGCTTCCTGCGGCAGGTAGCCGATGCCCATGCGGGCGCGGCGATACATCGGCAGATTGGTAATGTCCTGTCCGTCGATATGTACGTCGCCGTAGTCAGGGGTAATCAGTCCGGTGACGCAGTAGAAGCAGGTGGTTTTGCCGGCGCCGTTCGGACCGAGCAGGCCGACGGCCTCGCCGCGGCGGACGTTAAGCGAAACATTGCGCAATACCGGACGGTTTTTATATTTTTTGCCGATATTGAAAACCTCAAGCGTCGAATTCATATTGCAGTCGTTTTTTTTCAGCATGGACATTTCCTGTTAAGTTAATCGGCGGTGCCGAGTTCCCACGTTTTTTCCGGTTCAGCGCCGGTTGCCGGCCGGGCTTGAGACTGTGTGTCCGGAGCGGTTTGTTTTTGTTCGGGCGCCGGCGTTCCGCCTTTTTTCTTTTCGTCTTTGTCTTTTTCGCGAAAGACTCCGGAAACGCGTTTGCCTGAACCTTTGCGGGTCAGCAGACGGCTGACGCCGGTACTGAGGTCGGTAACGGCGTAGTCGCCGCGGATAAAGTTGCCGTCCTGTTTGATGACGACACGGTCATAAAGGTTGACCAGATTGTCTTTGGGCAGATATACGCCGCGGTCGGCGGTAACTTCGGCGTCCTTGGTTACGATTTTGACGTTGTCGTAGATTTCGACCCTTTTCATTTCCAGAGCACCCTGCGCGTTTTTTTCAAAAAAGCTGATCATGCGGTCAGCGTAAACCTTGTTCTTTTGCGCGTCGGTGGCGATGACATTGTCAAGCGCAACGGCCTGTTGTTTTGACGGGTAATAAGTTATGCTGCCCTGGGCGGTAATGTCTTCGGTTTCGGTTTTGATTTTGGCCGGACGTCCTCTTAAAACCATGGTGTCGGCGGCAACGTCATAATCAAGGGTGTCGCCGAAACCGTCGGCGCGGGCTGATTTCATAACGACGCCGCCTTGGGCGTGAACGGTTTTAATCTGCGATTTGCTCTTTTGCCGGTCAGACGCGGTGCCGGCGTTTTCGTAAAAGGCGGTAATCGTGTCGGCGCGGACGCTCATGTCCTGTTTGCTGGCGACGGCATTGCCGACGGCAACCATTTTCTGTTCGTTTTGATGCCATTCGACGCGGTCGTCGGCCACCAGATTAATTTTTTCGGCGCGGGCCGGCATTGTGAAAACAGCCAGCAGACAGGCAGCGGCAAAAAATTTATTCATGGTTGTTTCCCTTCAAACTTTCTTCCTCTACCGTAATGTATGTCTTGCCGGTAAAGATTAACAGCCCTTTTTCGGTGTAAAATTCGAATCCCTGCGATTTGAGAGTTCCGAAAACGCCTTCGGACGTGACTTCCTTGTCCCCCCAGCCTTTGCCGGCCTTAAAGTCGAATGTGGCCTCTTCGGTTCGGGCTGTCATGCCGTCGCTGTAGAAGACGTCGACCTGATTTATCAGGTTGAGGACGTTGGTGTTTTGGTTGAAGTAGCCGACAGGCGACTTGATGTTGATCCAGGAACCGTCTTCGGAGGGCAGAACGCCGTCCGGGTCGATGAGTTTGACCAGTTTTGACCCCGGTTCGGTTTCATCGACGTTTTTTGCGGTAAAGTTGTTGACTTTGTTGTTTTTGTCCGTGATGTAGAAAACCGTATTTTCCATGTGCAGTTTTTCCAACTCGCCCTTTTTGGGAAAAGTGATGTCTATGGAAAATTCGTCATTGGTCTTTTTGAGGCTGGGAAAAAGAATCAGCAGGCCGATAAGCAGGGCGGCGATGGCCGGCAGCAAAAGTTTGGTCAGGCGGATTATCCGGGTATGCCGGGACACTTCCGTCTTTTTGCCGCCGGAACCGAGGCTGTCGCCGCTGAAATACGAATCGAGCTTGCGATGGTCAAACAAATCAGGCTACTCCCGCGCGCAGGCAGTCGTGCAGATGAATGATACCGACTGGTTTTCCGTCTTCGACGACAAAGAGCTGAGTAATGCCTTTGCCAGTGTTGTTCATGGTGTTGACGGCTTCGGCGGCCAGAACGTCAGGGGCAACGGTTTTCGGATTCCGGGTCATGACGTCGTCGGCCTTTTTGCTGAGCATGTCGGGTGCAAGGCAACGGCGCAGGTCACCGTCGGTAATGATGCCGAGCAAGCGGCCGTCGCCGCCGACAATGCCGACACAGCCGAGCATTTTGGACGTCATCTCAAGCAGGGCATCCTGCATCGGCGTTCCTTCTTTAACCAGCGGCATTTCGCCGCCTTTGTGCATCAGGTCGGAAACTTTCTGAAGGAATGATCCAAGCTTGCCGCCGGGGTGGCGCTGACGAAAATCGGTTTTGGAAAAGCCTTTGCGTTCCAACAGACAGACTGCCAGAATATCGCCCAGAACCAGTGTTGCGGTTGTAGAGGACGTGGGGGCCAGTCCGAGCGGGCAGGCTTCGCCGTCGTCGGGCAGCTTTAAGAGAATGTCGCCGGTTTTGCCCAGCGTGCTGTTGGGGTTTTTGGTAATGGAAATCAGCGGAATGCCGTATCTTTTGCAATAAAGAATGATGTCGGAAAGCTCTCTGGTTTCGCCGGAATTGGATATGGCAACCACAACGTCGTCGGTTGTCAGCATGCCCAAATCGCCGTGGCTGGCTTCGCCGGGATGGACGAAGAAGGACGGGGTGCCGGTTGAGGCGAGGGTGGCGGCGATTTTGCTGCCGATATGTCCGGATTTGCCCATGCCGGTAATGATGACACGGCCCTTGGCGTTCTGCATGACGTCCAGCGCCTTGCTGAGGGTGTCGTCAAGTTCGCCTTCCATCATGCGGAGGGCTTCGACTTCTTTGTCAATCGTTCTTTTTGCGGAAGCTATGTCTTTATTTTCCATTTAAAAAGTCCTTGTTTCTGGGTTCGGAATAATGAGTTGAAAATATTATCATATTGCGTTTCTGGCAAGGACTTTTTGCTCGTTATGCAATTTTTGTGCCATTGCCGAAAGGCGGTCAGGGGTGCTGAAGACGTATGACCGTTCCGCTGATGCGCCAAGAGCGGTAGCGATAGAGCGGCATCAACTGCACGCCGGTAAGCCTGATGTTGACATTGGTCATGTAGTCGCCTTTATATTCCCGTAAAATCAGTGCTACCGCCGCCTGTGGAGACGGCGCTTCGCTGAACGGCACGAGCGCGACGACGTGCTGCCGGGACAATGCCTGTGCCCATGAAACCGGCGCGCCGCCTTTGCCGGTCAGGTTTGACAGCTTAAGCGGACGGTCGGAGACGAAGGCGTATTGTCCCTCGGATACCGAACATCCGGCAAGGAACAGACAAAGCAGGCAACGGAATATTTTAGACATTGCGGTGTCTCCTTATTGCAAATCGACGACATTGCCGCTTATTTCAATCCGGTTCCAGCCGAAGAGAACAAACCAGCGGGTGGTGTCGGTAACGACGGCGTCGGTCAGAATCTGTCCGCGGCCTTTTTGCAGCGCGTCGTGGACGGCAAGGTCGAAACTTGGCTGTCCGAGCGGCACAAACAGCAAAATCGGCGTTGTGTCCGAGCCTGTAATGTTGTGTTTGACAGTACTGTGTTCCAATCCGAATTCGTTAATGCCGACGCCGGCCGGTACGATTACTGAAAGGCGTCCCGATGAGGTTGAGCAGCCGCAGAGAAGCAAAATGCCCAGTGCGATGAAAACTGTTTTCATTGCTTGTCTCCGAATCTTAGAGTTTGAGCCGAGTATATGACGGATTGGTTAATCTTCGGTGAATTTTGGACTCAATTGGACTCAAAAATGCAGCCGCCGGTCTGCAA
>FR885474.1:0-3444 GCA_000436375.1 Azospirillum sp. CAG:239 | reverse complement strand
AAAAATGCAGCCGCCGGTCTGCAAAAGCCGACTCGCCCGAAACGGCGAAAGAGAGTCGGGGACGGCTTTTGTAAACGGCAGCACGAAAAGAAGTTAACGGAAGGTAAAGATTTTTTGGACTCAAAAAGGCGTTTTTTTGTAAAAAAGCTGTTGACTAATAAGGAAAGTGAATCTAGTATGCGCTCAATCTTTGATGCCTCATGCAGGTTGAGAAGAGGCAATTAAAAATGGATATAAATAGCCCGGAAGGGTTCTTTAGGTAAGTTTTTAGCCTGTTTCACGAAGAGCGGGAGCGCTCGGTGAATCGGGTTTTTTATGTTAACAAACGTAATGAATTTTAAGGAAATTAGTGATGCCTACAATTAATCAGTTAATTCGTAAATCACGAACACCAAAAGTGAAAAGAAACAAAGTCCCGGCTTTGAAGGCTTGCCCGCAGAAACGTGGTGTTTGTACGAGGGTTTATACAACGACCCCGAAAAAACCGAACTCCGCGCTGCGTAAAGTAGCCCGTATTCGCCTGACAAACGGCTTTGAAGTAATCAGCTATATCCCTGGTGAAGGTCACAACCTGCAAGAACACTCAGTGGTGCTGATTAGAGGAGGCCGTGTAAAAGACTTGCCTGGTGTTCGTTATCATATCATTCGCGGTACCTTGGATACCCAGGGTGTTTCTAAACGTCGTAAACGTCGTTCTCTGTACGGCGCCAAGAGACCTAAATAGGAGATAGATAATGTCACGTCGTCATAGTGCTGAAAAAAGAATCGTACTGCCTGATGCAAAATACAATGACAAGGTAGTCGCAAAATTTATTAACAATGTTATGGAAGACGGCAAGAAAGCCGTAGCCGAAAAAATCGTCTACTCCGCTTTCGACATTCTGGCTTCCAAAACCAAACAGGATGCATTAACCGTTTTTAACGAAGCTATTGAGAATGTTAAACCGGTTGTCGAAGTCCGTTCCCGCCGCGTCGGCGGTGCCACTTATCAGGTACCGGTCGAAGTCCGCGCTGACCGTCGTCAGGCTCTGGCTATCCGCTGGATTATTGCCGCCGCTCAGAAACGCTCCGAAACAACCATGACAGACAGACTTGCCAACGAACTGCTGGACGCTTTCGCCAACAAGGGTGCCGCCGTCAAGAAACGCGAAGATACCCACAAAATGGCCGAAGCGAACAAGGCTTTCTCTCATTACAAGTTCTAATATAGGGATATTACAATGGCTCGTACACATAAACTGGAAATGTATAGAAACATCGGCATCATGGCTCACATCGATGCCGGTAAGACAACCACAACTGAGCGTATCCTTTATTATACCGGTGTAAACCACAAAATCGGTGAAACCCATGACGGCGCCGCCACCATGGACTGGATGGAGCAGGAGCAGGAACGCGGCATTACCATTACTTCCGCCGCAACAACCTGTTTTTGGAAAAACCACCGCATTAACATCATTGATACGCCGGGTCACGTTGACTTTACCGTAGAGGTTGAGCGTTCGCTCCGCGTTCTGGACGGCGCAATCACGGTGTTTGACTCGGTTGCAGGCGTTGAGCCCCAGTCGGAAACTGTCTGGCGTCAGGCCGACAAGTACGGCGTTCCCCGTATTTGTTTCTGCAACAAAATGGATCGCATCGGTGCCAACTTCTACCGTTGTCTGGACATGATCAAGGATCGTCTGGGCGCAACGCCGCTGGCTTTGCAGCTCCCGATCGGCGCGGAAGCCGATTTCGTCGGCGTTGTCGATCTGCTGAATATGAACGCAATTGTTTATACCGGCGATACGGCCGATTCTCCGATTGAAATCAGAGAAATTCCGGCAGACCTGAAAGACAAGGCCGAAGAATATCACCATGCGCTGGTCGAAACTGCGGTTGAGCAGGACGAGCAGGCTATGGAAGATTATCTTGAGGGCAAGGAAGTTTCTTTGGAAACCTTGAAGAAATGTATCCGCAAAGGTACGCTGGCCCGCGAGTTCGTTCCGGTATTGTGCGGAACCGCTTTCAAAAACAAAGGCGTGCAGCCTCTGTTGGATGCCGTTATCGATTATCTGCCTTCTCCGCTTGACATTCCTTCCATTGAGGGTGTTAAGCCGGGTACGGACGAAGTCGAAGTAAGACATCCGGGCGACAACGAGCCTCTGGCCGCTTTGGCGTTCAAGATTATGAACGACCCGTTTGTCGGTTCGTTGACGTTTACCCGTATCTATTCGGGAACGATGACCGCCGGTTCATATATTTACAACTCGGTTAAAGACAAAAAAGAGCGTATCGGCCGCATGCTGCTGATGCATTCGAACAAGCGTGAAGATTTGAAAGAGGCTCATGCCGGCGACATTATCGCTCTGGCCGGTCTGAAAGACACGACCACCGGCGATACGCTGTGTGACGCCGCGAAGCCGATTGTTTTGGAAAACATGGTTTTCCCCGAACCGGTTATTGAACTGGCTGTCGAACCGAAGACCAAGGCCGACGTCGAGAAAATGGGTCTGGCTTTGTCCAGACTGGCGATGGAAGATCCGTCGTTCAAAGTTTCTTCCGACCCGGATTCCGGTCAGACAATCATCAAAGGCATGGGCGAACTCCATCTGGAGATTATTGTCGACCGTCTGAAACGCGAGTTTAAGGTCGAATGCAATGTGGGCGATCCTCAGGTTGCTTACCGCGAAACGATTACCAAACCGGCCGATATCGAATACACCCACAAGAAACAGTCCGGTGGTGCCGGTCAGTTTGCTAAGGTTAAAATCAAATTTGAACCGATTGAAGGTTATGACGGATTTGAGTTTGAAAATACTGTTGTCGGCGGTAATGTTCCGAAGGAATACATCCCCGGTGTCGAAAAAGGTCTGCGCTCGGCGATGGAAGCCGGCGTGCTGGCCGGTTATCCGGTTACCGGTGTCAAATGTACCCTGTATGACGGTGCCTATCATGAAGTCGACTCGAACGTTATGTGCTTTGAAATTGCTGCCCGTGCCGCTTTCCGCGAAGGTATGCGTCAGGCCAGTGCAAAGCTGTTGGAGCCGATTATGAAGGTTGAAGTTGTTACTCCGGAAGAATATATGGGTGATATCATCGGCGACCTGAACTCCCGCCGCGGACTTGTAAACGGTATGGATCAGCGCGGCAACGCCCGCGTTATTGACGCGAAAGTTCCGCTGTCCAACATGTTCGGTTATGTAAATACCCTGCGTTCTCTGTCTCAGGGACGTGCGCAGTTCTCTATGGTCTTCAGCCATTATGCCGAAGTACCGCGGGAAATTGCCGAGACCGTTAAGGCGAAGAACAGCTAATTGTCTTACGACGGAGCCGGAGCGGCGGGACGGAATGCCCGGCCGTTTCCGGTCGTCGGAAAGCAGTTTCAAACATTAAAAACTAATTTGGAGAAAAATTAAAAATGGCAAAAGAGAAATTTGAGCGTAATAAGCCGCATTGCAACAT
>FR885473.1:5862-30362 GCA_000436375.1 Azospirillum sp. CAG:239 | reverse complement strand
GCTCCACCATTAACGATAAAAAAGCAGGTTTGTCCTGCTTTTTTTGTTTTGACGAAAACAGCATCAACAATTAAAATTACAATGATATATTTGAAGGAACAAGTTGATGCCTGTAGTCAGAAAAGCTTCTTTTGATGATGCCCGGGAAATCGCGGAAATCAACGCAACAGTCTGGCAGACCGCATACCAAAATCTGCTGCCTGCTGAAATTTTAAATACCCGCAAGGCCGATGAAAAGAGAATCGACGACTGGCAACGGCGAACAGATAACGGCAAATATACCATTCTTGTCTATGACGACGGTGAGGTTTCCGGTTATTTATGGGCAGGGCCGGCTCGCGACGATATCGGAATCGTTTATGAAATTTATGCACTTTATGTCAAAAGCGACAGACAGCGGCAGGGAATCGGACGGGCGATGCTTACGGCTTACCGGAAACAGATTAATTATGCTCCACATTATTTATATATGCTTAAAGGCAACCTTCCCGCCGCGCGATTTTACGAAAGCATGGGCGGCAAAAATTTTCCCGAATATAACCGCCGCAAAGAATATTCGGGATATGACATTTCCGAAGTCATTTATGTTTTTGCCAGGGAATTATAAATATTTTTTCAGAAAATCGGCATTAAAGTGTTTTTCATACATTCGGCGCCGCTCGGCATAATAGCTTTCGGTATAGCGACTGGAAACGCCGGTACGATAGAATCCGGCCACGATAACGGGCAAATGTTTGAAGCGGCAGCCGTTTTCCTTATAAACCAGCCATTTTTCCACATCGGCAAAAATCGGAAAATTTTCATCATAACAGCCAAACCGTGCAAAAAGGCTGCGCCGGATAAAGGCAGACTGATGATTTATGGTGTTGCCGATAAAAAACTCTTTCGGCAACGAATCCGGACAGGAAACAATTTCGGAAGAACCGTCTTCGTTAATATATTGCGTATCGCCGTAAATAACCTCATTTTCGCCGTTCAGATAAGGCTCAACCAGCCGAAGGATTTCCGAGTGAAAAAACACGTCGCCTGCATTCATAAAAATAAGATACTCTCCCCGCGCCCTTGCTATGCCCTTGTTCATGGCGTCATAGATGCCATTGTCCCGTTCCGAAACAAAACAGGCTGCCTTGCCGGCATAAGCCCGCAGGGTTTCAAGACACTGACCTGTTGAACCGCCGTCAATAACCAGCCATTCGTAATCTCCGGAACTTTGCCCGAGAATACTGTCACAAGTACGTTTGACCTCCGGTTCATTGTAGCAAACGGTAATCACTGAAATTTTCGGCATAACGACTCCTCTACGAATCACCCGGAAAACGGTTGCGGCAACCGCTGAGGCAGCCCCGGCTCCAAACCAGCAGGACTTCCGGTTCTTGGGTTTGTTCATTGACGCTTTCTGCAACAATCTTGAATCCGCAGCGGCGGTAAAAACACAGCGCGCCCGCATTCCGGACATAGGCATGGAGACTCAGACGGGGCCGCCGCCGGCGGACATATTCCAGCAATCTGAGACCAATGCCTTTTCCCTGACAATCTTCACGGACAAAAAGCGCGCCGACATAATCCCCGTTCAGCAGACTGATAAATCCCTTAATCTGACGCTTATCGCAGAAAACGAAGGTTTCAGCGGCAGGCAACAGTTCGGTTCTGACCATCTCCACACAATTTTCCCAGAAGCGCCGCGGAATGAAAGAATGCGCCGCTGCGTTTTCCCTGAACCACAGCGACATGATTTTATCCGTATCGGCAGGAACGGCTCGGCGAATCACGGTTAAATATCCAAATCATCAACAAACTTGGCGCGCTCAATGATAAATTTGAAGCGCATTTCCGGATTTTTACCCATTAGGCGTTCAACCTGACGGCGAGTTTCAAAGGCTTCTTCTTTGCCCTCCTCCGTATTGCAGGAAGGAATCAGCACCTTCAACAGCAGGCGCTTTTTCTTGTCCATGGTCGTTTCTTTCAACTGCAGGGCACTCATTTCGCCCAAGCCTTTAAAGCGGCTGATTTCGACCTTCTGATTGCCCTTGACCTCCTTTTTGAGAATCGCATCTTTGTCGTCATCGTCCAGCGCATAGAAATTTTTGTTGCCGACAACAATCTTATACAGCGGCGGCGTTGCAATATACAAATGTCCGTTTTCAATCAGCTTCGGCATCTGCTGATAGAAGAACGTCATCAGCAACGAAGCAATGTGCGCACCGTCAACGTCCGCATCGGTCATAATGATGATTTTTTCGTAACGCAGATTTTCTTCCCGGTAGTTTTCCTTGATGCCGCAACCCAGCGCCTCAATCATGTCTTTGATTTCCTGATTCTGGGTAATCTTGTCAAGCGAAGCGCTGGCTACGTTTAAAATTTTGCCGCGCAAAGGCAAAATCGCCTGGGTCATGCGGTCGCGCCCCTGTTTAGCGGAACCGCCCGCCGAATCGCCCTCGACGATAAAGATTTCGGTATTTTCGGCCGCGGCCTGCGAACAGTCTGCCAGTTTGCCGGGCAGGCGCAGTTTTTTGGTCGGCGATTTGCGGTTTTGAATTTTTTCTTCTTTTTTCTTTTTACGGCTTTCGGCACGCTCAACCACATATTCAATCAGCGCAGCGGCATTTTCCTTGTCGGAGCTGAGCCAGTGGTCAAACGAATCCTTGACGGCCTGCTCGACCAAACGAACCGCCTTGGTCGAGGTCAGCTTGTCCTTGGTCTGCCCCTGAAACTGCGGATCGCGGATAAAAACCGACAGCATGACGCAGGCATCGCTCAAAAAGTCCTCGGCCGTAACCTGAGACACCTTTTTGATATTGGCCATTTCGCCGTATTCCTTCAGACTGCGAATCAATGCCGAGCGAAAACCCAGTTCGTGCGTGCCGCCGTCGGGCGTAATGACCGTATTGCAGTAGGAATAGCAGAAACCGTTTTCATCTTCGGGCCAGGTTACCGACCATTCGACCCGCCCCTCGTCGTTCGCCAGTTCGGCATCTCCGGAAAAGGCCATACGGTTGACGGTCGGACGAGCGCCGACCTGATAATTTAAGAAATCGAGCAAACCGTTGGGATAATGCAGTTCGGCCTCCTGCGGGGTCTGGTCGCCTTCGCTGAGAATTTCGGGCGCACATTTCCAGTTGATGTGAATGCCTTTGAACAAAAAGGCCTTGGAACGCGCCATACGGTAAACCCGGTTCGGATTCAGGGTTGAATTGCCGTTAAAAATCTCGGGGTCGGGCAGAAAGGTAACCGAAGTGCCGCGGCGGTTCGGCGCATTGCCGACCAACTCGAGCGGCGTTACCGGCTTGCCTTTTTCGTAAGCCTGGCGATAGAGTTTTTTGTCGCGGGCAATTTCGACGACCAGCGATGAAGAAAGCGCATTGACCACCGACAGACCGACGCCGTGCAGACCGCCGGAAACCTTATAGGCACCGCCGCCGAACTTTCCGCCGGAATGCAACATGGTCAGAATAACCTCAAGCGCCGACAGGTTCGGATATTTGGGGTGCGGATCAACCGGAATGCCGCGACCGTTGTCGCTAATGGTAACGGAACTGTCGGCATTCATACGGACCTCGATACGGTTGGCAAAACCGGCGACTGCCTCGTCCATCGAGTTGTCCAGGATTTCGGCAACCAAATGGTGCAGCGCCGTGGCATCCGTGCCGCCGATGTACATGCCCGGACGGGCGCGGACCGCCTCCAAACCTTCCAAAACCTGAATATCCTGCGCCGAATAGGACTGCTGCTGCGGCGCCGTGCTATCAAATAAATCCGACATTTCTTCCTCAAATTTTCCTTTACGATGGGCGTAAATTAGCGCAAAAGCGGCAGAAACGCAAGCTTTAAGGTCGATTCATAAACAAAAAAAAGACCGGTTTCCCGGCATCGGAAAAATTTTTGCCGCCGCACGCAAAAAAAGCTTGATATTTAGACAAATAGCGTATAAAAGGAAGCTCGGAAAACATATGTTTTCTGTAATTTCGCACGCAGATAAGGCGGAATGCGGCGTTCGTGTTTCGCTCCGGTGCCGCGAAAGCGGTTTTTAGAATCTGCGGAGGTTTAACTGGAAAAATAAGGACATTTATAATGGCAATTCCACAATTTACATTACGCCAGATGGTTGAAGCAGGTGTTCATTTCGGTCACCATGCACGCCGCTGGAACCCGCAAATGGCTCCGTACATCTACGGAAAGAAAGACAACATCCACATCATCGACCTGCAGAAAACCTATCCGATGCTGTATACGGCTCTGGCCGCCGCGCGCGACATTGCCGCTCAGGGCGGTAAGGTTCTGTTTGTCGGCACCAAAAGACAGGCTCAGGACATCGTCAAAGAGAATGCCGAAAGATGCGGACAGTATTATGTCAACCATCGCTGGCTCGGCGGTATGCTTACCAACTGGAAAACCGTATACAAATCAATTTCCCGTTTGGTCAAACTGAACGAAATGGAAGAAAAAAACGCTTATGAGGGTTATACCAAAAAAGAAATGCTGAACCTGAAAAAAGAGCGTGAAAAACTGGCCAGCGAACTCAGCGGCATCATGAACATGGGCGGTCAGCCGGATCTGCTGTTCGTCATTGATACGCCGAAAGAGGCCTTGGCCGTTAAAGAAGCCAAGAAGCTGGGCATTCCGGTTATCGGCATTACCGACACCAACGCCAACCCGAACGACGTTGACTTCCCGGTTCCGGGCAACGACGACGCCATCCGCGCCATTCAGTTCTACTGCGAACTGGTTTCCGGCGCCGTTCTGGACGGTATGCAGGCCGAAATCGCGGCTCAGGGCGTTAAGGTTGAAGAAGCCGTTGACGCCGTAGAAGCCAAACCGGCCAAAAAGAGAACTTCCAAAAAAGCTAAAGAGGAAGTTGAAGCCGTTGAAGAATAATTGAAAAATATTCTTTCAAAATAAAGTCTGAAACTTTATGCGGCGGTATTTGTTTTTTAATGAATATCGCCGCAATGGTTTAAAAATTATGATGAGGAAAAAAACAAATGACAGAAATTACTGCCCAAATGGTTAAAGATTTAAGAGAAAGCACCAGCGCCGGCATGCTGGACTGCAAAAAAGCCCTGACCGAAACCAACGGCGACATGGAAGCCGCCATTGACTGGCTGCGCAAAAAAGGTCTGGCTTCGGCCGCCAAAAAGGCCAGCCGCATTGCGGCCGAAGGTCTGGTTGCGGTTGCCGTTGACGGCAACAAAGGCGCCGTTGTCGAAGTAAACTCCGAAACCGACTTTGTCGCCAAGAACGACATGTTTCAGGAATATGTTGCCGACGCCGCTCTGGTTGCTTTGATGCACAACGGCGAAGTCTGCGACATGAAGACCTTTCAGTGCCCGAAAGTTCACAAATCCTTTGAGGAACGCCTGACTGACCTGATTGCGAAAATCGGCGAAAACATGAACCTGCGCCGTGCCGCCATGCTGGAAGTCAGCAACGGCGTTATCGCCTCTTACGTTCACAACGCCTGCAAACCGAATCTGGGCAAAATCGGCGTTCTGGTCGCTCTCGAATCGAACGGCGACAAAGCCAAACTGCAGGAACTCGGCAAACATATCGCCATGCACGTTGCCGCTTCGAATCCGCAGTTTCTGACAATTGCCGACGTCGACCAGGCTTCGATTGACCACGAGAAAGCCATTTTCTCCGAACAGGCCAAAGCTTCCGGCAAGCCTGAAAACATTATTGAAAAAATGGTTGAAGGCCGTATCAAAAAATATTTTGACGAAGTCGTTCTGGAAGAACAGGCTTACATTATGGATCCGGACAAAAAGGTTAAACAGATTGTTGCCGACGCAGCCAAAGAAATGGGTGCCGACATTAAACTGAAGGCTTTTGTCTGCTTCCGTCTGGGCGAAGGTTTGGAAAAGCGCAATGAAGATTTCGCTGCCGAAGTCGCTTCCCAGCTGAAGAAGTAAGTTCGTATCTTTTTAAACACCCCGGATTTCCGGGGTGTTTTTTTATGTTTTTTAAGATGGGACAAAAATAAAACCGGTTCCATTATTGGTAGACAGAAAAAAATGTAGTTTCATTAATGGTTGACTATTTCTGCGAATCAGTTTATGCTAATTTACAGGTGTGGATGTTTAACCGCGGCGGAATATCGCCGGCGGATATGTGTCGGAAGAATCGATTCAGGATTATCATTTTCCCTCATTCTGCCATATTTTCGGGCAAAATTTCCTCACCTGTTTAGCGGGCTTTGGTTTTAACTGTCGTGAGGTGATACTATGATGAAGAAATCTGTTTTACTTATCTCTTTACTGTCGGGAACGGCACTTGCTCTTTCCGACGCAGCAGTTGCCTCAGGCATTTATGCAACACACACACGCACACCCCGGCCAGAGCCCGTCTCTTTTGCCGATATGGCTCATGCCTATAAGACGGCTTCCGTGTGTTTTCTTGGCGCCGACAACTGCGGCGAGGCGGGTTTTGATTCCGGAAACGGCGATTACAAAATCAATACGGAGCAACAGTGTAAAAACGAAGGTTTTGTCAGACTGAACTGCTCCTCCTTACAGGAAATTGACGGAGCTTGTCCATATAACACGACTTACGGCAAAAGCTGCAAATGCATTGAAACGCTGGTTTCCTGCCTAACGCCGCAAATCGGCTCCGGAGAGAGCTGCGACGGCAAATACATATCCTGCAAGTGTCCGGCCGGGGTTGTCGAAGGGCAATACGGCTGTGAAGAATACTATGTTTCTCCCTGCGAAACAGTATGTAAGAAAGCTTATACCGACAACTGTCATAACCGCAGTTCGGTTTCAACGCCTTATGGCTGTGCCGAATACTGGCCGGACTGTTCCGGTAAATGCAAAACGGCTTATAACGACAACTGCCGAAACCGGATTGAAGTTTCTCATCCATACGGCTGCGAAAGCTATTATGCCGACTGTCAGGCAAAATGTGAAGTTGCAAAAAGCGAACCCAAGTGTCAAATCGGTTCTGTTTACTACAGCGACGGAAGCTGCTCGACCTCAAGCGAATACGACAGCAGCAAAAAAGCTTTGGGCGTTGTGGCTTATGTGACACCGGACGGAGAACACGGACAGGTCATGAGCGGTGTTTTAGGCCAGCAATGGTTTTCGAGAAGAGCCGCCTTTGACATTTCCGCCCTGCCGAACCGGACAAGCAAATCAGCGGCGATAAAAGATTTTGACAGCTGTGCCAATACGGACATCATCGTCAGCGCCGTCGGCAGCGGTTATGCGGCGGCAAGAATACGCAGCTATGCACCGACACCCGCTACCAAAGGCAAGTGGTGCCTGCCTGCGGCCGGCGTGTTGAACAGCTATAAACAAAACTTAACAGTCATAAACGAATCCTTAAAGAAAATAGGACAGACGGTAATCTTCGACTGTTTCTGGTCATCTACCGAATATGACAGCACGCAAATGTGGTTATACTGTTCCGACGTTGACGAAATCCGGTTAAATAACGACCATCGTTCGGGAGATCCTGCTGACCCGAATGATAAAGACGACGGCAACTCTTATATCGGCGTATTGGAATTCTAAAAAAACCCGCCTTTAGCAATAAAGGCGGGCAATTTTTACAAACCGGCGTTTTACCAACCGATGGCCTGCGAAACGATGGCTCTTTCGCCGTTTTCCAAATTAAGCGCCTTGGTTACCCTGTCGTTGTCAAAATAACCTCTGACAACGCTGTGCATGCCTTTTGACGCGGCATAAAGCCCGACATTCTGATAAGCCGAACCGGCATGCATCGGCGAATATTTCTCATCGCTGCCGACATAGACCAGATTGACCGGAACATCTTTCATGAAATCCTGCGTGGCAAACAACGGCTGAAGGTTTTCGGCGGTTACCTGCGTCAGGGAATTTTCAGCGGCGTCATACAACCAGGCTCCGTCATTTCTGACAACATATACCTTGAGGTTCTGCTGATTCATGGCCGTAGGAATCGTCCTTTTGCCGTCATGGCTGATGCCAAAAGCAACCCAGAGAATTTCACTCAGAGTCTGGTCGTCAACATTCTGCGCCTTAAATTCGCGAATCGTTTTTCTTTCGCCTATCGTTTCCATCAGCGGTTTGCCACCGGTAACGACCGGGGCGGGAAGTTTTTTTATAACTGCTTCTGCCATAGCTGCCTCCGATAATAAGAACGTTGACATCAAAAAAATCCAAAACTTATTTTTCATCATTGCGTTTTCCTTATATAATCTTTGTTCCTGACTTTTTAACCTAAGCACAGATTTTTAAAATTGAACAGTTTTTTCGAGTATTTATTCAAAGTCAATCTGTGACAGAATCGCTTCGAAATCATCACGCTGCGGACTGCAGGCATAAGCGCCGATTTTGACTTCCGGACAATCATTGAGCAGATGGAACATCCGCACCTGTTTAAACTTTTTGCCGTCCAGCGACACATGAAGCACACAATCGCCGTTAATACGCTTGAGCTGATACCAGATTTGGTTAATGCCAATGGGAATTTCCTGAGAAGCCCAGTCGGAAGAGCCGGCATTGGTTACACAGGTACCGAGCAGCGGCGCCCGGAAATTTTCAAACATTACCGAAGCCTTTACCCAGTTGCGCTCATCTATACGAAGCATAATGCCGCATTGGTCAAAACTGCCGTCGGTTTCAAAATTCCATTTGACGGTGCAGGAAAAATTGCCGGTTTTGCGCGTGAAAAAGAAATGGCCATTGTCTTTGGAAAACCTGTGGTGCAGACTCTGCCAGAAATCGGTTCTGGCCCGGCTCAAAACCCGCATGCCTCTTTCGTCGAAAGAGACGTCGGCGGGTTCATTATACCATTCAAAGTCGCGCAGCTGTTCCAAAAACATTAAAAGTTCCTGACCGTTTCATCCGGCATTGCGGCCAGAGCTTTTTCCAATTCGGCGTTTTTGGCTTTCGGGGCTACGATACGAAGCGTTATGAACTGATCTCCCTGTCCGTTCCGGCTTTTGATGCCTTTGCCTTTCAACCGCAGTTTTTCGCCCGAAGACGCATAGGGCGGAATGTTGACCACAACCTTACCGCTGATGGTCGGCACGGTTATTTTGGCGCCGAGAATCGCCTCTTTGACGGTAATCGGCAAATCGAGCAGAATATTCAACCCCTCGCTGCCAAAATACGGGTGCCTGTCAACATTGACCGTTATCAGCACGTCGCCGTTGGCCCCGCCGTTAAACCCCTCGTATCCCAGTCCTTTCAGGCGCAGGGTCTGTCCGTCTTCGGTTCCGGCCGGGATCTTGACGTTGATGTTTTTACCGTTAATAATGACGCCTTTTTCAGCGCCTTTGGCCGCATCCAGAAAGTCGACCCGCATGGTATAGGCAATATCCTGACCCTTGCGGGCACGGCGCGAAGCTCCGCCAAAACCCTGAAAGCCGGAACCACCGCCGGTAAACTGTGAAAAAATATCGTCGCCGAAAATGGAAGAGAAGTCGAAATTTTCTCCGTTGCCGCTGTAATAGGTTCGGTTGCCTCCCTGTCCGAAAGGACCGCCTCCATAAGACGAATAACCGCCCTGACCGAAACCGGCGCCAAATCCGGTCGGTTTGCCGTCAGCGTCTATTTCGTTGTTATCATATTTTTTGCGTTTTTCCTTATCGCCCAAAATATCGTAAGCACAGGAAATTTCCTTGAACTTCTCCGCAGCATCTTTGTCGTCTTTGTTAAGATCGGGGTGATATTTGCGGGCAAGCTTGCGGTATGCCGATTTAATTTCGGCATCGCCCGCATCTTTGGAAACCCCCAGAACATGATACAGATTTTTATTCATTTTATTAAGCGCTTCCTTAATTCTTATCCTAAATTTCTATATAGGAAGAGAATTGGGTTATTGCAAGTTGACGCAGTCAAAAGTCGCCCGACGCAGATGATTGCGATAGGTTATGTTTTCGCGCAAAAAAGCCTTTTTTTCGCCGTGTTCGGCACAATAGCGCGCAGCCAGCGACGAAACTTCGTCAATGCGGACGTCTTTATATTCGTAAGTGACAAAACGGGCGGTTTCTTCCTTAACGGCGACATTTTGCATAAAGCGCTCAATATTGCTGCTATAGTAGTCGTCTTCCACTTTGCCACCGCTTTGCAAAGCCGTACAGGCGGACGCCAGCAGGCTGACCGCGGCCAATTTCAAAAGTATTTTCATCGCCCGTCCTCCGCTTTAGTCAAGAATTTTGTAAATTTCTTCGCCGGCCTGTTCCAGAACTTTTAAAACCCGGCGGTTTTTGGCGTCTTTGGTGCGCTCGTTGCTGAGCTTGTCCAGCATTCGCTGCAGCTTTTCGTTAAACTGGCGGTTCTGGCGCAGTGCTTCAATATCGCGGATATTTTCCTGATCGTCAATTTTATAATTAACCACAGCCTTCAGCGTCGCTATATATTTGGCTTCGTTTTGGGCGCTGTACTGGGCGGCGGCGCTGCCGGCGGCCAAAATACCCAAAGCAGCGACGGCCAGTCCGAGTTTCTTCATTTTCTGTTCCTTTCTTAAAAAAACATTGCGTTAATTAAGATACCTTATATGATGTGAGGATATAATAATTCGAGTCCTTTGACTATTCAAATTTTAGAGTTTACACATGAAAAAAATCATCTGGTTTTTAATGGACAACCGCATGGGAAGCGTCGGACAGGCTAAGGGAATTATCCAAGCTCTGGACAAAGAACGCTATGAAATCGTTGAGAAGAAAATCGACTACAACCGACTGGCCAACCTGCCGAATTTTCTGCTCGGCAAAAGCCTGCTCGGCGTCACTGCCGCTACCCGGAAAGAACTGCGGGCACCATGGCCCGACCTGGCCGTATCTATCAGCCGGCGGACGGTTCCGGCAGCCCGTTTCATCAAAAAGGCCTCCGGAGGAATGACCAAACTGATTCAGCTGATGCACCCGGGGAAAAGCGGTTTGAAAGACTTTTCACTGGCGGCGGTTCCCGAACATGACCGAGGCAAAACGCCTGCGCCGAACATTTTTTACATTACCGGATGCCCGCATCGCGTAACGCCGGAAGCACTGGCCGAGGCCGCCGGCAAATGGTCCGAGACTTTTGCTTCGCTGCCGCGGCCGCTGACGGCGGTAATTGTCGGCGGCGCCATCAAAAACAAACCCTTTACGGCCGAAAATGCCCGCAGGCTCGGCAAAAGCATTCGCAAAATCAAAGAGCAGACCGGCGGTTCAATCTTGATTACGACTTCGCGCCGCACCGGCGCCGAAGCCGAAAACATAATCAAAAAAGAAATCGAGGGAATCCCGGCTTACACTTATTGGTGGGGCGAGAAGAAAGACAATCCGATTATGGGTTTCTGGGCTTTGGCCGACAACATTATCGCCACCGGAGACTCAGTTTCCATGCCCTGCGAATGCTGCGGATCCGGCAAGCCGGTGCTGCTGTTTACCGGTGAAAGGTGGCTGACGCCCAAGCATGAACGGTTTGTAAAATCGCTGATTGAAGGCGGCTATGCCGTGCATATTGATGCGCCGGACGCTTTGTCTTTCCGACCTCAGAAAACTCTTAATCCGGCAGGAATAATCGCCGAGAAAATTGACGCCCTGTAGCTTTGCGGCAAATTTTCGGGCTTTTGTCCCGGGCGGCGTTATTCCATTTCGTCGCCGCCGAAAAAGTTGCGGTCGTCTTTGCGAGAAGCAACGGCTTTTTGATACATGTCGCCGAAATAGGTCTTTTTACGCCAGAAAAAACTGTTTTTCTTATCGGCCAGCGTATAAATTTCCCTATCCCAGAGTTTTTCGGCAAACGGCTGATAAAGGCGGTTGAACATACGGACAAAATAGCGCAGCGGGTGCCATTTGACCGGGTTATGATAATCAATGAAAACGACTCTGCCATTTTCGTTGGCGCAGGAAAGGGCATTGTTGACAACCTGTATTTTGCTCAAAATCGGCAGTTCATGCAGCAACATGTAGACCAGCACGACGTCATATTTTTCGCTCAGCGGCTCGCGGCCGTCATGGCGCAGGAAACGCATGTTGGAATAAAGATATTTGTATTTTTCTTCGGCACGGGTCAGCTGAGTTTCGCTGATGTCAATCAGATCGTATTTTCCGTAGTGGCCGATGCGGTCGGCGGTCTGTTCAATCTGGTCGCCAAAGGTCGCGCCGATTTGAAGCACCTTCTGGCTTTGTTTGATTTCCTTCAACGCGGCGTCAATCAACCGGCTGCTGTTTCCGAGCGTAAAAATTTTAAGCAGACGGGGATTGTCCAGAAAGCTGCTTACTTTCAGATTTTCATAAATCCGACCATAAATCGCCGTCAGATATTTGGGAAGCACAGGTCTCGGCTCCTCGTTCTCTTCTATGGCTCCGAGAAGTTCCTCTTCACTGACGCGGTTCTTTTCATCATCGACAATCTTAAACATTTTACCTACTCCAAAAATGCATCGACCTCTGCGCTTTGGTTCGCAAAAGTTTTTTGCGCCGTCTTAATTTCCGCGGCAAGATCCGCCGCGGAAATTTCTTTCATGACCGCTTCCTCCAGCACGGCACAGGAAGCGGAAAAAGCCCGCAGCCCGAAGACCAGAGCGCCGGCGCGCAGGTTATGAAACTTCAGGCGCAATTCTTCCCGTTTTAAACCGGCGGCGGAAGCGAAAAACTTTTCCGTGTCTGCGGAAAACTCGCGCCACAGCCGGTTTAAGGCTGCCGAGCCGAGCATATCGCGATATTCGCCAAGCCTGTCTGCGTCAAAATCAGTCATTTTTCTTAATCAGTCCCAGCCTGGACGCCTCCACCACCGCGCCGGTGCGGTTATAGACGTTAAGAATTTTCAAAATTGCGGTCACGTGCAGTTTGACGGTTCCTTCGGTCAGACCAAGCGCATAGGCTATCTGCTTATTGGACATTCCCTGCGAAATACAGCGCAGAACATCAATCTGCCGCGGGGTCAGACTTTTGATGTTTTCTTCAACAGCCTTTCCCTCGGGGAGTTCGACCGCCTGTCGAAACTCGTTGAATTCGTCGGGAAGCTTGCGGTTAAGGAGCTCGGGCGGAATATAGACACCGCCGGACATGACCAGATTGACCGCCGAAAGAATAACGGCATTTGAAGAAGTTTTCGGAATATATCCGGA
Source organism: Azospirillum sp. CAG:239 (assembly GCA_000436375.1). GTDB lineage: Bacteria > Pseudomonadota > Alphaproteobacteria > RF32 > CAG-239 > Scatacola_A > Scatacola_A faecigallinarum. The sequence goes on along the minus strand of FR885473.1, from coordinate 17,324 downwards.
CACGCCGATTTCGATGGTTTTTTCGACAATTTCCTTGTCAAACACCGCCGAAAGAATAATTATCGGCGTTTCGGGCAGCGTGCTGTGAATCCGGGTTATCGCCTCTTCCCAGTTGGCGCCGGGCATGGCCAGGTCGGTCAACACCAAATTGAAACCGCGGTCGGTCTCGAGAATTTTGAAAATATCGGTATAACTCTTGGCAAAAACCAACTGCAGGTCTTTGCTGACATCGGAAAGGATAAATTCCAGTCCTTTCAAAAACAACTCATGGTCATCGGCTACCAAAATGCGCATTTTATTCCTCCCGCCAATCTCCGGCGACAGACTGCCAGACGGCCAAAGCCGCGGCCGCTGCCGTTTCCGCTCTTAAAATCCGTTTGCCCAGCACGGCGCCGCGGGCAAAAGGCAAAGTCCGCAAAGTGTTCAGCTCGGCTTCGCTGAAGCCGCCTTCCGGGCCAATCAGCAGCGCCGCTTTTTTGTTCTGAGACCGAAAAACCTCCGCCGCGCAAGGCGACTGTCCGGTTTCGTCCATAAAATAGAGAACCCGCTCCTTGTCCCAGTTTTTCAGCACCTTATCCAAAGGCTCGGCATCGGCAATCACCGGCAAATCTACCCGGCGGCATTGCTCGGCAGCTTCCGTGCTTTGGGCAATGAAGCGTTCTTTCTTAACTTTGTCCGCAATGGTGCGCGCGGTAATGACCGGCATAATTTTTGCCGCGCCGAGTTCGGTTGCCTTCTGAATGATGAAATCGGTCTGATCTTTTTTTACCGGCGCAAACAGCAGCCAAACATCCGGACATTTTTCAAAGCCGCGGGTTTGTTCGGAAACTTCCAGCAGACAGCTCTTTTTGCCGGCGGTTTTCAATGTGCAGAGAAACTCTCCGTGCTCGTTGTCAAAAGCCAAAACCGCGTCGCCGGCGGCAAGTTTCATGACATTGGTCAGATAATGGCTTTGCTTGTCGTTCAGCATGACTTTCCGTCCCGCCGCCAGAGGCGTTTCGCTCCAAAGCCTTATTTTCGCCTTTTTTCCCGCCATATTCATTCCGCCGTAATATTCAAAACCCTTGAACCCAAAACATTTATCTTTTCGCCGCTGTCGTCGATCAAATCAAAAAAGACCTTTTCCTTTCCCGGTTCCAGAATATTGACGTTGATTATCCGCTGCCCCATATAACGGTAGTCCTCGGCAATCTGCACATGTTTCAGATCATTGCCGCCGTAGTACCATTTGGTCGGCGAATTTTCGTCTTCCGGCAGCAAAATCTGCAGCGGCTGCCCGACATTTACCCTGACTCCGGTCCTGGGTTCCAACAGTTCGACGGTAACCGGCGACATGTCTTTTTTGAAAAGTTCGCCGGCAATTTTTTCATTATAATCTTCAGCCGGCTTTTCATCCGGTTCGGCTACGGCAATAACCGACTCTTTCTGCTTTTGTTTGACACGCGCCTCATAACCGCCCTGATTGAAACCCGGCTCGTACATATTGCTGTTCTGAATATCGCGATAACTTTGCACGACGATATTATGCTTGGCCGTTTTGGCTGCGGCCGGCTGACTTAAAAGCAGCGTCGCCGCGGTTATGGCAAAAATTTTGAATCTCATGGTCAACACCTTGTCCGGTTGTGCACAAAAGTTTGGTATAATTTCAAAATATCATACACATCAGATTTTATATCAGATATGTTAAGGAATAAATAATTTTTGCTGCAATTTGGACGAGGATAATGATTATTACGATTGACGGTCCGGCTTCCGCCGGCAAAGGCACTCTGGCATCGACTCTGGCCGGGATTTATCATCTGGCCTATTTTGACACCGGCATGGTTTATCGTGCCGTCGGACTTGACCTTCGTCTGAAAAATCAGGACATCAACGACGAAGCGCTGGCCGAAGCCTCGGCCAAGGCGCTGACCTTTGCAAAAATGACCGAGCTTTCCAAACACAGGGAGTTTCGCTCTTCGGAAGGCGGCGTTGCCGCGTCGGTAGTTTCCGCTCAACCAAAGGTTCGCGCCGCCCTGCTCAAAATGCAGCAGGATTTTGCCAAGAATCCGTCTTTCGCCGACGGTTCGACGGCCAAAGGCGCCATTTATGACGGCCGCGATACCGGCACTGTGGTTTGTCCGCAGGCAGACATCAAGTTTTTCATTACCGCTTCTTCGGAAGTCCGGGCCAAAAGACGTTTTAAGGAGCTTCAGGAAAAAGGCATCGACACGCCTTACGAGAAAGTTCTGGCCGACATCGTCTCCCGTGACGAACGGGACTCGCAGCGTTCAACCGCGCCGCTGAAAGCGGCACCGGACGCACATATCATCGACACTTCGAACATGGACATTGACGAAGTGGTTGCCAAAGCCCGCGAAATTATCGAAAACCATAAAGAATCCGCTTGAAAAATAATAATTTAGGTGTATAAACAAACCCGATATGTTTCCGGGGTGCGCCGGCGTATCATGTTTAATCCGCACAAGTCCGCCCCGCCTTCAGATATTTTGGGGCCGGCAGTTTTTTGAAATACCAATATTTTATGACAAATACCGAATTAAAAATTCCCGAAACAAACGAAAACTTTGAAGCCCTCCTGAACGAACAGTTCGGCGACAAGGGCATTACCGGCTCGGTTGTCAAGGGTACCATCATCCGTTTGACTCCCGACTTCGCCATCGTCGATGTCGGACTTAAATCGGAAGGCCGTATTCCGCTGCGCGAATTCGGTCAGAACGCCGAACTCAAAATCGGCGACAAAGTCGAAGTTTATGTCGACCGCTACGAAGACAAAGACGGCCAGATTGTTTTATCGCGCGAAAAAGCACGCCGCGAAGAAGTTTGGCAGGATTTGGAAAAATGCCTTAACTCCGGCGAAAGAGTCAACGGCGTTATCTTCGGCCGCGTCAAAGGCGGCTTTACCGTTGACCTCAACGGCGCCATTGCCTTCCTGCCCGGCTCTCAGATTGATATTCGTCCGATCCGCGATATTACGCCGCTGATGGGCATTTCTCAGCCGTTCCAGATTTTGAAGATGGACAAGGTCAGAGGCAACATCGTTGTTTCCCGCCGCGTCGTTCTGGAAGAAACCCGCGCCGAAGCGCGTGCCGAACTCATTGACACCCTAAAAGAAGGTTCCGTTCTGGAAGGCGTTGTCAAGAACATTACCGATTACGGTGCGTTCATTGACCTCGGCGGCGTTGACGGTCTGCTGCACGTTACCGACATTTCCTGGAAGAGAATCAATCATCCGGCGGAAGTTCTGTCGGTCGGTCAGACGGTTAAGGTTCAAGTTATCAAATTCAACGAAGACAACCAGCGCATCAGCCTCGGCATGAAGCAGCTGGAAAGTGACCCGTGGCAGGCCGTTGCCGACAAGTACAAAGTCGGCGAAGTCTACAAGGGCAAAGTTACCAACATTACCGATTACGGTGCATTTGTCGAACTCGAAGACGGCATTGAAGGTCTGGTTCATGTTTCCGAAATGAGCTGGACCCGCAAGAATGTTCATCCGGGCAAAATCGTTTCCACTTCTCAGGAAGTTGAAGTTAAGGTTCTGGAAGTCGACGCCGACAAACGCCGCATCAGCCTGGGTATCAAACAGTGCACCCCGAATCCTTGGGCTGCTTATGTTGAAGAGCATCCGGTCGGTTCCGTCATCGAAGGCAAAATCAAGAACATTACCGAATTCGGTCTGTTCGTCGGCCTGTCTGATGAAATCGACGGTATGATCCACCTGTCTGACATCTCTTGGGACAAGTCCGGCGAAGAAGCCGTCAAAGACTTTACCAAAGGTCAGGACATTCAGGCTAAAATTATCGACGTTGACGTTGAGAAAGAACGTATCAGCCTCGGTATCAAACAGCTGTCCGAAAACGCCATGGCCGAAGCCATGGAAGGTCTCAAGAAAGGCGACGTTGTCAAAGCAACCGTCACCTCAATTGACGACAAAGGCGTTAACGTCGAAGTTAACGGCGTTGCCGCAATGATTAAGAAGGCCGACCTGTCCAAGGACAAAGCTGCCCAGAATCCCGAAAACTACAAAGAAGGCGACGTTCTGGAAGCCAAAGTAACCTCCGTAGACAAGAAGAACAACAAGATTGGTCTCTCGGTCAAAGCTCTCGAAATCGAAGAAGAGAAAAAAGCTTTGGAAGAGTACTCTTCAACCGGTTCTTCCAATTCTGCTCTGGGCGATGCTTTGGGCGAAGCTTTGAAGAAAAACGCTTAAGTTTATCTTTAAGCACTACAAAAAAGTCTCCGGTTATCCGCCGGAGACTTTTTTTTGCAAAAAAATATTCCCCGTAAACCGGGAATTTTCTATAAGGCGTATAATAAAGAAGCCTATACGTCGGCTTGCTGTATATTCTAATTCCCTTTGGTCATCAACAGAAACGAATCTTTACGGGTACAAAGACAGATTTGTATGGACCTACAGCAGCTATGCAAACAAGTCAGACAAAGCGACTGTACGCATTCAGCCAATATTGGAATTTTAGTCCTATGACAAACACCCCCGTTAAATTTAACGGGGGTGTTTGCTGAGGATTAAGCCAAAGTTATTTATTTGACTTCTTCAAAGTCGGCGTCGACGACTTTTTCGTCGCCGTTCTGCTGACCGGAAGCACCCGCATCAGCTCCGGCGTCAGCACCGGCAGCACTCTGTGCACCGGCCGCTTCGGCCTGCTGTTTATACATTGCTTCGCCAAGTTTCAGAGAAGCCTGCATCAAAGCTTCGGTTTTCTCCTTAATGACAGCCAAATCTTCAGCTTCAACGCCGGTCTTCAGAGCCTTGACGGCATCTTCAATCGCCGTCTTGTCGGCCGCACTGATTTTATCGCCGTTTTCTTTCAAGGTCTTTTCGGTGGTATGAATCAGACCTTCGGCCTGGTTTTTGGCTTCAACAAGTTCCTTTTTCTTCTTATCGGCTTCGGCATTGGCTTCCGCATCTTTGACCATCTTGTCGATGTCGGCATCGGACAAACCGCCGCTGGCCTGAATGCGAATGGCCTGCTCTTTGTTGGTCGCCTTATCTTTAGCCGAGACGTTAACAATACCGTTGGCGTCGATGTCAAACGTTACTTCAATCTGCGGCATACCGCGCGGTGCCGGCGGAATACCGACCAAATCGAACTGACCAAGCAGTTTGTTATCGGCAGCCATTTCACGTTCACCCTGGAAGACGCGAATGGTAACCGCGGTCTGACCGTCTTCGGCCGTCGAGAAGACCTGCGACTTGCGGGTCGGAATGGTGGTATTGCGGTCAATCAGTCTGGTAAAGACACCGCCCAATGTTTCAATACCCAAAGACAGCGGGGTAACATCCAGCAGCAAAACGTCCTTGACATCGCCCATAAGCACGCCGCCCTGAATAGCGGCACCGACGGCAACGACCTCATCCGGGTTAACGCCTTTGTGCGGTTCCTTGCCGAAGATTTCCTTAACTTTCTCCTGAACTTTCGGCATACGGGTCATACCGCCGACCAAAATGACTTCGTTGATATCGCTGGCTTTCAAGCCGGCATCGGCCAAAGCCTTCTTGCAAGGTTCAACCGTGCGGTCAATCAAATCTTCAACCAGAGATTCCAGTTTGGCGCGGGTCAGTTTGATGTTGAGATGTTTCGGACCAGTTGCGTCCGCGGTAATGAACGGCAGGTTGACATCGGTCTGAGTAGCGGAAGACAACTCGATTTTGGCTTTTTCGGCAGCCTCTTTCAAACGCTGCAGAGCCAGACGGTCGCCGCGGAGATCAATTCCGGACTCTTTTTTGAACTCATCGGCCAGATAGTTGACAATACGCTGGTCAAAGTCTTCGCCGCCGAGGAAAGTATCGCCGTTGGTGGATTTTACTTCGAAAACGCCGTCGCCGATTTCCAGAATGGAAATATCAAACGTACCGCCGCCAAGGTCATAAACGGCGATGGTGCCGTTGGCCTTTTTGTCCATACCGTAAGCCAGAGCCGCTGCCGTCGGTTCGTTGATGATACGCAGAACTTCCAATCCGGCAATTTTACCGGCGTCTTTGGTTGCCTGACGCTGCGAATCGTTAAAATATGCCGGAACCGTAATAACGGCCTTCTCAACTTTTTCACCCAGATAGCTCTCGGCATATTCCTTAATCTTCTGCAAAACGATTGCGGAAATCTGCGACGGAGCGTATTTCTGGCCTTTTACTTCAACCCAGGCGTCTCCGTTGTCGCCTTCGACGATTTTAAACGGAACATGCCCGCGGTCTTTAGAAACCTCAGGAGAGTTGAAACGACGCCCGATTAGACGTTTGATTGCAAAAAGGGTGTTTTCGGGGTTGGTAACGGCCTGACGTTTGGCTGCCGAACCGACCAATCTTTCCGTGTCGGTAAAGGCGACCATGGACGGAGTGGTTCTGGCGCCTTCAGAATTTTCCAGAACCTTGGCTTCCTTGCCTTCCATAACGGCAAAGCAGGAGTTGGTCGTACCCAAGTCAATACCAATAACTTTGTTGCTCATAGTTTATCATCCTCATTTATTATAAAAATCTTCGTCCCGCCACAGGGCGGAACTGCTTTAATTCTTTCTGTAAACTTATATAGGAAGCCGGAAAAGCATAAGCAAGTCTTGATGAAGTTTTTTTACATTTTTTTTGACGGCAGCAAAAAAGGTTCGAAACGTTTTGTTTCGAACCTTAAGAAAGTTACGAAATTATCCCTTGTCAGCCTTGACCAGCGGACGATACGGATATTTCTCGCATTTGAGCGCACCTTGAGGGATATTCCAGACGTCGCCGTTGACATAGCATATCTCGCCGTCTTCGGTCATCACTTTGTCAGGAAGCACATCACCGCCGTTTTCCGTCAGGAAGGCGTCTATGCGTTTTTTTTCGTCAAAGATAATGCTCCAGCTCCAATCTGATCCGAGACGCCCCTTGTTGCCCCACATTTTCAAGCGGCCGCATTTGCGGAAAGCTTTGTTAAAAGTTGCGGGAGCAGGCTGCTTCAACGGAATGAAAAACATGTTGAAGCGGATACCGATTGCTTTTTTACACCACGGCGCATACCACAGCCGTCTTTTTATTACTGCCAAACTATAGGCACGTCCCAATTCATCTTCCATAATTGTAAAACTTAATAAATTTATATGTTTAATATCTCGAAAACAGAATATAAAAAAATTGACAAAAAGTCAATTGTTTCAGAGAAAGCCGGATTGTGCTTTTGTCAAAATTATGATAAAGTAACAGTTATAACGAAGTCAGGAATTTTAAGTATGGACAAAAGACAGCTCAGACAAAAAGTCGAAAGGTTCTTTACAACAAAATCTTGAGTTTCTGAATGCGGGGAAAACGCGAAGTGCATTTACAATCTCACTCTGCAGTTTTCAGATGTTTCAACACCAAGGCCGCTGATTTTATCTGCCTTCGTTTTTACAAACTTTAAAATAGTCAATCATCGAAGAATTTTGCTCTAACTTCAGGCAAAGTTTTAAAATGTTTGCGGCTTCTTCAGCTCTGACTTTTGGTATTTCCTTGCCTTCAACACTGTTTAGAAAATTTGTCAGTTCATTTTGCAGCGAATTGCCGCCGTCGGTCAATATCCGGCCGTTTTTAAGCAGCCGGCGCTCCGTAAAATCAATATGGAAAGTGTTCCCGCGAGCGTCGTCAATATCCATAAAACGCTCTATTTCCCTGTCTTCCCGCAACGCTTCCAATTTTACGGACGCACCGTTTTTATATTCCATTTCCGCCACGGCATGATTTTCCCAGCCCAGATCCGGGCGTTTGCCGACTTCAGCCTTTTTTATGTCGCTGCCAAGCAAAGAATAAACGATGGCCAAATCATGAATCATCAGTTCCTGAACGGCGCTGATGCCGGTTTTGTTGGCTGCATTGCGACTGGTACGAATTCCCCTGATACGGACAATCGGCGAGTGCAGTTCCTCTTTCAGGCGGACCACCGCCGGATTATAATTTTCGCTGTGCCCCGGCAGAATAAACGTTTGCCCTTCCCCCGCCGCGGCAATCAGTTTTTCGCAGCCGGACAGCGTAGTTGCCAACGGTTTTTCAATAAGGCAAGGCAAACCGCGGGCAAGCAGTGCAGCGCCAATTTCGGCATGGGTTACGCCCGGCGTTGCCACAATGACCGCATCAGCGGTTTTCCTGTCGATGTCATCAAGATTTTTGAAATAAGGCACATTTAATTCGGCAGCAACGCGTGCCGAGGATTCGACGGACGAATTGAGAATGCCGGCAATTTCAACCCGGTCGGCAAAATGCCCGCGCAAGACGGCCACATGCTTTTTACCCATGTTGTTGCAGCCGACAACCGCTATTCTGAGTTTGTCCATTAATAACCTCCGCGGCCGGAAATCTCATAACCGGTATAGCCGTCAACTACCGAATTGGCAAAGGCAAAATCCGTCGAATTGCAGGAATGAATCCGATACAGGGTTTCGCCCTGTTCGACGGTGTCGCCGACTTTTTTCATCAAATCCAGTCCGGCTCCCGGATACTGGCCGGCACCCGCCCAAATGCCGATTTTGTTGATACGGGCATTGTCAATCGCTTCGACTACGCCGCTGACGTTGGAAACGATATCGCGGGTCAGATGTCCGAGCTGCGGCTGCGGAGCTTTGCCCTGGGCATGAATAATCCTATTCATAACTTCCAGCGCACGGCCAGAATTTAAAATCTCCTTGGCGACGTGGTATCCCTGCCCGCCGCGCAGTTTGGGATCAAATTCGAGCATGCGGCCGGCCAAGAACAAAGATTTCTCCCGCAGATCCTGCGGCGCATCGTCCTTGTTGCGGAGAACCTTCATAACGTCCCGGGCTTCCAGAACCGCTCCGACGCCGTTGCCTATCGGTTCGGAACCGTCGGTAATGACCGCGTCAATTTCAATGGAAAGCATATCGCCGACATACTCTATCAGTTTACGCAGGCGCATGGCTTCGTTGGTGTTCTTAATGCGCGATTTCGGACCGACGGGAATGTCGACAACCAGATGCGTAATGCCCGCCGAAAGTTTGATGGCAAGAATCGACGCGGCAATATGTTCTTGCTGAGTAATACCTATCTGACGTTCGACGGAAGAAACCATTTTGTTGGCGCGGGCGATGTCCAGCGAATTGTAACTGGCGATGGCGCCGCGGTTTTCCCTAATCAGTTCCTTTAGTTCCTTCTCGTCAACATCAACATTGGCCAGCACCGCAAAAGTATCGGCCACGCCGGCACAGGAAGTCAGCGAATGGGAACAGGTTTTGGGAATCGGCAGGCCGTAGGCGGCCACGATGGCGGTAATGATGATGTCGGTTTTGTTGCCGGGAACGCCGCCGAGACAATGACAGTCAACAACAATGCTTTCGTTGTCCCAATGCAGCACCCGGTCGCCGATAAGGGCTTCGGTCAGCGCCAAAACCTCCGGGGCGCTCATAAACGAACCGCTGGCAACCAGAAATGAGGCAATATCCATATTGGAGTAGCGTTTGGAAGCAATGTCGTTGATGATGGCACTGTATTCGCCGGAACTTAAAATATTGCCGGCAATTTTGCGTTTGATGGAAGCGAGGCTGGGCGGCGGCGCCGACAACGTAAGCGATACGTTTGCACCCTCAGGCAGGTTAATCTGATTGAAGGCTTCGGTGTTCAACGCCAGTTCGCCGGGCTTGCAAAGACGGGCATCGTCGACGACCTGCAGAAAGGCAAAAACCGTTTTGACGCCGCCGTGAATTTCGACCTTGGTCAACGAGCGAATGTCGTCTACCTTATACGCCGTACAGTCCTTATGAACATAGGCCAGGTTTTCGTTAAAAGAATTTATCGGCAGGTGTTTCAGTGTCAGCATCAATTACCCTCAAAAAAGCCAGCGTGAAAATATGGGTTATTATGGCACGATTTTCATTTAATAAAAGTTAATTTTGCCGAAAGCCGATAAACAAATGCCGGGCAAAAAGCCCGGCATCTGCAACTTATTTTTCATGTTGGAATATTTTCATAAAGCGGGCAATTTTGCCGGTTTCCTTAAATTCTTTCTTATCGGCTTCGCGCTGCTTTTGCGCTTGTTTATAGCCTTCAGGAGTGTTTTCGGAAATTTCGACGCCATGAATATCCTCCTCGGCAAACTTGTCGGCAACGACAGAACCATGCATTTTGCCTTTCCATTCATGCTGCCGCGCCCGGAGTTCTTCCTTGCGTTTTTGGATATGTTCCTGAACTTCGCCTTTGGCGGCTTCTTCCTTTTCGCGTTTCTGACGGTATGCCTCAACGGCATTGGCATCGCCGTCCAGCGCTTTGGAAAGGGCTTCGCTGTATTCCGGCGTTTCCTTGTCTTTGTCAGTCAGTTCATAACGCGGCGGCGTTTTGACGTCTTCTTTGGCTGCGCGTTTGGTCTCGGGTTTGTCTTCCAGACCTTCGACTTCGTTATAGGCAACTTCGCCGGAGGTCGGACCGTAATAAACGTTGTCACCCTGCAATCCGGCCAGTTTTTCGGCCAGGGCTTCATTTTTGTCGGTCGGAACGGGAGTTACGGGAACCGCGTCGGAATTATCCCTGTCTCCGGGGATAACGACGCCGGTCTTATCATCCTTGCCGCCGTTGTTCGGCGGTACGATGCCGACTTTGTCCTCTTTGCCGTTATCCGGGGGCGTAACGCCGACTTTGTCGCTGCCGCCGTTTTTCTTTTTGACGATACGGTCGGCCAGAGAACCGATTTTTTCCTTAATCTGCTTCAATTTCTTAACCTGAGCAAAGAAATACGGCGGAATATAGGGAACAATTTTTTCGGCCGGGTTCGGAACCCAGACTTTTTCGCCCGGAATTACGCGGTCCGGTTCCTGCGTAACGTCATGAATAATACCGTCCGGACGCGACGGATCGTAAGAGTAAAGGTCTTCAGGCTTAATGCCGACGTCGGGAATCAGGTGTCCCATATGACCGTTGGCATCGGCGCTGATATGCTGAGCCACTTTGTCCATTACCTGAATTTCGGCTTCGCTCAGCGGGGTCTGCGGATCCGTCGTCAGATGTTTGAAAACATCGTCATAGGTAATGTGATTGCCGTTGGCATCGGTTACACCCATAACATCGCCCAGCGTTTTGGAAGGATCATAGGACAGCGGCGTATCCGGCGCGCCGAGCAGATGGGCATTTTCAAGCTTGGCAAGGTTGACATCGGCGGCTTCCGGCGCCCAACCCGTATGATGCTGCTGCAAGTTGTTCAAAGCCTCATTATAGGTTCCGTGAGCATGGAAAGCGGATTCCATCGGCTGCGAGCCGTCCGGCGTATAGCGCGCGCCGTGGCTGACGCCGTCGCTGTTGTTCCAGATTTCAGCCTTGTCAATGTGTTTCTGTTCATAGGTCTTGATATCGTGTTTTTCGCCGGGGATAATCTCGCCGTCCTTCTCGGCCCAATGACCGAACGGGCCGTTTTCGCCGGCCAGCGAATCGCCGATATGCGTACCGGCCGCGTGTCCGGCCCAGGCGGCCAGCGGCGTGGTCAAAACGGCGGCGGCGG
>FR885473.1:0-5821 GCA_000436375.1 Azospirillum sp. CAG:239 | reverse complement strand
GGTCATTGCCGCGGCTTCGCCTTTTTTGATACCGGCTTTTTTTGCCTTTTTATATGAGAAATATCCGGTTCTGACCATATTGGCGCCCATGACGGCATACAGGCCTTCGGGACGCCCCCAGGCGACGGCGGCCATTGCGGCACCGCTCATCAGAACACTGGTCATGCCTTCCGGATCTTTAAAGAAATTGTACTTTTTGCCCTGCGCGTGAGCGGCACGGCGACGCTGCTGATAGGCGACGGTCATACCGACAACCGCCAGACCGGCAGAAGCATAGGCGCAATAGGTTTGTCCGCCCGGAATACGGCTGGCAACCGCAAAGCCCGCGGAAATGGTACCGACCAGCGCGGCGTTGCCGGCCAGACCGGCCCAGAACTGTCTGCGATATTTTTTGGTGTCGGCCTTTTCTTCAAAACGGGCTTCGGCCAGCTTGTCCAGTTTTCTGACCGGAGCATAGAGACGTCCCAAGGCCGGAGCCGACTTGCCGATTTTCTTGCCCAGACGCGCCAGTTTGCTCGTTTTCTTGTTTACCCAGGCATCGCGCGCACCGTCAAAACCTTCGGCGGAAACCTCATATGTCTTGCCGCCCAGCAGCTCCGCGCGCAGAATGTCAAACGGCACCGGCGGCTGTTTTTTCGACTCGCGATCGGCGTTAACCAGCATCGTGACGTTTTTGACAAACTGGTCATTGACGGCGGCATGAACATCTTTTTTCCCGGCGGCTTTGCCTTCGATTAAGACCTGATCGTCCAGGGCGTCGCTTTTGGCTGCCAAAACTAAAATTTCTTCAATATCTTCCCTTTTGGCGCCGGCGACGTTCAGAGCATTGAGAATCTTGCGGCTGTCGCTGTCCAGCTGAAAGTCTTCCAGCTTGCGCTCGGTATCGGCGGCAATCCGCTCCAGAACGGCGGCATCGTTTTCCGTTTTGCCTTCCAGACCGAAGTCATGTTCGTATTTGCCCATCCATTCGTCCAGAATTCCTTTGGCAGAGGTTCCCTTTTTATTCTGGCTGCGCAGTTCAATCATTTCCAGATAACCGTCATAAACGTCGGCAATGTTGCTCTTGTCTACCCAATACATGCCGCTGCGATCGGCCATGTCGTTAATCAGATTGTCCATACGCCCGTGTACGGCGGCAAGAACCGTTTCTTCATTGGTCGTATCGGCTCCGGCGTCTTTGCTTTTGGCTTCGGCAATGTCTTTGTTAAGGTGTTTTTCCCACCCGACCAGCGCTTTTGGCGGAACCAGATCGAAATTCATTTCGGCTTCCAGACTTTTTTCAACGGCGCGGCGATACTGCCTTTGTTCATCTTCCTTCAGCGCTTCGGCTTTTTTAACCTCTTCCACAAGCTGCTCAACAGACAGCGTATCGACGTTGATGCTGCCGTCAACTTTGTTCATAGATTGGAGAACTTTTACGCGGATGCGGTCAAGCCAGATTTCGTTCTGGTCGGAATACATGCTTCTCAGACGTTCGGTCTCGGCGACATTCTCAAGTTCTTCAACAGGTTTGTCTTTTTTCTGCACCTCGGCCGCACGGTCATCTTTGCCGCCGTATTTCCGTTCAAATTCCACGCGTTGCTGCGGTGACATCGTTTCCAAAAATTTTTCAACCGTCGGCTCTTTATCGCCGCTTTTCTGCACATAGTTTCTGTATTCCGGCGTTTGCGCGTAAATTTCGTTGATGTCAGCCATGGACATGCTCCTGAAAAAAGTTTTAAATATGATAAAACCTTACCATATTTTGTATATTCTGGCAATAAGTTTTTGTCTAATTCTCTTTACTGTCTGAATTTTAGCGGAAAATTATTAAAAAATGCCTTACTTTATGGAAAATCGCTTGCCTTTTGCTTTTAAAAAAACTAAATAAGGGTAAAATCGATTTTGCAACAATGAATTATAAGCAGAAGAAATGACTGAAAAAGACTATTACGAACTGCTGGAAGTTTCCCGCGACGCCGACGGCGAAACCATTAAGAAGTCTTACCGGCGGCTGGCGATGAAATATCATCCGGACCGCAACCCGGGCGACAAGGAAGCCGAAACCAAATTCAAGGAAATCAACGAAGCTTACGACGTGCTGAAAGACAGCCAGAAACGGGCGGCATACGACCGGTACGGGCATCAGGCCTTTGCCGGCGGCGCAGGCGGCAACCCGTTTAACGGTTTTGAATTCAACTTCGGGTCTGGCGGCTTTTCGGACATTTTCGCCGACGTGTTCTCCGAATTTATGGGCGGCGGCCGTCGCGGCGGACAACGCTCTTATGCGCAACGCGGCGAAGACGTGCGTTATAATCTGAGCATCAGTCTGGAAGAAGCCTTCAGCGGCGTTGAGAAAGAAATAACCATTCCGTCGACCGAAACCTGCGAAGCCTGTCACGGCCACGGCACCAAAGACGGCAGCGAAGCGCCGATCTGCGACAAGTGCGGCGGTTCCGGCCGTATTCATCAGCAGCAGGGCGGTTTTTTCATCGTCGAAACGACCTGTCCAAAATGCAAGGGCAGCGGGCGTCTGGTTAAGGAAGCCTGCAAAAAATGCGGCGGCAGCGGCGTGGTCAACAAAGACAAAACACTTAAAGTCAAAATTCCGGCCGGTATTGAAGACGACACCAGAATGCGGATTCCGGGCGCCGGAGAAGCGGGCAGCCGCGGCGGCGAAAACGGCGACCTGTACGTTTTCATTACCGTAAAACCGCACAAGATTTTCAGCCGCGAAGGCGCCAACCTGTATATGCGCGTACCGGTCAGCATGGCCTGCGCGGCGCTGGGCGGCAAACTTGAAATTCCGGCCATCGACGGTTCGACGATTGAACTGTCTGTTCCGGCAGGCACCCAGTCCGACCAAATTCAGAAAATCGGCGGCGAAGGCATGACGGTCATCCGCGCTAAAGGACGCGGCGACCTGTTTGTCAAATACCGTGTCGAAACGCCGGTCAACCTTTCGGCCAAACAGAAGGAACTGCTTGAACAGTTTCGCGAAATCAGCAAAGACGATTCATGCCAGCCGGAAACGAAAGGATTTTTTGACAAAATCAAGGATTTATTCAACAAAGCTTCCTGATTTTAACGTCTTTTTATACCAAACCGCAGCTCCGGCCGCGGTTTTTTTATTGTTTTTTGTCTAAAAGTATGATATTGATGAAGGTCTTAAGAAAAATTATTGTGGATAGATGATGAATGAATACGGATTTATTCGTTTTCCTTTGGGCATAAGACACAATATTTTTCGCAATTAACTTATTGTTTTATCTAAAATATTTATCTTATGAAAAGTAATTTTTTCTTTGCAAACAGTGCAGTGTCGTCAATTTTTCTGACGCCGGTTTCAAAACTTATCAGTCTTCGGGAAGAACTGGTCAACAAGCTGGACATGATAGACGTTGTATGCGTTTTGTCGTCCCGTGACCCGGAAGCAGACAGCCGTTTATACGATACGCTTCTGCTGACCCGCGATCTGGTCGGCTACATTGAGCAGGAAATCAACCGCCGCTATCTGGAAAGAACCGGTTCCGTCCCCGAAGACGACGACTACAAGTTTTTTCGGGAAAACATGGACGACATTCTTTATGAAGAAAGCATTCTTCGCAATCTGGACAGCGCACCGCTGGAAATCGCCATGCAGATGCCGCCGCTCGGCGTATGCGTCTGCGTTAAGGTAACGGTTGAAAACGAGCCCGCCTATGCAGAACCCAAAAGAGAAAACCTAAAAAATCAAAAGACATGTACGACTTTAAGAAGCTCTCGTCCGAGAAAGTCAAGAGGCTCTGCTCGGAAGCAAAAATCAAAAGCCTGAGCGAAAACGACCTGGCCGGACTGTTCGGTTACGTCAATTCGCAATTGTTCAGACTCAACAACGCCCGCGGTCTGGACGCGGTTATGGAACGCCAATGGTGGAATGCCGCTCTGGCGCTGATAACCGAAGAAGTCAACCGCCGCGGCATTCAGCTGATGTACGTCGGGATTGAAAAAGGCAACGAAGGCAAAAGCGCCGTCGAACTTCTGAACATGGAAGACGAAGACTTTCAGGTTCAGGCCTATTCGATTCTGGACATTCTCGATTTTGAGGCGTTAAAGCGCGTGGAAGCGGAAATCAAAAAGGTTTTGTCTTCCAACCCGCCGCTTTACCGGCCCTATATGGAAGAAGTGCGGCAGCAGTTGCAAAAGCGCACCGTTTTGTTGAACTAGATATAACCGAAGGCTTATGATTAATTTTGAGAATATGACGGTAGCTCAGATGAAGCGCTATCTGAAGCCCGGAGCTTTGCAAAAGCTGGACAATGCCGAACTCGGACAGCTGCTTTCGGCTTCCAGAGGCATTCGTGACCATTTTGCCAAAGAGCGCGGTTTGGACGCCTCTCTGGAAACGGCTTACTGGAATGCGGCCGAAAAGGAAATCGTCCGAGAGTTTCGCAACCGGAACATAAGCGTAACGGTTATGACTTTCGCCGACGTTTACAGCAGCCTCAACGAACTGCTGAAATCCGGCAACCGCGAGGCAAAAACGGCAACCCGTAAAATTATTTCGCAGTATGACACCGCTGCGCTGCTGGACATCAAAGCCGAGCTGATGGCGGTTCCCGATTGTCAAAAACTGTTCGGGGAAGTGCTCAAACTTTTCGACGAACAAATCGGCGCCGCCCTGTCGTAACGAATTATTGACCTTAACACCCGGTATCTTTCCGATACCGGGTTGTTTTTTGGCATAGACAGAAAAAACGGCATGGATTATATTAAATCTATGAGCAAGAGTCGCGAAACCATTCTGGCCAAAATCAGGCGTAAGAGAAAAAGCTTTCTTTACGGTACGTTGATTGCGGGCGCATCGGCAGGCGGTTTCAAAGGCTGCGAAATGCTGCGCTTTGAATTGGCAGCAACCGAAATTCTGCGCTGCGAGGGCGGCTATGCCGACGACAAAAAAGCCGACCAGGAAACCAAATACGGCGTTACCAATCCGACGCTCAAACTGTTTAAGGAAAAATTTCCGGAAGAGGCGAAAGGCTTTCCGGAAACGGTTAAGGACATTTCCCGCACCCAGGCCAAAAAGATTATGCGGGTGGCTTTCTACGAACATTACAAAATAAACGAAATCCGCAACAATTCGCTGTCGGAAATGCTGCTGGACGCCGTTTACAACCATGACTACAAGACTTTTCGAAATTTTGCCAAAGAGGGATTGATTGCCGTCATGCAACTGCGCGGCGAAGACATTGAAAAACGGCCGCGCAACTGGAAAGACGTTCCGCCGTTTCTGAACGATTGCACCGACAAAGAACAGGAGGCCTTCTACAATGCCTTTGTACAGGCGCGAATCGACTTTTTCGAACAGAGCGGATATATAAAAAAATATAAGGGGCTGAAAAAGCGCGCTGCCAAGTTTGCCGGAAAATACCGCGCTTATGCGCAGAAAGCCGAAAACGTCCGGGAAAAATTCGCCGGCGGCTATCTGGCCGAAAAAAGGCAAAACCTAAGTTGGGAAACCGCTCTGCGGGCAATGCGGCAAGAACGTACTTAGCGGAAAGAAAACAAAATGAGCGTTCAGGAAGAAGAAAACTTTATTCAAAGGGTACTGGCCGGACAAGCCAGACAAAAAATCTGCCGGTTGCGCAAGGCTGCCGGCTGGAGTTATCAGGAACTGGCGGCACGCAGCGGCCTTTCGCCGGAAACGCTCAAGGCGCTGGAAGAAGGACAAAAGCCGATGACACCTTACCATTTGCGCAAAATTCTTGATGCCTACAAATATTTTCAGGAACAACCGCTCTGAAAACATTTTCAGCGATAAACCGTTGTTTCATTCTTATCGTTCCTTTTTAGTCATACTCAG
>FR885472.1:1108-1312 GCA_000436375.1 Azospirillum sp. CAG:239 | reverse complement strand
TTGTACGTTCAAAACCTACAACTGGTGCGATGATGGCGAACAAACAAGCGAAAGTGCGATTGAAAAGCGTTTCCGCAAAGATGAACAAGGCCTCTATCAGCCTTGTAAGTGAAAATATAACCGATTTAAGAAAAGCTCCCGATTTGTTTCGCGGAGCTTTTTCTTGTAACGAGCATAAAGAAAGCAAAAACAAGATGTTAATTA
>FR885472.1:0-1053 GCA_000436375.1 Azospirillum sp. CAG:239 | reverse complement strand
TATAATACCTCTAGTTAGTTTCTTGAAAAAAAGCGATTTTTTATTGTTGACATTCATGTTTATTCCTGTATATTCGTTTCGAATTCAATAACCATCTTTATAAGAGAGATAAATATGAACACTTACGCAACAAAACCGTCTGACATTGAAAGAAAATGGTATGTCGTTGACGCCGAAGGTGTTGTTCTGGGCCGCATGGCAGCTCAGATTGCCAAAATTCTGCAGGGCAAAAACAAGCCTTCCTATGTTCCGAACCTGGACTGCGGCGACTATGTCGTTGTTATCAATGCCGACAAAGTAAAGCTGACCGGCAAGAAATTGACCGCGAAGAAATATTTCAAACATACCGGCTGGATCGGCGGTATCAAAGAAACCACAGCCGGCAAGGTATTGTCCGGTCGTTTTCCGGAAAGAGTTGTCGAGAAAGCTGTTGAACGCATGATTTCCCGCAACCCGATGGGCCGTCAGCAGATGACCAAGTTGAAAGTTTATGCAGGCAGCGAGCATCCGCATACCGCTCAGAACCCTGAGGTTTTGGACATCGCTTCTTGGAACGAAAAGAATAAAAGGAGCGCATTATAATGGCTGAGAAATTAGAATCTTTGAACGAAATTAAGGCTGCGACCGCCGAAGTTAAAGCTGCCAGAAAGCCCAGCCGTGACAAACAGGGCCGTTCTTATGCCACGGGTAAGAGAAAAGACGCTGTTGCCCGCGTATGGGTTAAACCCGGCAAAGGCAACATCATCATCAATGACAAGTCCATTGATCAGTACTTTGCCCGCCCGGTTCTGAAAATGATTATCAACCAGCCTTTCGAGGTAGCTAACCGCGTTAATGAATTTGACGTTGTCTGCACCGTAAAAGGCGGCGGTTTGTCCGGTCAGGCCGGCGCTATCAAACACGGTATCGCCAAAGCCCTGAACGAATACGAGCCGGAACTCCGCGCTGTCCTGAAAAAAGCCGGATTCCTGACCCGCGACGACAGAACCGTTGAGCGTAAGAAATACGGTAAGGCCAAAGCCCGCCGTTCTTACCAGTTCTCGAAGCGTTAAT
>FR885471.1 GCA_000436375.1 Azospirillum sp. CAG:239 | reverse complement strand
ACAAATTTTTCTGTCTACCAATAATGGAACTACATAATTTTTTTTTGGCTAAAAAATGCCCTCTCTTTTGAGAGGGCATTGCATAACTAAACATCAGTCTAAAAGTTTTCCCGGGCATAGGCGCCTTTGACCGCCCGGAAGCCGTTAATGTTTCTTTTCCGCAAATAAATCTTTTGCCTTGTCCAGCAGCGTGTCATGCGTGGCCAGATCCGTAAAGGCATGGGTGGGAGCTGTCGGCATCGGAGCCGTCGGCGTAACGTTGATATAATTGATGTCCGGTTTCTTCCAAATTCTGTTCATGGTAAAAATGATAAATGCCGCCGGAAAAATGAAAAATGCTACCATAAAGAAATCGGGGCCGAACAGGCTCATGCCGGCGGAAACGATAATCGGGCCTGAAATCAGGCCGATGCTTTGCGCCAAAATCAGCATGCCGCTGATATGCACGCGCTGGGCGTCGGTAACCAAATCATTGATATGCGAAACCGAAATCGGATACAGGGTAAAAGTGCAGGCGCCGAGCAGCATGGTCAAGGCTGCCAGATACCAGCCGCCTTTAATGACCAGTAGATCTGCCGCCGGAACAATAAAGCCGAGCGCACAGCAGATATAAAACAACACATGGCGGCGGTCGGTCAGGTCTGAAAGGCGCCCGAGCGGAATTTGCGCCAACAGCCCGCCGAATACGCCGAAAAACATAAACATCGACACGTCTTTAATGCTCATTCCGATACTTGAGGCATAAATGGTGCCCAAAAGATAAAAACTGCCGACCAAAATCCCGCTGACGATGCAGCAGGCAAAGCCGACCGGCGAAATTTTAAAGGCTTCGCGGACAGACGTCGAGCGAAAAATCTGGATGTTCGGCGCCGGCAGAGCCGTCAGCGAAACCGGAATCAGCGCAATCGAGAAAATAATTGAAATCAGGATATAAACCAGTGTGCCGGACGGATCGGGAATGTTCAGCGACAGCTGGCCGATACTGGCTCCCAGATAGGTCGTTACCATGTATAAGGACATGATCAGTCCGCGGTTTTTGTTGGTTGCCCGCGTATTAAGCCAACTTTCCAGACACAGGTTGATGGTGCCGATGCAGTATCCTTCGCCGAAACGCAGAAACGGCCACAAAAACAGGTTGCCGGTAAAAACGTGCAGCAGGACCAGAGCCGAGAGCAGGGAGGTAAAGGCCGAAAAGGCCCGTATGTTGCCGACTTTGTTGATAAATTTGTAAGCGCTGAGCGAAGCGGTAATACTGCCGAGATAGTAACAGGCCAGAACCAGTCCGGAAACGAACATCGGCGTATCTGACAGATTGAGCTGCAGAGCAAATGTCGAGTTGAGTGAAGCGTAGCCGCAGCAAACCAGCGTCGTGCCGGTTAAAAAGGCCGTCAGCGGAGAAACTGCCGCTTTCAGCGCCGTCCAGAAAGACCTGATAATTTCCATTGCCGCTCCTGCAGAAAAAATATGGAACAAACATTCTTGTTTATTCCATATTAGCCGGCGATTGGTAAAAAAATCACCAAGATTTATTTGTTTTTCAGGTTTTCGATTTCTTTTTTCATTTCCTTATGTTCTTCCATGATAGTTTTGTGATCGTCCGTAATTTGTTTATGTTCTTTCATAATCCGGTCATAGTCGTTCATGATTTTTTTATGGTCTTCCATAATCTGCTGATGTTCTTTCATGATTTTTGCGTCATTGTCCGACATGTCTTTGTGCTCCTTCATAATTTGGTTGTGTTCGTTTTTGACGGCGCTGACGTCGTTCATCATCTGCTCATGCTGTTTCTGCATGGTTTCCGACATGGACATCTGCGCGCCGGCTCCGGTAATGCCGCTCATCAGCGCCACGGCGGAAACGGCGGCAAGCGCTAAAGCTTTTTTCATGTTCATACTCCTGAATTGGGATTGTCAATTAAACGAAACCCGATATATATTCAAAGCAGACAAAATCAATGTTTTTAGACTTAAAGGCTATAACGGGGAAAGGATTATGAGCGTCAAACAGGTAAGCACCGGCGTTATCCGGCATAACGGCAGAATTTTAATCGGACAGCGCAAGCGCGGCAAACCGCAGGAATTTTTGTGGGAGTTTCCGGGCGGCAAGCAGGAGCCCGGCGAAACCATGCCTGAATGCCTTTATCGCGAGCTGAAAGAGGAGTTCGGCCTTGAAACCGAAATCGGCGATTTTATCATGACTTCGCCATATGACTATGAAACCGGCTCAATCGTTTTGCACGCCTATTTTGTTTCCGCACCCGATGCCGAAATTAAAAAGCTTGATGCGCATGAACAATACAAATGGGTAACGCCGTCAGAACTGTCCGATTATGAATTTGCGCCGGCCGACCGCCCGATTGTCGCCGCACTGCTCAAATCCGGTCTCCTTTAGCCGAGCAGCAGTGCCACTGCCGCTTTTTTCAGCAGGTCGGCATTATACAGCAGCGACAGTTCTTCGTCTTTGCTTAAATCCAGTTCCAAACGGTGATTCAACCAGTTTTCCAGCTTTATCCTGGCCTTGTCCGCAACTTCGCGGGAAAATTCCGGAGCCGGTCCGTTTACCGGCAGCATAAAGATATGCAGGTTGGCCATCGTATTGTCGCTTAACAGCAACTCGACGCCCTGTGCCGAAACTTCCGTTTTGCCGAGTTCCTGTTCGTAAAAAGCGGCTTTCTGCATAATCTGCGGAACATTCAGTTCTTCCGGAATTACAAAGTAATTGTGCCTTTTGGCCCATCGACCCGCGCTGACCCGTGACGTAAGCATTGAAATCGGAATGGAAAACATCAGTCCGACAGTAATCGGCAGCATCCACCAGAACAGTTGTCTGGCATAAAGGGCAACGACAATCGTCGTGACAATGCCGAGCACGGTGTGCCATATGTGGCGTTGAAAGGCTTCTTTGCATGAAGTGCCTCGGTCGCCGCGGTTTTGCGTACTCCAGCCGACGGCGTGTCCTGTGAAAATTTCCAATACAAACTTGCTCTGGAACATCATCATAATCGGGGCGGAAAGGGCGCTCATGACAATTTCGGCCAGCATGCTCTTAAAAGCGCCGCGGGTTTTTTTCTCGTTGATATAATAGATAATCAGTCCCAGAAATTTCGGAAAAATCAGCATGAACATCGACAGGACAAACAGTGCGATCGTACCGATTTTGTCAAATATCGGCCAGGTTGGGAACAAAGTGTGCACTTCCGGAAAATAAACCGGCGGGAAAATGACCCGCCCAAGCGCAATCGCCAGACCAACCAGCAGAAAACACAGCCATATCGGCGATGACAGATAAGACATGATGCCGATGGTAAAATGTATGCGGCTGACCGGATGCAGATGCTTGGAAAGCAGAATTTTGATGTGCTGCATGTTTCCCTGACACCAGCGGCGGTCGCGGCCGGCAAAGTCAATCATGGTCGGAGGCGGTCCTTCGTAACTTCCCTTCAGCTCCGGCAGCAGCCAGGCCGACCAGCCGCCGCGGCGGATAAGCGCGGCTTCGACAAAGTCGTGGCTCAGAATATGCCCGCCGAAAGGCGCTTTGCCTTCGAGAACCGGCAGGCCGCAGCATTCCATAAATGCTTTGACCCGGATAATCGCGTTGTGCCCCCAGTAGTTGCTGTCGCCGACCTGCCAGTAAGCCAGACCGGCCGCCACAATCGGGCCGTAAACCTTGCCTGCGAACTGTTGCATGCGGGCAAAAAGCGTATGCCCGCCGACGGTCATCGGCGGCGCCTGAATAATGCCGGTATGCTGATTGTTTTCCATCAGCTGTGCCATTTTCAGCATGGTTTTGCCGTTCATCAGGCTGTCTGCGTCCAGAACAATCATAAAGTCGTAATAACAGCCCCATTTGACACAGAAATCTTCAATGTTGCCGCTTTTTCGCGCCGTGTTCTTGGCGCGGCGGCGGTAATAAAGGTTGATTGTTTCCGGCATCAGCTTTTTTGCTTCCAGCCAGCAGCGTTCTTCCTCAACCCAGAGTTTCGGATTGGTGGTGTCGCTCAGAACGAACATGTCAAAGGATTTTCCTTGTCCGGTCTTGTCCAGATCGTCGGCCATGGCCAGCAGGTTGGCGAATACGTCACGCGAACACTCGTTGTAAACGGGCATCAGCACGGCTGTCCGGGTCGAGAGTTTTGTGTCTTCCGGAACCCAGGTTATGCCGGGAACGCCGCGCCGAAACAGAAGTTCGAAAAATCCGAAAATGCTGGACCAGAAAAACAGCGCAATCCATGCAAAGGTAAGCACAAACAGCGCCACCATCAGAAATTTGGTCAGCAGGGCGGAGTCCGTCGGAATAACGTAAGTCCATTTGATTGTGGCCAGCAGGGTCGAAACGAACATCAGTCCGAACACTTTGACGCGACGGTTGCGGATGCGTTTCGGATTTAAAACGGTCAGTTCTTCGCTCATTGTCAGGAAGCCTTCTTTGCGGTTAAATGCAGCAGCCGGTGCAGCCAGCTCTTGGAAATTGCCGGTTCGATTTTCTGTGCCTGCATCGGGGCATAGGCATAATCGGGAGCCTGCTGCAGATTATGTTCGCTCATAATCCGGCGCATGTCCTCGGGAATTTCTTTGTCGGAAAAAACAAGGGTTCCCCAGCGGCCGGCGCCGTCATTGTTCAGATACAAAAGTTTGAACAAGGCCGTCAGCTGTTCGGAAGAGTATTCGCTAAGCGGCCATATCTTTCTCGCTGTCAACAGCAGCAGCTCATCCAGAGCCGCGATAATCTCGTCGCCGTTGTTCAAATCGCCGTCAATCAAGCCCGAAAGCCCGTCCGAAACTTCTGCGGCTTTTTCGCGGTCAAACCCCAGCGTCTGCAAATAAGCGCCGATTATGTCGCCGCGGCTTTGAATTTTTATGGTAACCATTGATAGCTCCAAACTTCCGAGATGTTTTTGCCGTCTTTCTTCAGAACGATTCTGAGTTCCGAAGTTTTGTTGTTCGGTTCAAAGTCCATGTAAACGGTTGCGCCTTTGATAAGCGGGTTATACATCAGGTACTGGCCGGCAATCCGCCCCTCCGAAGCCGAAACTTCGGCGGTAATTTTGCCTTCGGCAATGTCTTTTTTCATCTTCGGCCCTTTGAAGTCGACGACAAACTTGCGCTTGTGGGTTTCAAGCATTCCCGATACGCCGCCGATTCCTGTATAAGTAGACGTTACCCTGGCGATGTCGCTTTCCTCGGGAACCCTGTTGCACCAGTAAAGGCGGTATTTAAAACGGTATTCTTTTTTGATTTCCACCGGTTTTTCCGGAATCCAGAAGGCTACGATATTGTCATGAATTTCCTGTATGCTCGGAATTTCAACCAGCTGCACCGTTCCTTTGCCCCAGTTTTCAAGCGGTTCGACCCAGATGCTCGGCCGCTGTTCGTAATTGGCTTCAAAATCAAGATAATGTTCCGGATTCCGGTCGCGCTGCATCAACCCGAAACCTTTCGGATTGTTGTCTTCGAAGGAACTTATGCGCAGGTATTTGGAATTGTCCAGCGGCCGCCACAGCAGTTCGCCGTTGCCGTTGGCAATCAACAGGCCGTCGCTGTCATGAACTTCGGGGCGGTGATCGTCAAACTTGTTTTTGGTGTTTTCGCCGAACAGGAACATTGAAGTCAGCGGCGCAATGCCGAGTTTGCCGATGTTCTTGCGCGGATACAGGACAGCCTCGACGTCCATGGTCGTCGTCTTGCCGGGCGTAATCACAAAAGTATAGGCGCCGGCAATGCTCGGGCTGTCGAGCAGGGCATAAACCTTGACGCTTTTCTGTCCGCGTACGGGTTTTTCAATCCAGAATTCCCTGAAAATCGGAAATTCTTCGCCGGTATCCATAGCCGTGTCAATCGCCAGTCCACGGGCGGAAATGCCGTATTTCTGTCCTTTGGCCAGCGCGCGAAAATAGCTGGCGCCCAGAAAGGAAACCAGTTCGTCGTAATAGGCCGGGCTGTTGAGCCGCGTATGCAGGCGAAAACCGGCGTAGCCCAGATTGTCATATGCCGTTTCGGTCAGCTTGTTGCGCCCGTAGTCGAAAAACTGCGGCGAATATTTAATGCGCGAGGCCTTGCCGTTGACAACCTCGTTGATTGGAACCGAAATCTGAAAAATGGAGCCGAGATGGAAAAACTGCAGTTCAAAGGGCAGCTTTTTTCCGTACCAGGGGCCGTTTTCGCGTACAAAGCGAATGTCACGGTGTTTGTCATAATCCAGATTCTTTAGTTCCTGGGGAAGGATGTCCGCCGGTTTTTCATAATCCTTGCTGGCCAGTTTTTGCGCTTTGGCAATCAGAACGTTCTGGTCAAATTTTTCATTGACCGGCTGCTGCATTTCGGAAACCTGTGCCGCAATCTGTTTCTGTACCCAGAAATTGTAGCCGGCAATTCCGGCACAAACCGCCGCCGCAACGGCAATGAAACGTATAACTGATTGTTTTGTCATAGTGTTTTAGAAGTGTCCTGTTGTTTTGTTCCCGTTTGATTGTCCTGAGTATATCAGAGCAGATTACCCCAAAAGTCAAGACAAATCTGTTTAGGTATCGAATTATAAGATAGCTGTGACCATAAAATATTATATTGTCCGATTGCAAAAAGTCCTTTAGAATAAATTTTATTGGAGGACTGATGATATCTAAACGTGACATTTTAAAAATCGAAAGCCTGCTTTTTCTGCAAGCCATTTCCGAAGCGGGAAGCAAGCGGGAGGTAGCCGGCCAGTTGGGGACTTCCGTCGATACGCTCAATAAATATCTTTCCGAGTTTGAAGCGGAAATGAAAACAAAGTTTTTAATCAGCAATGGCCGCGGTACGGTTATAACCCCGGAAGGGAAGAGAATGCTGGATATCGCTCAGGACGTTGTCCGGGCGGTGCGTTCCATGGACGACTATGCCGAAGAGGCCGATGCCTACAGCGGCGTTGTCCGTCTGGCCATGCCGGACGCGATTGCCGACTATATCGGCATGCGTGAGGTCGGAGAGTTTATCCGCAAATATCCGGATCTTTCCTTTGAAAACAACGTAACCAATGAAATGCCCGACATCGGTGTGCTTGAAGCAGACATCTGCATCAATTATGAACCGCTTTCCCATCCCGACGCGGTAATTGTCGCCGCCAAGGAAGTCGGCTGCGGCCTCTTCGCTTCGCCGAAATATATTGAGGAACACGGCATGCCCCGCGATATGGATGATTTGCTCGCCAATCATTTTATCATAGCCAAAAACTCGCATGAAAAATATGCGCCCGGCTGGAGCGAGCTGCTCGAAAAGGCGCGCCATGTCATCTACCGCACCAATTCGGTCTTTTCTTTCCGCCATGCGCTCAAGGCCGGAATAGGCGTCGGTGTCAGTCCCGTAAGCTATGCCGCCCAGCAGTTTATTTATCTGAAACATCTGGATTTCGACTTCAAAATCAACCTCTGTCTTATGGGGCATAAGGATACCAAGGACATGCCGCGTATCCGGGTTGTGCTGGATTACCTTAAAAACATTCTCAAAAACCGTCCCAATTAGGTCGAAAGCATATAAGACCGTGGCGGATTTGATTATTTTTATACGCCGAAGGTTTTAATTTGTTTCCGAATGAATATATACGGAACAAAATAACCTTTCGGAGGAAAAATGTTCAAACGGTTTGCCCCTTTGCTGCTTTTGTTCGGTGTGGTGTCCGCGGCTTCGGCCGAAGAAGCCGTATCGCCGCTGCGGGCCAATTTTCGGCGCGCGGCGCTGGACTTCTCGTCAACTTCGGTAAAAAACGCCCGCGATTATCAAAATTCGCCAAACTCTCAGCTCAGCGCCGACGGCGAAACAGTCGTCAAGGGCGTGTTTGATTTTGTGTTGGAATATGAGCAGCCCGATTATCAGTGGAACAACAGCGTCTTTATGGAATACGGCAAAACCAAAGTCCGTCCTGCGGTCGGCAAAAATACGACCAGCGAGAATGCCGATAAGATTTTGCTGACAACCGACTATTCCCAAAAAAGCTTCCGCTGGCATGATGCCGACGTCGGGCCTTTTGCCAGCCTCGGCTATCAGACCGAATTTGAGAAAAACGAAGACGCTCCGCTGACCAAGACCTTTCGCGGCAAAGGCGGTTATAAGCTTTTTAACGGCACTTATATCAAAGAGCTGTATGTCGCGCTGGTTGAAGAATACGACATGACCTACAGTCCCGCCAATACCAAAACCGCCTGGGAAATAGGCATAACTTACGATTATCCGCTGCGGGAAGGCGTAAAATTTCATCTGGAAAGCTATTTCCGCGATTACTTTTATTACAGCCGATACCGCGGCACCGACTTTAAATACGAACTGAGCTTTACCGGCCGCATGGACGTCAAAATCAACGATACGTTCAGCCTTGCGCCTTTTGTGCAGTACTTTATGGCGCAGGACCGGCAGAGCAGTGCCTATGGCAGCAATCTGATGATTGGCGTTTCGGTCGCCTATTCCGATTTGTTTAATTTGTAATTTACATACCGCCGCGGAGGTAATTATACTTGACAATTAACGCCTGCATAATAACTTATAACGGTAAAAACTGATATTGGGCCGGACAAATGACGCTCGACTTTACTTTGGAACAGCAAAAACTCAAACTCGCCCTGAGCGGCGATTATCTCAATTTTGACGACGAAGACGCCAAGCTTCGCCTGCTTGAAGCTCTGCGCGGCGGCGGAGTCTGCTCGGTTTCGGTCAATGCGTCCGGTCTCGGCAGCTGGGATTCCACGCTGGTTGTCGTGCTTTATGAACTGGTTCGCGAATGCCTGCGCTGCAACGTCAAAATCAGTTATGAAAAATTTCCGCCCAATCTCAGGCGCCTGATTGACCTTGCCTTTATGGTCGACCGCAAACCTTCGCGCCCCCGGAGCGTTCGTCTGCCCTGGCTCGAGGCTCTTGGAAATTTTGGCCTTTCGGTCTGGCAAAGCATAAAAAAAGGCATGGGTTTCATTCATCAGAGTTTAAAGTCTTTTCGTCGCTGGCTGGCGGCTTCGGCGGTCATGCGCAAGGTCGATTTTCTGTTTGCCTTGCAGGATTGCAGTTACAAGGCCGTCGGCATCGTTTCTCTGGTCAGCTTTATGGTTGGGCTGATTCTGGCTTTTGTCGGTGCCGTGCAGCTCAAAACCTTCGGCGCGCAGATATATGTTGCCAGTCTGGTGGCTATCGGCATGACCCGCATCATGGGCGCGATAATGGTCGGCATCATCATGGCCGGCCGCACCGGCGCCTCTTATGCGGCCACCATCGGCACCATGCAGGTTAACGAGGAAATCGACGCGCTGAAAACCATGGGCATTCCGGTAACGGATTTTCTGGTCCTGCCGCGGATTATGGCTCTGACGCTGGCTATTCCGTTTCTGGTCATTCTGGCCGACCTTATGGGCATTGTCGGCGGCGGATTCGTCGGCGTGCTGATGCTGGATATTCCTTATGCCGAATATTACAGATACACCATAGACGCGCTGGACATGACCAACTTTTTGGTCGGACTGTTTCACGGCCTGGTTTTCGGCGTTGTCATTTCGCTTTGCGGCTGCTATTTCGGCATCTATTGCGGGCGCAATGCCGACAGCGTCGGCAAGGCGACCACGCAGGCGGTTGTCACGGCCATTGTCTGGATGATTGTCATGACCGGAATCATAACTTTTATTTTTGAGGTGCTGGGCATATGAACAAAACGGAAGCGCAAATATCGGTTCGCGGCCTGACCGTGGCTTACGGCGACTTTGTTTTGCTCAAAAACGCCGATTTTGACATTAATAAGGGCGACGTCTTCATTATCATGGGAGCCAGCGGCGGCGGCAAAAGTTCGCTGCTCCGCGTGTTGACCGGCCTGGTTCCGGCGGCTTCCGGCCGGATTTTAATCGACGGCGTCGATTTTACCGCCGCCACGGAAAACGAGCGGGCAAAGATTATGCAAAAATGCGGCATTTTATATCAGAGCGGCGCGTTGTTCAGTTCCATGACGCTGGCCGAAAATATTGCCCTGCCGCTGCGCCAGTATACCGATTATTCCGATAAGCTGATTTCCGAACTGGTGTCGCTGAAACTGGCGCTGGTCGGGCTTACCGGCTTTGAGGAGTTTTATCCGTCCGAAATCAGCGGCGGCATGAAGAAGCGCGCCGGATTGGCGCGGGCTTTGGCGCTGGATCCGGGCATCGTCTATTTTGACGAACCGTCTGCCGGTCTTGATCCGATAAGCTCCAAAATGCTTGATGATTTGATTATAGACATCAATCAGAGCCTGGGCACCACGATTGTCGTCGTTACCCATGAGCTTGCCTCTATTTTTGCCATTGGCACCAATTCGGTGTTTCTCGATGCCGAAACCAAAAGCATCATCGGCCGCGGCAATCCGCACGAACTGCTGAAAAATCCGCCCAATGAAGAAGTCTACAAATTTTTAACCCGGGGAGCAGAGAAGAAAAATGCGAAATGAACCCAACAGAAAAATGATTGGCCTGTTTATGGCTTCCGGACTGGCAGTCCTGATAATCATCTTCGGCCTTTTCGTCAAGTCGAAGTTCTTTGCCGGCGACGGAAAAGTCCTCGTCATGTATTTTGAAGAGTCCATCAACGGTTTAAATGTCGGTTCGCCGGTCGTATTTAAAGGCGTGCAGATAGGCAAGGTCGCCAGCATCGAACTGATAGCCAATGCCGAAGACCTGAGTTTCAGCATTCCGGTCTATGTCAAAATGGACGCCGAACAGAGCATTAACCATTCCGAAACCTACGGCGAAAAGGAAATGATTCTGAACGCGCTGATAGCCAAAGGCCTGCGCGCGCGGCTGACAACCCAGAGCTATCTGACCGGCCAGTTGATGATAGAGCTTGAAATGCTGCCCGATACGCCGATTGTGCTGCGCCGCCCGCAGGACGAAAAAGAGTTTTTGGAGGTTCCGACGGTGCTGTCGCCGCTGGGCGAAATTTCCAAGGGCATTCAGAACTTGCCGCTTAAAGAGTCTGTCGAGCAGTTCCGCCGGTTCTTTACGTCGCTGAACGACGAAATGCCCCAGGTCAAAAAAATGATAAATTCCATGAGCCGGGTTGTCGACGGCAATGCCGGCGCTGCAGCCGACACGCTGGACAACTTTAACAAGGCAGCGGTCAATATCAGCCAGGCGGCCAAAGCGCTGCGCAACTTCGCCGACTACATTGAACGTCACCCCGAAGCATTGTTGAAAGGAAAGAAATGAGAAAATTATGGTTGTTTTTCCCGGTGCTGTTGCTGAGTGCCTGTATCGGCACCAGCCGTCCCGCCAGGTTTTACAATTTGCAGGCCGAAAATATCGGCGCTTACAGCAACGCGGCCGTCCGTGCCGACATCGGCGTCCGTGAGGTCAAAATTCCCGACTATCTGGACAAGCCGCAGATAGCCACGCTGAAATCCGGCGGCGTTGAGGTCGACATTTCCGAACTCAATCGCTGGAGCGAGTCCCTTTCGACCATGATACAGCGCGTCGTCGCCGACGATTTGGGCTATAACCTGCCGAAGGCGGTTGTCAAACCGCGGGTGTCCGCCCGGGAAGATTTTAAATATCTGTTGCAGATAGAAATCGGACAACTTGACGGCAGCTGGAACAAAACCGCTAATCTGGAAGCCTGGTGGTCGATTGCCGACGCGTCCGGCAAACTTCTGGTTCAGCAGAAAAGCAGCCTCTCGGTTCCGCTTGGCGACGGATACGATGATTTGGTCCGTGCCGAAAGCCGCCTGTTGGCCGAATTGTCGGCTCAAATTGCGCCGGCTTTTGCCCGGCTGAAATAGGCCGAAACTTTTCCAAATCCCGGAAATGTTGACGTTTCCGGGATTTTTTTTTTGAAAACCTGATTGCAAATTTGTTATTTGCCATTATAATCATTTCTGCCGACGGAAACGGTTAGA
>FR885470.1:10933-12784 GCA_000436375.1 Azospirillum sp. CAG:239 | reverse complement strand
AATTATTAAATATTGTTTTATTACAATATGTTAGTTCGCTTTTAGGGAAGAGTGTAGGAAAATTTCCTATACTCTCCGCCACTAAAAGCCGCCCGAAAGGGCGGCTTTTTATTTTACGGCAATCCGTTTTTATTTAACCTTTTTTAATTGGTTGGTTTTATACAAAGAAGTGATTTTAAACCAACTAAAGGACTTGAGATGAAAAAAATTTTTTTACCGGCTATGCTGGCCGTTTTGTTCGGTTGTGCCGATTTGTCAAAATATACCACGGTTGACAGCAATGCTTCGGCCAAGACCAAAATGCGCGCCTGCATGGTCAGTGAGGCTAACAACAAGTTTCAGGCCGGCACTTTGTTCAGCAGTTCGGTCAGTGTTACGGCTGACGAAATTGTTAATACCTGTATCAAAAAGCTGGCTTTGCAGTCGGCGGGGATAAGCGAAGAATCGCAGTCAACGGCTCAGACGATTATTACCAACCTGAAGAATATGGCAAATTAGGCAGGTAAAAAAGAAAAAACGCCTCTTAAACAAGAGGCGTTTTTGATTTTGTTCGGCAATCCGGGTTAAAACAGGACCATTTTGACCTCTTCAATATCCAACGGTTCGGAGGTAAATCCGCGGCGGTGAATCTCTTCGCACTGCTGTTGGCGCTTTGGACCTTCCCAGGCATAAAGTTCGCGCGCATTTTCGGCCAGAGCGCAAAATTCGGTAGCATACATTTTGCCGCCAAAAGCCTGGAAAAGCGCTTCAGCGTGAGTTTTGGAACCGATAAAGTATGAACTGGTCATACATAAGGTTTCAAATTCAAGTCCGTAGTGGAGAGAGCGATAGTAAACAACGTCTCTCAAAACGCAGGCACCGGTATAATACAGAAAAAATATGGTGCCGATGTTTTCTACTTTGCCGTTTGGGAACATGCCGTATTCAAATTCTTCTTTGATTTCGGCTAATTTCTGTTTTTTTTCTTTTAAATCCATAATGATAAATTTTTAGGGTTATAACTTGAATTACCGCAGAATTATATTTTGAGTTTCCACAATAATTCGTTTTTATTGTGGAAACTATATCATATTTTCATGCGGCTGTAAACACAAAAAATAGACAAAAAACTTGACAATAGATGAAACGGTAGTAGATTAGAGGTGATTGATTGTATAGATATGAATTTATTACCTTTTAAAATTTTGAGATATGACATCGATAAAAATTGATTTTGCAGAAGAAGTATCGGTTGATACGATACTGACGCCGGTTTTTGACAAAGAGCAGAAGTGCATCGGCGGATTGTTGTATGACGGGAAAAAACCGGAAAAAAAGAAATATGTTCCGGTACCGGAGATGATTTCTCTGGTTCAGGGTTATACCCGGCTGCTTTGTTTTGCGCAAAAGGATTTGTCTCCGCTTATTTTTGGCCGAACTTACGCTTTCAGGATGATGCTGGGCGACTGTGTTTTGGCGTATCAGATTTATGAATCGCAGGGGACGTTGGGGCTTGTTTATCAAAAAACGGTGTCCCGTGCCGATTTCGTTTTCGAATACGGAGACTGAAAATCTTGTCATTTCGTATCCCCGTGATGCTGAGCATCGCGGGGTTTTTTTTATGTCCGAAAATGATTAGATAAAATCCGGAGGATTTTATGAAAAGAGCCGTTTTTGCAACGATTTTTCTTTTTTGTATTGTCGTATGGCCGGCAGCGGCCCAGATTTCGCCCGATTTGGTGGCAATGGCGCCGGCGGGGGAGGTTGACCGTCTGATAACGACCCGTGAATTTGAAATAAACAAGCCGTTTGCCGGAGACATGACTTTGTTAAGTTCGGCGTGTCTCAATGAGAACGGGCGCGAAGTGGTCG
>FR885470.1:0-10895 GCA_000436375.1 Azospirillum sp. CAG:239 | reverse complement strand
GGTCGACGCTTTGCTGGCGAAGGGCGGGGATCCGAACTTCAAAACGTATGGCGGAATGACGCCGTTGATGTATGCCGCGTCCAACCGCCACGGAAACGTTTATTGCCTCAAAAAGCTGCTGTCTATGGGGGTGGCGCCGAATGCAACGGACAATCGCCGCCGGACGGCGCTGATGTTTGCCGCGACCCAGCGCAATCCGGAATTTGTCAGGCTGCTGCTGGCTTACGGCGCGAATGTCAATGCCAGGGATTCGCGAGGCGGAACGGCCTTGTTTTATGCCGTACGGCTAAACGAAAACATTGAGGTCAGCCGTATGCTTTTGGCGGCCGGCGCCAATGTGCACGCGCGAGGCAATAATGCCAATACGATTTTGAACGAAGCGGCGGGAAGCAACCGAAATCCGGAAATTATCGCTTTGTTGCTGCGTTATGGGGCGGGAATCAATGCCGGGAACGCAGATTATGCGACGCCGCTGATTTTTGCGGCAAAACTGAATCCCAATCCGGAAGTGGTAAGTCTGTTGCTGGATAAGGGAGCTAATCCGTTGTTAAGAACCCGCTTCGGGTATCGGGCGGTTGATTTTGCCGCTTTGAATCCGGGATTGCGCGAAACGGAAGTTTTCGAAAGGCTGAGAAAAGTTTCCGCGCGTTAAAAAAGCCCTCTTGCGAGGGCTTGCGTCTTATATCCAAAAATAAGTCAGGCAACAAAAGACATAAAACAGCAGAAAATAAATGCCGCGCAGCCAGAATTTGGCGTTTTGAATTTTGTCGGGCAATGTATAAAACAGGATATAGACGACGACGTACATTTTGAGTGCCGAAACGAAAATGCTCGGGAACGGATCCTGAAAATAGCTGCGAATGCCTTCCACACTGATGTTTTGGAATGATTCGAGCCAGAAAATGGTAACAACGGAAGCGGTTCCGTAAGCGAAAATCCAGCTGCCGAGCAGAAAAACGAAAGCTTTTTTGATGAAGGGAAGTTGTTGTTTAAGGGTATTCATGGCGGTTCTCCGACAGGTTATATAATATCTTATTTATAGCTTTCCGAATTCTAAAAGAAAAGAGTTATTCGTTGCGACGGGGATAAAAATCAGTCCTTTTGCAGGAAAAGGAGCGGGTGGGGCTTGCCGTTGCCGTCCACTTCGCTGCGGCCGGCAATGTTGAAGCCCATATGAAGATAAAAGGCCAGCGCCTGCGGGTTTTCTTCGTTGACGTCGACCTTTTTTATGTTTTTCTTCTGTTCAGCAAAGTCAACCAGCCGTCGGCCACAGCCGTTTTTGAAAAATTTCGGGCTGACGAACAGCATTTCGATTTTGTCATCGGAAAGGCCGATAAAGGCGCATAGTTTGCCCTCGTTTGTTTTGATGCCGTAAAGTCTGCAGGCGGGCAGGGCGTATTTTACCAGGTAAGGTTTGTAGAAGCCGATTTCTTCCGGCTTGAGAAAATGGTGCGTTGCTCTAACCGAGGTTTCCCAGAGTTCGGCAATTGCCTCGTAATCGGCCGGCAAAAGTTCAATTACCAGGTTTTCCATAAGGTTCCTTTCACAGGTTGTCCGTTTTCGGTACGGAGAACGGACGATTGTCGTTCAATTCGGCGATAACCGGC
Organism: Azospirillum sp. CAG:239; assembly: GCA_000436375.1. Lineage (GTDB taxonomy): Bacteria > Pseudomonadota > Alphaproteobacteria > RF32 > CAG-239 > Scatacola_A > Scatacola_A faecigallinarum. The sequence goes on along the minus strand of FR885470.1, from coordinate 9,288 downwards.
TTTTTGCAAAAGTTTTTCGACATATTTCGGATTGTGGGCAAAACGGCCGGACGGGGTCAGTCTGCATGTGTCGACGGAATGGTCGTCTTCGGTCGAAAAAGCGAGTTTTACGGGCGCTATGGTACCAATAACGGATTCCAGTCTGCCGATATAGTTGAAAACGTCGGCAGCGACAAAAGCGTCAGCCTGCGGTTTTTCCCGCAGCCAGGAAACAATGTCGGCTTTAATCAGTTCTTTGTAGATTCCTTTTTTGCGGGCTTGGGCGAGCATTTTTTCGGAGATATCCACGCCGACAAGCCGGGTGCCAGCGGCCTGATAAGCCAGGCCAGCAAGCCCCGTGCCGCAGCCAAGATCCACAAGGGTGCCTTCAACAGGTCCCGTAAAGTTTCTAAGGCTTCGGACAACGCCATAATCAAGCTTTTGGAGAACCTGCTCGTAATTATCAGCAAAATTGTCAAAAAGCTTTTCAGCATAAATTTGATTATTTTCATTTTCCGGTTTTCCCTGCAATGCAGCGCAGACATGGACGGCAAAGGCGTTGTCCGGAGCCTGCCGGCGCCAGTTCTGCGCAATTTTGACGGCTGTTTCGGGTTCCTGTCCGTGCAGAAGAGTCAGTGTTTCGGCAATGTTGACCGAAAATTCTCCGGTTTCAGGCCGCTGGTTGAACGCATTGAAAAACAGCCCCAAAGCTTCTTCATATTCGCCGATATCCTTAAGAATGACGCCCAGGTTGTTGCTGATTTCGGGGATTCCGGGATCAATGACGACGGCGGTGCGATATTCTTCCAGCGCTTCGGGCAGTCGTTTCTGCCGGTAGAGCATGTCTGCATAGTTTATGTGTGCGTCAAGGTTTTGCGGCGACAGTTCCAATGCCCTTTTATAATGTTTTTCGGCCGTTTCATATTCGCCGGCGGCGGTTTCAAGATTTGCCAGATTAACCAAGGCCGGAACCGAACGCGGATCGAGCGCCAGCGCTTTTTGAAAACAGATGCGGGCTTCGGCCGTATTTCCCTGTGCCTGACAGATAAGTCCGGACAATATTTTAATTTCCGCATCGGTCGGTGCATTGGCTGCGGCTTGGGCTGCATATTCGGCGGCCTGGTCATATTCGCCGGTGCGGTAATGCTCGTCTGCCAGAAAATAGAGACTGAGAGCGTCATGCGGAAAACGTTTGGCCAGAGCTTTCAGTTCGGACAGGTCGTTGTTCATACGGGCCAGATTTACCCGAGGTTCCGCGTATTCGCTATCCAGAGCGGCAGCCCGGCGGTAAGCTGTTTCGGCTTCGGCAGCTTGGCCCAGCTTTTGGCAAAGAGTACCGATGTTGTTCCATGCTTCCTTAATTCCGGGGTCAATTTTCAGCGCTTTGCGATAATTGTCGAGGGCTTCGTGAGGTTTGCCCCACAAGTCGAGCGAGAGCGCGAGGTTGAAATAGAAAGGCGTATGCGTCGGTGCTTTGCAGACGGCTTTGTAAAACAGTTCGACGGCTTCGTTATGGATGCCTTTGGCCTGAGCAACCAGACCGAGAAGGTTGAGAACGTCCGGATTTTGGGGCGCGGTTTCAAGAATTTGCCGATACAGGTTTTCGGCTTCGTCAAACCGTCCCTGTTCGTGCAGCGCCAACGCCTGTTGAAACATTAAATCATAAGACATCTTCGTTACCTTTTTGTTCCGAGGAGCATATTGTATTCCGTAATCTGAAAAAATCTATATTTATTTGCAAAATTTTGCTTGAAATTATTAATTATTTGCGATAAATTGCGCATACTTCCGGGAATGAGGGTAAAAATTCCCCGTTTGGCGTTTAAGAACCAAAACTACCGGGACAATAACGTAATTTAAAAAAAGGAAAATTTTATGAAAAGTATCGTTTCTGCAAAGAAAAAACCGGCTCGCCGTTATCTGAGCAACATCTGGGGCGATCCGAAAAGTCCGCTGAACAGAAGAGAATATGCTCCGGGGCAGCATGGACAGAGAAGAAAAAAACAGACCGACTACGGTGAACAGCTGCATGCCAAACAGAAGCTGAAAACCTATTACGGCAACGTTTCCGAGAAACAGTTCCACAAATATTATGTCGAAGCGGTCAGAAGAGGCGGCGACTCTGCCGAAAACCTCATCGGTATTCTGGAATCCCGTTTGGACAATCTGGTTTACAAAGCCAAGTTTGTTTCTACCATTTTTGCCGCCCGTCAGTTTGTAAACCATGGCCATATTCTGGTCAACGGCAAAAAGGTTAACATTCCTTCTTATATGGTTAAGGCCGGCGACGTTATCGAAGTTCGCGAGAAGTCGAAGCAGCTGCCGATTGTCATTGCCGCTGTTGAATCTACGGTTCGCGATGTTCCGGGCTATATTGAAGTCGACAATAAGAAGCTGACTGCCAAATATACCTTTGTTCCGAAATTCGACGACGTTCCTTATGGCGCCGTTATGGAACCCAATCTGGTTATCGAATACTATTCAAGATAATCTTTTTCAAGGTTGCGGAAAGGCCCCGGACTTATGCAAGTCCGGGGTTTTTCTGCTTTAAATGTCAAAAAAAATATGCTTAGATTAGCCTATAAATCTGGAACAAAGTTTTAAGGATTGCAAAAATGGAAGACATTATTGTAGACGAACCGGCGCCGACTTCTATTCGCAGCCGTACGCAAAAAAGGTTTCGCCGCAGCCGTCCAAGACGCGACCTGACGGTATACCTGTTTGACTGGCTGGTAAAGGGAATGGTTGTTGCGTTGCTGCTGAGCATTAACTTTTTGCTGTTTGCCAGCGCAGGTAATTTTACGGTGTTTTCTTCCGGTTTTTCGATGAGTTATGAAACGTTTTTTGTCCTGGCGGCAATTTTCGGCGTGTCGCTGGCGCTGATGTTTCTGATCTCGTTTTCTTCGTTTCTGCAAAACGTTATAACGGCGGCTGCGGTTGGTTTTTTTGTATATATAAGCCTTAATCAGTTTGCCCTGTTTGACAAGTTCTCTTTTCTGGCCTATATGACTGCGCCGTATCTGGGCAATGAAACGGCCATGAATTTCATGACCAATTCGGATATCGTGGCGTCCGGTGCCGCGGCCGTGCTGAGTTTTATTTTTCTGGCAATGTCGGACAAAAAGAACATTGCCTATTTTACCGGTATTCTGATTGTGGTGTTTGCAGGCATTCTGGCTGACGAATATTTTAACCGTGAGAACCACAATGAGTTCAAGACGGTTTATGACAATTCCTTTTCGAAAGCGGAACGCGGCAAGAAGTTTATATACATCATGCTGCCGAACGCGGCGGCCGTGAGTTATCTGGAAGATATGAAAGAAGCAAACGCTGATGCCAAAAAGGTTGAAAACGTTCAGAATATTATGCTCGGCTTCTTTGCCAAAAACGATTTTACACTGTACCCGAACGCCTTTGTGACAGCTGACGATCCGTTTAAAAACATGATCAGAAGCTTTAACAACCTTTCCAAAGACAAGGAAGACAGCTTTATTGCGTCAACGGTTTCAATGGACGGTTACTGGAGTTTCAAGAACATTAATGATGAATATATCTACCTGAACGAAAACCAGCTCTTTGACGTTTTCAGAAAGGCCAAGTACAAAATTTCGGCCTATAAGTCGCGCGGAATGGACATGTGCGCCAAAAACGGCGTCCGCAACGCCGACCGCTGCGTGGAAAAAGTCAACAGCCCGATCAGTTTTGATGATATGAAACTTTCGGCTTTGGAACGCACCAAACTGCTGGTAATTCAATGGTTGGAGAGTATGGGCGTCTTTAATGACATGGAGCCTCTTTATACGGCGTTGAAGGCGGTAACCCGTCCGGACAATCTGCCCATGGTTGGTCAGAAGTTTGACAACCTGTATGTGGTTGATGCGCCGAAAATGCTTGAAACCGCAGGAAAGGATATTGTCAAAGACAGAGGAAATCAGGCTTATTTTATTATGGCGGATATGCCGTCCGACATGTTCGTTTATAACGAATTCTGTCAGATTAAGCCGATTTCGCAATGGCTGGATATGGAAAGTCTGCCCTGGATTATCAATAAAAACCTTTACAACAAAAGAACCGCCTACCTGGATCAGACGGCCTGTCTGTTCGGCAAGCTTGAACAATTTATGGATTATCTGAAAAAATCGGGTGTGCTGGACAAATCTGTCGTTGTCATTCAGGGGCTGAGCGGCGCCGACGACCTTAAAAACGTGACCGAACGCCAGTTTATTCCCGATTTTAAGAATAAAAAACTGGTCACAATGGCTATCCGCGATCCGCTGAAAAAGCAGTTTGCGGTCGGAGAGGAAGTTTGTATGGCCGCAGATATTCTTAACCAATATCTGTTCAAACGGGGAAAATGTTCCGAAATGAACGGTCTGGAACTGCATTCCGGTGCCAAAAAAGAGCTTAAGGGTATGTTGGGGCGTTATAAAATTACGCAAAAAGCGGCTCAAGACGCCATCAGACATTTTACAGACTGGCATAAGCTTTGGAACAAGGTTAACAAGATGCCGAAAGGTTCCATAGGGATTGTTCCTTTGCCAACACCGGAAGAACAGGCTGAAAAAGCTTTGGACGAGTTGGACGCCTCGCGCGAGCCGGATGAAATCAGTGCCGGACAGCCGCCGGAGCGCAGTATCGGCGAAGCTCCGGTTATGCAGGCGCCGGTTTCGGAAAATCCGGAAGACGACGTTGAATCTTTGCAGGAGAAGATGATTGAATCTGATATGACAAGTGCCGGCGACGGTTCGGATATTGCTGCGCCGTTCGGAAAGACAATCTCCGAAGACGATGAAAAAGCGGAACCGGAAAAAGGGTAATATTTTTTGAAAAGCGGATTGAAATCATGGATTATGCGAAGGTTTTCGCCTCTGGCTCAGCGGCGGATAAGGGCTTTTGCCGCAAACCGGAGGGCCTTGACCGCATTGGTTGCTTTTGTTGCAGTCTTTGCGTTGACGCTTCTTGCCGAGTTGATAGCCAACGACAGGCCGCTGTTGCTGAAGTATGACGGAAAGCTGTATTTTCCGGTTTTTGCCGAATATACGGAACAGGAATTCGGCGGCGATTTTCCGACGCCGGCGGATTATCGCGACGAATTTGTTCGGCAGAATATTGAGAAGAACGGCTGGATGATTATGCCGCCGGTGCCGTTTTCCTTCAACACGGTCGACTATGACCTGACCACGCCGACACCGGCACCGCCGAGCAGCCGCCACTGGCTGGGAACCGACGATGAGGGCAGGGACATTCTGGCGCGGATATTGTACGGAATCCGGCTGTCGGTGGTTTTTGCTTTTCTGCTGACAATGGTTTCTTCGCTTATCGGCATTTCCGCCGGTGCGGTGCAGGGGTATTTTGGCGGCAAAACCGATATTTTTATGCAGCGGTTTATGGAAATATGGGAATCGCTTCCGCAGTTGTTTATTTTGATTATTGTCGCCAGTATTTTCGTCCCGACGTTCTGGAACCTGCTGATTATTTTGATGTTTTTTTCCTGGACATCGCTGACCGGAATGGTGCGGGCGGAGTTTCTGCGCGCCAGAAATCTGGAATATGTAAAAGCGGCCAAGGCTTTGGGGGTAGGAAACGGGCGGATTATCTTCCGGCATATTCTGCCCAATGCCGTGGTTACGACGGTTACGTTTGTGCCGTTTATTCTGTCGGAAGCGATTGTGGCTCTGACGGCGCTTGATTTTCTGGGGCTGGGATTGTCGCAGGATTATCCAAGCCTGGGCGATTTGGTTCGACAGGGAAAGGATAATCTGCAGGCGCCGTGGATAGGCATAACGATTTTTATTGTTTTGTCCAGTCTGCTGACTTTGCTGATTTTTATAGGCGAGGGTGTGCGAGACGCTTTTGATGCAAGGAAAAGCAAGTAATGGCTCTTTTGGAAGTTAGTCATCTCGGTGTCGGTTTTCGCGGTGCCGACGGAGAAAAAGACAATACAGCGGTTGATGACGTATCGTTTGCTCTGGAGGCCGGCGAGGTACTGGGTGTGGTCGGAGAGTCGGGATCCGGCAAGTCGGTAACAGCGTTGTCAATTTTGGGGCTGCTGCCGTATCCGAAAGCGTATCACATGCCGGGAAGTTCTGTTCGGTTTGCGGGCAGGGAACTTATCGGAGCGCCGGAAGAGGAACTGTGCCGGGTCAGAGGCAACGAAATCGCCTTTGTTTTTCAGGAACCGATGTCGTCGCTGAATCCGCTGCATACAATTGAAAAACAGATTGGCGAAACATTAAGGTTGCATGGACAACTTTCTGAAAAAGAAGCGAAAAAAGAAGTTTTGCGATTGTTGAAGATGACCGGTATAAAGAATGCCCGGGCGAGAATGAAAGCTTATCCGTTTGAGCTTTCCGGAGGGCAGCGCCAAAGGGTTATGATTGCCATGGCGATAGCCAATCATCCGAAAATTCTGATTGCCGATGAGCCGACAACAGCGCTTGACGTGACGATTCAGGCGCAAATTATTGATTTGCTTATGGATTTGCGAAAAAAAATGGATATGGCAATTATTTTCATCAGCCATGATTTGCGTATTGTCCGCAAAATTGCCGATCGGATTGCCGTAATGAAGGACGGGCGGATTGTAGAGCAGGGCGACAGTGTCAAAATCTTTGAAAATCCTGAAGCCGATTATACTAAAAAATTAATTGGCGCTCATTCATGTTTGAAATTACATAATAATGTCTCTAGCGGTGTTGTGCTTTCGGTTGAAAATGCCGAGGTGAGTTTTCCGGTTAAGAAAAGTTTTTGGGGCAGTGTGAGACAGGAAATCAAAGCGGTTGACCGGGTAAGTTTTGAATTGCGGCGAGGTGAAACGCTGGGAATTGTCGGCGAGTCCGGCTCGGGTAAGACAACTTTGGGACTGGCTGTTGTAAATCTGATAAAGTCATCGGGATGTTTTTGCTTATATAACATTGAAAAACAACCAATTAAAAGAGGAAGTAAAAGTTTTAGAAAAACAATACAAATTGTTTTTCAGGATCCGTACAATTCTTTGAATCCGAGAATGAACATTGAGCAGATTGTAGCCGAGGGGTTGGAGGTTCATTATTCCGGGCTGTCAAAAAAAGATAAAAAAGAAAGAGTAATCAAAGTGTTGTCCGAAGTTGGCCTGGGGGCGGACGTTTTGAACAAATATCCGCATGAGTTTTCGGGCGGGCAACGGCAGCGGATTGCGATTGCCCGGGCTTTGGTGTTGGAGCCGCAGGTTTTGGTTCTTGACGAGCCGACTTCGGCACTTGATGTTACAATTCAGGCACAACTTATTGATTTGCTGCAAAAAATTCAGCAAAAAAATATGCTTAGTTATATTTTTATTTCGCATGACATGAAGGCGGTTCGGGCGATGTCGGACCGGATTGCCGTCATGAAAGACGGGAAATTTGTGGAAGTCGGCAGCCGGGAGCAGATTTTTGACAATCCGCAGGAAGAATATACGCGGAAGCTGATAAGTGCATCCATTTGATTTAAGGACATTAATAATGGGATTTTATGTAAGAAAAGGATTTAATTTCGGACCTTTGCGGGTTAATTTTTCCAGGTCGGGCATCGGATTGTCGCTGGGCGTCAAAGGGTTGCGTTTTAGTGCCGGACCGAACGGAAATTTTGTTCATGCCGGCAGAAAGGGCGTTTATTATAAGCAGAAGCTTCCTGAAATCGGCGAAAGCAAAAATATGCTGCGTCTGAGCTGGCCTTTGCTGACGATTTTGGCAATTGTGATTGCCGGTGTTTATTTTTATCTGCAAGCCGGCGGTGATATTAACGTGATGAAAGGTTTGCTATGGCAGCAACTGACAAATTGGTCATAACGGAAAATAACAGTCGGCACAGTATTGCCGGGACATGTCTGAAGATTGCAATTGACATTTTAGGTCTGCTGACGGCGGCCGTGATTATCTTTTTTCTTTGCAGCCCATGGTTTCTGGTAAAGTTTATTTCGAAATTCATTGACTGATGATTTTGACGACAATGGCGTAGAATTTATCGAATAATTTTATTCAGCTCGCTCTGAGCGTTCGGCGCACCCCTCTAAAATATAACATTAAATTAGGCATAATATATATTATGCGACAAATGTATGTTTATCAAGAGGCGTGTTCCCTCTCATTATTTCTGCCTTTTCAAAGAGTTATACGTTTTGTCAAAAGTTAATCGCTGCAAAGAAAATTGTTGCTGCAATTTGTGTAATGCGCAACGGCGGACAGTGTTGGAGCGCCGTGACGTAATAAAACGGTATCTTGTTTGCGATTCTTTTGTAAAATCAATATATTGCCAAAAATATGGCGGCTGAGAACGAGCAAAATTATTTTATGTGATATTTTATAGCTTCTCTTCGTCCTGAACGCTTGTTCCGTTTAACCGGAAACAAATGTAAAAAAAACCGGGACAAAGCCCGGTTTAAGTATTTATCTGTTTTTCCCTGTTGTCGGAACGGCAGCCAGACGTCCCGAGGCCGTAATTTCATAACCTTTGGCCCGGAGCGCTTCCTGCCCGGCCGGATTAAAGGTGTAATAGTAAATCAGTTCGCGTTCGTTTATGCGATTGGCGTCCACGGCAGCTTCCGGAATGCCCCAGACGACGGAAATCGGCCAGGTCAGCAGATTCAGAAAACCATAAAGATAATGATTGCTGTCGCCGCCGTTGCCGGAAGCCAGATAAAAGTTGCCGAAGCCAGGCAAAATATTCAACAGTCCCGCTCCTGCCGGACTGGCCGGAGATTCCCAGCCGCCGAGCGGCTTGTCAACGGTTATTCCCTGAGCCTGAAGGCTGCGCAAAGTGTTTCTTTCCTGATAGGTTAATGAGGTGCAGGCCGAAAGCGCTGCGCTTAAAGCGGCCGCTATCGCAATTTTTTTCATTTCAGAACATCCTTAATTTCAGTTAAAACAAACCCGCTTTTAGAAAAGCGGGCGGATGTTCAGAAACCGTATAAATCCAAGACGGCTCGGCCTATTTGGCACAAAGCCTTATTCAGCCGACATCCGTCCAATATAGACATAAGAAGTCGGCATAAAATTTTAAGTCGTTATGCTAACGACTGGATTTAAAAGGGTTTCTGACGCCCTGGACGCGTTGTTTTCACGTCTGCAGTCAGCTTATCTTTTGAATGCGGAAATGTAAAGAAGAAAATACCGAACGTCTTTTATAAATACGTCCGTGTTGTGCGTGAGACAAACGGCGGTTGTTTATTTGGCGAAAATAACCTTAACCAGATTCAGCAGATAGACGACGGCAACAAAAGCCAGAGCGCGGACGGCTATGGTGTACAGCCCTGCTCCGTGTCCGATGACGGCAAACTGGATTATCAGAGCC
>FR885469.1:3296-3769 GCA_000436375.1 Azospirillum sp. CAG:239 | reverse complement strand
CCGCCTTAACGCGGTCTTTTTTATTTGGTCGGGACGAGAGGATTCGAACCTCCGACTTCTTGCACCCCATGCAAGCGCTCTACCAGGCTGAACTACGTCCCGTTATGTTTTTTAACAACATCAATCAATCCGATGCTGTTTTCGTTATCTTTTTAACTCAATTCACAATAATTGCAAGCAAATTTTTTTATAATTTTTATTCTTCCGCTTTTGCCAATGAACGGGAAAGCTCTTCTTTGGCTGACTTTAATTCGTCAATCAAAGAAGTCAGCAACTCGCGGCAACGGCCGTCCAACTCAGGGATTTCGGTTTCTGCTTCAAAAAAATCTTTCTGTATTTCTTCGCCCAGCAGATTTTTAACGCCTTTTTCCTTAAAGACTTTCTGCATGCCTTCTATCGTATATCTTTTTTCATACAGATAATCTTTAATAATGCTGACCAGTTTGACATCATCCGGGCGATAGTAACGGCGG
>FR885469.1:0-3255 GCA_000436375.1 Azospirillum sp. CAG:239 | reverse complement strand
CCGCCACTGCGCTTCATCGGCTTAATCTGGGGAAACTTGGTCTCCCAAAAACGCAGGACATGCGTTGCCACGCCAAGCTCTTCGGCTACTTCGGCAATGGTTCTGAACGCGGCTTTGGATTTGTTGACGACCATTTGTTTTCCCCGTCAGAAACCGCCCTTAGGCGTTAATGATTTTTCTCATCGTTTGAGAAGGTTTAAACGAGATAACCCGGCGCGGTGAAATTTCGGCTTCGACGCCGGTTTTCGGATTGCGGCCGGCACGCGCCTTTTTGTTGCGCAGAGCAAAAGTGCCGAAAGAAGAAAGTTTGACATCGTTTCCGGCAGAAAGTTCCTGAACAATCTCATCAAGAATCATATCCAGAATGTCGTTCGAATCCTTACGGGACAATCCGATTTCTTCGTAAATGGTTTCTGCTACATCCGCACGGGTAATCGTTTTCATTTTTCTTTCCTTGTTTTTCCTATTTACACATATCAAATTTCGTTACAAAGAACTATATCATCTTAATCGCAATGACAAGAGCCTCGTCACAGTTATTAAACAGATATTTTTTTGATTTGCCTTAGATTCTTACCAAAGCGCCGCCCCAGGTAAAACCGGCTCCCATGGAGTTGAAAATAACCAAATCGCCTTTTTTGATTTTGCCGCTTTCCATACATTCGGAAAGGGCCAGCGGAATGGAAGCCGCGGAAGTGTTGGCCTGATGGTCAATGGTTACAATTACTTTGCTTTCAGGCAGCTCGAGTTTTTTGCCGACTCCTTCAATAATACGGATGTTGGCCTGATGCGGAAGCAACCAGTCAATATCGGTTACGTTAATACCGGCCAGTTCGGCAACTTCTTCGGCAGCCTGTGTCAGGCAGCCGATGGCGCTTTTGAAAACTTCCTTGCCGTTCATAAAGGTAAAGCCGGCAGTCTGCGTGCTGGACACGCCGCCCTTGCAGTACAGGTTGTCGTACTGGGCGCCGTCCGAAAAGATTTTTGTACTCAGGACACCGCGGTCGGAAGTGTCTCCTTTACCCTCACAGGCGCGGATAACAACGGCTCCGGCGCCATCTCCGAACAGAACGCAGGTATTGCGATCCGTCCAGTCGGTAACGCGGGACAAGGTTTCGGCTCCAATAACCAAAGCCGTTTTAGCCTGTCCCAGACGCAGCATATTGTCCGCCATGGTCAGCGAATAGACGAATCCCGAGCAAGCCGCGGAAAGGTCAAAAGCGGGCACACCATGACGGCAGCCGAGCTTGGCGGCAATTTTGGTGGCAACGGCAGGAAACGTATTGTCCGGCGTTACGGTGCCGACGACAACCAGGTCAAGTTCTTCGGCGCCGATGCCGGCGTTTTTCAGCGCCATTTCGGCAGCGTGAAGCGCCAAATCGGAAGTCAGCTCTCCGTCAGCGGCAATATGACGGGATTTAATACCGGTACGTTCGGTAATCCACTCATCGCTGGTTTCTACGATTTTCGCCATATCGTCATTGGTCAATACCTTGGCCGGCTGATAATGGCCGTGGCCGATAATTTCAGATCTAATACACGTCATAAATTGCTTCCTGTGATAATTCATCCAAATCTAATTTTTCAATTTCGCAGCGAATGGTCGAAACAAAGTTCTGTCTGACCAGATTGGCCGCGTTGGAAACGGCAACCGAAAAACCCAGCGCGTCGGTGCCGCCGTGGCTTTTTACGGAAAGGCCGTTGAGGCCGACAAACATGGCGCCGTTATAAAGTCTCGGATCCATCGTCTTTTTGACTCTGAGAACGACTCCCATCATGAACGGCAGGCCGATTTTGGCCAGAAAAGATCCCTTGACCGCATTTTTAATCATGCGGATAACCAGCCGCGCAGTGCCTTCGATGGACTTGAGGGCAATGTTGCCGGTAAAGCCGTCAGCAACGATAACGTCGGCTTTGTCATTGGGAATTTCATGCGGTTCGATATAGCCGATGAAGTCAATATTCATATGCGAATTGCGAATCATCTGAGCGGCTTTGTGAATTTCTTCCTTGCCCTTCATTTCTTCGGCGCCGATATTCAGCAGAGCCACGCGCGGGCGGCTTATGCCCAGGGCGCAACGCGCCAGAATATCGCCCATCATGGCAAATTCGGCCAGATTGATGGCGCTGCATTCGGTGTTGGCACCAAGGTCGAGCATGACATATTTGCCGTTTATGTGCGGCATGACGCTGACAATGGCCGGACGATGGATTTTCTGAATGGTTTTAAGCACCAGTTTGGAAATAGCCATCAACGCACCGGTATTGCCGGCGGAAACGACGGCCTGAGCTTCGCCTTTGCGCACGGCGTCAATCGCCATGTACATGCTGGTGTTCTTGTTGCGGATGACGGAAGACGGTTTGTCTTCGTTGCGGACAACTTCGTCGGAATGGCGGATTTCGCAAACCTTCTGAAGCTGCGGATAACTGCTGAGGGAAGCCCTGATTTTGGCTTCGTCGCCGAACAGCAGAAATCTGACGTCCGGATTTTTCCTGGCGGCAATCGCCAAGCCCTCTATTACGACTCGGGGGGAATTATCTCCCCCCATTGCGTCGATTGAAATGACCAGATTATTTTCAGACAAAACCGGCTCCAATCATATTAGTAAGTTTTAATTATTCGTTGGTTGCCTTCTGCGCAACAACTTCACGATTGTCATACTGTCCGCATTTCGGGCAAACATTATGAGGTCTCTTCAACTCACCGCAGTTCGGGCATTCCATATAGGAATTTGCGCCCAAAGCATCGTGAGAACGACGCATGTCGCGGCGGGATTTAGATGTTTTCTTCTTTGGTGTAGCCATTTTCTTATACTCTAGTTTACGGTTATTTTCATTTTCCAGACGCCTTAATAAACCAATTGACTTTTAAAATCAACCGGTATTTTGACATAAGGAAAGCTTTAGTGCCCTTTTATCCAATATTTTATAAATTTGCAAGCATAATTTTTATTTTTTGAGTTTTGCCAAGACGCTGAACGGATTTTGGGCCTTGGTCGTCTCCTCGTCGAACTCGGAAACGAATTCGAAAACCTCGCCCTCTTTGCGCGGATAGTCTTCCATAACCAGAGCGACCTGCTCAATGGCAATCTGCGCCAAATCTATTTTTCCGTCTTCGACGATGTCGGGAACTTCGGCATCCATATCCTCATCCAGCAGCGCCTTTTGCTCGCGATAAGTCATCAGGGTATCGAAAACCAATGCAAACTCCGGTTCATAAACCCGGAAAAAATTTTCAAGGCTTACGACGCTCTG
>FR885468.1:11950-24570 GCA_000436375.1 Azospirillum sp. CAG:239 | reverse complement strand
AACCATTAATGAAACTACAAATTTTTCTGTCTACCAATGATGGAGCTACATAAAATTTTTTTGGCTATAAAAAAACCCCTCAACCGAGGGGCTTGATAAAAGGGCTTATGCTTAAACCAGTTCGTCGACTTCTTCCAGAATCTGGTTGGTTTCGTAAAAATGTTTGAGATATGTATGCCCGGTTCGTTCCACTTCCTCGTCTTTGATAATGGACTGGTTGTTGCCGTAAACGTTGACCCTATTGTTGTGACTGTCGTCCGGCGTTTCGTCGTAAACGCCGCTGGCGCTTAATGCTTCTATTGCGCTCGGAATATATGCGCTGCCGCCGCTTAATGCGTTGCTGTCTTCTTTTTCGGGGGTGGCGAAAGGCGAAGATTGTTTCTGTTTGTTGTCTCTGTTGTCGTCATTGTTGACCGAAATGTTGTTGGAAGCGTCGATGACTTCCACAAAAGATTCACCCTCGGATCCGATAATATAATTGTGATCCGTATGCTTAACCGGTGCGTTTCGTGTCTGACTTCCCGTTGAGCTCGATACTTTTCTGGTAGACGAAATGCTCATAGTCATTCTCCAAAAGTTCTTGGATAATTCTAAATACTTTATAACTATATGTTATCACAGCTTTTTTTATAAATCCATAATTATTTGTACCGGGAGGATAAATACCAAAAAAAGCCGCAACCTGTTCAGGTTGCGGCTCTGTAAAGACATACGGCATTATTCAGAAGGTTTGTCTTCCTCTCCGTCCTTGTTTTCTTCTTTGTTTTCTTCGCGTTTTTTCTTGGCCTCGTTGATTTTTGCTTCCAGTTCCTTCTTGCCTTTTTCTGCGGCACTGGCCAGAAGTTTAAGCTTTTCTTCTGCCTGAACTTTCAAATCGGGAAGTTTGCCGGCTCCGAAAATGACCACCACGATAACGACGACCAAAAACCACCCCCAAAAACCTGAAAACATATCTATTCTCCTCTTGTTTGTTTCATTCTGTTCAGGACTTCCGTTGCATCATAGTTGTCCCGGTATTTTTCTATCCGGCCGGTAAGGCTTTCGTAATCTCTGGCCACGGCCTCGTAATCGGCAACATAAACGTTATTCTGAAATAAGTTTTTGATTTTTTCAAACCTTATCATCGACTTATCCGACATAAATCCGGCTTTTTTGCATACTTCGGCAGCATCTTCGCTGTCGCCGCCACAGTAGCAGACGGCATCGCAGCCGGCGGCAATGCAGGTTTGGGCTTTTTCGCCGATTTTTCCGCTGAGGGCTTTCATGTCGATGGCGTCCGAAATCAGCAGACCGTCAAAACCGATACGTCCGCGGATAATTTCCCTGATGCCTTTGGCCGACTGTGTGACCGGATTAACCGCGTCTGTTTCGGGAATAACCACGTGTGCGGTCATTCCTGCCGGCGTATGGCTTAGTTTTTCGAACGGAAAAAAGTCTTTTTCCAGCTCTTTCAGCGGCTGGTTCAATATTGGCAGTCCCAGATGCGGGTCGGTTGTAACTCTGCCGTGTCCCGGCATATGCTTGATGCAGGGGCAGATGCCGTTGCGGATATAGCCTTCGACCATAATTTTGCCGTAAACCGCGGTTTTCTTTTCATCATTGCCGAAACAACGGCTTTTCAGCACCGCCGCGGTTTCTTCAAAAGCCAAGTCGAGTACCGGTGCAAAATTCATGTTGATACCGCAGTCTTTCAGGTCTTTGCTTATCAGGAGCACATGTTCGTACACTGCTTTTTCCGCTTCTTCCTGGCCGTAAGTTTCACCGATTTTCCCCAGGACGTACTGCGATGCGTACGGACGAAATTCCGGTTCTGCCAGTCTTCTGACCCGGCCGCCTTCCTGATCGACGGCGATAATGATGTTTTCGTCTTCCGCCGCTTCCCGTATTTGTCTTGTCAATTCGGCAAGCTGGGAACGGTTCTCGATATTGCGGGCAAAAAGGCTGACGCCGAGCGGACGGTATTGCTCAATCAGTCTTCGTTCGCCGTCGGACAGCATTGTTCCGGCGACGGAAATCAGAGCGGCGGAAATAGGTTTGTTCATGAATTTGTCCTTACAGTAAAATCGAAAGAATAAACTTTGCGCCTTTAATCAGCAGCATGCCGAAAAAATTCAGGTCAAAGCCAAAACGGCCGCCGACAGCCGGAAGAATAAAAGCGATTAACACAATGGCAGCCAGTCCCTGTCTTTCGGCACTGATGTATTTCTGCGCCCATGGTTTGTTTATCCAGCCAAACAGAATTTTGGAACCGTCCAGCGGCGGAATGGGGAGGGCGTTAAAAATTGCCAGCACCACGTTGAAAACGACCATGTTGAGCAGAAACAGGCCGATAACGCCCTGCGCCGTGCTTTGCGGCAGAATGCTGATAAACTTGAGCAACACGGCGGAAACGACGGCTAAGGCCAGATTCGTCACAATTCCGGCCGACGCGACAATAATCAGGTCGCGCTTTGAGCGACGCAAATTGTTGAAATTGACGGGTACGGGCTTTGCCCAGCCGAACATAAAACCGGCCTGCGAAAAATAAAGCAGAGCCGGCAGCAAAATCGTACCGAAAAGATCGACGTGTTTAAGCGGGTTCAAAGTCAGCCTGCCGTAAATTTTTGCCGTATTGTCTCCCAGACGGTAAGCTGCATAGCCGTGCGCCAGCTCATGCAGCACAATCGCCAGAATTATCGGAACAAAATTTACAATCAGGCTGACCATGCTCATTATTTTTTCTTCACGATACAGGTTCCGCCCAGCGCCTTAATGTCGCGGCAGAGGTTGTCCGCGCCGGACCTGTCCGCAAAGGCGCCTGCTTTCAGACGGTAGAAAACGCCGTCGAAGTCAAGGTCCGCAGTTTCGATTTCATGCGGCTGCCCCTGCAACGGCGGATACTTTTTAACCAATGTGTTCCAGGCGTTTTCGGTTGCTTTTTTGTTTTGCGAACTCATCAGCTGAACTTGCCAGGTTCCGGCCGGAGCTGCTTTCGCGGAAACGGTTTTTTCCGCGGCTGCCGGAACCGGAACGGTGGCTGGAGCCTGCTGAAGTTTGGCTGCGGCTTCGGTCTTTTCGTTAATGCTCCAGTCTTTGTTGGGAACTTTTACCTTTTCGCCCTTGACGATTTTTACCGTGTCGACTTTTGCCGGAACCACGACGGCAGCCTGCGAGGCTTCCTTAATGCTGACGACTTTTTCTTCGGCTTCTTCCTTGGCGGCGACAATCTTCTGCGCTTCGGCAATTACTTTCGGAGCCTCGTCCTGAACCGGAACTGCCGCGGCTTTCTCAAACATATCGTCCGGAACTGAGGCGGTCTGCGGTACCGGTTCGATTATCGGCAGTTTTGGCTGTTCCGGCGGCGGCAGCAGATTTTCGACTTTCGTGTCGTCCTCCGGCTTTTTTTCAACAATGTCGTAAACCGATTTGTCCTGATTCAGAATTTCCATGCCGCCCGGTTCGCTCGGCTGTACTTTGATGGCGGTCTGCGGTCTGCGGATAACCGGAATCTCTTCCGGGTTGTTGACAGCATACCGCGGAGACAGGACAAACCACCCGACGATGCCAGCCAGCGCCACGCCGGAAACGGCGCCGATGAAAACGCTTTTCGAGCGCTTCATTTCAATGCGTTTTTCTTCAAAGTTTGCGGCGGACTGATCGGCAATCTTCTGGCGGAATTCGTTTAAAAAATCATCGTTTTTGCTGTCGTCCGGAAATTCCTGAAACATCCTTCTTCTCCTGCAATTAAAATTCTTTATTAACCACTATAAGCGATAAAACTTTATAATCCTTTAACGGACAAGCGCAAAACCGCCTAAAAACGGGTGTGCGGGTCAAAAAGCCGCCGATGTTCCTCTATGGCCGCAATATCGGTCATGCCGGCGATATATTCGCAGACGACCTCGGCCGTTTCGGCGTCTTTGGCCTGCGTTCTGATAAACGCGCGCGTTTCCATCGGCAGCAGTTTGCTGTCGTTCATGAAGACGGCAAACAGTTCCTCGACGATTCTCTGCGATTTCATGTCCATGCGCGCAATCGGCGTCGCCGTGTAGAAATATTCTTTCAGAAACCTGCGCAGCAGTTTGATGTCCGCTTTCATGCCGTCGGAAAAGTCGATCATGAATTTCTTTTGCTTCCGGGCGTCGTCGCAGTTTCTGATTTTGTGTTCGGCGATGTTGTTCCGGCTGTTTTTCAGCACGTCAAAAATCATTCGGGCAATCATGTTGCGGGTAACGGCGTAGATTTTCAGATTGTCATCTGCGCCGGGATGCTGTTTTTCGAACTCTTTCAGAATGTCGTTGACAAAAGGCAGCTCACGCAGCTTTTCAATGCTGAAAAAACCGGCTCTGAAACCGTCGTCGATGTCGTGGTTGTTGTAGGCGATGTCGTCGGCAACCGCGCCGACTTGTCCTTCCAGAGAAGAATAATGCCCGAGGTCAAGGTCAAATTTTTTGTTGTATTCCTTCAGATAACGACTGGTAATTCTCTTAATCGGGCCGTTGTGCTTAACCGTTCCTTCAAGCGTTTCCCAAGTCAGGTTCAGGCCTTCAAATTCCGGATAGTGGATTTCAAGTTTGGTCATAATCTTCAACGACTGGATGTTGTGGTCAAAGCCGCCGAATTTTTTCATGGCGTTTTGCAGGCCGCGCTCGCCGGCATGGCCGAACGGCGAATGTCCGAGATCATGTGCCAGCGCGATGGCTTCACCAAGTTCTTCGTTCAGTCCCAGACATTTGCAGATGGTGCGCGTAATCTGCGCAACTTCAATGCTGTGCGTCAGCCGCGTACGGTAGTTTTTGCCCTCGTGATAGGCGAAAACCTGCGTTTTGCCGTCCAGCCTGCGGAAAGCCGACGAGTGAATCAGCCGGTCTCGGTCGCGCTGAAACGGCGAACGGATAACGTTGGTAAAATCGGCATAGAGACGCCCGCGGCTTTTTTCGGGCGTAAGTGCATAAGTTGCCAGTTCCATATTTTTTGTCTTCCTTTTAACATTTTATCATATATACTTAACAGACAAAATTAAAGAATTGGTAAAGGCACAGAATGAAAATAGCGACCTACAACGTCAATTCCGTCAACGCCCGTATGGAAAACCTTGCGGCCTGGCTGTCCGAAACCCGGCCGGATATCGTCCTTCTGCAGGAAATCAAGGCAGAGTTTAACGCCTTTCCTTTTTGGGATTTGCAGATGGCCGGTTATGAGGCAAAAATCCTCGGTCAGAAAAGCTACAACGGCGTGGCGGTGCTCAGCCGCGGAAAAATAAAGGTTGTCAGCGAGGGGCTTCCCGGTTTCGCGGACGAAAACGCCCGTTATCTGGAAGCCGACGTCGAAACCGGTGAAGGCACGGTCCGCGTCGCCTCGATTTATCTGCCGAACGGCAATCCGCCTTACAATGCGCCGGACGATGTTTCGAAGTTTGAATACAAGCTGCGCTGGATGGACGCTTTCCTGCAGCATGCGCGGGAACTTCTCCGTCGCGGCGGGCCGGTGGTTCTCGGCGGCGATTTCAATGTTATTTTTACCGACGCCGATGTTTACAATCCTGAACTTTTCCGAGCCAACGCGCTGATGAAAAGCGAAGTCCGCGAACGCTTCCGCGCCTTGTTGTATCAGGGCTGGTTTGACGCTTTCCGCACGCTTCACCCGCATGAAGTCGGCTACACTTTCTGGGACTATTCCGGCAATGCGCTGAATGCCGATTACGGCATGCGGATTGACTATCTGCTGCTTTCGCCGCAGGCCGCCGACGCGCTGACGTCCTGCGCGGTTGACAAAACGCCCCGCCTGGGTGTAAAACCCTCCGATCACACGGCCTTGGTTGCCGAACTGAATTTGAAAGACGATGACAAAAAGGAAAAATAAGAAATTTCGCGGCGATACGCGTCTCCTGGAAGTATATGACGTCGGCAGCGGGGGCGACTTGGTTGCGCGCCCGGCAGACGGTTCGCCGGCGCTGCGCATTTATGTTGCGTCCAATAAAAAAATCAAACCGCCGCTGGAAATCGGCGACTGCTTTCTCGGCAGGGTAAAACGCGTCGGCGGCGATTTGTGGGCCAAGCCTTTTGCGCGCACTTCCAAAGCCGGCGGCGAAACCGAAGCGGAGAAGATTTTCGGCGTCGTCGAGCGGCGCGGCAATGAGTATTATCTCAGGCCGTCGCAGAAAAATGCCCGGCTGGATTATCTGCTTGACGACATCGGCAAATGCCGGGATGGCGATTTTGTGGCGGCCATGCTTATCGGCGAGCGCAAATTCAAACAAGCGCGTATTTTCAAAAATTACGGGCCTTTTGATTTGAACAAGGCGGTTTCTTGTCTGGTGCTGGACAAATACGGCATCGGCTGCGATTTTCCCGAAGCCGTCGGCAAAGAGACCGCGCGCTGTCCGAAGTTTTCCAAAAAAGGGCGGGCCGACCTGACTTCCGTGCCGCTGGTAACCATAGACGGCGACGATTCCAAAGATTTTGACGATGCGGTTTACGCCGAGCGTACGGCATCCGGTTTCAACCTGATTGTCGCCATTGCCGACGTGGCTTTTTATGTTCGTCCCGGAAGCGCGCTCGACCGCGAAGCTTACCGGCGCGGCAATTCGGTTTATCTGCCCAATATGGTGGTGCCGATGCTGCCCGAAAAGCTGAGCAACGATCTGTGCTCGCTCAAACCGAAAGTCGAGCGGGCGGCAATTGCCTGTTTTATGAAAATAGACCGCAGCGGCAATCTGAAAAGCTACGAATTTAAGCGTGCCGTCATAAAGTCGGCGGCAAGGCTGACTTACCGCGAAGTGCAGGACGCCTTTGACGGCCGGTTCAATGCGCAGACCTCGGGGCTTTTTACCACCGTCATTCAGCCGCTTTACGAAGCATATTTTGCCTTGGACAAGGCAAGGAAAAAACGCGGCGCGCTGGAACTCGACGTTCCCGAAGTTAAGATAAAAGTCGGCAAAGACGGGCTGATACAGTCGGTTTCCAAGGCGGAACACTATGCCAGCCACAGCTTGGTCGAAGAATTTATGATTAATGCCAACGTGGCGGCGGCCAGGGTTCTGGCGGCGCAGAACCTGCCCGTGATGTACCGTGTCCACGAAAAGCCGCTTAAAGAAAAGCTTGACGAGATTGAACCGCTGCTGCGCAGCCTGCGTCTGAAACTTCCCGAACAGCCGGCGCTGAAGCCCGCTCATTTTAACCGGCTTTTGGAAGCCTGTGCCGGCAAAGGCTGGTCGGCGGGTATCGGCAATCTTATTTTGCGGCTGCAGGCTCAGGCGCGTTACAGCCCCGAGCATCTCGGCCATTTCGGTCTCGGGCTTGCCGACTATGCGCATTTTACGTCGCCGATACGCCGCTATGCCGATTTGCTGATTCACCGCGCCCTCATCAAGGCATACAACATGCCGGACGGCGGCGGTCTTGAAGATAATGCCGACCGCGGTCTTTTTGAACAGATAGGCGAGCACATTTCCGCAACCGAACGACAGGCCGTCTGTGCCGAACGCGAAACCGTCGCCAGATTTCTTTCCGCCTATATGCAGCCGGCGCTTGGCAGTGATTTTGACGTCAAAATTTCCGGACTGACTTCGGCGGGCATCTTTGCCGCGGTGGAAAGTCTCGGCGCCGAGGGGCTGATCCCGATACGCACGCTGCCGGACGACGATTATCAGCTGCGCAACTGCGGTTTTGAACTTTTCGGTACCCGCAGCGGGCGGACCTTTATGTTTGGCGACGTTATCCGGGCGCGGCTGACCGAAGCTTCCCCCGTAACCGGCGGGCTGATATTTAAATATGTTGATGAACACGACGGCGTCGATTATTTTGAAAAGGGTTCCCGCGGCAGTTTCCGCATTGTGCCGCCCGGTGCGGCGCCCGAACCGGAAAGGGGAAAAGCGCGCGGACGCAGAAAAGCCAAATTGAAGCCAGGAAAAAGTAAAAAATGAAAAAGCTGCTGTTGACGTTTTTGTTTGTTGTTTTGGCGGTTCCTCAGACGTCTGCCGACGAGGCGGCGCGCCTTTCACGAGTTTATGCCGCCGTGGCACGGGATTATGTCGAACCGGTTGAAGTCGGCCGCTTTGCCGTCCTGACTCTGAAGTCGCTTAATGCGCTGGATAAGCGGATTCAGGTTGCCGACGACGGCAGACGTCTGACGCTTTATACTTCGGGACGCGTGGTTAAGGTCGCGCCGAAGCCGGATGATGGCGGGGACATTGCCGCCTGGACGCGCCTGACGCAGGATTTTATCCGTGAAGCCTGTCGCTTTTCGCCGTCGCTGGAAAGGCGCGATTTTGAAATTGTCGACCGTCTGCTGGCCGATGCTCTGCCCAAATTTGACCGTTCGTCGGTTTATTATAACGGTTTTGCTCCCGAAAAGAAAAGCCGCGGCGGACTTTCGCGGGCTTATGCCGACCGTATGATTGACGGCGTCCTGTATATCCGTCTTGGAGCTTTTAACAAATATACCAGCGAAAATATCCGCAGAACCCTGAGCGAAAATCCCGATTGCACGAGCGTAATTCTTGATTTGCGCGGAAATCCCGGCGGCCTGCTGTCCGAGGCGGTGGAAGTCAGCGGCCTGTTTCTGGATCGGGGCAGCGTCATCGCCTATACCCGCGGCCGCAGCGGCGATTCGGACAAATATTATGTTGCCGACGGCGGCGATATCCTGAACGGCAGGCCGTTGGTTGTGCTGATTGACGGACAGACGGCTTCTTCGGCCGAAGTTATGGCCGCCGCCCTCCGGGAACAGGGGCGGGCGGTGCTGGCCGGTACCCGCAGTTACGGCAAAGGCACGGTTCAAAAGCTGATTTCGCTGGAAAACGACAGTTCTATGGCTTTGACGGACGCCTATTTTTATACGCCTTCCGAACAAAAGATTGACCGTGTCGGCATTTTGCCTGACGTCTGCCTTTCCGGCAGAGAAGAAAACGACAGTCCGGAACGTATTGTTTCGCGTCGCTTTGACGATTGTCCGCCCGAAAACCGGCAAAATGCGGAAATTGATGTGGAAACCGCCCGGCTGCTTCTGAACAAAAACTTGTGAGATTCTTGTTGACATTATGTCCAAAAAATGTATATTACGCCTAAATGTTGATTTTGAAACCTATTTTAAAGAGTAAAAAACATGGCAAAAGCAATAAAAGTTAAAGTAAAATTAGAGAGCACGGCCGGTACCGGCACATTCTACCTTGCTGAAAAGAATCCGCGGACTCATCCGGAAAAACTGTCGTTGAAAAAGTATGACAAGAAATCCAAAAAGCATGAAGAGTTTGTAGAAAAGAAGCTTAAGTAATTCTTTCAGAAGTTTAAGTTGTAAGTTTGTAAAAGTACCGTGGTTTTGTTCCCGGTACTTTTTTTTGCGTTTCGGCCTGACGTCAATATCGGACAATAAAGTAATGTATGTTAATGTGTCGTCATGATTGACGGGGTTAATTCTCCAACAGGCCGGCTTTTTCATATTCTTTGCGAAGGTGTTCAATCTCAACATCGGTGTAGCGCTGGGTCGTTGTCAACGAAGCATGTCCCAGCAGCTCCTGAATCGAGCGGAGATCGGTGCCTTCGGCCAGCAGATGCGTGGCAAACGAATGTCTGAGCGCGTGCGGCGTTACCGTATCGGGCAGTCCGAGCTCCGCCCTGATTTTTTCCAGCCGCCGCTGAATTACCCGCGGCGTCAGCCTTTCGCCGCGTGCCCCCAAAAACAGGGCTTCGCCGCGGTTCATTTTATAAGGGCATTCCTGTCTGTAAGCATCTACTGCCGCAATCACGGCCGGCAGCAGCGGTACAATCCGCGTCTTTTGTCCCTTACCGGTAATTCGCATGAAATCTTCGTTGTCCAGATCGCCGACATTCAGCGACAACGCTTCCGAAATACGCAGTCCGCAGCCGTAAAGCAGGGTAAAGACAGCCTTGTCGCGCAGACTCATCCAGTATGCGTCGCCGGGGTTCTTGGCGTTTTGCAGTTCAGCCGCCCGTCGGAGAACGTCAAAAGCGTCGTCCATATCCAGCGCCTTGGGCAGAATTTTTGACTTCCGCGGCGAAGATATGACGCTGATTGCCGGATTTTTAACAATATTGTTGCGGTCCAGCCATTTGAAAAAGTTTTTGACAGCCGAAACTTCGCGGGCGATGGAACTTTTTTCCAGATGTTTTGCCGCGCGCGAAGCCAGATAGGCGCGAAAGTCCCGCACGTCAAGCCGGCCCAGTTTCGCCAGTGTCAAAGGTTTTTCAAAAAAGGCGAAAAAAGCCGATAAGTCCCGAAAATAAGCGTCCAGCGTATGTTCGGAATAGCCGCGCTCGCTTTTAAGCCAGTCCTGCCAGCGTCCGACAATTTCCCGCGCATCATCGGCAGCGTTGTATTTGATTTCGCTTTTCATGTTTTCAGCATACGCTTTGCAGGTTAACTTTTCGTATAGATATTGACATTTTTGCATTTGCGTCATATTTTCGCCCGGAATAAATTCTATTATAAATTAAAAAATAAGGTTATGTTAAAAGCTATTATTAAAGGAAAACCCGAAAGAATCAGCGAATTTACCGCTGTATTTGTCGAAGTGGTTTCGGGGAGTTTGCAAAACGGCAGAGTGAGAAATCTGAAGTTGGTAGAAGCCGAAACGGATGAAAAGAGCCTGGAGGCGCTCAATTGTTCGGAAATCGGAGACAAAGTGGTTCTGGATGTCCGCGAAGCCGGGAAAATAACCGGTTTTTATAATGTTTCCAAAAATCTGGGGCTTGCGGAGTTGAAAAACGCTTTGTGAAAGCGGCTCCCGTCAATTACTGTGTTAAAAGATTATGGAAAGTTTTGAAGCAATCGTTGTCAGAGTAAGCCGACCTTTCGCCTATAATAAAGACGGCGTGGTCAACAGTTGTATTAAGATGCTCGTTGATGTTAAAAATGTCGGCAAAAAAGTTTTAACGTTTGTTCAGGAGGAGGAATATTTTGATTATTCTCTCACGCCTTACAGCCCGGCGGATAATCTGAAAACCTTGCCGCCGTTTGTTTTCGCTTCTCTGTGTGAAAAGGATGACAAGCTGCGTGTCAGGCTCAAGGCAAATGCGGAAGGAAATTGGCGGTCTTACGACATTGATGTGATGGAGAACCTGACCAACGGCTTAACCTGTCGCTGAATACATTTTGAAAAAAAACGGCCGAATTGCAAGATTTCGGCCGTTTTTTTGTGCGTAACCTGCAATCGGATTTGTTTTAAAATCGGCAGATTGATATGATAAGCGGCAGATAACAGTTCAGAGGATTGTCCGTGTCACAGATTATCGGCGTTTTGCTGCCGTTGCCGTTCAACGATGTTTTCGATTACAAAACCGAGGAGAATGTCCCGCTTGGTTCTTTTGTCCGTGTACCTTTCGGCCGCGAAAGGCAGATTGGTGTTGTTTGGAAAATCGGTCGTTCGTCCAGACTGGAAGAAAACAAAATTAAAGCGGTATCCGAAGTTTTAAATTTTCCGCCGTTGTCGGAAGCGTTGCGCAAATTCGTGACTTTCGTCGCTTCGTATAATATGGCTTTTCTGGGCCTCACGCTCAAAATGGTTATGGGCGTCAAAGCCGTTTTCGACGACAATCAGACCATGACGCTGTACCGTCTTTCCGGCAAAACGCTGGCAGAGGCAAAACTTAAAAATTCCGATGCCCGCTGGCGGGTAATGGAACTTCTTCGGCATTATCCCTACACCCGGGCCGAAATCTGCGCCGGGGCCGGCTGCGGTTCGTCTGTTGTCAAAACCATGATTGATGCCGGTGTGCTGGAGCCCTTTACCGTTGAAAAGAAAAAATCCTTTCAGCTGCCCGATGCCGAACACCAAAAAGTCAGCCTGACCGCCGAGCAGGCTGAAGCCGCTGCTCGACTGGTTGCCAAAATCGGCGGCGGATTTTCGGTTACGCTGCTGGACGGCGTTACCGGTTCCGGCAAAACCGAAGTTTATTTCGAGGCCGTTGCCAAGGCGCTGGAAAACGGCCGCCAGGTACTGATTATGGTGCCGGAAATTTCTCTGACGACGCAGTGGCTGAACCGTTTTGAAAAACGTTTCGGCGTCCGTCCAGCCTGCTGGCATTCGGGATTGGGACAGCGCGAGCGCATGGACAACTGGAGCGCGGTCATCGACGGCCGCGCCAAAGTAGTGGTCGGCGCGCGTTCGGCTTTGTTTCTGCCCTTTGCGGATCTTGGCCTGATTGTTATAGATGAGAGTCATGACCACTCGTTCAAACAGGAAGACGTTGTCAATTATCAGGGGCGCGATATGGCGGTTGTCCGTGCCAAGTTTGAAGGTTTTCCGCTCATTCTTTCCACCGCGACCCCGGATTTGGAAACCGTCTGCAACGTGGAAGAGGGAAAATACGATTCCGTCCGTTTAACAAGCCGTTATGCTGCGGCGGTAATGCCCGAGATTAAAATTATCGACCTCAAAAAGGACAAACCGCAAAAGGGAACCTGGGGCGTTTCGTGGCTGGCGCCGACACTGGTTAATGCTCTGGCCGAAAACCTCGGAAAAGGCGAACAGTCGGTCTTGTTTCTCAATCGCCGCGGCTATGCGCCGCTGACCATTTGCCGCGATTGCGGACACCGCATTCAATGTCCGAACTGCACCGCCTGGCTGACCGAACATCGCAGCAGCAATTCGCTGGTCTGTCATCATTGCGGCTACACGACGG
>FR885468.1:0-11904 GCA_000436375.1 Azospirillum sp. CAG:239 | reverse complement strand
ACGACGGCCATTCCGCCGCGCTGCCCCGAATGCGGTTCCGAAGACGGGCTGACGGCCTGCGGCCCCGGCGTGGAGCGAATTGCCGAAGAGGTTAAAGGGCGTTTCCCCGATGCCCGGATTGAAATTCTTTCCAGCGATATTACCTCATCTCTGGCCGAAGTTTCGGCGGTTATTCGCAAAATGGAGCAAGGGGAGGTGGATATTCTCATCGGCACGCAGATACTGGCCAAGGGACATCACTTTCCGAGCCTGACGCTGGTCGGGATTGTCGATGCCGATTTGGGGCTGATGGGCAGCGACTTGCGGGCTTCCGAACAGACGTTTCAGCTGCTGTCGCAAGTTTCCGGCCGTGCCGGCCGCGGCGAGAAAAAAGGCACGGTTTACCTGCAAACGCTTTATCCGGAAAATGCGGTATTACAGGCGCTTATCGCCAATGACAGAGATAAGTTCTTAACTTTGGAAAAAAAGACCCGCCGGATTCTCAAAATGCCGCCTTATGGAAAACTGGCCGCAATTATTGTTTCCGGCACCAACCGTGACCAGACCGAAAATGTTGCCGTCCGTTTGGGGCAGGCGGCGCCGAACAGCGACTGTATTTCAACGCTGGGGCCGGCGCCGGCGCCGATTTACATGCTGCGCGGCAGATATCGCTACCGGCTGCTGGTCAAAACTGCAAAAAACATAAAAATTCAGGAAGTTGTCCGCGAGTGGCTGCGCCGTGTGGATTGTCCGTCAAACGTGCGGATAGAAGTGGACGTCGATCCTTACTCGTTTATGTGATAAAAAAACGAATATTAATAAATTTGAAACTAATTATTATATATTATCCAACCATCTTAAAAGAAAACTGAGTGCTTGAAATTGAAAAAAGATTCGAAAACCAAAATCGCCCGCGTCTATGCTCTGGCTCTTTATGAAGCAGCCGAGGAAAGGAAGGCGGTGCCGCAGGTTTCGGACGATATGATGAAGCTTCTCGACGCCGTCAGGGCCGATGCCGGCATCGTCAAATGCCTGGCCAACCCGCTGTGGGGGCTTGATGACAAAAAAGCGGCGCTGCGCGAGGTGGCTGCCAGGATGAAGCTGAATGCCGAAACCCTGAACTGTCTGGATTTGATAGCCGAAAACGGCCGTTTTGCCGAACTTCCGCAGATACTGGAAGCTTTTCGGCATGTCTATTATATCAGGCATGATATTGCCGAAGTCGAAGTCGGAACGGTCAGGGAGCTTTCCGCCGCGCAGGACAAAAAGCTCCGCGCCAATCTGGAAAAGATGCTTTCCCGGAAAGTTGTGGTTAAATACGAGATTAAGCCTGAACTTCTCGGCGGTCTGGTAATAAAGTTTAACTCGAATATGATTGATGATTCGCTCAAGTCTAAGCTGAATCGTCTGGAATTAGTAATGAAAGGTGGACAATAATGTCTGTACACGCAAGCGAAATATCTTCCATTATTAAGGATAAAATTGCCAAATCCGATGTCGATGTCGACGTTTCGGAAGTCGGCCGCGTTTTGTCCGTCGGTGATGGTATTGCCCGCATTTACGGGTTGGATAAGGTTCAGGCTAACGAAATGGTCGAGTTTGAATCCGGCGTTAAGGGAATGGCTCTTAACCTTGAGGAAGACAATGTCGGCGTCGTTATTTTCGGTTCCGACCAGCAGATTAAGGAAGGCGACACAGTCAAGCGCACTGACAAAATCGTGAGCGTTCCGGTCGGTAAGGAGCTGCTTGGTCGCGTCGTTGACGCGCTTGGCGAGCCGATTGACGGCAAAGGCCCGATAAAGGCGAAAGAGTTCAGCTATTCCGAAGTGAAGGCTCCGGGTATCATTCCGCGGAAGAGCGTGCACGAACCGATGCAGACCGGCCTTAAAATCGTCGATTCTCTGATTCCGATCGGCCGCGGCCAGCGCGAGCTGATAATCGGCGACCGCCAGACCGGCAAAACCGCCATTATTTTGGACACCATCATCAATCAGAAGCATATTAACGAACAGGCCAAATCCGAAAAGGAGAAAATGTACTGCGTTTATGTCGCGGTCGGACAGAAACGTTCTACCGTTGCTCAGGTTGTAAAAACCCTGAAAGACCACGGCGCCATGGATTATACCATCGTTGTCGCTGCCACCGCTTCCGACCCTGCGCCGATGCAGTTTATCGCGCCTTATTCGGGCTGTGCCATGGGCGAGTATTTCCGCGACCGCGGTATGCACGCCGTCATCTTCTATGACGACCTGAGCAAACAGGCCACGGCATACCGCCAGATGTCGCTGCTGCTCCGTCGTCCGCCCGGGCGTGAAGCTTATCCCGGCGACGTCTTCTATCTGCATTCTCGTCTGCTTGAGCGCGCCGCCAAAATGAACGATGCCGAAGGTGCCGGTTCTCTGACCGCCCTGCCGGTTATCGAAACGCAGGCCGGCGACGTTTCCGCTTATATTCCGACCAACGTCATTTCGATTACCGACGGTCAGATATTCTTGGAAACCAGTCTGTTTTATCAGGGCGTCCGCCCGGCGGTAAACGTCGGCATTTCTGTCAGCCGCGTCGGTTCCGCCGCCCAGATTAAGGCCATGAAACAGGTGGCCGGAAAAATCAAGCTGGAACTCGCGCAGTACCGCGAAATGGCCGCCTTTGCGCAGTTTGCCTCCGACCTCGACCAGTCGACCAAAAATCTGCTGGCTCGCGGCGAAAGGTTGACCGAACTGCTGAAACAGCCGGTTTATCACCCGATGCCGGTTGCCGAAGAGGTTATTGCCATTTTCGCCGGTGTCCGCGGCTATCTGGACAAGATACCGGTCGGCGAGGTCAAGTCTTTTGAGGCAAAGGCTCTGGCTGCCGTCAAGGCTTCCCGTCCGGAATTTTTGGAACAGATTCGCGAAGAAAAGGTTATCTCCGAAGAATTGGATAAGAAACTTACCGAATTTTTCGACGGTTTTCTGATCGAATTTATTGGTGAAGAAAAAGCAGCGTAAGGAAAAACGATGGCGGGCTTAAAAGAATTAAGAACCAGAATCGAAACGATTAAATCCACGGAGAAAATCACTTCGGCAATGAAGATGGTCGCCGCAGCCCGTCTGCGGCGCTCCCAGGGTTTAATCGAAAAGTGCCGGTTCTACAACAACAATATTTTAGCCTCGGCAAACCGTGTCCTTTTTGAACTCCGGCAGGAAGAGCAGAAGAAAAATGTCCGTTTTGTCTATCCCGAGCTGATGCGCGGCAGCGGCAAAGCCGAAAACTATCTGCTGCTGGTCTTTACTTCCGACCGCGGCCTCTGCGGCAGCTACAATTCCAATGTGGCGCGCGAAGCCTCAAAGCGGATTGAAGAACTTCTCGGCAGCGGCAAAAACGTCAAAATCCTGTGCATCGGCAAAAAGGGACGCGACATTCTCAAACGCAAATATGCGGGCATGATTGTCGACACGATTGAGGGGATTGCCAGAAAAGGCGCTAAATATTATGAGGCCGTCGACTTGGGACAGCGGGTTCTGGATATGTATGCCAAAGGCGAATTTGACGTCTGCGAAACCGTTTCCAGCCGTTTTCGCTCGGCCATCAACCGCGAAATCGTCGTCAGGCAGGTGTTCCCGGTGCAGATTGAAGATTTTGAATATAATCGCCTGCATGCGCCGGTCAATGTCTACAAAGGCGCTTTTTACGATTATGAGCCGGGCTTGCTGGAAATACTGGACGGTCTTCTGCCGCTTCTTTTCCGCAGTAGCCTGTTCCAGGCGATTGTGCACAGTCAGGCATCCGAACACGGCGCGCGCATGACCTCAATGGACAACGCCACCCGCAACGCCAAAGACATGATTTCCGGTTTAACCCTGCGCTATAACCGAATTCGCCAGACGGCAATTACCACCGAGCTGATAGAAATTATCGCCGGTGCCGAAGCGCTTTAAGTGATGATTAAAGGAGAGATTAATGACTGAAAAGAAAACAGCGGCAAAAGCTCCGGCCAAAAAGACGGCCGCTCCGAAAAAAACGGCCGGCAGAAAAAAGGCCGCAAGTGTTGCCGAATTTGACGCCAAGTCGATTAAGGAACTGAAAAAGGAAGAAAAGGCCGCTGCCGCCAAAGTTAAAAAGATTGAGAAAAAAGAGCGGGGCTCCGGTCAGCTCGGCCATATTTCGCAGGTTATGGGCGCGGTTGTTGACGTTAAGTTTGAGAATGTCGACGAACTGCCGAACATTCTGACCGCTTTGGAATGTGACAACCACGGCAAAAAACTGGTGCTCGAAGTTGCCCAGCATTTGGGCGAGAGCGTTGTCCGCACCATTGCCATGGATA
Source organism: Azospirillum sp. CAG:239 (assembly GCA_000436375.1). GTDB lineage: Bacteria > Pseudomonadota > Alphaproteobacteria > RF32 > CAG-239 > Scatacola_A > Scatacola_A faecigallinarum. The sequence continues at coordinate 7,622 of FR885468.1, read as the reverse complement.
CGACCGACGGTTTGGTCAGAGGTTTGGAAGTCGTTAATACCGGACACCCGATTCAGGTTCCGGTCGGTCCTGAACTTCTCGGCCGCATCATCAACGTCATCGGCGAACCTGTTGACGGTCTCGGCCCGGTAAAATCAAAAACGGAGTTTCCGATACATCGTCCGGCGCCCGCTTTTGTCGACCAGTCGACCGAAACCGAGATTCTGACGACCGGCATTAAGGTTATCGACCTGCTTGAGCCTTATGCCAAAGGCGGCAAAATCGGTTTGTTCGGCGGTGCCGGTGTCGGCAAGACTGTTCTGATTATGGAGCTGATTAACAACATCGCCAAAGGTCACGGCGGCTATTCCGTCTTTGCCGGTGTCGGCGAAAGAACACGCGAAGGCAACGACTTATATCATGAGATGATTGAATCCGGCGTTATTGACCTCAAGGGCGGCAAATCCAAAACCGTTCTCGTTTACGGTCAGATGAACGAACCGCCGGGAGCCCGTGCCCGCGTGGCTCTGAGCGGTCTGACACAGGCCGAATATTTCCGCGACGAAGAACATCAGGACGTTTTGTTCTTCGTTGACAACATTTTCCGTTTCACACAGGCCGGTTCCGAGGTTTCCGCACTGCTGGGCCGTATTCCGTCCGCCGTGGGCTATCAGCCGACTTTGGGCACGGATATGGGCGCCATGCAGGAACGTATTACTTCTACCAAGAACGGTTCCATTACTTCCGTTCAGGCGGTTTACGTTCCGGCCGACGACCTGACTGACCCGGCGCCGGCAACGACTTTTGCCCATTTGGACGCTACCACCGTTCTGTCGCGCCAGATTGCCGAACTCGGCATTTATCCGGCGGTTGACCCGCTTGATTCGACCAGCCGCGTGTTGGACCCGACCGTCGTCGGCGAAGAGCATTATCAGGTTGCGCGCCAGGTGCAGGAAGTTTTGCAGAAATACAAGTCGCTGCAGGATATCATCGCCATTCTGGGTATGGACGAACTGTCGGAAGAAGACAAGCTGACGGTTGCCCGTGCCCGCCGTATTCAGAAGTTCCTGTCGCAGCCGTTCCACGTTGCCGAAGTCTTTACCGGAACGCCGGGCGTCTTCGTCAAACTGGAAGATACGATTAAAGGCTTCAAGGGTATTCTGGAAGGCAAGTACGACCATATTCCCGAGCAGGCTTTCTATATGGTCGGTACCATTGAGGAAGTGCTTGAGAAAGCCAAGAAAATGGAGGAGGAAGCCGCTTAGCGGTTTCTTCCGTTTCCTTAAAAGAGGTTAAAAGATGGAAAAAGGCATTATCTTCAGAATATCGCGGCCGTACAAAGTATATCGTACGGCCATGGCGCCGAAAATCGTCGTTCCCGGCGTTAAGGGCGATTTGACGGTTTTGGTTGACCGCGCGCCGACGCTGGTTCAACTGCGCGACGGGCTGGTGCAGGTGCTGGACAAGGCCGATAAGGTAACCGAACGCTACTTCATCAAAGGCGGCATTGCCGATATTGCCCGCAACCGCTGCGCCATTTCGACCGAAAAGGTTGTTGCCTATGAAAACACGGACGTCGAAAAAGCCACGGCCAAACGCGACGCCGCCATCTATGATGAAGACAAGGCTTATTATCAGATGATAATCGATTATCTGACCACTTTCGGAAATAAGGAAAAATAAGCAAAAAGCCCCTCAGAAGAGGGGCTTTTTTCTTTGTTATGTTCGTCTTTTTTCCTTACCGTCATGCTCGGGTTTAACCCGGGCATCTCTTTTTAGATTCTCGTGTCAAGCCCGGCAATGATGGTATTATTTTTCTTCTGTCATCCTCGAACTCTTCCCTGTCATATTCGGGCTTGACCCGAATATCGCCTTTACAGATTCCCGTGTCAAGCACGGGAATGACAGAGGAGAAGAAAAAAGGCCGACAATGACGAAAAGAAAAATAAGCATGAACATGACAGAAGAGAAGAAATGAACCATATTATTTTCTCTTATGCTTGACTTTTAATATCGAGGCTTTTTCAGGCGTCTTTTTTGCGGTCAAGATCGCTTCCGCCTTTGAGAAGTTTGGCAAAATTAATCGTCCGTTTATAATAACTCAGCAGCAGAATAACATAACCCCAGCCGACATCGCCTTTGCCGAGTTCCAGCCGGTCGATGTCTCTGGCCGGAACGCCGGTCTTTTCCTGAACATGCATCGGCGTCTGCCTCAGCTGTTGCCGGCAGGCAAACAATTGTACACCCATCGTGCGCCGCAGGGCGCGTTGTTTCTGTTGCGATTGTGAAACATATTCTATTAAACTCATTATGTTCAACTCCTTCAATGTTTTGTTAAAACAAAACCACCTTACTTTGGGTAAGGTGGGAGGTGTTGACAACTGTACTTAGTCAGTGTGCTTATTCGTCCGCAAAGCGGCTTATATCGCACCATCCTCCCTCACAGGAGGTTATAAGGTTCTAAGTAAGGAGTTGTCACACTCCGCCGCCGGTCTAACCGTCTCCGTCGGCAGAAATGATTATAAAGGCTAAAATCGATTTTGCAATGGCTTTTTTTACAAGGATGGTATTCCCCGGTTTTTCTCTCTCCTTGTCATTCCCGTGCTTTTTATTCTTTCCTGTCATGCTCGGCCTTTTTTCTTTGTCATGTTCGGGCTTGACCCGGACATCCAGAGATTCCCGGAACGCGCTGCGCTTGTCCGAGGATGACAAAGAAAATATAGACACAAGTCACTTACTCACGATATGTACATAGGAAGCAACGCGCTTCAACAAAGGTTCGTGCCGCAGCCATTGATGCGGTCAAGCTGGCAACAGCTTGCGCGCTTCAATAAAGGTTCGCGCCGCAGCCATCGATGCGGTCAAGCTGGCAACAGCTTGCGCTTAAGGGCGTCCTCTTGTCAAGCTGGGAAATGACAAAATAAAAAAGTAAGAGGGGCTGCCTTCATTCAACCGTAACCGACTTTGCCAGATTTCGCGGCTGATCGACTTCCCGCCCTAGCGCGACGGCATTGTTTCCGATATATCCGATTAAGCCGCACATTTTGTCAGTCCTTCAGATAACCGGCTTTGCGCAGCGTTTTAATAACGTTTTCTTTGTTGCGCTTTTTGATGGGGCGGATGGGGCGGCCGGCATAAACCGTCCACGGTTCAAATTTGTAATTGGATGGTACGAAACTGAGCGCTCCGATGCTGACGCCTTCCGGAATGTCGTTGCCGGGCATGATTACCGAATTGGTGCCGACGCCGGTGTATTTTCCGAGCCGGACGTTGCCTTGAATCTCCTTGACTTCGGGAATGGAATGCGTAACCAGTTCGTTGACGTAGTCGTTGCTGCTGAGCCAGACCTTGACGCCGGCAGCCAAACTGGAGCAGTCGCCCATTTCAAAGGTATATTTGCCGTCGCCGCCGGCAATGTAGGTGCCGGGCGCAATCTCGCAGTCCGACCCGATGACGCAGGCGGACGAAATGCGGCAGAAGTCGGCAATGCGCACATTGTTGCCGACTTTGACCAGTTCCGGCTTTTTGATAATCACATATTCGCCGAGCGTAAAATTCTTTCCGTGTTTCATATTCAAATCTCCGCAGTTGTTTAACTGCTTTTATCTTTGAATCTTCGGCACGGTTTGACAAACCAAATAAAATTACGAATTGTTACATTTGACCCGCCGGAAAAACAAAAGCCCCTTTAAAGGGGCTTTTTTTGCTTATGCTGCGGCGGAAATTATCCCCAGCTCTTCCATGACTTCTTTTTTGAGCGTCACGTTGTCGGCTTTTCCTGTCGCGAATACGGGCAGCTTATCCTTATAGAGAATAACCCGCGGCAGAAACAGCTCCGACATGCCGTTGTTTTTGATGTAGGAGTGCAAAACGTCCTGCGTAACCTGATTGTTGTTGGTTACCAGAACAATCTGCTCGCCTTTACTCTCGTGCGGCACGGCGACAATGCCGTACTGAAATTCGGCGCCCATCCACTCGTAGGCTTTGCAGACCATTTCGTGTACGGCGTTCAGCGAAACCATTTCGCCGCCGATTTTGGCAAAACGCTTAATCCGGTCTTTGATGTAGACGAAGCCGATTTCGTCAATCTCAACCACGTCGCCGGTATGATACCAGCCGTCTTCCAGCGGCACCAGCTTTCCGGGATGTTCGGGCATGATGTAACCCATCATGATGTTCGGGCCTTTGATGACCAGCTCGCCGCCTTTTTCAATGCCGTCCACCGGTTCAATGCGGTACTTTATGGCCGGCAGCAGCTTGCCGATGGAACCGAAACGGTTGAAAATGCGGTTGTTGGCGGTAACCACCGGCGAACATTCGGTCGAACCGTAAGCTTCCAGAACTCTGATGCCCAAACGTTCCATCCACATGTTGCGGGTGTCGGGTTTGACCGCTTCCGCGCCGCCGAACATGAAACGGACGTTGTGAAAGTCGAACGGATGTGCGATTTTTGCATAACCGCGGAAAAACGTGTCGGTGCCGAACATAATCGTCGCGCCGATCTCGTAGACGATTTCCGCCACAATGCGGTAGTGCAGGGGCGACGGATACAAAAACAGCTTGGCGCCTTCAAGCAGCGGGAACAGCGTGCCCACCGTCAGGCCGAAACTGTGAAACATCGGCAGCGCGTTAAATACCGTATCTGTGGTGTTGATGGTTTCAATCGCCGACATCTGCTTGATGTTGGAAATGATGTTTGCATGGCTCAAAACCACGGCTTTCGGCGCGCCTTCGGAACCGGAGGTAAACAGAATGACTGCTTTTTTGTTGCCGCCGTCCTTGTGCGGAACGCGTTTGATTTTGTAACGCAGATAGGCGTTGATTTTGCTCCACAGGCCGATTTCCTTGCGCAGGGATTCCAAATAAACGATTTTCAGTCCGTTGGCTTTCAGAACTTCAATCACGCTTTCCATTTTGGCGGTTTTGATAAATGTCGACGACGTAATAACCATGCGCACTTCCGCCGTGCGGCACATGGAGGCCATGTTTTTGGCGCCGACCGAAAAGTTCAGCATGACCGGTATGCGCTCATAGGCCGAAAGTCCGAAAAACGCGCACACCGCGGCAATCGAGTTGGGCAGAAGCAAAGCCACGGGCTCGCCCTGAGGCGTGTGGCGCTTGAAATATTTGCCGAGTACGAACGATTTGATGATAATGTCTTTGTAGGTGTTGGGCACGCGCTGAACGTCTTCGACGAAGTAGGGGCGTTTGTAGAGGCCTTTTTTGGAGTGAACCTTGGCGGTTTTCATCAACTGCGCAAAAAGCGAAATGTTCGGATTGTAATTGCATTCGAAAGACATTTCGCGCAAAATCATGTATACTTCGTTGCTGATATGGTCGCGCTGGCGGCGCAGTTCGTCTTTGAGCTTAAAACTGCGGGGCTTGCCGATTGTGATTTTCATTTTCGGCAGCGGCCGGTGCGGCAGCCTGCCTTTGGTCTTGGAAAAATAACCGTACTGCGGGCCGTTGATCCAAACCGGAATAATCGGCGCCTTGGCCTTGTCCGCAAGCAGGCCGGGCGCTTCGTAAATCTTCATCAGGCCGCCGTTTTCGGTTACGCGCCCCTCGGCGAAAACCACGCAGAGCCGGCCGCTGTCAACCGTTGCAATCATTTTTTTCAGGTCGCCCGGTTCAATCGGGTTAAACGGCACGATGTCTGCCGTACGCATGAAAAAGCGTATCCAGCGCTTGCGGTACAGATGGCCGTTCAGCGCAAAAACCGGATTTCCGGGCAGAAACGCAAACAACAGAACGGGATCGAGAAAAGAAACATGGTTGGAAACATAAACGCCTTTTTTGGGCAGATGTTTTTCATTAAAGTCGATATGGCATCTGACCTTAAAGCACCTGAAAAAAAGTCTCAGGCAGAAACGTACGAAGTCCTTCAAGATATAAATCTCCGAAATTGACAAATAATACCTTATGTAACCAAAAACCTCAAATTTTGTAAAGGTATAATTTGGAGAGGTTCCCGCGCCGCTTAAAAAACAATATATAATGTATTGAATTAGAATAATAAGTTGCGCTTTGTCCAGAGGGGGATAAATAAAGGATTGATTTTTAACATACGAAGTTATACAAGGGAAATCAGTAACATATTGTGAACAATTATTACATTCTTTTCTGTCGATTGTTACAAATTGTTACGTTACGGACGGCAGAACTGCATACATTATGTTGCGATGTATCAACAACTCAAAGTGTGACTTATGAAAAAACTTTTGACTTTGACTGCCGTCGGAACCGTTCTTGTCTGTTCCGATGCCCTTGCTTCCGGTTTCAACCTCAAGGAACAGTCCGCCGCTGCTCAGGGTAATGCCTTTGCGGGCGCCACTGCCGGAGCGGAAGACATTTCCTATTCATTCTTTAACCCTGCCGGGCTGACCCGCCACAAAGGCACCAAAATTTCCGTCGGCGGTACTTGGATTGCGCCGCGTTCCCGTGCCAAAAGGGCGCATGCCGACACGGTTATCCCCGGCGACGACTTTCCGGGCTTTCAGGATTCCGGCTATACCGGCGATATTGTTCATTCTGCCGTTGCGCCGGCGATGTATATGTCCAAACAGCTGGACGACCGTTTTACCCTCGGCCTGTCGCTGAATGTTCCCTATGGCATGATAACCAAATACAACGATCTCTGGGCCGGCCGTTTTCACGGGACTTTGTCCAAGGTAACGACGGTAACGCTGACCCCGATGATCGCTTACAAGGCCACCGATGAACTTTCGCTCGGCGCCGGGTTCCAGATGCAGTACATCAAGGCGACGCTGCGCAACGGCGTCCGCGTGCCCAATCCTTATACCGGCGGTGTCTTACCGGGCGTCGAAGACAAGGCGCGGCTGGAAGGCGATACCTTTGACATCGGCTATCAGCTGGGCGCTTTGTACGAGCTGACCCCGCAGACCCGTTTCGGTATCGGTTACCGCAGCCAGATTAAACATAAGCTGAAAGGCGACATTGAATTTGACGGACTGATGCGCGATCTGGCCAGCCAGGATATTTCCGCGCGTCTGACCACGCCGGCCAACCTGACGATTGGCGCTTATCATGACATTAATGACAAATGGGCGGTCATGGCCGAGTTCGGACGCACTTACTGGTCTTCGTTTGAGGAGCTGCGCATTAAGGGCGACAAGGGGCTGGACAACGTTACGCAGGAAAAATGGAAAGACACCACTTTTTACTCAATCGGTGCCAGCTATAAGGTTGATGACCAGTGGAAGCTCCGCGCCGGTTTTGCCGTCGACCAGAGCGCCGTCGGACAGGAATACCGTACGCCGCGCATTCCCGATGCCGACCGCTTGTGGTATTCGGCCGGTGTTGAGTATAAGTACGATGACAAATGGACGTTTAACGTCGGTTATACTTACATTCGTGCCGATAAGGGCAAGGTTAAGCTGAACGGTTTCCATGACGGCGATACGGCTCGCGGTTCGCTGCGTGCTGATTATGAGAACGATATTCATATTCTGGCCGCGTCAATGAACTATAACTTCTAAAGTTTATTACTACAGTCACCCTCGGGCTTGACCCGGGGGTCTTCTTTACAGATTCCCGTGTCAAGCACGGGAATGACGAGTAAATAATTGTCATCCTCGGGCTTTTTTTCTATGTCATGTTCGGGCTTGACCCGAACATCCATG
>FR885467.1 GCA_000436375.1 Azospirillum sp. CAG:239 | reverse complement strand
CAACTGCGTTGGGCCCCTTTCGTCCCGTAAGCCTCGAACTTCGCCTATAGCTCGTTCTCGCCAACTATCGACTCCAAGCCCGAACATGACATAAAGAAAAATCAAGCTTAAACATGATATAAAATATAAGTTTGGAAGTAACGGAAGAAGGTGCCGGAAAATGACAACAACCGAATTGTTCCGTTCAATGGACACCTGCTCTGCAAACAAGATATCCGAAGGTATAAAAAAACAGGTTCTCATTTCTGAGAACCTGTTTTCCCATATGAAGAAGATTACTTTCAGCTAACTATCAGAATTTATATTTAGCGTTGAATAATCCGGTGTGATCCTCGTAGTGATCACGGAATCTGCCCTCGTAACCGAGAGACAGTTCGACGTTGTCATTGACGTCAGCCGTCAGTCCGACGCCGGCTTCAACGCCGAAGCGGTCAAGAGCCTGTCCGTTTACGGTATAGGCCGAACCGTTTGCCAGCGTTACAACCGAGCTGCTGTCGTCGTTGAACATGTCGTAGGTCATCGCCAAGCGGGCTTCCGGCCGCAGATTCATGCCGTTGTCCAAAGCGAAGTCCTTCTTGAGGCTGGCGCCGACGACACCGGTCAGGATGTCGGAGGTGTTTTCGCCAACCTTCTGTCCGGCGCTGTCACGATAACCGTCCTGACGAATGTTGACATAGCGCAGGCCGGCTTCCGGAGTCAACATGGCGCCGCAAAGGTCAATGTCATATCCGGTCATTGCCTGCAGGCCGATGCTGTCAACATCATAATCGGCGCTTACCGGCATACCGGCGACATTCTTCTTCTCGCTGTAGTCAGACCAGCCGTAAGTCGCAATTCCGTTTACGAACCAATTGGAGGGTTTGTATTCGCCGTAAGCGATTGCCGTATGCGTGTCAACGTCGGTCTTTCTCATGAAACCGTCGATGTCCGAAGACGTATAGGCATAACCGATACCCAATTTTACGTCGTCATTAACGTATTTTTCGGCACCGAAAGCAATACCTTCGCTATCGGCATCAAAGCCTCTAGCCTTGCGGGTATCGTCAGCCTTGGAGTGGTTGAACAGCCCCTGAACCCACATGGCGCCGCGTTTGAAAATGCTGTCGCCGGAGGACATGCCTTCATTGCCGGTTACAATCGAACCGCCGCTTAAACGGTTGCCGACAGCGGCAAAGACCTGATTGGCGGTTTCGGTGGTATTGGACTGAACCATCGCCGCGGTTTCAGGCGCAAGAGCCGTAACGGCGTTGACCAAAGCGCCCTGATCGGTTTGAGCCAGCGTATTCAGATGCTCAGCCATCGCACGGGAAGCTCCGGTCAGGGAAGACGCGTCAGAATTGCCGCCGACCCAGGCATTGACGGTATTGGCGTTGGAAACCGTACCGCCTGCGTTAACAACCGCGGAAGCAACTTCGCCCGAATCTTTTTTGGAAACATTCAGGGTATTCTGCGTATCTCCGAACGCAACATTGTACAGCGTATTGCTGTTGGAAAGTTTCAGGCCTTCTTCGCCGCGGTCCACAGAACCCTCTTTTACAGAAACACCGTCAGCAAAAGAATAGGTTCCCTCGCCGGCATCAATGCCGATAACCGGATTGATGACAGCCGAACCGTCTTCGCTCAGGAAGGTTTTAACTGAACCGTTAACTTTACCGCCGGCGGCTTCTTCAACATTATCGACATTAAACGACAAAGTCGAATTATCCGCAAGCGTTACGTTGCCGGTCAGGGTATTGGAAGCCAAATCCAACGTGCCGCCGTTGCCGACTTTGGCATTGGCTGCATAGTCGACGCCCAGTTTGGCGGTGCCGTAAGTG
>FR885466.1:5044-5718 GCA_000436375.1 Azospirillum sp. CAG:239 | reverse complement strand
CGAATATGACAAAGAAAAAAAGCCCTCTCATCTGAGAGGGCTTTAATTATTTGTTTCGCAATTTATTTTTTATGACGTTTATTTTGTTTTTGACATACTCAAGCTGTTCTCCGCTTCTGTTGCATTGAAAGGCAGTCTCTTCCAACGCTTTGATGATTTCGGCGGCATAGCGTTCTTCATTGACGGCAATGTTGGTCAGGTTATAGACGGCGGCGCGGAAAATCTGGTCATCGTCAACCTGAAGCTGTTCGGCAATGTCCAGATACGGAGGCGTGATGATGTCTTTTTGCTTGAGGTGGCTCAGATCATAGGCGGATTTTTGAATTTTTTTGGCAATGTCTTCGGATATGCCGGGATCTTTGCGGCGCCTGAAAAAGGACGAACCGGTCTTTTTGACCAGACATTTGATTCTGTTGATAATCGCAAATTGCTGTTTTAACTGATTCATCATCTAATCCTCATTTCTGCAAACATTAACATAATCAATATAAATGCAAAAATCCAGCAAATAATTTTTTCCGAAAGTCAAAATAATTTGACAAAAAGACAAAATAACGTACAATTTGAACATTATCAGTTTGGAGAATTTTATTGAAAAAATTTAATAAGAACGATTTTGACGAATTGTCGGATATTTTCTGCGCCTGGTTGGGCGGTGTGCCGGAAGAGCGCGG
>FR885466.1:0-5012 GCA_000436375.1 Azospirillum sp. CAG:239 | reverse complement strand
GGAAGAGCGCGGTGAAGTAAAGGATTTTCTGCAGTCTTCGGGGTTGTCGCGTTTGCTTTCCGAACATGATTTGGCCGAAGTTTTCAAAGGAAATGTTTATTTTTCCGAAGAAACCTTTCTGGCGGTTTACGCCCTGATTCCGGTAAAACTCAAAGCCGGCGGCAAGGAGCTGGCCTTGTTTCCGCAGGTGTTCAACCGGCTGAATCTCAAAGCGGCCGAAAAACCGTCCGCCCGCGCGGTCAATATCGGTTTTGCCGAGGCGGCCGCTGTTTGGGAAGCCTTTTATCCGGAAAAGAAAAAGTACCTTGATGCCAACCGGGAAACTTTGCGGAAAGACAACCGCAAAGCCCGGAACAAAACCTATTCTCCTGAGAAGTATAAGCTTTATCGCGCGTCGCTGTCGGAAGAAAAAAAGGCCGAACTGCGTGAAAAAAGCAGACTGCGCATGCAGCGCCTGCGTGCCGAAAATCCTGAAAAAGCGGCGGCCGATGCTCGAAAATACTGGCGGCAGATGCCTCAGGAAAAGAAAGATTATCAGCGGATTGTCAGCCGCGGCCGCAACCGGAAATATCGTGAGGAAAACCGCGAAACCATTCGCAGCCGCAATAATGAACGGCGCCGCCGCCTCAAGGAAGAAAATCCCGAATTGTTGAAGGAAATTGACCGTCGGCATAATCAAAATGCCAACCGCCAACAAAGCTGCCGCGAATATTACCTTAAAAACAAGGAAAAAATAGCCGCCAAGGCCAAGGAAAATCCGAAAGTCAAAGAATACAAACGCCGCTACAAACTCAAACAGCGTTTCAGGAACAGTACCGGCAAAACCATTTTGGCCCTGCTGCAGGGAATTGCCGATTCTAAAACGTGTCGGTAACTTATTTTTTCAGATATTGTTCGACCAGTTTCTGAATTTCGTGCAGCCAGCCGGTTTTTTCTTCGCAGGTTTTACTTTCTTTGTTCCAGACGCCGCCGTTTTCCTCGCATTTGCGGACATCGCGGGTGGCATAGCCGTAATAGCCGTATACGGCGGTTCCTGCCAGGATCAGAAGCAGCAGAAGCTTAATCAGATTCTTGGCTGCAAACCACAAAATCCACAAACAGGCGATGCCCAGCATGATTGCCTTGTTTAGAAGCGGCGAGTTGTTCAGCACATAAATCTGAAAGGCATAATATGCCAGTGCCAGAATGAACAGCGTATTGACCGGCGAGGTCAGCATCAGCGCAAGCAGACGGCCGCCTCGGCTCCGTTTCTTTTCGTTTTTGTTTTCTTCTGCCATAATCTGTCTCCGAATAATGTGGCGAATATATCATAAACTTTTTTGGCCGGCAAAATTTTTCTGCGTCCGATTAACAGTTGTTTTATGGACAAAAATATGCTATGTTACCTAATGATAAAACTTTAAGAATATGAACAGAATACTATTATTCGCGTTGTGTGCGCTGTTGTGCTCATGCTCGCAAAACAAGGAAAAAGAAGCGGAAACCGCGCTGTTTGAACAAATCCGTCAGGATTATGTGGAGATGAAAAAATATCATAGCACAATCTTGGAGGAAAAGGACCGTACGGTTGACGTTTATGTCAGAAAAGGCGAAAAAATAACCGATATGACGGTTTTGTCTGAAGAAAGTAATTGCGTCAGCGTCGTTTTTGACAACTACCGCCGGGTTTACAATATCTTTCTGCAAAAGGGAGAGAAGATAAAAGGCTGGGGGTTGAAAGAAATTAAAACCGATAAGCGTGTTATCAGAGTAAACATGGTTCGGGAATAATCAAAAAAGCGGCTTCTTATTGAATTTAAGAAAACCGCTTTTTTTATTTTATTTCCATACCGAGCAGCCCGGCCAGACTGAGAGCCTGTTCAATGCCGCCCTTCATACCGCGCAGTTCGCGGAATGTTTCCGATACCAGAATGCCGTCAAGGATGCAGTCGGACATGTCCATTCCTTTCAGCGGCGTTTTAAAGAAATCGGCGCGGTAAAAATCCGTTTCTTTAAATAACGTCAGCCGAAATTTGACTTCGGACAGAAACGCTTCGCGAAATTTGCAGCGCCGGACATGCGTACCTTCGAACACGGCCCGGGAAAAATTCGCATAACAGAAGGAACTGTCCTTCCAGACGCATTCCTTAAAGCGGCTGCCGCTGAAATTTCCGCCGTCTCCCTTACTGTCCGAAATTCCGGCCTTTTTCCAGTAGCTGTTTTCAAAGTTGCAGTTGGCAAAATCGCAGCCGTCAAATGTCGTATTGCCAAAACTGGCCCGTTCAAAGTTGCAATGGCTGAATTTGCAACGGCGAAAAAGCACGTTTTCAAAATCGCAGCCGGATATGTCAAGGCCGTCTGCCGTTTCGTCTTCAAAGTTTCGATTATCAATATATCCGTCGTCATTGCGCGCGTTTTCAAAAAGTGTTTTCAGCATGTTTTGCTCCGTGTCATAAATCACATTAGATGATAAAACTTTTGCTTTGTCCAATGAGTTTAGTGTTTTTTAAGTTTTATTTTTTATAATAAACAAAAATTTTAGAGAGAAAAACATGAACGAAGCGATAATCGATTATCACGAGCGGCGCCGTCCTTTTGTGATTATTCCCGAAATCGGAATAATTTTCAGCCGGTCCGGCAACGCTTTTGCCCACAATGAACTTTTGCAGAATTGCGGCTTTTCTGAGGAACGGGTTCATGAAATAATTGAAAATTTCCCGCGTGGTTACTTTTTGGACAATCGGCTGGTTGTTTATCAGGGCGAAAATGTTGCCGAAGGGGAAAGTTGGACGCTGAGACCCGAAAACTACAAATTTGTCTGTAGTTTTTATTCCGATTTGTGCCGCATTTTTAAGATTAACGCCGAAACCAGAATTTTTCTCGGCGTCAAACGCGGGCGTCCCGGCGAATTGTGGCCGGCAGTCAATGAAGTCGGCCAGGATTTCTTTGCTGAAAAAGAAAATAATATTGCGTTTGATATTGTGCCTTAAATTCTTGTTATAAATGCCGGCTGCGGCGACAACGAGTATTTGTCTTAAAATTTGTATTTGATGTGGTACAGGAAATTTCTGCCGTTTGCCGAACAACAAAAAACCCGGTATTGAACCGGGTTTTTAGATGGCGGGAGCGACGAGGCTCGAACTCGCGACCCCATGCGTGACAGGCATGTATTCTAACCAACTGAACTACGCCCCCATCTAATGACGAATATCCTTATAACCAACAAAAAAAATAAATGCAAGCACTTTTTTAAAAAAATTATACGATTATTAATAAAATTCGTGATACAATCCCACTTATACACATAATACCAGAGTTTGCTTGGCTTTTTGCGCCAAGGAGCATAATATGCTTGAAAATAATTTGATTATAATGTTAACTTTGGCGTTAATTACAAAATTAAGTGTGATGATTATATGAATTTACAACAGCTTATGAAGATTGATTTCAATCCGCGCAACAAGCACCGTCTGCTGGCTCTGGGCTATGCGACGGCAGTAACTTTTGCTTTTATTTTGTCGCTGACCAATAACAACAGCGTTAATGCGTCTGTTTCCCGCACTGACAAATTCGACTACATTATGATGGAAAATTCCATTCAAAACGGTGTTGCCGGAGCTGAAACCATTTATCCCGAAAGCTCTGTCGAAAATATCAAATCCCTTTATGAAATGGTTAATTACGGCAATCGGGAGAAGACTGTCGAAAGCGAAATCGAAATATCCAAAGGGGATACGCTTATCAGCATTCTGTCTGACCTTGGTCTGGAATATAACGAAGCGCATGACATCTATCTTAAGCTCAAAAAACTTTATGATCCCCGTAGTCTGCGCGTGGGGCAGAAAATCAGCGTTACAACGACGGTCGACAGCCGGGAGAATACGCTTCTCTCCCTTGACAATATTACCATTACGCCGAGCCTCGGCAAACGTTATGTTATTGAGAAAAACGAGGCAGAGGAATATGTGGCGCGTGTCGAACAGGACGAATTGATTGAGGAAGTCAATTCGGCTTCCGGTGACATCAGCGGCACTTTGTCCGCTTCCATGCAGAAACAGGGGGTTCCGAGTCGTGTCGTTGCCAACTTTATCAATATTTTTTCCTACAGCGTCGACTTTCGCCGCGATTTGCGCAAAGGCGACAAGTTTGAAATCATTTATGAAAACAAAATTACCCCTAACGGCGAAACCGTAAAATCCGGCGATATTCTGTATGCCGCTTTGCAGCTGCGCAAAGACAAAATTGCGCTGTATCGTTTCAAAGACAAGAACGGCAGCGTCGATTACTACAATGAAAAAGGCTATGCTATGAAAAAGACGCTGGATCGCAAACCCATGTCTTTCAAGCAGGCACGCATTTCTTCGCCTTTTGGCCGTCGTTTCCATCCGATTCTGCGCAGCTATCGCGTCCATTGGGGCGTTGACTATGCCGCACCGAAGGGAACGCTGGTCTATGCGGCCGGCGATGGTGTAATCCAGATGGCAAAATACAACGGCGGTTATGGAAACTTTATCAAAATTCGTCACAATTCCGAATATTCAACCGCTTATGGACATATGTGGAAGTTTGCCAAAGGCATGCGTCCGGGTGTCCGTGTTAAGCAGGGGCAGGTAATCGGCTATGTCGGTTCAACCGGACGTTCGACTGGTCCGCATCTTCACTACGAAGTTTTGCAGAACGGCAAACGGGTCAACCCGCTGAAGATAAAAGCGGCTGCCGGAGAAAACCTCAGCGGAAAGAAACTGGCCAGCTTCAAGAAAAATGTTGCTGCGCTCAAGGAATCTCACAAGAGTATGTTTGCTTCTGCCGACAAAAAGAAATTGGCTTCAGCAGAAAAGTAAGCTTCCGAGATTTCCCAGCCCTCTCAAAAGAGAGGGCTTTTTCTATGTCATGTTCGGTCTCTTTTTCTATGTCATGTTCGGGCTTGAGCCGGACATCTCTTTTAGATTCCCGTGCAAGCACGGGAATGACAGAGGAGAAGAAAAAAACACGGAAATGATGTCATCCTCGGACAAGCGCAGCGCGTTCCGGGG
>FR885465.1 GCA_000436375.1 Azospirillum sp. CAG:239 | reverse complement strand
GGAAAGGCGGTCAAAATTACCCTGATATGAAAAAAGCCCCGCAATTGCGGGGCTTTATAATTTCAAAGATCGGCGATAACGCTCATGCTGATAATTTCATCAGGATCATAAACCGTGCCGTTTTGTCCTTCGCCGCGTTTGATAAGGTCGACAAATTCCATGCCCGAAGTAACTTCGCCCCAGACCGTATATTGGCCGTCCAGCCACGGGCAGTCGGCAAAGCAGATGAAAAACTGGCTGTCGCCGGAATCCGGGTTCATGGCCCGTGCCATCGAAACCGTGCCGCGCTTATGCGGGTTGCGGTTAAATTCCGCTTTCAGCTTTTTGCCGGTGCCGCCGGTACCGTTGCCGTAGGGACAGCCCGTCTGTGCCATGAAGCCGTCAATGACGCGATGAAATTTCAACCCGTTGTAAAAGCCGGCGCGTACCAGTTCCTTAATCCGAGCCACATGGTTCGGCGCCGCGTCCGGATACATTTCAATTACCACGTCGCCGTCTTTCAGTTTCAGCAACAGCGCGTTTTCGGCGTCTTTGACTTTGTATGAATGTTTGATTTTCTTGGCGCGGGTTTTGCTTACCGGCAGTTTTTTCGTTTCGGCGGCTTTCAGGCCCTTGGTTGCCGGCTTGCCGAGTTTTTTTGCCTCTTCGTTTTTGAGCATTTTGGTTTCTTTAGCCATCATAAATCTCCGTTAAAAATCATTTCTGCTAATAATATAGGTATTGATAAAAGCCATTGCACGGCCGCAGTCAAAAATTTTACTTCCCCGCGTTTTGCAAAACGTAATCCACGCGTTCTTCCGGCGTAAGGTTTTTCGGATACGATTTTTCGATTTTTTTCAGAATGTCGGCCATACCGCGGCCGTTGGCAATCTGAATCGCCAGTCCGGGACGGGCGTTGAGTTCCAGCATCATCGGCCCCTTGTATTCGTCCAAAACGATGTCGGCGCCCAGATAACCCAGCCCGGTCATTTCATAACCTTTGGCCGCAATCAGCAGATGTTCGCGCCAGAAAGGAACTTCCAAGGTAGAGAGGTCGGCATTTGTATCGGGATGAACTTCAATCGGCATATTCCACATTACGCCTTTCAGGCTCTTGCCGTTTCTGATGTCCAGACCGACGCCGACCGCACCCTGATGCAGATTGGCACGACCGCCCGAGGCCTTGGTTGACAAACGCATCATCGACATTGCCGGATATCCTTTGTAGACAATGACCCGTACGTCGGGAACACCCTGATAGCTGTATTCCGAAAATATCGGGCTGAAATGCACCAGTTCCTCAATGAGAGCCACGTCATATTGCCCGCCCAAACTGTAAAGCCCGCTCAGAATGTTGGAAATGTGCTGGTAAACTTCGCTGAATGTAAGAACGCGCCCCGATGCCGTTTCAAAGGCCGTTTCCGTATAACTCTTAATTACCAGAACGCCTTTGCCGCCGCTGCCGTGCGCCGGCTTGACCACAAATTCTTTGTACCCCTTAACCATCTCCAGCAGGTTCTTGACCTGATTCTGCACTTCAACCACACCGATGAGGTTAGGGGTGGTAATGCCGACTTTCTGCGCCAGAACCTTGGTCTGTACTTTGTCGTCCACCAGCGGATAAAGGCGGCGGTTGTTGCACTTGGAAATAATGCTGAAATTCCGCCGGTTCATGCCTAGAACGCCGGCTTTCCGAAGCGCGGAGGGAGAGGCGAAATTTTTCAGCCAGCCGAAACCAAACATTGCTCAGCCTTTCTTTGCCAGAGGTGAAAAACGCTTCAGTTCGGTCAGGCGGTAGCCGGTGTAAGTACCGAGCAGCATGACGATAAACAGAATAACCAGATTCAGTTCGTTAAAGGCAAACATAATATGGCGGATATAGTTGTTGCAGATAACGAAGTAGGTAATAATCGCAACCAGAATGCTGAAGATAATCTCCCTCGTCGCATTGACGGGACCGTCTTCTTCCCAGGTAATTGAAGCGCGCTCAATAATCCAGGCTGTAATGATAATCGGGAAAAAGACCGCCGAAGACGCAATGTCGATTTTAAGCTGATAACCGAAAATCGTCAGCGACTGCATCAGCAGGATAACCACGATAACCACAGCCGAAATGCGCGGCACCAGCAGCAGGTTAAGCTTGGAGAGCAGGGCACGGATAAGCAGACCGACGATGATGATAAAGCTGAAACAGACCAGGCCGGAAACAAAGCCGGTTTTGACCAGCGACATGGCAATCAGCATCGGCGTAAAGGTGCCCATGGTCTGCACGCCCACAACGTTGCGCATCAGGACAATGATTAAAATTGCCAGCGGGAATATCATCAGCCATTTGAGCGTATTCTGTTCGGCCAGCGGCAGACTGTAAATCGAATAGTCGAACCAGGTTTTCTGGTTGGCAAGCTTGGCGCGGTGCTGTGCCAGACTAAACGATGAGCTGATGGATTTCAGAACCGAATATTTGACCACCGAGTCGTTGCCGCCTTCGATGTCCAGCAGGGAATCTCCGCCGCGCTGAATGACCACGAAATTTTCCGGCAGGCCTTTTTTGCCGGTCTTCAGGTCATAGAGCGTCCAGCGTCCTTCCGTATAGGCTTCAAGCATTAAGTCCGGCGTAAACGACTTTTTGTTTTCTTCCAGTTTAATGCCGCGAACCATGCGCGTCGGTATATTTTTCAACGCCAGCAGATTGCCGGTGGCTTCGGCGATGTTTTTCTGGCCTTTTTTCATCGGCAGAAAGGCCAGAACCGTTGCGTCCGGCGGATTCTGATTAAGCAGGCGGATAATCTGCTGCGGAACATTGCCCGGCTGTTTGGTCGAAAGTTCCAGCAGTTCTTTGGCAACGGCCAGCCGCTGTTCATCAAAAACCGGCTTTTCCGGATTGGACGGAACCGGCGCCGGAATTTTGCCGCGGCCGTCTTCGTTGTCAAACAGCAGAATGCGGTAATATAACTGCTGTTTGTCTTCTCTCGGGCCGGAGGTCAGTACAATCCGGTTTTCTTTGGTGTCCTTGCTTACCTTATAGCCGTCGGCAACCGTATCTTCGTCCAAAATCTTATATTCTTTGCTTACTTTCGGCGTTGCCAGCGAAACCTTAATCGGTTCGCCGTTCGGCATAAAGCTGATTTGCGCTTCAATCGTCCAGACGGCGGTTGATTTTTTCGGGGCGAAGTCAAAACCCCAGTAGCGAACCTTGTAATAAATGCTGTATGCCGCAAAGGCGACGGACAAAAGCAGACCGATTGTCAGGATAAAACGAACGGAAGTAAATTTTTTCAGCATGATTTTGCCTTACAAAGAAGTTTTAGTGGAGCGTGTTTTCCAGCGACGTGTCGACGATGGCGCGGCCGGTCAGAATGTTGCGTCCGATAAGCGCCTGATATTCGAATTTTGAACGGTTGGCCAGCGAAAATTCGGCGGTAATTATTTCATTGCCGAGCTTAACGTCCAAATTGACGACCAGGCGTTTTTCGTGCTGGTTGATGCGGGTAATTGTCGTCTGGCGGGCCAGTTCTTTTTCAAAACGGTGCTTCTCGCCGGTTTCGCGGTTGACAATTGTAAAAGAAACCCACTTTTCGCCGTCACGCTCAAAGGTTTTTATGTCAGAAGCGTCAATGGAAGACGTTTCGGCGCCGGTGTCAATGCGCCCGGCAAAGGGCATTTTCATCGGCAGCACGTAAACCGGTTCGACGGCTCCGATGATTCCGAGCGAATGGCTGGTCGGCGCCGGCTGCGGCGCTTCAATTTCAACCGGCGGAACAATCGCCGGCGTAATGATCTGGGTTTTGCATGCGCTGCACATAACGGCCAAAATTCCTAAAAACGAAAGATTATAAATATATTTCATAGCGTTATCGTATTCTTTTCAAGAGCTGAATTTATTTAGTTATTTACAAACAAAACGCGGTAAAAGTAAAGTTAAAATTATTGCCATCTGTATAAATATTTTTTTGATGATTTTATTTAAGGGATGTGTTATAATTTTATTGTAAACGGAATGATATTACAACAGGTTAGAAATAATGCAGCAGAAAATTTCAGATGCCGCCCGGGCAGGACTGAACCCCAAAGAACGTAAAAAAGCCGTCAAAAACCGCATCAAAAAGCAGAAAATAGCTTTGCTGCGCAGTTTGAAACGGGTATCCATGTATCTGGCATTGCAGTGTGCGGCGACCATTCCGCAGGCAGGAAACACGCTTTTGGGTACGCAGGCAGCTACAACCGGAAAAATCCCCGGCGAAGCCGTGATGGCCGAAATGAACGCCCGGGCACAGGTCGACGACGCATTGCAGAAACGCAGGGAATGGCTGATTAAGGAAAAGCTTTTTGCCAAGCTGGTTCAGTATCAGAATATTGTCAAAGCCAAAAGCGGCATGGATAAGAAAAATTATATCAAAAAGCACTTTTTCGATGTCGTCTATCCGCGCGGCGGCATTCCCAAAGGCTCAAACTACTGCGTTGCTTCGGTCATGCGCTGCCTTTATGATGTCAATCAGGAAACCGGAGATTTGGAACGTTTTATGCCAGACGGCAATACGACCGAGGGGCACAGTATGGTTTCCTGCCCGATGTTTAAACAATATGTCAAAAAGAACTTTCCCGACTGCATCATCGAAAAGCCGACCAAAGCCGACAAAGCCAATCTGGAAGAAGGCGACATTATCTTATCGCGTTCCAGCCGAAATACGTCCAGCGGCCTTCATCTGACGGCGGTTTATAACAGCCGGGAAGGGATTGAAATCAGCTTTAACAGCGAAGGTATTCGTCCGTATAAAACCGAAAATATTGAAACGATAATCAAGTTGGGAAAAATCATAGACACCTGCCTTCAGGAGCGTATCTGTCAGATGGATCCCCGTTCGGCGCTTGCTTCGCTGGAAGCCGGCGTCAAAAACAACGATTTTCAGATGACAACGCTGGCCATGGCCAAAGCCTCCGGGCGGAGAAATGTCAGCATGTAACGGAAAAGCCGGTCTTAACCGGCTTTTTTCGTCAGAAAAAGAAAGTTGCGCGCAGCGATACGACCGTTGCGTAATCTGATTTCGGATTTTCGGCCGGATCAATGTAAAACTGGATATCCGGCGTCAGGGTCATCCATTTTGAAATTCCCCAGGCCCAATAGGCTTCGATGACTTTTTCAGCGTCATGGTCCAGCTTCGAGCCGACGGCTTTTTCGTCAATTTTGTTGTAGGCAAATGCCAGACCGATTTGGTCCAGCGGATTGCGGTCGAGCGGATTGTTGTAAACGCCGCCCAGTACCCACGACTGGTTAATGGTCGCAACATTGCCGGATACGCCGTTAATCCGCGCAAACAAACTCAGTTTGTCGCCGAAGTCCTGCGAAAGGTTCAGCGACCAGCCGTTGGTCGTTCCCTGCTGTTCTTTCACGCTTGGCATGTTGTACAACAAAATGGAGTACTGTCCGGCACCCAGCCCTTTAATTGTCGGCGTGTAGGAAATTGACCCGAAAGTGGTGTAGTGTTCTTCGTCCAGATTGTTGATGCGGACGCTGATGCCGTCGACGTTGGTGGCGTCCTGCGCGCCCAGCACAAAAGTCCAGTCGCTGTTCGGCGCAATCTGAACATAGGTGCCGACGCCGGCGGTAGAGTAGGTGGAACTGGCGTTCTGCGACAGGGCGTAGTTGATAAAGTTGACCTGTTGGTTGGAGTTGTAAGCGCTTCCGTCGAAATTATACATCGGAAACTGGCCGAGGCCGATAGTCAGCCAATCCCAGCTGCCGCCGAGCTGATAGGTATACAGCAATTCGTCAAAGCTGTTGGAGGGCGAGTCATAGTCGTTGATGGCGGTTGCCACGCCGATGTTGCTGCCGACCTTTGAAGCCTGCGCACCGCCGTAACGGGCAATGTTGTATGCGGCGGTAAGGGTTCCTGTACCGTATTCGTTTTTGAAGTTTGTCCATGAAAAGGTCGGATAAATCAAAATCTGCTGCGAGGCGCGTTTGCCGTTCGGAGCACCGTGCTGCGGCATATAGGAAACATCGATTGAATAGTCAAAATTGTATTCTTTGCTCAGACGGTTTTTGAAGTCGGCATAGTCTTTGGCAAAGTCTGAAAAACGATGGTTGCGGCGCGTTTCGTTGGCTGCAATTCGCTGCCGGACGCTTTTGGGCGCGTTGATGTCTTTGTCGCTGGAATGAATAACGGCATCGGCATAGGTGTCAGAAGAAACAAAAGCGGCTTGCGCGTCTGCAACCAGAAATGAGCCGGTCAAAACCGCTGAAAGAAGCAAATAATGTCTGTTCATCGTAACAATCCTTAACTGTGAATATCAAAAAAAACAGAAGACGCATTGTATCTAAACCCTGTTTTTCAAATAAAAAGACCGGAAAATCATTTTTTTGTGAAAAAGTGACGGCTAATATAAGTTGACTGAAAATGCCGTTTTTGTTAAAATAAGACCCTCTTAAATAGAAATTATGTCAAATCCCTATAATTATAATAAAGTATGAAAAAGACAGTTACTTTGGGACAGATTGAGCATGAATTGGCCAATTTGTTTCCGGGTCAGAAGATTTCGAACATTGTCCGCTTTTCGGCTGTGGACTTTACGGTTAACAACGAACAAATGCACAAGGAAATTTGTGTTCTGTTCCGTTTCAAATACAGCAATACGGAATATTGCTGGGATTTGGATGCAAATGTTATTTTTGCCAACGTCACGAACCTCAAGTTTAATGTTCTTGACCCCGGCGAAAAAATTGTTCTTCACGGCAAAGCTTATCGCGTTTACCGTGCGGATAACGAAATTTGCGTCGAAGTAAAGGATGAGCCGAAACTGAAAACCAGAGCCGATGTCTGGAAAGTCTGGAAGATAATCGAAAAAGATTATCGCGAAGAGTTCAAGGGACATTTCTATCCGACTTTCGTTAAGGCTATGGTGGACGGCAATCAAGGCTGGCTGGTCGCAATGAAAAATGCCGGGGATGGTTACCGTGACATTTTATTCATCCGCGCCGACGATGCTGCAGATATCCGTATCAGACATGCTGCAAGACTTGTCCATTACGTATATCTGGAAACGCCCTCCAAAACAATGGTCGAATATCCTGAGCGGAATATCCGAACAATCTGAAGTAAGAAAAATTTTTTCGGGTCATCTGTTTTCAGATGACCTTTTTTTATCAAAAAGCCCCGTACTTACGGAGATTTTTATTTTTTCCGTCATGTTCGGACTCTTTTTTGTTACT
>FR885464.1 GCA_000436375.1 Azospirillum sp. CAG:239 | reverse complement strand
CCGCTTATATTCGTAAATCCTGCCGGTAAATAATTTCCATAGCTAATCTGCGCACCGTTATCCTGCGTAAAGTAGCTGATGAACGGCGTCATCATGGAAAGGATGAACAGAGCGATACAAAGGTTGGCCAGATGTTTCCAGCTGATTTTGTTGAAAATCGCCGCGAAAGCAAAGGCAATCAAACCAAATCCGGCCAGCGTATAGACAATAACACGGACATCAGCCAGCGTCGTCATCGCTTTGCAGGCGATATATTTGAAAATATCGTCTTTTGCTTCGGCACAACGCTGCTGCGAAACCGGATTGCCCATTGCATCCAATTCTTCACCCGCACCGTCGGAACCGTCAGAACCTGACGCCAACGAATTAGCATAGGTTCCAACCGGGGCTTCTGAGCAATTGCCGCTTTCATCGCAAATAACTTCAACGCATTTTTGATTTTCACCCTCGCCGGTACATTTAATTTCCGGCTCATAAGGTTCTTCTTCCTCCATGCTGTCATAAAGCGCCTGCTGACGCGCCTCTTCTTCAGCTTTAGCTGCAGCTTCTTTGGCCGCCGTTGTACCGTCTACGTCTTCGCGGTTTTTGGTGGCAGCATCGGCATTGGCCTTCGCTGCATCAAGATTGGTCTGTGCCGCTTGCAGAGCGTCTATATCACATTCATCTGGATTTTTCTCGCACTTTTTCTGAAGCTTGTCATATTCTTTTTGAGCCTTTTTCAAATCCTTATTGGCATTTTTCTCGGCTTTTTCCGCTGCTTTTACCGTTTCTTTATATTCTTTTTCTTCAGCCTTTTTAGCTGCCTTGTAAGCTTTCTCCGATGCCTTTTCAGAAGCTTTTTCAGCCTTTGCCGATGCTTTCTGGGCATCCTTTAAATCCTTTTTAGCCGCATCTAATTTTTCCGAAGCATCATTAGCCGCTTTGTCAGCCTTAGCCATATCATCTCGGGCTTTTTTAGCCGCTTCGGTATCTCCGCGAGCCAGCGCCGCATTCATCTTTTTTTGTGCATCAGCTTTTGCCTTCTGTTGTTTGCCAAGTTCTGTTGTCAGTGAATCAACCTGACTTTCTGCAGCGGCTGCTTTTTTATTTGCTTCTGCATAGGTCTTATTTGCTTCCTTGTATTTTTCCTGCTGCTCTTTTATTGTTTCAACAGATTTAGTCTTTTGCTTAGCTATTTTATTTTCCGCTTTTTCCTCAGCCTTCTCGTTGGATTTGGCATTCTTCTCGGCCAGAGCCTTCTGCTGTTCGCAAATAGTCAGCTGATAGCCTTCCTTACCCGAGCAGTCGATTTCGACATCGGCTTTAGCAAAATCAGAGAAAGAAGCCAATGTTGCAAACACAAAGGCTGCTAAAAATAAGTTAGATTTATTTTTAATGTTTAACATGGCATCCTCCTCATAGTTCTCAATCTCTGTTCTAAAATTCTTTAGTTTGCCTGAATCAGAGTATCTTGAATCTGCTCAGCCGTAATGGCCGTACTATCTACCATATAGTTAATAATGGCAGCGGTGGTTGCAATCACAACCAGACCGATGATAATTGCGCTCAGCCATTTCCAGTTCAGGTTTCCGAAGAAACCGCCGATGGCGACGGCAACGATACCGAAACCGGACACGGCAAAGATAATCTCGCGCATGCCGGTAAAGATTTTGGTACCTGAATCCGTAAGGGTTTCAAACAACGCGTATGAGTCCGTTGCAAATAAAACTGAAGAAACCACGAACATCAACATGGAAAGAAACAGGAATTTCTTTAATTTTACGCACAACATTTTACTCACCACCTTTGCAATTTTGTTTGTTTCTGTTGCGTCTGAGCGAACAAAAGGGAGGCCTTCAGGTTTATTTTGCTTAAAATTTACCATTTTTGCCTCCCTTAGTTCAAGTATCAGTCAGTTCACATCAAGCGGTCAGACTAGATGTCACCGAAGGTTGTTTCCAGACCGGCATCGCGGGAACCGGTAGCGTATTCAACGATGGAACCGGCAGCGGCCAGAATAGCCAGACCGACGGCCAGAGAAGCGAACCAAGGCCATTTTACTTTTCCGAAAATAGCCTGGAAAGCCAGACCGACCAGACCGAAACCGCCGACAATGAAGATGATGGTTTTAACTGACGAGAATACGCTCTTGGCTTTCGTCTGAGCGGTTTCCATCAGAGTATTGCCGTCAGCCAGAGCGTTGCCGCTGACTGCCATGACCATTACTAATGCCAGACAGCTGAGGGTCCAAAAATTTTTCTTTAAAAATCGCATAATCTTTCTCCTTAAATTAATTTAGCAAAACTTCTTATACTCTTTTAGAATAGCTAATTTTTAAACTTTTTTCCAGCATTAATCATCCAGTCCAAAAAGAGATAACCTGTTGTTTTAGCTTAAAGTTTTTTCCTGTAACAAAAAATTCACAGTTAGCAGGGTGTCCAAACACCCTTATTTTTACGCCCGGAATGGTAAATTTTTCTCTAACAACAGGCACATAAAACACGTTTTCGGCCGATGCCGGAAAAATCGGCGGCAAAAGGCGGCAGCAAGAGCAAAACGGCGAAACGGAAATTTTTCGTTTTGCCGCAACGGCAGGCCTTATGTCGCCAAGGGGAAAGAATCCACAAAATTTGTGCATAAATTCATATCTGCTTGCCAAGAGTCGCATATTGAATTATCTAGAGTTTAGAGGGGTTTATAATTTATGAAAAAAACGGCTTTTAAAACTTTTGTTTGCAGCTTTGTTTTTTCACTGTTTATTTTGTTCACAATAAACGGACTGTTTTTTTATACCCCGGAAGCAACCTCTCAAAATGTTAAAATCCCAAGCAAAAACATATCGTTGTTTTTCATGGGCGACGCCGGCGGCGCCGTTTCCGCCAAAGTTCGCCCGATTAAGAAAATCGCCTTAAGCCTGCCGCTGCAGAAAAAACCGGCGCCGGCAACCGAAACCGTTTACGCGCCGGCAAAGCTGCCCACCCCTTCCGCCGAACCGGCCGTTCAGAAAGCGCCAAAAACACCGGACAATCCCGTTTTTGACGATATTCCGCTTGAAATTGCCGCGGCAGACATTGCCGACACGCCGGCAGAGCAGGAAAGCCAATCCGGCAAGGAATTCGTTTCCGCCGATTTTGACCGTATCATGAACACCCCTCCTCCGGTTTATGACGGCGAGAAAGCGGCGAAAGAAACCGATGTTTCCGCCGAAAAACAGCTGGCTGCCGCAGCCGTGGCGGCACCGGCAAAAGAGGCGCCGAAGAAAAGGGTCGTTTCGATAACCGACCCCGAAAACGAAAAAGACCAGGGCGGCTGGGATACCGGCGATGAAGACTACAGCGTCGACGAGAACGATTTGCATGCGCCGAAACCGCTGTTGATTGCCAGCGGCGAAACCAGAGAACCGGCCAGAAAAGCCATAACCCCGATTGCGGAAAGCAACGACGAAGGCGGTTACGACAAGGGCGGCGACAATTATGACATTGAAGAAAACGATCAAAACCTGCTTATTCCGCTGCAAAAAGACTTTGCCGCAACCGAGGGTCGCTTCAAAGTCGCCAAGGCGGCCGACAAGGATCAGATTGCCATGGTCAGCGGCAATACGCCGATAAGCAGCATGATCAACAAAGACAATGCCGCCGACGGCATTGTCCGCCGGGAGCCGAAGGCAGAAGAGCAACAGCCGGGCAAAAACTGGGAAAGCATGGCCGAAAAAAGCGGCAGCGACAATCCGTGGGTTGCGGCAAAAGGCACAAAGTTTCCCAAAAACAACGCCGTTCTGGACGCCAAATATTACAAAGACGCGGAACAGGCCGCGCTTGAAGCCCCTCAAGGCACGGCCGAAGACGGCAAAAGCGTCAAACTGGCCGCCGACATGGTGCAGAATATTCTGATTCCCATTCCGGAAGACATTCTGAACGAAAAAAATCTGGTTCCGCAGCTGGAATCTTCCAAGGACGACAAGAACAAAACCGACGACCAGCAGGAAGCGGCAAACCAGATAAAAAAAGAGCTTTCCAAAGAGGATAGCGTCAGCATGCCGACGGAAAGTCCCAAAAAGGAAAGCAAGGGCGGGCTGCTCAAGAGCATTACCTCCCTGTTTTCGGGAGGGGGTTCGACGGAAGACAGCAGCAAAGAGACCACCGAAGAGGACAGCGGCAACAGTTTTGTCGACCGGATTACCGGAAGGATCAGCCGGCACAAAAACGGCAACAAACCGACCAAAATCCTGCCTGCGGAAATGCGGCTGGCCTTTCAGCCCAACCGCGCCGAGATTTCAGGAACGACGCTGAAGTGGATTCAGGCTTTTGCCAACAAAGTCAACTCCGACCGTTCGGTCATTCTGGAAATCCGCATTGACGGCACCAGTTCGTACGCCTTGCAACAGAAAAGACTGAACCTGCTACATAATATTTTAACCAATAAGGGTGTAGATTACCGTAAAATCAATACCGTATTCACAACCCGCGAACCAAACTCGTTTATTATAAGGACGGTAAGAATTAACAGCAACATTGACAGGGACGTAAAGGAGAGCAAAGACCAGGCGGCATACTACCAGTCATGGTAATAAGTAAAGCACCGCGCTTGATTATTTATTCTTCAATATGTATGATAGGTAAAAAAATATGACAAAATACAGCTTAGGAAACCTCAGAATGAACAAGACAATCTTATTAGCCGCTTGTTTCTTCAGCATATTTGTTACATCCGGCTGCCGCGGAACCATTATGGAACCCGCGCCGGACAATTTTGTATGCACCGATCCCAACAGCTGCGCCGGCAACACTTACCAGACTTCCGAGTTTCAGAGTGTGGATCCGAGCGCCGACGAAAATGAGTTCGTAAACTATACCAAGGTGGCGGCAGATTACCGCGAATACGGCGAAAGAACGCCCCGCGACCAGAACATCACGCAGGCCGCGGCAGGCAACAACCTGTCCGCATCCATTCCGCCGAGCATTGAAGACGAAGTTGTCGATTACGAAGAGGAAATTAAGCTGACCGAGGACAACGGCCAGAGCGACGAGGCCGGAATGGCCGCCGGCGAAGATCCGGTTGAAGACTGGCTCGCCGAAGAAGGAAAAACGCTCAAAGCCCTGTTGACCGAGTGGAGCGAAAGAGCCGGCTGGAGATTAATATGGAACTCCAACCGCAACTATACCTTAACGGCGGGGGCCATGTTCCGCGGCCGTTTCGCCGACGTCAGTTCGGCCTTAATCAGAGCCTTTGCGAGAGCACGGCCGGCACCGATTGCCACATTTTACAAAGGAAACCGCGTCTTAGTTGTCGAGACCATGGAGGATGAGAATGCATATTAATAACTTACAGAAATTCGGGCTGGGTCTGGCTGTTGTCGTCTTTGCGGCATCATGCTCCCTGTCTACCAGCATGGAC
Source organism: Azospirillum sp. CAG:239 (assembly GCA_000436375.1). Taxonomy (GTDB): domain Bacteria; phylum Pseudomonadota; class Alphaproteobacteria; order RF32; family CAG-239; genus Scatacola_A; species Scatacola_A faecigallinarum. Next base: position 29,417 of record FR885464.1, on the reverse strand, counting down.
GCGACTATTGAACGCGAAGTTGAGGCGACTATTGACCTGAAGGAAAAGGCCAAAATTCCGGAAAAACCGATTACAACCGACGTGGTTCGGGTCAAAAACGACATCTGGCTCGGAGACACCAGCGAAATCGAATATGACGGCGAACCGGTTCCCTCTTATCTGGAAGCCAAAGACGGCATTACGCTTATCTCCAACCGGCCGATTACGCTGTATGAAATCGGCGACATGATTAACAAAATCACGTCGTTGAAAGTACGTTACGCACCGCAACTGGAAACCGACGTGCTGAAAAACGCCACACAGAACAAGCCGAACCCCAACACGGTCGGCGCAGACTGGACCGAACCGAACAAAATGCTGGTTTCCTACCGAGGTCCCCTGAGCGGCCTGCTGGACGAAATTTCCTCGCGTTTCGGCATCTGGTGGAAATATGAAAAGAAAGAAATTTATTTCTATAAGTACCAGACCAGGACCTTTGTCCTTTACAGCCTGCCGACCAAACCGACCCTGTCGGTCAACGTCGGCGGTTCGTCGACGGATTCCGGCGGCGGCGGCAGCTCTTCGCTGACTTTGGCCAGCTCGGCGGAAATTGAACTGTGGGGCAACATTGAAAAATCAATCAAATCCATGATTGACAAAGGTTCGCAGCTGACCATGGATCCGGCCAACGGCACAATTTCGATTACAGCGACCCCGAACGATATTGCCAAAGTCGCAAAATTCATCAACGAGCAGAACGCGCGCCTGTCGCGGCAGGTTGCCATCAGCGTCAAGGTTCTGCAGGTTAACATTGACGACAGCGACCAGTACGGCCTGAACCTGACTGCCGCGTTCGACGACGGCAAGACCAAGCTCGGTCTGGCCAGCGTTCCCGGCCTCGGCACAGACATTACCGAAAACCTGACCATGACAATCCTGCCCGGCAACTGGACGGTTACCAGCGCCATTCAGGCTTTGTCGAGCCAAGGCACAACCAACCTGATTACATCCGGTACGGTTACGACGCTTAATAACAAACCGGCGCCGATTCAGGTTATCAAAAAACAAAACTACGTTTCGGAAATTACCAAGACCAACAGCGGCGGCGACGCAAGCTACTATGATATTTCGACCGAAACGGAAGAAATCGAAACCGGTTTTACGCTGGACGTACTGCCGCGCATTCTGGAACACGGAAGACTGCTGCTGATGTTTAACCTGACATTGTCAGACCTGATTCAGCTGGAAAGGGTTGACCTGGGCGGCGGCGACACAGAAAGCGGCCAGGGCGGCCAGTATATTCAGAACCCGATTATCGAATCCCGCGGCTTTACGCAGGAAGTGGCTCTGAAATCAGGCGAAACGCTGGTTCTGACCGGTTATGAACGTGTTGAAAACGAAGCGACCAAGACCGGCGTCGGTTCGGCAACCAACTCGTTGCTGGGCGGTACGGCCGTAGCCACAAAGACCAGAAGCATTTTGGTCATCATGTTAACGCCGGTTGTTTTGGAATCCCCGCTGACACCGGAATCCAGAATGAGCGGCAACTAATCTCGGAAGGGCAAAACAGTGCTGGAAGAAGCTAAGTTATTAGACGACGACTACGATGCGGACGGCAGACGTACCTGGGGTACGAATATCGAACTCGACGGCGTTACCTATGCAACAAGCTTATTCTGGCAGCCGTTACAGAACAAGGACGATCCGTTTACGGAAGTCGGAGAGGCCTCGGAAGGCGTTATGGAAGGCGCCGACCTGTTCTGCATAAAGCAGGGCAAAGCGCCGCAGTTTGGTATCTGCGCCTCGAAAGAAGGCTACAAGAGCGGCGAAAACGTCGCGGCGGTCACGCTGGCGACGGCCATGGCCGACAGATCTTCGTTTGTGGCGGTATTCAAGGTTGACAACGGCTGGTGGTATACCTGTATCCGCAACGACATTATCCTTTCCGACGGCGATATGCTGTTTTTGAACGAACAGGAAGCCAAAGACCAGTTTCTGTCAATGCTGGCCGTTCCGGACTGGGGCAGAAAAATCGCGCCGCCGGAGTGGGGAATTGAGGAAACCGAATATCCCGACCTCAAAAAACTCATGTCGCAGGGCATGCGCGCCAAGCTGCAAAAGATTAAGGCGCTGCGCGGCACCAAGCTGATGCTGGTTATCGCGATTTCGGCGATTATCGGCCTGTGGCTGCTTTCCAGCATCATCAACGGCATTTTTCTGGCGCCGCCGAAACGGCCGATTATCGCGCCGATTGCCCCCAAAGTGGTCAAGCCCGTCGAGGTGCCGCCGGAAATCAAGCCCTGGGAGAAGCTTTCCGACCCCGAACAGGTTATGAAAAACTGCTATAAGGCAGTTCAGGACGTAGTTTCGATTATGCCGCCGGGCTGGGTTATCGGCAACATTTCATGTACGCCGGGCGGTTTGACGACTTCATGGTCACGGCAGGTCGGGCGGATTTCGTGGATTGAAAAAGCGCTCGACATGTCTGGCATCACGTTCTCGGGACGTTCGATTTCCGACGACGGAAACAGCCTGATTGCATCGGTACCGCTGGATAAAATCCGCCAGATTTCCTCGCCGCCGCTGAAAACCGACATTGACCTGAAAAATACCCTGAACAACCTGTTTCAGTCCATCGGACAGACCGTCAACCTGTCGAGTTTTTCCTACACTTCGCCACAGCAGAACGTGTACCGTTCGGTAAAATTTAAATTTACGTCGACACACAATCCGGTGATTTGGAACGATTTATTAATAAAATTTTCAGGACTTGAGATTACTATGATTAGATACAATACCGGTGCTAAAACTTGGGAATATGAGGGAGCAATCTATGTTTTGTAATTTGAAAAAGCTTTTGTGTCTGGCTCTGGGCGTTTCCGTCATCAGCATGACGGCGGCCGGAAACCTGCATGCGCAAAACGTGACTTTGGAGACCAATGAACTGCCGCAGCTCTCTAACGACACCGATTTTCTCGGCGTTGACGGAAGTATTCCCGACGAGTTGTCGCTGCCGGACGAACTCCCGGCTCCGGACAGTCTTCCCAAGGATCAGCCGCTGACAAACCCGGATGAAAACAGTCAGCAGGAAAATATGCCGGAAGTGCCGGATTTGAATACGCCGCAGCCGGTTGAGGACAATCTGCCGCTTATCGGCCCGAACGCACCGGACGCCGCCGCATCCAACGTCAATATGCCGCTGACGGGGCCCAATGCGAATATGCCATTGACAGGCCCGAATGCAAACATGCCGTTAACCGGTCCGAATGCCAATCTTCCCGCCATCGGCCCGAACGCACCGATGAACGGCCCCAACGCCCTGCCCGCCGATACGGGCGCACTGCCGGATCCCGTGGAAAATATTGACGCGCCGGATGTTGAAAATCTCGGCGAGGGACTGTTGGACCAGATTGACAACAAGCTGTTTTCGCAGATGTCCGATTTGGAAAAACAGACGGCTTTGCTGACTCTCGAACTCCGCCGCGAAAAAATCAAAAACGAGATTGCGGCGATAAAAGCCCAGCGTCAGAAAGCCCTTGAAGAAGAAGAAGCCAAAAAAGAAGAAAAAGAGCGCAAACGCATTGAATGGGAAAAAGAACAGGAAGCCAAAATCCTGCGCGAAAGAAAAGCGCTTATGGACGCGATGGCCAAAATGGAACGCCTGAGACAGGAAAAAATTCTGAAAGCCTACAAGGAAACCATGCTGAAAGAAAAGCAGGAATGGATTAAAAACAACGGCAAACTCTATGAACAGATTAAAAACGTCGAAAGGGACAGAAAGAACCTGATTGAAGGACTGAAGACCAAGATGGCGCATATTTCGGCTCTGGCAACCAAAGCGCAGAAAGACGCCGAAACCGCCAAGGAAAACTATCAGCGCGAAGTCAAAAACCTGCAGACACAGATTTCGATTTTGAAATCGCGTCTGGAAGCCGAAATCGCCGAAAAGAAAAACGACAAGACCAATCCGTTTGCCCAGCCCGAGGTCGTGGTTACGGAAACAGAGGAAGAACTGCCGAAACTGGCCGAGGAATACGCCATTATGGAAATCCGCGGCAAGGGCGAAAACCTGACGGCCAAACTGATTAACAAAGGCGGCGACTCATTCATGGTTCGCAACGGTACCGTTTTGCAGACCGGCCACAGGATTGACGAAATCACTCAGACCTATGTCCGGGCTGAAATCAACGGCATGAAAGATTATCTCTACTTTGCCGCCGGCGGAATTTTGGAAAAAGAACCCGTAAAATCGGACATTCAGGGCAAAAAAAACAAAACAACGGCCAAACAGAACGCCAACGCCGAGCTCCGCAACACAACCATGGTCAACAAGGGGGTTCCGAGTTTAGGAAGCGGCATGTTCGTCCGATAGGCAGGCATAATGGTTGATGAACCCGAAAACAACGAAGACAGCTTGCAGCAGCCGGACACCGGTATTCTTAAAAGGAACACCAATCTGGCAGTAGACGAGACTGTTGAAGAAAAGCCGGTCAATATTCTTGACCAGCTTTTTGGTCATGGCAACAGGCTGTTGACGCTGCCGGGTTCTTCGCTGGTTATCAATGATGATACGCGCCGCCTGCTGGCGCTGTTTTCCGACGGCACCTTTCTGGTTTCGGAATCACACAAATTTGACGGCCGCGTTCTAAGTTTTGAAGTTCTGGCGCGCAAGAAAAAACTCAGCATCGGCAAACCCCGCTATGTTTCGCAAAACGAACTGAACGCCATATACGCTTTCGGCGAGCGCAACCAGCCGATTTCGGAGAACGACGAAGACCTGAACCAGCTGCAGATGCAGAAGGACTTTGTCAACGTGGTCGCCCGGGCCGCTTCGCAAAAAGTTTCCGATATTCACATCGTCGTCGCCGACAGCACGCAGATTATGTTCCGCATCAACGGTATGATGCAGACAGAAATGGAATATAACAAAGAATGGGGCGAATCTTTCGTGCGCGCGGCATTTGCCTCGGCGGACATTTCGGACGCGAACTATGCGCAAAACGAATTTCAGGGCGCGCAAAAACTGGGTTCCACACCGCTGCGCGGTTCAAAGGGCAAACTGATGCTGCCGCACAACGTGCTGGCTATCCGCCTGCAGTTCAATCCGATCGCTTTTGGTACGCAGTATCTGGTTATGCGTCTGCTGTATGCGGACGACAATCCTGACGGTTCCGGCGATTTGGCGGCTCTGGGTTTCGGCGAATATGAAGAAAACCTGTTTTATCGCCTGCGTGCGGTACCAATCGGCCTGAACATCATCGCCGGCCCGACCGGTTCCGGAAAAAGTACGACCCTGCAGCGTAACATGATTAAGCTTTTGCAGGAAAAAAACTACGAAATCAATCTGATTACGGTGGAAGACCCGCCGGAGTATCCGATACCGGGCGCGCGGCAGATGCCGGTTACCAACGCCAATGACGAAGAAGAAAAAGACGAACAGTTTAACAAAGCGTTGTCGGCGGCGCTGCGTTCCGACCCGGACGTCATTATGGTCGGCGAAATCCGCGCGCTGGCAGCCGCCGAACTGACGTTCAAGGGCGCATTGTCCGGCCACGGCGTATGGTCGACCCTGCACGCAAACTCGGCGCCGGCCATCATTACCCGTTTCCGCGACATGGGCGTTCAGCCCTATATGCTGGCAGACCCGGAACTGATGAAAGGCCTGATTTCGCAGCGTCTGTTCCGCAAGCTGTGTCCGCACTGCCGGGTTTCGGTCAAAGAAAAACTGAACATGCCGCAGGTACAGCGCCTGAAAGTCGCGCTGGGCGACTTCGGCATTGAAAACACCTATATGCGCGGGCCGGGCTGCAAATTCTGCGACGGCCGCGGCATTAAGGGACGCATGAGCGTTCCGGAAATCATTCTGCCGGACGCAATGTTTCTGGAACTGATGATCAACGGCGAAACCAGAAAGGCTATCGACTACTGGACCAGCGACCTGAACGGGCGGCCGCTGAAAGACGCCGCGATTGAGCGCATGCTCAAGGGATATATTGATTTGGACGAAGTCGAGCGCTGGTGCGGCCTGCTTGACCAGCGTCCGGTTTACTAGGGAGTTTTACTATGGCTCAGGATGACAGCAAACGCAGATCCGCCTCCATGGCCCGCGCCATGAAGCAGCTGAACGCCATTGAGGTTTATTATGCCAAAATGATTTGCAATTTTTCAAACCAGACGCGTTTGAAAATCTATCGCAAAATCGCCTCGCTGATGCGCAACCGCTTTTCGCTGATGAACGCGCTGGACATGCTGCATGACGGCGCTTCCAACGGCGGCAAAAACCCCGACGAACCGATGGCCATCGCCATTGCCAGCTGGGCCAAGGCCCTGCAAAACGGTCTGCCGTTTTCCGACGCGCTGAAAGGCTGGGCCCCCGACCGCGAAAGACTGATGCTTTCGGTGGGCGACGTTTCCGACCTGGAAGGCGCCTTAATGAACCTTATCCGCGTTACCGAGGGTTCAACCAAAATGATACGCCCGATTATCGGCGCCATCGCCTATCCGTCGTTTCTGTTTATGATGGCCATCCTGATTATTTACGGTATCGGCGTCTACATGGTGCCGCCGATGATTGACGCGGCACCGACGGTACGCTGGCGCGGCATGGCGTTGACGCTGGTAAACCTGTCGGACTGGATTAAAAACTACTGGGCGGTGGCTTTTGCTTCGTTGCCGGCCGTTATGGCGGTCATTTACTTTACCATCGGCATTTGGACGGGAACAATCCGCGCAATTATCGACCGGCTGCCGCCATGGTCGCTGTATAAGGTCTTTACCGGCATCAGCTGGCTGCTGGCTCTGTCGGCTCTGGTCAAGGGCGGTACGCCGGTTTCGACGGCTTTGCGCGCCCTGCGCCGGGATTCAAGCCGGTATCTGAAAGAACGTATTGACAAAACGCTGGTTTTCATCAATAACGGTGACAACCTTGGCCAGGCGCTGAGCAAAACCGGCCTTGACTTTCCTGACAAGGAAATCATCAGCGACCTGAAAATCTATTCGGAACTGGACAACTTTGAAGAAGCGCTGGAAGCCTTAGCCAACGACTGGCTGGAAGAATCCGTCTATCTGATTGAGCAAAAGGCGTCCATTTTGAACATGGTTGCCCTGCTTTCGGTAGGCGGCGTCATTGCCTGGGCGGTTATGGGCGTGTTCCAGATGCAAGACCAGATTACCAGTTCAATGGGAGCTTAAAGATGAAAATGACCGATTTTTGCCGCCGCGTTGAAAAATTTGTTAAAACCTACCCCTCGCCGTTGGCGGCAGGGCTGACGGTTTTACTGATTATTGCCGGCGTCTGGCATGTGGCAAGCCGTCCGAATCAACGGGTTATCGGCGCGATGGACAATTTGGCACAGCTGACCGAAAACATTCGCCGCAACTATAAAAACCGGCCGGACTACTGGGGGCTTTCAACCGAAAACGTCATACAAAAGCAGATTGCTCCGTCCGCCATGCTTCGCGACGGCCGCCTGACAAGCCCGGTTGCTGCGGAAATCAGCGTCGGCGGCGACGAAAACGGCAGTATGGTCATGCCGGGCATGCGCAGTTTTTACATCGCCTTCAAAAATCTGTCAAAAAAAGACTGCGTTGACATGGCCGTTTATCCATTGAGCGAAAAAATCAAGCTCGGGCTGCTTTCCGTTACTCTTAAAAACGGCGACGAAGAAACCGTTTTTCAATGGGGCGGCGAAAACGCCCTGCCGGTAAGCAAAGAAAAAGCCGCAAAAATTTGCCGGAAAAAAAGCATTATTTTATGGAACTTTGAATAAATTTGTAATTTATTAACCATTAGCTGTTAGTGTGTATGTAAAAGTATTCTACATGTTAGGGAAAGTCTTATGATAAATTTAAACAGAAGTGATCAAGTCCGGCAATGACAGTATTATTTTTTCTTCTGTCATCCTCGGGCAAGCGTAGCGCGACCCGGGGATCTCTTGGATTCCCCGGTCAAGCCGGGGAATGACGAGTAAATAATCGTCATGTTCGGGTTTAACCCGGGCATCTATTTCTTGGATACTCGGGTCACACGCTCAGCGTGACGCCTATGCTTGGATGTCCGGGACAAGCCCGAATATGACTGTAAGGAAAAACAAAGGCCGAACATGACAAGCTGTGGCCAGCTTGACCGCAACATCGGCAGCGGCGCGAACATTTGTTGAAACGCGTTGCTTTCTATGTGCATATCGTGAGCCAGTGCCTTGTGTTTGTGGATTGCCGGATCAAGTCCGGCAATGACAGTATTATTTTTTCTTCTGTCATCCTCGGGCAAGCATAGCGTGACCCGGGGATCTCTTGGATTCCCCGGTTAAGCCGGGGAATGACGGTAAGAAAAATAAGGTCGGCAATGACAGAGGGAGAGGATGCTTGACCGGGGAATCTATGGATGTCCAGAACGCGTTGCACCCGAGGATGACTGTAACAATAATAAAAACATGCCCGAGGATGACTATAAGGAAAAAGTTCCGACAGCGTCCGAAAACAGGTATATAACCGTTCAAAAGTCATATATGACCTTTGATATACACAAATTTGTCTATGACTAAAGACAGGATTGTTTATCAGCGTTTTCTCAGATATAGTGTAATCATAAAGGTTGTGTGTGTTCATGAGGAGAAGGGCAATGAGAAATATTTACAAGAACGAACAGAACGGACGTTCGATGGTGGAGATGCTGGGCGTGCTGGCCATTATCGGCGTTTTGTCAGTAGGCGGTATCGCCGGCTATTCAAAGGCGATGACCAAGTTCAAAATCAATAAGAGCATGGACCAGATTTCAATGCTGGTCGCCAACATCCGCACGCTGTTCTCGGGTCAGCGCAACTATTCCGGCCTGAGCAATGCCAATGCCATCTCTTTCGGCATTATCCCGGGCGAAATGGACGGCGGCGGCGGAGTAATTACCAATGCTTTTGCCGGTAACGTTACCATAGGTACCGCTGCTCAAAACGGTAATGCTGATGCGGCGTTCACGATTAAATACGAAGGTCTGGGTCAGGAAGCCTGCGTCACGATGGCAACTTCCGACTGGGGTTCCGGTTCCTCTTCCGGTTTAGTTAACATGACGGTCAGTGCTGCGGACAAAGGTGGAACAACGTATTCCGGTACGGATTTGCCGGTTACCTTAATCAATGCCGCCGCCAACTGTAACTGTACGACGGCCACCTGCTCCATCCAATGGACTTATCTGTAATACCGGATATGCCCTTCCTTACGGCTCCGTATCCGACAGCGGTATGGAGCCTCTGTTAAAAAATCAAAAAAAACATTTATTTTCAACATATATTATATTTTAATGCTGCAAAACATGTACAGAGGGGATTATGTACAATGGATAACAAAAGAACAGACGGCAGCCAGAGCGGCCGCTCAATGGTAGAAATGCTCGGGGTGCTGGCCATTATCGGCGTCCTGTCCATCGGCGGCATCGCCGGCTATTCGCGGGCAATGATTAAATTTAAGGTCGGCAAAAGCCTGGATCAGATTTCAATGCTGGTCGCCTCCATTCAAACCCTCTATTCCGGTCAGCGCAACTATTCCGGACTGACGCTTAAAGAAGCAATTTCCTACGGCGTGATTTCGCCGGACATGAAGGCCTCCGATTCTACGGTTACCAACGTTTTTGCCGGCAGCGTACTGCTCGGCGAAGCCAAATACCGCGAAACCGCCGGCGCCGCCTTTCAGATTGTATATAACGGACTTGGGCAGGAAGCCTGCGTCACAATGGCGAGTTCCGACTGGGGAACCGGCTCTTCCGCAGGCCTGATCGGCATGCGGGTTTCCGATCAGGAACTGGCACTGGCCGAAATGGACGCCGAAACCTACACCGGCACGGACCTGCCGATTACCATTTCCGAAGCGGTTGCCAAATGCACCTGCCGCGAGGCTCCAACCTGTGCCATCGGCTGGGATTTCCAGTAACAAATTCGCTTTCTTTTAATCTTTCTTAAAACATCTTATGTTATTGTTGTCCAAAATGGTTAAGACAACGAGGACACGATGGTAAAACTTAATGACATATCTTTTTCCGATATTTACATTACGCCGGACAAAACGGCCTTTATCGGCGACAACCGAACCGAAAACGGCCTGAAAATTATCGAAGCCGAAGATTTTGAAGCTTTTTACAATCTGGTTGAAAAATCATGGGACGGCAATAATCCGAGCTATTCGGTTTTGTTTGAGCGGACATTCTACCGCGTTGAGCGCTCGGTCGCCCTTTACGGCGTGCAATACTGCGCGCGTAAGATGCCGCAGAAGATTCCGCCGTTCGCCTCGCTGGGTTTCAATCATGAACTGACAACGCATCTGCTTTCGCTGAGCACGGCTTCCGGCCTGATTTTATGGTCCGGCCCGACCGGCGCCGGCAAAACGACGGCAATATCAAGCCTGCTGAAAGAATTTCTGACCATGGAAGGCGGTTTTGCCTACACGATTGAAGACCCGTCCGAAATGCCTTTGGACGGCATTTATCACTCGGTGGGCGGCAGTCTGGGACTATGCAAACAGACCCTGCCGCCGAAAGGCAACTGGGGCGAAGGGCTGAAATCGGCACTGCGTTCCAAGCCGCGTTACATTATGGTCGGCGAAATCCGTACGCCGGACACCGCCAGCGAAGTTCTGCGCGCGGCAACTTCCGGGCATTTGGTGCTTTCCACTATTCATGCCAACAACATTACCGACGCCATCAACTCGGTGGTTAAATACGCCTCCTCAACCAGCATGAGCGAAGAACTGGCCTATGACCTGTTCTCGCGCGGCATGCTCGGCGTCCTGCACCAGACGCTGAACGGCGTCGAACGCAAAATACCGCTGGTCAGCTATCTGTTCGCCAATCCGGATTCAACCAAAGGCGACCAGGTTCGCGGCATAATCAAGACCGGCAAACTGAATCTGGCGACTTCAATTGAAACCCAGATGACGCGCATGGCGCGCGGCAAGAACATCTTCCCCGACTTATGACGTGACGGAAGGTTCCCGATAATATTTGGAAATGCTGAAAATCAGGCCGCGGACATATTCCCCGGCCTGAGTATTTTGAATACGCTCGTAAGCGCGAGCCATACGAATAAAATCCGTATCCTGCATAATGTCGCTTTTTATCGGATTTTCGCTTTCGACCTGCGGCAGATTGTCCGACAAAATGAGATTACGCGGACTTTGGCGGCTTAATTCCTCGTCAATGCCGCTGAAAAAATAGTTGGCGTCAACGCCGAGCACCTGCATCATGTCCCACAGGCGGCTGGCGCCGATGCGGTTCATGCCGCGTTCATATTTCTGCACCTGTTGGAAAGTTATGCCGATTTTCTTGGCCAGGGCTTCCTGAGAAAGCCCGAGCAGCTGCCTGCGTACGCGAATGCGCTGGCCGATGTAGACGTCAATCGGGTTTGGCTCGCCGTTGAGCGTGCGCCCGCGCGAGATTTTATACATATTGGGTTTAGATAGTCCGGAAGAAGTTGTCATTGAGCTATTCTCCGTGATAAAAACTAAAAAAACGAATTCAAAACGAGACAGTGTCCGGATTTCCCGGCAAAACACCGTAAAATACAACCTATGATGTATGCTATCCTAAAAAAAATCTTTTGACAAGCAAAAAACGGACTGTCGGAAAAGCTTTTCAATCCCAGGGAAAAACGAGCCAGGAATCAGGCATTTCGCGGGCATAGACGTCAACCGCGCTCCGGCCGGCGGGCTTGGCGTAAACGGTAACAAAACGCGCCTGCGGAAAAAGCGGGCGCAGCAAATTGCAGGTATTGCCGCTATCAGACAGGTCATCGACAACAAGGGTATGTTCATCAACCGCACCAACCCCGGCAGCGGCAAGCTGAAAGCTTTCGGCGGCGCGCCTGACGTCGCCGTCATAAGTAGACATATTGACAACCGCAGTATTGCGGATATTCAGCTCATAGGCAAGGATGCCGGCCGGCAGCAGGCCGCCGCGGCTGACGGCTACAATTTTGTCATAGTTTCCGGAATTTTTGATTTTAGCGCAGAGTTCCCGGGTATCGCGATGGAACTCTTCCCAGGATATATGGAGTTTTTCAGTCATGGCAGTCCTTTTAGTTATGTTCGGCCTTTATTTTGTAAAGATATTCGACAACCTCGTCGCTGTCCCACTCCGCGGAACCGCGCAGGCGGCCGATTTCCTTGCCGTCTTTGTTAATCAGCACCGTATTCGGCGAAGTAAAAATGCCGAAATCGGAAGCCAGCTGGCCGTTGACGTCGGTATAGGCTTCCAAATCGCCGGCACGGTATTTTTTCAACATTTTTTTCATTTCGTCAACCGTATTCCACTCCGTATCCGGCGAAATGAGAATAACCCTGATACCGTCGTTGCGGACAATCTTCTGATAGCGGTTAAGATTGTCCAGTTCGCGCAGGCAGGGCGCACAATAACGCGACCAGAAAACGGCAATCAGAAAATCGCCCTTGAAATCCGCCAGATTTACCTTGCGGCCGGTCTCCGTATAAATCGGCCGGGACGGCGGTTCGCGGGGCGTGTCATAAATGTTGACGCCGTCTTCCCGTGCCAGGGAAAAGCCGGCCGTCGACGCCAAAATCAGAAGTGCAATCAAAATCTTTTTCATGCTGCGCCTATTAATAACTTGTTTTTTACTTTTGTATTTACCGGGTTTTAAGAGTATATAGGTATTATAATTATTGATACAAGGAAAAGGTTAATAAAAATGAAAAACGGTCTGAGAGTTTTGATGCTGCTTCTGCTCATTGCCGGGGTTTTTGCCTGCGGCAAAATGTCCGATCCTTCGCCGATTGAAGGCAGCGGCTATCCGCACAGCTATCCCCGCCGTTAAAAGCTGAAATTCCGGGAGTTTGAGATGGTTGACAACGATAATCTGACAAATGACATGATTCCCTATGTGGAATTTGCCGACAACGCCAACGAACGTACGCCCTGCGTTCTGGTTCTGGACTGTTCCGGTTCCATGCGCGGCGAACCCATCAAACAGCTGAACGCCGGCCTCAAGGCTTTGGAAAAGGAACTGAAGGAAGACATTGACGCCAGCTCGCGCGTGCAGCTGCTGATTATCAAAGCATTCGGCAAAGACGAAGCCGTCATCTCTTCCGACTGGGTCGACGCCATGAATTTCGAAGCGCCGGAAATGGAAGCCGGCGGGCTGACGCCGCTCGGCAAAGCGATGGAACTTGCCCTGCAGAAAATCGAAGAACAGAAGTGCCTGTATGACAGCTGCGGAATTACGTCAAAGCGGCCGTGGATATTTCTGATTTCCGATGGCGAGCCGACCGATTACGACTGGGAAATCATTGCCGAGAAATGCCGCTACGCCCAAAAAAACAAAAAAGTCGTGGTTCATGCCGTCGGCACGCAGGGCGCCAATCTGGAAAAGCTGGCAAAATTTTCGCTGATGTCGCCCAAGCGTTTGACCGGGCTTAAATTTACCGAATTTTTCCTGTGGCTGAGCCGCAGCGTTTCCTGCATATCCAAAGCCGCCCCGAATATTCCCGACCAACTGGAAGACACCGGTGACTGGAATGAAAACTAAAAACGGCAAGATACGCGCACTGGCAACGAGCATTACCGGCCCTCTGCACGAGGCTCGCAACATGCCGTGCCAGGATTACTGCCGCTATACAGACCGGGGCAAAAATTTCGTCGCCGTGGTTTCGGACGGCGCCGGTTCGGCCAAATACGGCAAAATCGGCGCGCGGATTATCTGCGAAACCGTCGGAGACTTGCTGGCAAACGCGGAATTTTCGGACATTCGGCGGACAATCGTCAAGGCGATTGAGGTTTCGCGCGGAAAATTGCTGCGCCACCGTTACAACAAGACCAAAAGCGAGGAAGGCATCAACGATTTTGCGGCAACGCTGGTCGGCACTGTCTGCTACGGACGGCAGGGCCTGTTTTTCCATATCGGCGACGGTGCGGCGCTGGCGTTGGACGAACACAATCCGGAAAACTTCGTCGCCTCGCGTCCCGAAAACGGTCTGTTTGCCTGCGAAACCTATTTTTACACCATGGACGACTGGCGCGAAAATCTGCGGTTTACGGCCTTTGAAAACGCCGACGCCATTTTTCTGATGAGCGACGGCGTGACCGGTTTTGCCTTTTCGAAAGATTTTCGCCGTATCGAAAAGAGATTTATCTACCCCATTCACGAATATCTCAGCAACGAAACGCAGAAGGCCAGAGCCATCCGCGCCTTGAACAACACGCTCAATACGCCGGACGCCAAACGGCTGAACAATGACGACAAAACTCTTTTCTGGGCCAAACTTTAATGGAAAAGCAAGAAGAACAGCCAGTTATTTACAACGCCATTTATGCTGACGGGCATTTCGAAAAAGTTCGGCTCGGCGAGCTTATTAACAAAGGCGGCGCCGCCGGAAAAATCTACATGAATCTGGCTAATCCGAACAGCGTGGCAAAAATTTTCCATAAAAAGAGCAAAAGTTCGACCAATCGCAAAAAACTCGAAGCCATGCTGTTGAACCGCCCGAACTTTCCGCCGGCGGTCAAAGACGGAACCGAATATGTGCAGATTGCATGGCCCGACGCCATTCTTGAAGACGAAAACGGTTTCTGCGTCGGTTATCTGATGCCGCTGATTAACATGAGCGAAGCGGTTTCGCTCGACCACCTGATGCAAAAGGCCATCCGAAAGAAGCTGCACCTTTCCGAAAAATACGCCTACAGGGTTTTCGCCGCCTACAACATCGCGTCAATGGTGGCGGCGCTGCATACCTGCGGACACTACATCGTCGACCTCAAACCGTCCAACGTTTCGGTTTACAAAGATACCATGATGGTGGCAATGGTCGACTGCGACGGTTTTTCCATCAAAGGGGAACTGGGACGCTATCCGGCAGAATTTGTCAGCGAAGAATACATCTATCCCGAAGGAATGGACCTTTCCTGCGAAGAAATGGGCGAAGAACAGGACAAATTCGCGCTGGCGGTCATGGTTTTCAAACTGCTGAACAACGGCATTCATCCGTTCTCGGGCGTACCGCGAAAGACAGAAGGAGAGATGCTGACGATTCAGAACCGCATCGAGCAATATCATTATGCCTACGGCCTGTGGCCCGACACCTATCAGGCGCCGCATCCCTATTCTATTCACGAGTATTTTGACAAGAAAACGCTGGAACTTTTCGAACGCGCCTTTGTCAAAGGGGGAATTCGGCCGTCGGCCAGAGAATGGCAGGAACATTTGCATTATCTGATGCACAATCTCAAAACCTGCCGGAAGGACACCAACCACGCCTATTTTACGGCCAAGGGCTGCGGACTGTGCGTGGCCGAAGAACGCTTTAAGGAAACACTGCTCGACGTCAAAAAACAGCGGGAAACCCCGCAGATGGTGCGCGGCATGGAAATTTCCTCACTGTCGGTGGAAAATCTGCGCCGCAACAAAGAAGAAAAAAAGATTGAAGACATCCGCATACAGCATATTTCCTATGCCGTTATTACCGTTTATATGCTGTTTTTCACGTTTCTGTTCAAAATCCTTTCGGGAATTGAGGAAACGGTCCGGGAAGCAGGTCTGGGCATACAGGCCATTTTGACAACCTTCGTCATGCTCGGCATCAACAAAGCGCTGCACAAATACCGCGACAGAATGCCCCTTTTTCAGAACAAAGCACTGACTCAAATGCTGCAGGTTTACGCGCTCATCTGCATGATTATCGCGCTGGTTACCATCGACCATATTCCGCAGGGGCTTCTGGAGCTGTCCCGCTGAACGCAGCAAGTGTAACAAAACTGTAACATTTTGTTTTTTTTGCTGTAAAAATCAAAAAAAATATGCTATATAAAGCCTGATTAAAAAATTTTATAAGGAATAAGACATTGAAACAATTAAATCCAATCATGATTTCAGGTAAGGAAGTACTGCCTTTAATCGAGGGTGGAAAAGGGATTAACGGCAGTGACGGACGCAGCTCCGGCTCTTGGGCCAGAGAAAACTGCGTGGGGACTTTCTCCGGTGTCAGTCCGGATTTTTATGACAGCAAAGGCAATGTCATTATTGAGACTTTTTCGAAAAAGAACCGGGCAGAACGCCATGAAGAAATGATTGAATACGCCATCAAGGGCGGTATCGCCCAGGCACAGGTCGCTCATGAGGTTTCCAACGGAAACGGCCGCATTCACATGAACATGCTGTGGGAAATGGCTGATTCCGAAAGAATTCTGAGCGGCGTCCTGGAAAAGGCCAAAGGCCTGATTCACGGCGTTACCTGCGGTGCCGGCCTGCCTTACCATCTGGGCGAGCTGGCTTCGCGTTTCGGCGTCTATTATTACCCGATTGTTTCGTCCGCACGCGCTTTTCAGGTTTTGTGGAAGCGCGCTTATTCGAACTTCAGAGAATTTTTGGGCGGCGTCGTCTATGAAGACCCGTGGCTGGCCGGCGGACACAACGGCCTTTCCAATGCCGAAGACCCGGCCAAGCCGCAGGCGCCCTATGAGCGTCTGGTCGAACTGCGACGTCTGCTGCGCACGCTCGGTCTTGACAATATCCCGATTATTCTGGCCGGCGGCATCTGGTCGCTGAAAGACTGGCAGGATTACATCGACAATCCCGACATCGGCAAAATCGCGTTCCAGTTCGGCACACGCCCGATGATTACCAAAGAAAGCCCGATTTCGGAAGCGTGGAAAAAAGTCATGCTTCAGGTAAAAAAAGGTGACGTCATTTTACAGAAATTCAGCCCAACCGGCTTTTTCTCCTCAGCCATCAAGAATACGTTCCTTGAAAAGCTGATTCTGCGCAAACAGGGTGAGATTGCTTTTTCCAAAGAGCAGACATCCGAGTTTTCCCATCCTTTGAGCATTCGGGAGAACAAGACCGTCTACATCAGACCGGAAGACGCCTCCAAAGCAGAGCAGCAGCTTTCCGCCGGCCATACCGAAATTCAGGAAACGCCTGACAGCACGGTGGTCTTTTTGACGCCGGCCGAATGGAAACAGATGAAGCAGGATCGCGCCGAATGCGTCGGCTGTCTGTCGCAGTGTCAGTTTTCAACCTGGTCGCGTGCCAACGGCACGACCGGGAAGCTTCCGGATCCGCGTTCGTATTGCATTCACAAAACCTTGTACGAAGTCGGACACAACGGCAGCATCAAGGACAATCTGCTGTTTGCCGGGCATCAGGTTTACAGGTTTGCAACCGATCCGCTGTATCGCAACGGAATTCCGACGGTAAAGGAACTGATTGAAAAAATCAAAAACGGCGAATAACAAAAAAAGGGTTCTGATTTTCAGAACCCTTTTCTTTTACGTAAGGCCACGTCAGCTGACGGTAAGCCTGCCTTTGGTCATTTTGAACATTATCCCTTTCCAGACGACGGTTTTGGAATTGGCTCCGATGGTAATCTGGGTATCCGGCAGCGGATAGGTATGTTCCTGAAACTGCCCGGTAAAGATTTTGAAAAAATGCGAAACCTGATTGCGCCCTTTGCGACGAATATCCCAAAAGACGCTGTAGTTGTCGCCGCTGCCGAAAATGCGTGCCACACAAACCAGATTTTCACGCCCGATACGATATTTTTTTACGGCCTTGTTCAAAACAAAGTCCTTATTGAAAAAATCGACGCGGACAAAAGCGCATATTCCCGGCACATAGCGGTAATCGTATTTTCCGACGGTAAAAATCACAGCATTTCGCGAGCGTTTTTTGCTGCGCAGGACGTCGCCGATTTCATAAGGATCGGAAAATTTGAAAAACACTTCGGCAGGCACCGGATAGTGGGTGCTCTTTCCGGGAATGAACACAACCAGCTTGGCCTTGTCCTTCGGACAAACGTAGCAGCCGAATTTGCGGCGTTCGCCGGCAGAAAGTTTAAGGCCGCGTAAACTGAAATCTTTCAGAACAGACAATTCCTTGAAATAAATTTCCGGCATTGTCTCGGGATTATATCTTTCCTGAATATAATCCACAATTTCGGATTTTCTTAAATTCTTCATAAAAATAAGTTTTAAAATATATATAGTTTAATAAAGTTTTCTGAGAACAGCTTATTGTTTTTCGGAAATTTTGTCAAGCCTTGCCGGAACGAAAAAAAAATCCCCGGACATAACCGGGGACTTTGACGGCAGATATAAATCAGTCGATGTTTTCGTTCTTATAAATTCCGAAGAGACTGCTTTTGGGAATCCAGCCTTCAATTGATGCAAACTTAATCAGGCAGAAGCCGCCCTCGGCAGAACATTTCTTTACATCACCGACAACTTCGTCTTCAACCCGGGCGATAACGCCGGCCTGATAATCGGGTTTGTCGTAAATGTTGTTTTCGCCGGGCGTTGTCACTTTAACCGTACGACGGCCGGAAAGCATGGATTTGTGCACCCAGGATTCCGAACCCTGCCAGTCTTTGATTTTGCGCCAAAGCTCAAACTCGGCGATAATTTCCACCGGCGCGCCTTTCTGCATATAAACCCACTCTATCGGATAACGCGCGCCGGGGCCCGAACGGGCGTTAATCAGGTTGGATCGCAGCGACACCATGCGGGGAACGGACAGACCGCTCTCGCTTTCATCCGCCGTTTCCTGCGCAAACGCAGGCGCCGCAGATATCATCAGTCCCAATAAAACAGCAAAAACCGCTTTCATTTTCTTTCCCTTTAATTAATCTTTTCTTATTTTATTTGAGGTAATGATAACTAAATATATTAAACAAAACGTAAAAATAATTCAGCTAAGACAGGAGAATTCCGATGGATGTCATCAGAACCGCACAGGACCTTATCCGTTTTCGCACCGAAACCGGGAACCTTGAAGAAATTCGCAAGTGTTTTGCTTATATTGCCGACCTTTTTGACAGCAGCGGCGCGTTGGTCCGAATTTTTGAAAAACCCGGCATTGCTCCGGTACTGTTTTTAAGCAACAGCGAGACCGAAGACTTTGACGTGCTGATTCTCGGCCATCTGGACGTGGTTCCGGCCGAAGACAAAATGTTTGAACCTTATATCAAAGACGGAAAAATGTTCGGGCGCGGCACGCTGGACATGAAGTCTTTCGCCGCAGTCGCATTAAGCTCAATGTTTCATGTTCTGCAAAACAACCTGAAACTCAAGTTCGGCGTTATCCTTTCCTCCGACGAAGAAAAAGGCAGCAAAGGAACGGAAGCCTTTATGGAAGCCCATCCGGACATGAAGGCAAAAATCGTACTGGACAACGACGTCGGCGGCGACATTTTGAAAATCGTCAGCAAGTGCAAAAATCCGGTCTTTGTCAAAATCGAATCGGTCGGTAAGGAAGCGCACGGCTCAACTCCCTGGGAAGGAATCGACGCCAACGAAAATCTGCTGACGGTTTTGAACAACATCCGCAAAATCTACCCGTACTTTTCCAAAAATGAACCAATGCCCGAAAATACCTGGATTGACACGGTACACATTGCCAAAATATGCGGCGGGCAGGTTTCAAACGTCATTTCCAATTACGCCGAGGCTCTGCTGGACTTCCGCCTGATTGAGACCTCCAGCGTCGACAATCTGAAAAAGAACCTCGACAACTGTATGGTTACCGGCGTAACCTATAAAATCGCTTCGTCCAGCGTGCCGGTCGTCATGGATGAAAACAATCCCTACATTCAGGATTATAAACGTTTTGCCGAGCATATACTCGGCCGGGAAATCGAGTTTGAACAAATCGGCGGCGCCACGGATTCCCGAGCTTTCGCCGAGCGCGGTTCGATTGTCATCATGCACTCGGGAACCGGCGAAGGCATGCATGCCGCCAATGAATACGTCGTTGTCGACAGCGTTGAAAAAATTGCCGAGATACAAAAGAAGTTTCTTGATAAGCTGGCCGGAAAATAACTGTTGCATTAACCGGCAAAAACGGCTATAAGAATTGCGGCGTGTCCCCGTAGCTCATCAGGATAGAGCAACAGTTTCCTAAACTGTGGGCAGGAGGTTCGAGTCCTCTCGGGGACGCCATACAAACCCGCCTGACCGGCGGGTTTTGTTCGTCCGGAGAGGACTATCACTTGGGCATCTAGTTTCGTTCCGGCTGTGCGCAGCCGTTCTCAACAAGATGTTCCAAGAATTTACAGAAAAGAACAACCGGAGCAACGGTTGTTCTTTCTTAGCATTTCTCTCGGGGACGCCACACAAAACCCGCCTGACCGGCGGGTTTTGTTCGTTAATATTGAAATCTTCAGATATTTTGTTAAATCCTTTTTAGGAGTTTTGTGATTGAATCGCCTTTATCGGTTAATCAGAAAGGGAGGAACCATGCTTAAATACATTCTTTATATTTTGCTGGCGATTGCGGTTTTGGCACTGATTGCCGGCGGAATCCATCTTTATCGGGTTTCGGCCAGAAACAAGGCAGAAATGGCGCAGTTCGCCGGACCGAAAATCGGTTATCACAACACTTTGGGCAAAACGCTGGTCATTTATTATTCGTTGAGCGGACATACCAAGGATATTGCCGACAGAATCGCCCTGCTGACCGATGCTGACGTTTATGAAATCAAACCCAAGGAACCGCTGAAGCCGGGCATTTTGTTTTCGCTTAACGCCCGCAGGCAGCTGAAATCCGGCAACTATCCGAAAATTGAGGAAAATCTGCCCGACGCGTCAGCTTATGACATGATTTTTGTCGGTGCGCCGATTTGGTGGTATACGGCCGCGACGCCGGTTCTGGAATTTTTGAAAACTTATGACTTCAAAGACCGGAAAGTTGTTCCCTTTTCCACGCAGGGCAGCAATTTCGGCAGCTATTTTGACGATTTTGCGGCCAAGGCCAAAAATGCAAAGATTTTGCCGGGTGCGTCATTCAACAATCTGTCAAAAAAATATGACGATGCCGTCGACAACAAAATTACTGACTGGCTGAATAAGCTGTAATTGCGGCAAAATACAAAAAACGGCAGTCCGGTTGCTGCGGAGTGCCGTTTTTTTATGTACCGCCGACAGTTCAGAAATGTCCGGCGGGCAAAGCCAAATTCAAAACCAGCCAGACAGCCGAGAGCATAACGCCGATGACATACCACTGACAGTGACGATGAAAGACGTCGGCGCACAATTTGCGGCTCTGCAAGAGATATGCACGGTTGGAAATATAATAGAACAATCTTTCCAGACACAGCGCTCCCACAGCAAAAGCCAAAAATACGGTTAAAGCCATAATGATAATTTTTATATGATGATAAACAGAATTGTAACAAGCGTTTAAGACAAAGATAGTCATCAAAATTAATTTTTAAACCGGCACTCTCAACATTGACAAACAAACGGCAAACTGATTAGATAGCCTTGTGGGTGCTGTGATAAGGAGAAGGCAATGAAAAAATATATTTCAAGTATTCTTCTGGTCCTGATTTTTGCCGCGGCCGTCTGGGCGTTTATTTATGAGAAGAATCGCGCGGAACAATCCGAAACGGTCGCGACTGTTTCCGAAGCGCAAAAAAACTGAAACTGAGACTGAATTATGTCTGAAACCGACTTTTTGGCAGAAGCCGCAAAAAAACATCAATTAAACAAAAATCAAATTATCGCACTGCTCGGCGAAGACCGGCATGAAAAAGAGCTGTTTGCCGCCGCAGACGCCGTGCGCAAGGAATTCGTCGGCGGCGAAGTCCATCTGCGCGGACTTATCGAATTTTCAAACATCTGCAAAAACAACTGCCTCTACTGCGGGCTGCGTCGAGACAACCGCAACCTGAAGCGTTACCGGATGAGTCCGGAAGAGATTGTCGCGCTGGCTACCCGCGCCGTTCGCGAATACGGGTTTAAGACTATCGTCATGCAGTCGGGCGAGGATCTGTGGTTTACGCCGGAAAGGCTCAAGCCGATATTGACCGAAATCAAAAAACTTGACGTTGCCGTCACGCTGAGCATCGGCGAAAAAACCTTTGCGGAATATGCCGCATACAGGGAAGCCGGCGCCGACCGTTATCTTATCCGCATTGAAACTACCGACAAAGACCTTTATCATCGTTTGGATCCGGGCATGAGCTGGGAAGAAAGAAAACAATGTCTGCTCAACCTCGGCAAACTCGGCTATGAGGTCGGTTCGGGAATTATGGTCGGATTGCCCGGACAGACTTTGGAATCGATAGCCGACGATCTGCTGTTTCTTAAGGAGCTTAATATCGACATGGCGGGAATCGGCCCGTTTATTCCGCATCCGGATACGCCGCTTAAAGACGAAGACGGACGCGCGTTTCAGTTGTCTTTGCGAACCATGGCCATCATGCGGCTGCTGCTGCCGGACATCAATATCCCGGCGACCACTGCCATGGAAACCCTGCACCCGGACGGACGGATTATCGCTCTTCAATGCGGCGCCAACGTAATCATGCCAAACGTTACCGAAGGCGAGTACCGGCAGTTATATCAGCTTTATCCGGGCAAAGCCGGGTTAAACGAAACGCTGTTACATTCCAAAACCAGCATCGGTGCCCGAATTGAAGCCATCGGGCGCAAAATCGGTTCCGGATACGGAAACCGCCGGAAACAAAATCCGGACTAAGATATCCTTATCCCCAGAACATAGCGACGACAGCCTTTGCCGTCATGTACGGATTTGAGCAGCGGAATGCCGGCAATGTAATAAATCTGTTCGCCGGCTTTGTTTTTTACCTTAAACCAGGTCAGACCGAAAAATTTTATTTTGACGGTTCCGCTCATGTTGTAAGAGCCCAGACGGCGGAAAAACGCTTTTTCCTTTCCGTCGGCAGCCAGAGCAAGCAAGCGGAAATCTTTCAGCCTTTCCCGAAACGGAGCTAAAATTTTCCGCAACCGGACAAAAGCCTTTCTTTTGTCACTTTCCGACATATAGGCAAAACTGCCGACCGTCAGCCTTTCGACAATCCGCAAATAACTGCCGCGGCATATGTTGGTCAGCCCGCAGTCAACAAGAAAATCGTACATATCCGCCAGAGCGTCCATATTACCGAGCATACGCGGATTGTCTCCGCCGACAACCAGACTGCGCATAAGCGAATCGTTTCGCGAACGAAGAACATAAAGCTTTTTATCCAATGCGCAGAAGCGTCGGGAAATGAAAATGTATTTCGCGGCAAATGCAAAGTCTTCGCCATAGAAAGTTGAGGGAAAATAAATCTCATATTTTTCGAGAATGTCCCGACGAAAAATAAAGCACCAAATGCCTACGGCAATTTCGGGAAAATCATTTGGCGAAATGTCAGTCATTCCCGCTTTGCGAATATGAGAGGTCTGAACTTTCTTTTTATATTCTTCGGTATCGCAAAAGGCAAAATCGACGTTTTCGTTTTCCATTATCTGAGCCATTTCGCGGCACATTGAGGGCTTAAACATATCGTCGGAATCGCAAAACATGACATATCTGCCGCGGGTGTTTTTCAATGCCGTATTACGCGCGGCGCCAGGGCCGGCATTTTTTTGCGTAAAAATCCGTATCTGCGGACAATTGGCAGCATACCGGCGCAAGATGGCCGGACTGCCGTCTGACGAACCGTCGTCGACGGCCAGAATTTCAATGTTTTTTTCAGTTTGTGCCAACAGGCTTTCCAAACAGTCGGAAAGATATTTTTCGGTATTGTAAACCGGAACGACAATAGATACTAAAGGCTGGTCAGTCATAATAAACTCCCCTGAGACATAAAACAAAGACCACCTCAATAAGGTGGCCGGGGAGTTCAGAAATCACGCTCACAACATGACTCTTTAAGCCTTTAAACCCAAAAAGCGGTCTTGGACATACGCTTAAAGCTCCCCGGCCGAATTGTCCAGGGAATATGGAAGAACGGTGCATATGTGATATATGCACGATATTTATCGATGCAATAAATATACATATGCACCGTGTGAGCATGAGGCTTCTGACAGCCCGCACCTTATCAGGCGCTGAAACGTACAAGACACATCGTGTTATACGTTCTGTTGTCAGGATTAACGGAAGGCGGTCAAATAGTCAAGAAAATTAACCCGAATAAAAATTTTGCGGCGAAAAATAAAAATAACTCTTGCAAATTTCTGATAATAGATTAAAAGGAAAATACCAATTTTTGGAGAGATGTCCGAGTGGCTTAAGGTGCACGCTTGGAAAGCGTGTGTACGCCAACAGCGTACCGGGGGTTCGAATCCCCCTCTCTCCGCCATTACTGGAACCCTTGCTGAGCAAGGGTTTTCTTATTTTTAAAATTTTCTGATTTTTGTTTAATATTATTTAGGGTTTGGGCGGTAGTATGAGCAAAAGGAGAATGCCATGTATACGCCCCCGCTGTTTGAACCGAACATATTGTCAACGCTTTTGCGGAACTTCAGTTTTTATTTTCGCGATGGTTACTGGGGATATGTTTTTCTGGTTATTATGGGGCTGATTCTGTTTCCTTTTATATGGCTTCGTGCCCGTCCGGCAGCGTTTTCCTTTCCCGACCGGATTTATCTGTTTAATCCAAGAAGCGACAAAATGGCCGCTGTCTGGGCTTTTCTGGCCTTTACAATCCTGTGTGCAATTATTTACAGTCAGGAAATGAGTCTGTTTGCAAATTTTGATCTGATGAGCATCGGCACCACGGTCAACTTCGCGGAAGGCAAAGGTACCGGCATTTCCGATATCCGGTTTTCGCCTTTCGGCAATGTGGAGCTGAATTTGTTTTATGCCGTCAGCCACAATATGTATATTGTCAGCGGCATGGTTCTGGGCGAGACCGCTCTGCTTTTGTATCTGTTTTACCGTCTGTTTGATTTTATCCCCGTTTCGCGGCGCTTGTATGCCCTGGCGCTGGCGACGCTTTATCCGGCGCTGGTCTGGATCAACAATCCGATTTTTCCGGAACGGCTGATGCTTATTTTCATCTGCGCAAGCCTGCTGATGTTGAAAAAATATCTGGCCGCTCCCAGAACTTCGCTTCTGATTTTATTTTGCATACTGATGAATCTGGCCATTTATACCAAAGAAACCGTTATTTTGTTTTACGCCGGACTGCTTGCCGTCGACGTCCTGTATCTGGTGTTCAGAGGCACTGTCAAGCCGGCTTCGTTTCTGCATCCGTTTAAAACCGCCAAAGAATTGCCGCTGGAATTCATAATGTTTCTGTCAATGGCAGTTTTTGCTTTTATTTATTTGCTGTTTGGTTTGGGAATCGAGAGCAATCAGTATGTTTCTGCTCATATCAGCGATGAAGCATGGAAAAAATACTATCTGGAATTTTTCGTCTGTTTTTCGGCTCTGACGGCATTGGTTTCTTCCCGAAAGGCAACGCCTCTTCTTTGGGGGCTGCTGGGCGGCTCGTTGGTTCTTCTGTTTTTCGTGGTCTGGAAACTCGGTATTCACAATGAAAACACTGCATCTTATTATGCCATTGTATCCGGACTTTTCAGCCTTTTCGTCTTCTTTTACGCAGCTGAAAAAAAATCTGTGCTGATATTGTTCGGCTTCGCCTTTTTGGCAATATCCGCCGTTCAGAACATTTCACTTTACCGGAAACAAAACGGCGACGCCTACCATGACACAGCCCGCTTCCTCTCCCGGCTGACCGCAGATCAAAAACCGCTGTCCGTTTTTGTGAAAGACAGCCTGAACGGCAAATATGAGAGTTATATCATCGACTGCTATCGTTCGGCGTATAAATTCTATTTTCCCGAAAGAAACTTCGTGTTCAAAACAAACAGCGCCGCTGACAGACAGAACAACATTCTGAAATTTCCGCTCAAATATCAGGAACGGCCGCAGCCGGGCGACATTTATGTCGAAAACAAGTTTTACGGGACAGATGTTCCCGAAAATTTCAAGCTTCTTCATGAAAATCGGATATTCAGAATCTTTCAAATAAAATAATCAGGTCCGGCCCCAAACAGGTTATTAAAAAAACCCTCCATATGGAGGGGATGATTCGGAACCCGGGCGGGGCTGGCTTGACTGCATCTGCGCCTGCTTCGTTTGCTTCGCTGCGCTCATCGGCATACTTCCGTCTGCCTGCAAACTCAGCCCGAACTCACTGCTGTGATTTCTCTCCCATCGAGCAGGCCATTAAAAAAACCCTCCATATGGAGGGTTTTTTTAATGGCGCACCCGGCGGGGTTCGAACTCACAACCTTCTGATCCGTAGTCAGATGCTCTATCCAATTGAGCTACGGGTGCATCTGTTTTTCAAACAACAAAGCTTTAATAGCGCGATTCATTTTTTTTTGCAAGTGTTATTTTTATTAATTTAAAAGAATTTTAATCTATTTGACCTAAAATTCGTTTCAGGTTCGATGTAAAATAAACGATAAATATAAATTCTTACTTGTTTTTTTGCAAAATAGTCTTTACAAAAGAAGATAAAAGTGTAAAAAGCAATCAGATATGTAACAGGTTTTCAAAAAGGTACTTAATTCAATGAAAAAAACAGTTCTCAGATTGTCGTTGGTATCAGCCCTGTCGCTGGTTATCAGTGCCTGCTCTTTCAGCAAGGACGCGTTGTTTCCGTCTCTTGTCGGCTCAGATTCTCAGGAAGAAATCAAAACCCGCGGCACGAACATCGTCGACCTCGACGGCAATGCTCTGCCGGAGCTGGGTTCGACTAATTTTGAGCCGGTAGAGGTTTCCGAAGGCGGCAATACCGGTACCTTTGTCGGACAGAAAGTCGTTTCTTTCCGCAATGAACTTTCGCAGTTGCAGGTAGCCATTCGCCAGCACAACGCCGAACTTCAGAAAATCAGAGCTTCGGTTATCGCCAATGCTCAGCAGTATCACAAAACCGTCGGCACGATAGAGGCCAAACTGCAAGTCGGCACAACGCCGGGCAACCCGAATATGTTCGCCCTGCTGCAAAATGCCCAGAACAATATTCAGATTATGAATGCCAATACCGACGCCCTGACCCAGTTGGCCGCACGCGTCGCTTCGGATACGGCAATGACGTCATACCTGCTTGATTCCATCAAATCAGCTTACGGCGTTTCCGGCGCGGTTGACGAAGATCACCGTCAGTTAAGAATTCTGGAGAACGAAACCAATCAGACCGCTATTTTGATGAACAGCCTGCTGAATGAGGTCAATACTGACGTTATGCGTCAGCAGCAATATGTTCAGACGGCAAGAAATTACATTATTGACCTGAACAGCGCCATCAAGGTCGGCAGTTACGGCGTAAACAACGTTCCGCTGGTCGGAACCCCCGCTCCCCGCGGCAGCAGTTTTAAAATGAACGCCGGCGAGATGAGCAGCAAGCCGTTGTTTGTCGCCAAATTCAACAAGGAAAACGTTCAGTACAAAGAAGCTCTGAAAAGAGCCGTTAACAGTGCCAGAAATAAAAAACCGAACGTTATGTTTGAAGTTGTCGCCGTCAGCCCGGCCAACGGCAAGCAACTTTCAAGCGGCAGCGCCAAAAACAATGCGACCAAAATCTTTCAGGATATGGTCAACATGGGCGTAAGCGCCGACAACATTGCTCTTGCGGCACGAACCAGTGCCGAGGCCAATTCTTCGGAAGTTCACATTTACGTCAAGTAAACAAGACAAAAAAACGAACCCCGCGTTAAGCGGGGTTTTTTATGAAAAAAAATTATCCGTCATCAGGTGTTGTCAAAATCAAAAAAATAGTGCATATTAGAAGTGTATGGTTTTGCAAAAAACATACGCCGTATTAACAACTATGGAGTTTTTATGTGTATTGTAACGCCTGCTGCAGCGTCATGCAGTCTGAATGAAAATTCGGAAGTACACAGGCCGAATTTTTATCAAAAAAAGTTTTTCTTTCTTTTCAACTATGCCAGTCTGAACGACCTGGACTTCTCTGACTGCGGGGGAAACAATGTTTTGAAAGGAGTGTAACTATGCTTACTTTCAGAACATACCTGACTAAAAACGACCCCGATGCCATTTGTAAAATTGCAGCATCTACCGGATTTTTTGACGAAAACGACGTTGAGCTTAACCGCAAGCTGGCCGAAAAGGCTTTGCGCAACAAAGACTGCGGTTATGAATATATCATTGCCGAATTCGGCGGTGAACCGGTGGCTTATGTCTGTTTTGGCGAACTTCCCGATGCCCGGGAAGGGACGTTTGAAATTTTCTGGCTTTCAACATTAAACAGTTTTCGCGGCTGCGGTATCGGACACCAGCTCTTCAGCCGTCTTTCGGAAATTCTGAAGGAACGCGATGCTCAGAAGCTGTATGTGAAAACTGACAACACCGACCAATATTATCCAACGCGCAAATTCTACGAGAAATGCGGCTTCAGAAGAGAAGCGGTTTTAAAGGAATATTATGACCGCAAAGATGACTGTTGCATTTACGGCATGGATTTTGCCAAAGAGGAAGAACAATATCTGGAAGCGGCAGAATAATAAGGTTAAGGCTCCGACAGGAGCCTTAATTTTTTATGACATAGAGTTTTCCTTTCTGCCATTGCGCATAAAAGACTTCTTCCGCCTTATTGACTTTCATTTCCTTAAGTTTCCGACGCAGCCAGCTTTCGGTTTTTTGTATTTGCCGCAGGTTTTCATGATTAACGACGCCATTTTCAATCAACAAGACGGAAAAAGCCTCTTCGCCCTTGCGCAAAACGGTCAGGTTGCCGCCAATTTCAATCTGGGCCAAAGAAACATCCTGCAGCGAATGAATATCCTTGGTTCGGAGCAGTGATAAAAAATCGGTCATATTCATGTTCATTTTCTGCAGATTACGACGATTAATTTTGCCTTTGTCGATGAGAATCGTCGGCGTGCCGATAATCAGCCGCCTCCCCCAATTGGTATGACCTATCAGATTAATAAGGTAATTGATAGAGAAATAAACGGCTATAACGACGGTAAAACCTTTCCAACCGGCTTTGCCGCTAATGATATAACCGCTTAAAATAGCACTGAGAATAAAATTGCTAATCAGGTCAAACGTTGTCATCTGACTGAACTGCCTTTTGTTTCCTGATATCTGAAAAAAAACCAGAACCAGAAAAAAAGCATAAATCAACCGTAAAGAAACCCATAAATATTCCATCTATTCCCTCCTGCCCATTGAAATATGGAGATGCCGACAAAAAAATCAAGGCCGGACGGCAGTTTGTTTTCGACAGGCAAATAAATTTATGCGTTGATAAGAAAAATTATTGACAAGCCGTTTTTATTTGCATATATTCGGTTTGACTTTTGGGGTTGTAGCTCAGTTGGGAGAGCGCTTGAATGGCATTCAAGAGGTCAGGGGTTCGATTCCCCTCAGCTCCACCATTTTTCTAACCGGCGGCCCAGCCGGTTTATTTATAGAATTTCGTTTGGGGCTGTAGCTCAGTTGGGACGGCTAAGTAAAAACGATGAGTCGTTTTTATCTGCAACGTCTTGATATCCTTGCCTGAGCAAGGGCGGCGACAGCAACCGCAGCGAAGCATAGGTACGCAAGGCGATTGGAAATCGCTCTCCGTGCCGAAACTAAAAATGGGGCTGTAGCTCAGTTGGGAGAGCGATTGGTTCGCAATCAATAGGTCGAGGGTTCGATCCCCTTCAGCTCCACCATTAACGATAAAAAAGCAGGTTTGTC
>FR885463.1 GCA_000436375.1 Azospirillum sp. CAG:239 | reverse complement strand
GAAACCAACATCTAATTCTAAACCTAATGGCAATATAGGCTCATGTTCTCCCAAGAATAGTAAATAAATATTTATTTAAAGTATCCCAGACAAGTATTGATTTGCAGATTGGGCGTATCAAAGGCATCCCATACCTCATCGGTAAGAGAGTTACCGTGAGTGATGCGGACAGACAACCCGAGTATGCCGAGTTGCAGATAAGCCATATTGACGCAAAGACTGTCAATATCGGTGGCAAGAATTGCCAGTCTGCCACCAAGATCGGTCATACCCTGCTTTTGCAGATGACGAATCAGACCGATGATCATTGCCCCCGAACCGCAAGCCGGTTCGGCAACAGTTACATAAGGCTTTCCTTGCGGCAAGCCATCACCAAAAGCCACGGCAGCCATAAACTCGCAGACATGAATCGGCGTGAAAAACTGTCCGTGAAAATGCTTATCGAGCCGCATTTGTCCGAAATAACGCCCCAGATAATCATCCGGCTGCCACGCCAGAAGTTCGGACAATGTCTTAAGCATACTTAAAATAAGGACTATCTGCGGCTGTTTGTAATATTTTGCCCGCTCATGATATTCGGTATGGCATTGCTCGTATTTGGGCATGTAACGTGCCAGCAGCGCTTCCTGCATGCCGAAATTATGAACGATGCACCGTCCCATCAGGCAAAAATCATCAAAAACGGTAT
>FR885462.1 GCA_000436375.1 Azospirillum sp. CAG:239 | reverse complement strand
AGTCAATCTCGTCTTTACGAGTTCAAATCTCGGAGACATATGACGATTATATTTTATTAAATGAGGCTATATGATGCATTTATATATTAAAAAAGTTGGTAAAATATATATATCTTACCAGGTAGAAAAGAGCCGGAATGGATAGTATTATATAGGCTTTTACGAGATTTGTTTCACGCTTCTTCCAAGCATAAACCGTAGGTGCAATTATTATCAATAAATCTATTATTGTAAAAATGGTATAATTAATTTTGTTTTCATATGCCCATCCTAAAGTCTCAGCGTTCCAAGGCATACCATCACTTGTCATATCATCAGGATATGTTACTGTGATGATAAAGACTGCAAAGGCATATAATACTGACAATAGATAAAAAGGTATCAGTTGGATTATTTTCATAATTGCACCTTCGGCTAAATTTGCTTTTAGTATATTCAGCATTTACCTTAAAAACAATAAAAATTACCAACAATCTTTATCATATTTTACATTAAGAATCATATCATGCCCATATTTCTTAAATTTATCGGTAAAGTCATCCATCTTATCTGTTAAATCAATGCATCCGCCAGAGCCATATTCTTTACCACCATGAATAGAGAGCCCTGTTCTGTCTTTATTATCTGTTCCTTGAGCCGGTTCCAACCAAATGCGGTTATTGCCCCAAGAATCTTTTCCCCCTCTCCATTTTCCTCCTCCAAGATTATTTTTTAATTTGTCCCACGCCGAACGAGGTTGGCTGGTTTGCAACTTCGTTCTTCACATACGCCCGTTTCCGCTTCGCTCCAGTCCGAACTCTATTCGTTCAAATCTCTCTTGGGCTCTTTACCAATACAAAAAACCTCCGCAAGGGAGGTTTTTTGTATTGGTGATCCCAACGAGATTCGAACTCGTATCGCCACCGTGAAAGGGTGGTGTCCTAACCATTAGACGATGGGACCGTTAGGACTTCAAAATAATAAGGACACCAGCTTGATTCTCTAAAACTCGTATCGCTTGACACCTCGGCGCTCACTCGTTAAGACAATCAAGATGTTGCAGACAAAAAATTAACACCGTTAATTTTTTACTTAGCCATCCTAACCATTAGACGATGGGACCGTCAGGGCTTTTCAGCAGCAATCTGCCAAAAAACTAACGAATGTATATATGCAAATATCGTTCAGGTCAAGACATATTTTTAAAAATTTGCAAAAAAAATTTTCATTCAGCCGGGTTTTCTTCAAAAGAAGCCTTCAGCTGCGGGTTTAAAACCTTTACGATTTCGCTCATATGCACCAGCTTTATTTTCTTTTCCGGCAGGCGGGGCAGCCATTCTTTCAGCGCCTGATACGTTGCGCTCTTCGGATGGCCGATGGCAACCACATAACCGTTGCGTCGGGCAATATTTTCTGCCAGGCGCAGTTGTTTGTTCACATAGTCGACCCGGTTTTCGTTATCCAAAAAAACGTGACGGTGCGCATAAGCCACCCGTTTTTCACGGGCAACACTGCGGCCGACCGATTGAGCCGACGTCTTGGAATCCAGAAAAAACAGATTATTATCGCGCAAAACGTCCATCACATAGTTCATCCGCCGTTTGTCTTCCGTAAACTGCGATCCCATGTGATTATTGATGCCGCGGACATTTTTAAATTTTTGCAGCATGGTTTGCAGTCCGTTTTTTATTTCGGCCTCGTCCATTTCCGTCGTTAAGGTATCAGGCGCCAGATTAGCCTTGGTTTTAGGTTCCATGGGCACATGTATCATGATTTCGTGACCGGCCTGGACTGCCTTTTTTACCTGCCGGTTCAATCCGGTTCCGTAGGTAAGGAAAGAGGAAGTCAACGGCGCGTTCAAACGGCTGATATCCGCCGTGCGGCGCTGATTGATGCCCATGTCGTCAATAACAACGGCAATTACCGGTTCCGGACCGAAATAATAAGGTTTGCGGCTCAGGGTAACATGAACATTTTTGATGTCCTTATGGCGATTATATACAAAATAGCCGTCGCGGGAATCGGAAAATTCATCTCGAACCTCGCTTTCGGGCAGTTCCTCCTCATAAAGCTCATAAGACTTGCGATCGGCCAAGTCATTTTTTTCGACATGGCACAAAACGTCCCAAATGCCGTCAGACGTGCTGACACCGGTTGAAACGCCGTTTTCCACCATCCCGGCAATGCGATAGGAAATATCCGTTTCCTCTTCGTCCGTAAACAAAGCCTGCGCCAGATACTCGGCATCAATTTTCTCCGCAGCGGCAATCTTCACTTCTTCGGTATCATCATGCAAAAAACGGTTTCCCGGTTCGGGAAAAGGCGTCAACGGCTGATAGCGATAATAGCAAAGTTCCGTTTCCGACTGCGCCGGAACCGTATCCAATACAATCAGCGCCGTCGGCACGGCACCGGCAAAAAGAGCCGCATTATCATCGTTCCTCTGCCAAAATTCGAGAAACAAAGCCGCCGCCAATAACGCCGCAAAAATAAAAAAGCTCCCTGCCGCCGGCCATTTAAGCCGACGGGGGAGATTTTTCCGCTGCAACCTTTTTGTTTTTCCGGCGGCCTTTGTCAAGACTTAATCTTTCTTGCGCAGGGTCGGAAAGGCAATAACGTCGCGAATGGTATCGGCACCGGTCAGCAAAATGGCCAAACGGTCAATGCCCATGCCCATGCCGCCGGTCGGAGGCAGACCGTTCTCAAGTGCGACGACATAATCTTCATCCAGCATCTGAGCTTCGTCATCGCCGGCATCGCGGGCGGCACACTGCGCGTCAAAACGCTCCTTCTGCTCCAGCGGATTGGATAACTCGGAATAAGCGCAACCGATTTCCATGCCGGCAATATAGGCGTCGAAATGCTCGACCAACCGCGGATTGGAACGATGCGTTTTGGCCAGCGGCGAAACGTCGCGCGGCATATCCATGACCAAAATCGGCTGAATCAGATTATGCTCAACCTTTTCGTCAAACACCTCCTGAACAACTTTGCCCCAGCATGAGCAGGACGACGCGTCAACTCCGGCGGATTTGGCCATGGCCTTGGCCTCTTCCAGCGTTTCGGCCTGCATAAGGTCAATACCGGCGTATTCTTTAACCAAATCAACAATCGACTTGCGGGCAAAACCCTTGGAAAGATCAATTTCATGTTCGCCGAACCTGATGACGTCGGTACCAAGAACTTTCTCGGCAACGTAAGGAATCAAACTGGCAAACAAATCGGCCATGTCATTGTAATCGGCATAGGCCTGATAGGCTTCCAGACCGGTAAATTCCGGATTATGGCTTTTATCAATACCTTCGTTGCGGAAGTTGCGGCCGATTTCAAACACGCGGTCAAAACCGCCGACGATCAAACGCTTCAGATAAAGTTCCGGTGCAATGCGCAGGTACAAATCCATGTCCAGCGAATTGTGATGGGTAATGAACGGTTTGGCGTTGGCGCCGCCCATAATCGGATGCAGCATCGGGGTTTCCACCTCCAGAAAACCGTTC
This sequence comes from Azospirillum sp. CAG:239, assembly GCA_000436375.1. Lineage (GTDB taxonomy): Bacteria > Pseudomonadota > Alphaproteobacteria > RF32 > CAG-239 > Scatacola_A > Scatacola_A faecigallinarum. The sequence continues at coordinate 2,675 of FR885462.1, read as the reverse complement.
TCCTCAAACCAGCGGCGGATAGCCGAGGTTATCTGGCAACGCTTCTTATAGATTTCCTTGCTGTCCTCATTCATAATAAAGTCAACATAGCGCTGACGATAACGGGCATCGACATCGGTCAGGCCGTGGAACTTCTCCGGCAGCGGCTGCAGCGATTTTGAAATGATATCAAACTTTTCGGCGGCAATCGAGAGTTCGCCGCGCGGCGTACGGCGTACATAACCGGAAATGCCGACCATATCACCGACATCCAGGCATTTGAGCCGTTCAATATCTTCCTCGCTCAAATGATTTTTGTGGCAGAAAGCCTGAATTTTTCCGCTTATGTCCTTTATGTCGATAAACATGCCGTTGTTACGGACGGCCATGGCGCGGCCGGCAACGGTCACGCGGTCTTCGGTATCGGCGCCGGGTTCAAGCTCCTTATATTTTTCCTGAAGGTCGGCGGCAAAAGCGTCAGGGCGGAAACGATACGGATACGGGTTGTACCCCTTGTCCTGCAAAGCCTTTAGTTTGGCAAGGCGGGATTCACGATGGACGTTGGTCTCAATTGTCATTTTTGTTCCTATTTGCGAATTAATTTCAAGTTTTGAACAAACTATAAACGCTGGCAAATATTTTTTCAAGACAATTTGCAAAAGATACTGGACGAAGGGCCGGAAAAAGACTATATTATTAATGAATAAACGGAGAGAAAAATGGAAAAAGATTTGATGAAGGATGCCGGAGAGGCGTCCGCTTTATTGTGGAAGAAAACCGTGGACGCGGTCAAGAAAATCCCGGCGAAGTACAAAGCCTTTTTCGGCGCGGGTTTGATTACGCTTTTTTCGCAGACAGCCAACGCAGCGCCCAAAGCGCCCGAAAGCAGCCGCGACGACGTCAACTCGGAAATAAGCGCCGAAACCGGCAATAAGGCTGATTTTGAAAAAACCGTCAGTTTTACGGAAGCCGCAAACAGCATGAAGGTCAAAGCCGGCGGCAAATACAAAGGCGTCGACATGAAATTTGCCGAAATGGAAGCCCCGGACGTCGGGCATTTGTTTGAATCAGGCATGAATCCTTACATTATGGGCAGCAACCAATATCTCGGACTGTATCAAATGGACATCGGCGGCACGATGAACACGTTTTTGTTCGGACTGAAGAAAAAAGACAAAGTCGTCTGGCCGGGCGTCGCCAAGAACTATCCCAAGCTTGCCGCCTTGGGCAAAACCACGGAAGCGCGCCGCAGCAAAGCCTTTAAGACCATGTTTGGCGACCTGTCAAAAACCAAAGATTTCCGGCATAAGATGGACAAATATATGCGCATCGTCAAATACGAGCCTGTTTATGCCGCCCTGAGAGAGATTCCGGAACTTGATTTTGACAACCGCGGCGAAGTTTTTCTGGCAACGGTCATGTCGGCCGCCAATCAAAATCCGTCGCCCAAAGTCATTGCCGGCATCTATGGAAAGGCTCTGACCAGAGCAAAAGCCGAAGCCGGCAGACAAAAACGCGGCGTAACCACGGCCGACATCATCCAAAAGTCGTATGAAGTTCGGAAAGAAAGATGGGGGCTGGCAACCAGATATAAGGAAGAATGCCGTCTGGCACTCGACTGGCTGCGCTTTGAAGAAGCCATGAACAGCATTAAGCTGGCGAGAGCCAAACACGAGAAAAAAGCGGCCGAGCTTCGAAACGCGATGAAACCGCTGGTACCGTTCGCGCCGGTTAGTTCGCTGGCCGTTGCCCCAAAGCCGCATCCGCAGGCGTTGAAAATGTCACCGCAGCTGATTAAGGCCGCAAAAGGCAAGAAAGGAAGATAGCATTTCCGCTTGACAGCAGAAAAGAACTAAAGTAGAACATTTACATCGGTGTTCTACTTTTTTATAAGGGCTTTTTGATATGCTGACCCAAAAACAATACCAGCTTTTGATGTTCATCAACAAGGTTATCAAGGAAACCGGCTGCTCGCCTTCCTTTGAAGAAATGAAGGCCGCCGTCGGACTGAAGTCAAAATCGGGCATTCACGCGTTAATCGAAGCTCTGGAAGAGCGCGAATTTATCCGAAAGCTTCCTCATAAAGCGCGGGCGCTGGAAGTTATCAAAATGCCGAAGTTTAAACCGAAGGCAATCATTGAAGAAGAAAAAAAACGTGAAATCGCCCTGCAAAACAGCGCCGCACAAATTCCGCTTTACGGAAAAATTGCCGCGGGCACGCCGATTGAAGCGATTGCTAACGAAACGGAAAAGGTTTCGGTGCCGTTTGAGATGGTCAACCGCGGCCAGTTTTACGCGCTGACGATTGAAGGCGACTCAATGATTGAGGCCGGTATTCTGGACGGCGACACCGTCATTATCAAAAAAGCCGATACGGCCAATAACGGCGAAATCGTCGTTGCGTTGGTCGATGAAAGCGAGGCTACGCTGAAAATCCTGAAACGCGAGAACAACGAAGTCGTTTTGATTCCCTGTAACAGCGCCTATCAGCCGCGGCGTCTGCCGGCACAACGTGTCCGGGTTCAGGGTGTTCTGGCCGGGCTGATGCGTTCTTATCATTAACCGCATATTTTTCCGGCCCTCTCTTTTGAGAGGGCTTTTTTTATAAATCCCGGTTGCAAAATAGAAATCATTCTTTATAATCAATTTTGCCGGCAGAAACGGTTAGACTGCCGGCGGAGTATGCAAACTCCTTA
>FR885461.1:46695-59998 GCA_000436375.1 Azospirillum sp. CAG:239 | reverse complement strand
ACTCCGGATCAATCCAAAAATTTAAATCCTGCAAAAAATGCTGCGACGACACTTGCCCTTCAGGCTCAACAACATCCGCCTGCAACAACGGGTCTTATACCAGAAGATCAGGAACAACAGAATGCGGTTCAGCCTGTTATGTGTGCTGCTCTTCTTCCGTTGTCGGAAGTTTTGTATGGTCAGTCAGTTGTGAAGACCATGGCGATCAAGGATGTTTACGAGCCATACGAACAGATTATTATAACAACGGTTCCGTTGAGACAGGAGATGATACTTTAATGAGTTGTGGCTTGGAACCTGATTGCAGCGATTCAGTAAGCGGGAATGGCTGGTATTTGGACGGACGAAGCGGTGAATTAACCGAAGAATATTGTTATTAAACATTCCGTTAAGCAAAATTAATTGAAAACTCTTTCATAACGGCTTTTTTTATTTCTGATCTTAATTATTTAAGATATAGACAAATAGAAAAGCTTCCCATGCATAGTTGTACTTTTAAAATAAAATATATCAAAAGTAATGATTTTATTTTTATTCATTGTATTATTATAGGAGGAGGAGCGCAATTATGATTGAATACGTTAAATTTGAAGACTGGCTCAAGGAACAGGTTATTGATGCCGAATATCTTTTGCCGGAAGCCAAAAAAGCCTTTCGGGAAAACTATGAGAAACTGAAAGCCGAAGGTAATCTGCCAAAAGCAAAGCGGACGGAAAAAGATACAAAATATGAGCTGGAAAAGTTTCAGAATCCGGACGGCAGCCTAAACATAGACTATGCTTTGGAAACAGCCCGGCAATCTTTGGCAGAACACAGGGAAAAACAAGAAGGCGGAAAAAACAAAAGGATTCCCCAAGATCTTTCCAAACTAACCCCCAAAGACTTCAGCAAAAAAGACGGCAAAATTGACATTGACTTTGCCTTAAAAGTTGCCATGCAAACCGCCGCCCAAAGCAAAAAGGAATAGAAACATGCCCCGAATGACATGCGACGAATGGATTGCGTCCAGAACAAACAATCCTGACAAACTCGGAAGAGAAAAATGGGAAAAATATTATAATGACTGCTATGAATTTGCTTTACGAGGAAAAGAATTTAATATTGATGAAAAACTGGAGCGGGAGATGATGGGCGAGTATCTTGAAAAACAAGGCTGCACAAAAGACGACGCTTCGCGGGTAGTGACAGGCGCTCTTCGTAACGTTTTGCGTAATATGGACACTGACTTTGAAAAGCAGCTTTCTCCTCAGACAATCAAAGATGTTGTCAAAACATGTCACAATCTAGAAACCGGCACCAAAAACCAATCTCCAACTCAAACCCCTCAAAACCTCGGACGCTCTTAAAACAACACAGCCCCTCAATTGAGGGGCTGTGTTGTTTTAATCCAACTCGGACAAACGCTGCGCCTGATCTTCCGTAACCAGCGCGTCGATAATCTCATCCAGCGCGTCGCCGGAAACGACTTCGTCCAGTTTATAGAGCGTCAGGTTAATCCGGTGGTCGGTTACGCGTCCCTGAGGATAGTTATAAGTGCGAATCCGCTCCGAACGATCGCCGGAGCCGACCTGCAACTTGCGGCGCTCCGAATATTCTTTGTCAATGGTTGACTTCTGCAGGTCGTAAAGTTTGGCGCGCAGGTGGTTCATGGCCTTTTCCTTGTTTTTATACTGCGAGCGGTCGTCCTGACACTGCACGACCACACCGGTCGGAATATGCGTAATGCGCACGGCGGATTCCGTACGGTTAACGTGCTGACCGCCGGCTCCCGAAGCGCGATAAACGTCGATTTTCAAATCGGCCGGATTAATATACATGTCAACTTCTTCAATTTCGGGCAAAACCGCAACCGTAGCCGCCGAGGTATGGACACGCCCCTGCGATTCCGTTACCGGCACGCGCTGAACACGATGCGCTCCGGATTCAAATTTGAGTTTGGCAAAAACATCCTTGCCGGTAATTTTGGCAGAAGCTTCCTTATAACCGCCGAGCGAATTTTCGTCCGCGTCCAAAACCTCAAACTTCCAGCCCATTTTCTGAGAATAGCGCTGATACATTTCAAACAGCACCGCCGCAAACAGAGCCGCTTCGTCGCCGCCGGTGCCCGCGCGCACTTCAAGGATGGCGTTTTTTTCGTCGTCCTCTTCCTTGGGCAGGAGCAGGATTTTAATTTCCTTTTCCATCTCGGGAAGTTTGTCTTTCAGCTCATAGTATTCGGCCGCGGCCATTTCGCGCATTTCTTTGTCCAGAGAATCGTCTTCCATCATCGCCTTGGCATCGTTCAGGTCATTTTCGGTACGGTTATAGTTATGAATCGCTTCCACCACCGGCGCCAGTTCGGAAATTTCCTTGTTCATGCGCACCAAATCGTCCGGACTGACGTCCGGCGAAGACAGCAGCGCCTGAATTTCATCGTGGCGGTTGACAACATTGGCTAACTTTTCGGCAAAACTCATTATCTCAATTCCTCAACAATTTTATCCAGAGCAACGTTCTTCTGCGCGCCGCTGTCCAAATCTTTCAAAGTGGCTTCGCCTTTGGACAGTTCGTCAGAGCCGATAATCACGGCTTTAACGGCGTTAACCTTATTGGCCTTCATCATCCGTTTTTTAAGATTGCCGCTGTAGCCGTGTTCGACACGGAAACCGGCGCGGCGCAGCTGATAAGCGATTTCGACCGCCTTATCGTTGACATCTTCGCCGACCGGAATAACCGCTATCGGACGCGGCAACGAAACGTCGGCTTCCAGAAGCATGCTCAGGCGCTCGACGCCGCAGGCCCAGCCGATGCCGGCAACCTTACCGCCGCCCATCTGTTCGACCAAACCGTCATAACGGCCGCCGGCCAGCACCGTCCCCTGCGAACCGAGCTTATCGGTAACCAGTTCGAAAACGGTGTGCGAATAATAGTCCAAGCCGCGCACCAGACGATCGTTAACCTTATATTTTATACCCAGATTATCCAGCCCTTTCAGCACGGCATTGAAAAACGCGGATGAGGTTTCGTTCAAACTGTCCTTATACAGCGGCGCGTCCTCGACAACCGCCTTGTCGCATTCCTCCTTGGAATCGAGCACGCGCAGCGGATTGCGTTCAAGGCGCGTTTTGCTGTCTTCGGATAACTCGTCATAGCGGCTTTTCAGGTAGGCAACCAGCTTTTCACGGTAGGCGTCGCGGCTTTCCCTATCGCCGAGGGAATTGATTTCAACGGTAACGGAACCGGTCAGACCGAGTTTTTCCAAAAACTCATAAGCCATGGCGATGACTTCAATATCAGCCTGCGGCGTTTCAACGCCCAGAAGCTCGCAGCCAAACTGCGTAAACTGGCGCTGACGCCCTTTCTGCGGCCGTTCATATCGGAACATCGGACCGCTGTAATAGAGCTTGACCGGGAGATTCTGCTGCATGCCTTCGGAAACGAAGGAACGCACGACGCCGGCAGTACCTTCCGGACGCAGGGTCAGGCTTTCGCCGCCGCGGTCTTCAAAGCAATACATTTCCTTGGTTACAACGTCTGAAGTTTCGCCCAGATTACGGGAAAAAACCTCGGTAAACTCGAAAATCGGGGTTTCGATTTCTTCAAAACCATATTTTTCGACAACTTCCGAACCGACGGAAGTCACTTTCTTCATTTTGCGCTTAGCCTCGCCGTAAAGGTCATAAGTTCCTCTAACATTTTGTAATTTTGCCATATTATACCTCGATTTTATAAAACTCTTACAAACAAAAAAAGAAAACAGCAGGCGCAAAACCTGCTATTTTCTGCAATATGTACGCTGCGCTAATGGTTAGCGGAAGCTAAAAACGGATCCAGAGCAATGCCTGTCTTTTTGGTCGGTTTAACAACTTCGGTCAATTTGCCGTCGATGAAGACATCGGCGCCCTCGGCGCGGCCGACGGACAAAATCATGCCTTCGCCGGCGGGAACTTCATAAACGTCGCCGTCATGCAGAACCTTGCTGATATACAATTTGCTGCCGTCGCGAACTTCTACCCAGTTGTCACCGCCCTTGATTTTGACGGTTACGCGGGAACCGGGCTTTTTGCTCATGACTTCGGCAACCGGCTCTCTGACTTCCGGCGCGGGCTGAGCGGCAGTTGTTTCAACGGCGGCAGGCGTTTCGGAAGAAACGGTCGGTACAGCTTCCGCAACGGGCTGCGTTTCGACAAAACTGGCTTCACTGACGGTAATGTTATCACCGGTGCCGTCGGAAACCGGTGCCACATCGACAACGGGGAGCTGTTCGTCGACGGCCGGAGAATCGGCAGCGTTTTCTTCAACCGAAGCAAAATCCTCAACCTGCAACGGAAAATCGACAACCGTTTCCGCGGTTTCGGCACTGTACCCGGACGTTTCGGAAACGTCTTCGGCGGCCTCGTTCTGACTTTCGTTAAACATAAACCAGCCCAAGTAAACCGCAAAAACAGCCGCCAGACTTATCAGCAGATATTTTTTGTTCGGCGCCGTCACCTCCGTCTGCGGCTCCATGACATAATAGTCGCTGTTTTTGGAGGCGGCGTCGGTTTCTTCCTTAAAAAGCTGCACCATGCGGGCGGAATTAAGCCCCAGATAATCGGCATAGGAACGAATGAAACCAATGCCGTAGGGCGGCTCGGGAATTTCTTCATAATTTCCGGCTTCGATAGCCTCCAGATAAGAAGCGCGAATGCACAAATCCCTGGAAGCGTCCGCAATCTTAAGCCCTTTTTTGAGGCGGGCCTCATGCATCAGAGAACCGACCTTATCCTGATTAACCTGAATTTCCTTCTCTTCCTTTTCGGTTTCGGCAACCGGCGCGACGTCTTTGACTTCCTCCGTCGTCTTATTCCTATTCTCTTTTTTCACGTTTCAGCCCTTTGTCTAAAAAATTAATTTCTGCCTATTCAATCATATATTTCAGTAGATTTCAATACCATGGTCATAAGCATAAGCCAATAATTGCGGACGTAAAGTCCTTTTTTGCGATTTTAAGAGGGTTTTTACATAATCGGTCACTTCTTCAACATTGACCGAACGTATCATCGACTTGACGCGGCCGTAAGAAGCGCCCGACGAAGACAGGTTGCGGTAGCCGAGACCGATAAGCGCCATAGCCTCAACCGGATTGCTGGCCATTTCGCCGCAGACGGAACAGTAAACGCCGGCGGCATCGGCCTTGGCGACGATATCGCCCATCATTTTCAAAAACGGCGAAGACAAAACGTCGTAACGCTCGGTCAGGCGCGGATTGCCCCGGTCACAGGCAAAAGTGAACTGTGCCAGATCGTTGGTGCCGATGGAAATAAAGTCGGCCTGCTTCAAAACGTCTTCCAGCTGAAAAACGATGGCGGGAACCTCAATCATCAACCCGACATTGACCTTTGACGGCACCGGAAGCTCTTTGCGCCGTTCCTTTTCCAGCTCAATCATCAGGGTTTCCTTAGCCTCTTCAAATTCCGACAAATCGGAAATCATCGGAAACATTACGTTCAGTTCCTTGCCGGCGGCAGCGCGCAAAAACGCCCTTACCTGCTTGCGCAGAATGGCGCGGCGATCCAGCGAAATGCGAATCGAGCGCCAGCCGATGGCCGGATTTTCCTCCCCCATATTGCTCCAATAAGGCAGGAGCTTGTCCGAACCAACGTCCAGACTGCGGAAAATAACCTTCCGGTTTCCGGCCCGGTCCATAAGTTCCTTATAATACCCCAACTGCCGTTCGACATTCGGCATAACATCGGAAGCCATAAACGGAATTTCGGTTCGATACAGCCCAATGCCGTCACAGTTGGTGCTTTCGATATAGTCGAGATCAAAGGAAAGACCGACGTTAATGTAGTGGCCGATACGGACACCGTCCTGCGTTTTGGACGGCAGCTTGCGGAGTTCGGCAAGCCGGGCCAGCAGTTTTTCCTTTTCGGCGATTTTGGCTTTGAATTTTTCCTGAACGGCCGGTTGCGGATTGATGTAGACATAACTGTCGTTGCCGTCTACGGCAATAAGTTCGCCGGTTTTGACCTCTTCAAACAATCCTTTGATTTTGGCGATGACCGGAATGTTGAGCGCCTTGGCGACGATGGCGACGTGCATGGTCGGCGTACCGTCTTCGATAATCAGACCGCGGATTTTGTGATAGTCGTAGTCCATGAGGTCGGCGGGGCCCATGGTCTGAGCCACGACAACAATATCACTCCAGTTACGGATTTCGCCGATATCCTTAAAATCTCCGCTTAAGTAGGACTGCATACGATCCGCCACGTCGCGCAGATCGTGCAGACGCTCTTTGAGATACTGGTCATTGGTACCCGAGAGACGGTTCCACATATCCTCATAAGAACGTTCGACCGCCGCTTCCGCCGTCAGGCCGCTTTTGACGTTGTCCTCAATTTTCTTATACCACCCCTTGTCTTTGGCAAACATGCGATACGCGTCAAGAATGTCGACATGCTCGCCGATGCCGAGCTGAGTGGAGGCAAATTTCCTGTCCAAATCGTCATTCATTTGCTTATAGGCGGTTTCCAGACGGCGGAGTTCCTTTTCCCGGTCTTCGGCAAAAATCTTGCTGACCGTCTGCCGGCGGCGGTGCACCACCGCCTTGCCGATGCCGTAGCCCTTGCTCAGGCTCAGACCTTTGACGCGCTCGCGGGAGGCAAGTCCGCGCGCCTTAATCAGACTTTTTTTGTATTCGGTCATTTCTTCAGAAACAATCATTTCAGAAAGAACCATGGCCACGGTTTCGAGGATTTCGATTTCAAGCCGCGAATATTCGTGGATTTCGCGGTTTTGCAAAGACAGAACGCCGATTGAACGACTCCAGCGCACCAACGGCACCCCCAGAAAAGACTTGTAATTTTCTTCGCCAAGTTCGGGCTTGTAGGAAAACTTCGGATGCCCCCAGGCATCGGCAACGGCCAGCGAACGGCTGGTGCGGGCAATTTCGCCGACCAGACCCTCGCCATAACGGATGGTTACCTTATGCGCTACATCAGCATTGAACCCGTAAGACGCGAACAATTCCAAATAGCTGTCATCGACCGCGACATAACAGGCAGCGGCGTCGGCATTCATTTTTTCGGCAATGATTTTGATAATTTTCGCGAGCTTGACCGGCGCTTCATCCTGTCCTTCGGTGACCTGACGCAGAAGTTTCAAAATGTCCATCGCCTGATTTATGGCCGGTGACTGCATAATTGTTCCATCTTAAAAAATTTAATTCTTGCGCTTTAAGTTATATTGCCTATATTCATTTTCATCAAGTATAAACTTTGGTTAAGGAGCAAAAAAATGGCCAATAATTACAAAAAAGGCGACCGTGACAACCGCCCCTGGGGCACATGGGAAGTTTTGGATTCCGGCGACGGTTTCTGCGTTAAGAGAATCTGTGTCACGCCCGGCAACATACTGTCGCTGCAGTCGCACGACTTCCGCAACGAGCACTGGATTATCGTCAGCGGCGAAGCGGTCGTTACGCTCGGCGAAGACAAAATCGTCAAGAAAGCCGGCGAAAACGTTTTCATTCCGGTCAAAATGAAACACCGTATCCAGAACAACACCGATAAAAACATGGAATTCATCGAAGTCCAGACCGGCGAAACTCTGGACGAAAACGACATTATCCGTTACGAAGACAGCTACGGCCGCGCCGGATAGGAATTTTCCTGTTTTATTCAAAGCTTCCGCCTGACAGCGGAAGCTTTTTTACGTCTTAATAGACAAAAAAATCCTTATTACATATTGTCTTTTATAAAAAGCCAGTGTATAAATATACATAATTTTGACAAAACAATAAGGATTGCGATTGTGAGAAAAAACGACCTGCCCGAGATTGACGAAATTGTTTTTGCCGTCAGCGAAGCGCCGCTCGGCGAAGGCGCCGAAGCCCAGGTATTTAAGATTCATACAAACCCCAACTTTACGGTACGCAAAAGGCTGACCGACATGCCGATTAACGAACTGGCCGCAGCGCTGAAAGAAGCCGAACCGGTTATGCAGCCGGACATCTTCGGCGAACGAAACTTTGCGCAGACGGTGGCTTATTTCAACCATCCGAAACTGCTGGACGACGACGGACCGGTGCTGACGGTTAACCGCTACTGTCCGGGTTTTTCGTTTGAGGTTTATAAACCGGGACGCCCCAAACCAGACAGTGAAGAAGCGTTAATCAAAACCCGGCTGCTGAGCGAAAAAATGCTGGAAATTCCCGAGCGCGCCATCGACTTCATCTATGACGACCTGCATTACCTGTCGTCAAAGAAATACAGTCTGGACGTCGGCGGCGGCCTGTTTACCAATACCGGCAACATTCTGTATTCGGCGGTAGACCAGCGTTGGTTCATTATCGACCTGCAACCGTTTATTACCGAACGCCCGGGCATTCCGAAAAACCAGACCAAAGGTTTTAACACGCCCCTGTATCTGACCCGAGGACTGCTTCCGGGCGCACTGTGTTACAAGGATGAACACGCCAAAGATCCGAAACTCATCGAATACCGCACGCAGCTGGTCGATCGGATTATCAGCGGCGCCGAACGCAACGGACTGAACGATGTCGGCGGCTATCTGAAAGGCAACATGGATACCATGCTCAACATCTGGGAACTGCAGCTGCGGATTTTGAACGTGCCGGAAAAATACCGTGACAACATGCTTAACCGTATCGGTTCGGTACGTGACGAAAAAAGATACAGGACTGACAAAGAGAACATCAGTTACGTTCGGGTTGCCGGCAAAAGCATGTGTTCATGACATATTGCCATATAAAAACCGGCACGCCGGTTTTATATATTCAGCTTACAAAATATATTTGTTGACGATTTGTTTGAACTCGTCGGTTCCGGCTTTTTCCAGCCATTCGAAAATGACCATTTCGGAGGTTACAATATCAATACCGTCATGCGCCATCCGCTGCAATGCCATCATGTTCTGGACGGCGTCCCGCGAAGAGCTGGCATTGGATACGACAAAAACCTCATACCCCTGCCCTTTCAAATCCATAGCCGTCTGAAGCAGACAAATATGGGTTTCAGCGCCGGCAAGAATAATCTGCCTGCGGCCGGTCTCCTGTATTGCCCGCATAATTTCCGGTTCGCGGGCACAGGAAAAATACAGCTTTGAAAAAAACGCCGCCTCATCTCCGGCCTCCTGCCGGACGTCAATCATCGTCTGTCCCAGACCTTTGGGATATTGCTCGGTAATGACAAAAGGCACGCCCATGGCCTTGGCAGCACCGACCAGCCGGGCGCTGTTGCTGATAACCTGCCGCGGATCATCCATCGCCGGCGCCAGGCGTTCCTGAACGTCAATAATCATGAGAAGTGAATTCCGTCTGTTCATCAACATCTTATCCGTCCTTGTTTTCATTTGGGGTTGACTAGGCTTTATAAAATACATAGTATCTAAAAAAACAATATAAACCAATATTTAAAGAGAAGAAGTACAATGAATTTTTCAGATTTGGGCCTGAGCGAAAAAACCATTCAGGCTATCGATGAATTTGGCATCAAAGAGCCGACGACCGTACAAACCGACGTCATTCCTTCAATTCTGCAAGGCAAGGACGTTTTTACGATTGCACCGGCCGGCTGCGGCAAAACCATGTCCTATGTCTTTCCGCTGATTGACATCATCAGCAGCAACAATTCCGACAAGGGCAGCAGCGGCAAAAACATTCTGATTGTCACGCCGGATTCGGCACAATCGGTCAAAGTTTCCGACCGCCTGGCCGTTTTTAACAAATATCACGAAATCAACGAAGCGACAATTAAGGACCGTGACGAAGACATCGACAACGAAGCCAATGTCATCATCGGTTCGCCGGACCTGCTGCTGGACATTGCCGCCGAAGGCCGTGTCGACCTGTCCAAAACCAATATTCTGGTCGTAGATGACATTAACCTGATAAAAAAACAAAAACAGCTGCCGAATCTGGAAAAAATTCTCGAAATGCTGCCGGCCGACAAACAGAACATTGTCTACACCAACCGCCGTTCGCGCGAGACTCAGGGCGTTCTGGACAAGATTCTGAAAGCGCCGGAAGAAATTAAGGTCGACAAGACTAAGGAACAGGAAGCCGAACGCAACGCGCAGGCCATTGAGGCCAGAACCGGAAGACAGCCGCGTGCCAAAAACAATGCCTGCCGTACGATGCAGCCCAAACGCGACCCCGAGGCGGAAGAACTGGTTAAGAAATACAATTCGTTCAACGGCAAAACGCCGGAGTTTATCCTCAATCAGGGTATTGTGGTTAATATAGACTAAAGCTTTTCAGGCAAAATAAAAACCGTCCGAATCCGGACGGTTTTTTTGTAAATTACCATTGCACGCCGTCGACGCAACGCTCCGGGGACTTCTGACAAAAGTTTTTTTCATGCCCCAACTCATGCAGACGGTTGCGATTTTCGGGAAACTCGCCGACCTTACAGCCAAACAGCAGAAAAAAGCAAACCAGCAAAATCAATTTTTTCATCGGAACAAACCCTTAAAACAACGAACGGACAGAATAAAAAACCATAACCAGAATCAAAAAGCGCGAAAGATGGCGGAGCCACAGGCTGCGGTCATACTGTGCCGAAGAGCGCCATGTCCCCAGGACTACGGTTACGCAGTAAAAAAGCAAAATGCCCAGCGAAACCAGATACAGCACCGTCAACAAAACCATGCCGCTGTCCATTTTAAGCGGGTTAAAATATGTGCGGTAATAGTTGAGGATTGTTATGCCGTTGAGTTTCTGAGCCAACATGGAACCGAAAATGCGAACCAGCATATTGACAAAGACCAGACCGACAACGCCAAACTTCCAGAACGTGTCTTTCAGGCTGAGTTCTCCGTCGAGCAGTTTTTTAAACATTATCAAAACTCCGGTTATTTATCCATTAACCGGATTAAAAGCCATTTTGCACCGATTAGCAAGCAAATTCTGCAAGTTGTTCCGCGTCAGCAGTTCGGGACGTTGACGGCCAAACCGCCGAGCGAGGTTTCCTTATATTTGTTATTCATGTCGCGGCCGGTGTCCAACATGGTCTTAATCACGTCGTCGAGCGGCACGAAATGCGTACCGTCGCCTTTCATGGCTATTCGCGCCGAATTGACCGCCTTGACAGCCCCCATCGCATTGCGTTCGATACAGGGAATCTGTACCAGGCCGCCTATCGGGTCGCAGGTCAGACCCAGATTGTGTTCCATGGCGATTTCTGCGGCGTTTTCCACCTGTTTGTAACTTCCTCCCATGGCCGCCACCAAACCGGCCGCCGCCATTGAGCATGCCACGCCGACTTCTCCCTGACAACCGACTTCGGCGCCGGAAATCGAGGCATTGGAGCGGTAAAGGCTGCAAATGCCGGAAGCGGTAAGCAGAAATTTGACAATGCCGTCTTCAACCGCATTGCAGGACTTATGCGAAGCAAAACGTTCAAAATAGCGCATTACAGCAGGGATAATTCCGGCGGAACCCATGGTCGGTGCGGTAACGACCTGACCGCCGGCGGCGTTTTCTTCCGCGACGGCAAAGCCCCAAAGGTTTATCCAGTCTATCATCAGCAGCGGATCATAGTCGTTGTCGCGGAATTTCTGCTCCAGACGGCAGTAAATTTCGTGAGCGCGGCGTTCAATATTCAGACCGCCGGGGAGCGTCCCTTTGGCTTTCATGCCGCGATCGATGGAGGCCTGCATGACCCGGTGGATTTTTCTGATGCCTTCCATTACTTCATCATGCGGGCGCAGCGCCGCTTCGTTAATCAGAACCACGTCGGCAATCGAAAGCCCTTCCTTTTCGCAGATTTCGAGAAGTTCGGCGGCCGAGCTGTAGTCAAAGGGAACCTTATAAGGCTCGCGCTCGACGCGGCGGCTGATTTCGTCCTGCCGGGCAATGGTACCGCCGCCGACCGAAAAATAAACTTCGTCCAGCAAAACATTTCCGTCACGGTCATAGGCGCGGAAACGCATGCCGTTGGAATGTTCGGGCAGAAAAGTCTGCTTTTCAAAAATCACGTCCTTTTCGATGTCAAACGGAATGGGGCGTTCCTGGCCGAGATGGAGAATCTTATCGCGCTCTACGGCCGAAACATAAGGCTTTTCGGGATCAATGGCTTCCGCTTCCAACCCCATGAAACCGTAAACAATCGCTTTGACCGTGCCATGTCCGAAACCGGTCAGCGCCAGCGAGCCGTACAAGGTTGCCTCAACCCGCTCGACCTTATCGAAAAGTTCTTTTTTGTGCAGATTGTCAATATAGCGTTTGGCCGCACGCATCGGGCCGACGGTATGCGAACTCGACGGACCGACACCAATGGAAAAAATCTCGAAAAAGCTGTAATACATTTAGAAATAATCCTTAATCACAATATAGTTTTTGACGCCCAATTCTTTCTGGACTTCGGCAATATACTGCGAATGTTTACCCCAATTCGTATATTTATCAATAAAAGCTTTGGCTTTTTCAGACGATTTCGACAGCTGAACCTCTATGGTTTCTTTCAGCATGGCAAAGACAACTTCGTGAAACCGGTCAAAGTTTATGTGCAGCTTGTTGTTTTCGTCAAAATAAAACGCGCCGTTGTCATGCAGGAAATTAAAATGTATCAGTTCGCCGACACGATGCGCTTCCAACGGCTGCGCCTTAAGAAACAACCGGTAGACAACCCAAGTGGTATAAATCTTTTTCAGCGTTTCCGCATCAATGACGCCGGCTTTGACATACTCGGGCATGAAAGCGATTGAAACCGTATCGGCCTTTTCTTCCTCGATGGTGCTGCGATGCAGGCCGAGCGCGCGCTGATATTCATTGTCCGGCCCGAGCGAGTGGCCGTTTTCGTGACCGATGACGAAAAGATGATCCGCTTCGAGGTCAAAATATTTGTGCAATTCGGGCGCAACCAGTTTTTCCAACAGCTTGCGGTTGCGTTCGGCATCAGCCGATTTGCGCACCTGGCGATGGTAAGCATTGCGACGGCCGCCGCCGGTCTTAATCGACAGTTTGTCATTGTTGGGCAGGTTCTGTGCCGTCGTTATGACACCGCGGCACTGGGCATAGTCGCCGGTCAGGGCAACGAGGTCGACGTCCACCATGGTCTGCTTCAATTCCTCGCCGTCGGAAACGCTCTGATGGTAGCGGTCGGCCCAAGGCATCAGTTTGGCCAGTTCCGGCATATGTTCCTTAAATTTGAGAATAAGTTCGGTACCCTCCCTGTTGATGATGCCGACGCGGACACCGAGCATGTCTTTGGGATTGACTTCTATCTGATGTTCGTTAATCAGTTTCATCAGTTCCGGATTGTCGTAGATGGTGGCGGTCAGCTCGTCGTCATAACTCTCGCGGCCAAGCGTGAACTCC
>FR885461.1:0-46660 GCA_000436375.1 Azospirillum sp. CAG:239 | reverse complement strand
AGCGTGAACTCCAGCTGGTTATCGTTCTGCAAAACGGCCCAATGCTTGTCTGCCAGCATGTCCATATCTTCGTTATTCTGCAGCAGGGCCTGAGCCTGCCAGCCAAGATAGTCCTTAAAGTCATCGTCGGTCGTATAATGGGCGGCAACCTCCAGCTCATTGGCCGCTTTGGAAAAGGCATCGGCAAAATATTCGGTATAGTCAATCGCTTTTAAATCCTTACCGTCGCGGCGAACCATGGTGCGAACGCTCAGAATTTTTCTGACTTCGTCAATCCTGCCTTCGCTTATCATGCGGGCAATTATCTGATGAAACTCGTCGATGCTTAAATCGGAAGGGTAAAAATTGCGCCCCTTGCTCCCCTTTATGCCTTTGAAAATTTCAATCGGCTCCAAATCTATGCCGTTGTGTCCCTCCACACCGTGAAAAGACATAAACAGACGGAGAGCCTTGGCGGCATGCGTACTGGTTTGGGCGGCCTCTTCCAGCGCTTTTTTCATCGGCAGATTCATTTCGTGATCCTGTTCCATGGCCACGTCGTCAAAAATTCTGGCGGCAGCAACCAAATGCTCAAGCGCCTTCTTATTGCCCTCGGTCAGATTTCCGTATCCGGGGAAGTCTTTGTTAACCAGTTCAATCGTGCGGGTTTTGTGCGCGAAAATATCATCAAGAAAATCTTCGCTGACATTCAGTTCATAACCGTTAATTTTCATTTTCTTTTATCTCCAGAGTTCTGAATCGGTAAACCTTGATATTGTCGGACCAATAGGTCGGACTCATACCGGCTTTTAATTTTAAATTGTTCAAAAAGTCCTGCCTGCCGGGCAGCTGTTCCCAGACGGACGGCAAAAACAGCCCCTGCCGGTCGCCGTCGCGGATAATCAGGCCGTCGACGCCGGGACGGATTTTGGTTAGCAGCTCCTTTTCGTCGGCAAAATCTATTTCCTCATAATCGGTAAGCAGCGAAATTTCTATATCGATGCCGGGCAGTTCTTCCGGTTTTACCGGCTGAAAGCGGCTGTCTTCCATGGCGGCTTCATAAGCATTGGCGGCAACATCCAACGCTACGGCCTGATACGGCACCACCGTACCGATACAGCCGCGAAGGCTGCCGTTGACCGTCAGGGTCACAAAAGCGGCTCCCTTGTCAAACAGCTTGTCCGGCCAATCGCCCCGCGAAGGTTCAAAACGCCGCCCGTGTTCTGCGGCTTCGCTGAGAGCGCGGCGGGCAATCTGATATAAGTCCCGGCCATAAAAAGAAGCGAAGCGGCGCAGGTTTTCAAACTCAGCCTCCAACCGGCCGGCCGGTACAGCCGGCTCCGGTTCGGCGGCAAAAGACCAGGCGCCGTAGCCGACGACGCTGTCCCGATCGCCGACGGTGTCTCCCGAATTGGCCAGCTCCAGCGTTTCGGGACGAAGATGTTTTTCGGCGGCCAGAAGCAGCGCCGCATTAATTCCGGTTGCGCCGCAGGACATGTGATTTTCGATTTCGGGACGATTTTGCTCAATCAGCCCCGCGGTTTTCCCATCAAGCGCACGGGCGGTGTCGTAATCGAAATAATGCGACAAATCGGCAGAAACAATGATAACCGTACCGGCGTCGGTTACATAAGGTTCCAAAACCCGCGCCAGTTCTTCGGCCGAAACGTCGCCGTAAACCAGCGGCACGATTTTGAACCGGCCAAGAACTTTCTGCAAAAACGGCAGCTGCACCTCCAGACTGTGTTCCTGCCGGTGCGCGTCGTCCAAAATGCGGACGGCGGCGTTGGCCGCGACAATCCTGTCCATCAGCTCACGATTAACCTGCACCTTGCCGAGAGGCGTTTTGAACTCATCGGCCGACGATGCGGCAATGCCCTTGAAAGCCACGCGGTGCGACGGACCGACAAGGATGACGTTTTTTATTTTGCCGGCATAGTTTTTCAGCTGCAAATAAGCCTGCGCGGCAACCGGCGCCGAATAGACATAGCCGGCGTGCGGCACGATCAGAATTTCGGGGCGCGCGGTTCCCGGTCTGATTTCCGCAGAAAGGTAGTGCTCGACCTCGCTGTCCAGCTGGCGGAGTTCGGAAGCGTAAAAAATTCCGGCAACGGCAGGTTCTCTGGTTTTGGTCATTTCGTTCTCCGATATCTGAAAATCGTTAATCGTCCCGCTGTTGGAAGACAGATATTTCTTCAAACTGCACCAGTTGAGCGCCAGCAGCGCAACAACCAACACCGCAACAACAATATAATTGACGATGCGTTTGTTATCAATGTCGGAATCTTCGTTTATGCTCATAGCCGGCGCCCCCGAAAAGATGAAAACTTTTGCGGAAAGTTTAAGGCGCAGGTACTTAAAATTTTGCTAATTAAGCTCTGATTTCCTGCAAATCATGATAAAAATCCAAAAACGTGTCATAATGCAGGATGTTTTCGGCATATTCTTCTTCGTCACCCCATATCGGATGGCCTATACGAATCGGCAGGGCATTGACCGCACAGGCACAGACACTGTCCTGCGGGCTGTCGCCGACAATCCAGACCGTTTCCGGCGAAACGTCCGCCGGTTCGACAAATCCCCTGAGGGTATACAACGCGTGTTCGGGATAGGGTTTGTCGTGCAGGGCCTCGTGACCGCAGACCACCCGGTCAAAAATATCCGGACGAAACAAAAGCGGCAGTTCAAATTCAAGCAGACGGCGGTCCTTATTCGTCATTATCGCCAGGCGGACATGGCGGCGTTTCAGCCAGGACAGGACCTCATGCGTGCCGGCAAAGGTCGAGATGAGTCCGGCAACGCTGCGAAGATAGATTTCGGCATATTTCCGATAGGCTTCGTCCGCCCGACTGCCGAAAATACGGGGAAAATTGTCACGGAAAGACAGGTTGTTGTCGCGCAGCTTCTTAACTTCTTTCCATTCCGGCAAACCATATTCCTTCAAAACCCGGTTAACCGCATAAATCAGCGGCGTCCGGGTTTCGGCGAGCGTGTTGTCCCAGTCGAAGATTACGATTTTCAGCTTGTCCGCATGCAGTTTCGGATACCGCATTTTTCCATGTTTTCCTTTGAAATGTTGATGATGATTTCTTCCAGTTCGGTCAGGATTTCTTCTTCCTGCTCCGCAATCTGCGGCTTTTTGGCAACGGCGCTTTGATAATACCAGGTACCGTTATCGCAGTCTGCCCAGTAGCGAACGTCGCCGTCATGATAGCGGTTAGCCTGCAGATTGGCCTCCAGTTTGTCAAGAATCCAGACCAGTTTCGCTTCGCGGGTTTCACGCGCCTCATATTCCATAAATAAGCCGTAAACCCGTTCATTCAAGGGCGGCGGCAAAACCGAACGGTAATAAAGAATCGCTTCCTTTTCGGCCGCTTTTTTGCGTGCCTTCAATTCGGGGCGCGCCGTCTGTGCCGAAAGAGAATAATCGCCGGTGCGGGCTTCAACCAAATCATGAACCAGCGCCAACTCCAGCATTTTGGCACAATCGGCCGGCCTTTTCAGATACGGATGAATCATCAGCACCAGAAACGCCAGTTTGAAAATATGGTCAGCATCGGTTTCCTGACGGCCGGAACTCATCAAATTGTCGCGCTCGACCAGACAAAGCTGTTCGACGGTTTTCATAAATTCTACAATTTTCAGGGCGTTCTTCATCGTTTTTTTCGAAAGTTAAGCCCGGCGGAACCGGGCTTGAATCTTTTTAACGGGCATTTTTGCCGATGAATTTTCTGCCGCCCATATAAGGCTGCAGCTTTTCGGGAATCCGCACCGTACCGTCGGCCTGCTGATGGTTTTCCAAAAACGGAACCAGCGCGCGCGGCGTGGCAATGCCGGTGTTATTCAGCGTGAACGCATATTTGACCCTGCCGTCCGCATTGTCGCGATAGCGCAGATTGGTGCGACGAGCCTGCCAGTCGGTAATGTTCGAACAACTGTGCGTTTCGCGGTAACAGTTCTGAGTCGGCACCCAGGCTTCCAAATCGTACTGACGGTACTTGGGCGCGCCCATGTCGCCGGTGCAGACTTCCAGCACCTGATACGGCAGTTCCAAATCCTGCAAAACCTCTTCGGAAATGGCCAACAGCTTCTGATGCCATTTTTCGCTTTCGGCGATGTCATTTTTGCAGATGACAAACTGTTCGGTCTTCATAAACTGGTGAACACGGGTCAGGCCGCGGGTATCCTTTCCGGCGGCACCGGCTTCGCGGCGGAAACAGGGCGAAAAACCGGCATAAAGTATCGGCAGCTCATTTTCGTTCAGCAGCTCGTCGGCACGCAGAGAGTTTAATATCAGTTCGGCCGTGCCGGAAAGATAAATATCATCTTCGGGCATATAGTAAATTTCGTCGCGGGAAAAAGGCAGATAGCCCTGTCCGTAAAGCGGCCTTTCCTTGGAAATCGACGGAACGTTGATAACCGTAAAACCATTGGCGGCCAGCTTGTCGATAACCATCATATGAATGGCAAGCTCAAGTTTGGCCAGTTCGTTCTTTATGGCGTAGGTTCGGGAACCGCAGACTTTGGTAATGCGCTCCAATTCGCTCCAGTCGTTAAGTTCCATCAGCTCAACATGGTCGCGCGGCGTAAAGTCGAAACTGCGCGGCGTGCCGACTTTACGGCGAACGACGTTTTCACTGTCGTCCTTGCCGACCGGGCTTTCCGGGCTGGGCATGTTCGGCATGCGCAGCATCATGTCATCAAATTTGGACTGCTCGGCGGCCAACTTTTCCTGCTCAAACTTCAGCTCTTCGCCAACGGATTTGCTTTTGGCGATTATGGCCGGACGTTCTTCGGCCGCCGCGGATTTAATCGAGTTGCTGAGTTTGTTTTTTTCTTCGGACAGAGCCTGAGACGAGGTTTTCAGTTTCGCAATATCCCTGTACAAGGCAATCAGCGCATCTACGTCCAGCGTTTCTTTGGTATAACCTTTTTTAGCCAACCCGTCCTTAATTTCTTCCGGGTGCTCGGCAATATATTTAATATCCAACATTTTTCTTCTGTCCCAGTTTATAGTTTTTGATTGATTTAAATTTGCAGGTAGAGTATCAATTTTGTAAATAAATACAATAAAAAATTAAGGAATAGAAACAAAATGTTTGAGAAGAAAGTTATCTTAACCGGCGTCAAACCGACCGGAACGCCGCATCTCGGCAATTATCTCGGCGCCATCAAACCGGCGATTAAGCTCGGCAGGGAAGCTCTGGCCGCCGGCGGCCGGCATTATATGTTCATCGCCGACTATCATGCCATCAATGCCGAAAAAGACCCGGCAGTTTTGAGCCAGAAGCTGAAGGAAATCGCCTGCATTTATCTCGCCGGCGGCCTGAATCCGAAAGAATCGGTTTTCTATCGGCAATCGGACATTCCGGAAATTCATGAAATTACAACCATCTTATACGCTTACACGCCGAAAGGCTTTATGAACAAAGCGCACGCCTATAAGGCGGCCGTCGACAAAAACCGCGAAGCCAACAGACCCGACGACGACGGCATCAACATGGGGCTTTACACCTACCCGACCCTAATGGCAACTGACATTCTGGCCTTTAATACCGACATCGTTCCGGTCGGCAGGGATCAGGTTCAGCATGTGGAAATCGCCCGCGACATCGCCGGCGCCATCAATGCACATTACGGCTGCCGGCTGCTGCATCTGCCGACTTATTATATTGACGAAAACGTCGCCGTCGTTCCGGGCATTGACGGCCGAAAAATGAGCAAATCCTACGGCAACGTCATTCCGCTCTTTGAAGACGACAAGGCCATAAAAAAAGCGATTTTCTCCATCAAAACAGACTCCCGTCCGATGGAAGAGCCTAAAAATCCGGAAGAAATTCTGGTCTACGAAATTTACAAATCCATCGCCACGCCGGCTCAGTTGCAGGAAATGGGCGACGGACTGCGGCAGGGAAAACTCGGCTACGGACATATCAAGAACATGCTGCTGGACGCCGTCATTAACGAAATTAAAGATGCGCGCGAAAAATACAATTATTACATGGCACATTTCAGCGAGGTCGAGGATATGCTGCAGGACGGTGCCGTCAAAGCGCGGCCGACGGCTCAGGCAACGCTGAAGCGGCTAAAAGACGCGGTTTTCGGCAAAGGGCTGGTGCCTTTCGCCTAAAAAACTTTAAAAACAAAAAGAACTTCGGCGCTTAAAAGCACCGGAGTTCTTTTTTAATTACCGAAAAGTTCTAAAAATTCATAGTCGAATGTTTGCTTCGGCCGTTAAAAAGCCTAACATATTCCCGATGGAGCGAATTTTTAACGATTATTCTTTCGCGAAAAACGGTTCCATCCGTACGCAAAATGCGGGCAATCACGCCAAGGCAGGAATTATTGCCGCGGGCCGCGTTGACAGCGTCGCCGATACAAGCAAAATCGTCAAAAAACTCTATTTTCCGGTCACATCCGATTAAACCGAATTTGTGAACTTTATGAATGGCTGCGTGACACATATAAAATTAATTTTAAAAGTTTGTAATTATATGAATTAATCTCAGAATAGTCATTTGGAATAATCTTTTTATAGCACAACGGGAAGTAAGGTTCAAGACAAAAAAAGGCAGGGAACGTTCCCTGCCTTTTTCCGGTTTCATTGTTTTTATTCAAGCGACGACGCTTTCCCGGTTCTTTCAAAAACCATGCTTTCGCCGTTGGCCTTGCTCAGAATCAGACGGTTGCCGTCCAGACGATAGGTGGCAACCTGCGGCAGAAACTGCATATATTCGCGTTCGGCGGCCATCAGATGTCCGGGACCGGCCATCATGGTCGAACCGGCAGGGCCGAAAGTCAGTCTGTCGCCCTCGGTTTTATAAGTTCCGAAATAACGGTTAATTGCCGAACGTCCGAAAAAGCGCTTGTCCTTGCCGTCAAAGCCAAGCGTAATTTCCGCGCCGTTTTTGGCATTGCGCAGTTTATAGGCGTTGTTTTCAAACGTTGTATTATCGCCGTTGCAAGCGGTAATCATAAACAACAAAGACAACACATACACAATTTTTTTCATTTATCTTCTCCTTCGTTAACTTATCAAGGAGTAAGATAACGTCTTAAATTTAAAATGCCAGCTAAAAATGACACAAAACAAGACTAGTAAATCAGCGTATGGAGGGCGGCGGCCAGCAAAACAAACGCTCCCAGCGCCAAGCCGAGATCTTTCAGCCAGGGTTTGCGCGGCGCACCGGGAAGCCGTGCGCGAACCGCCTCGACCTTATATGCCTGAAAATAAACATAAGTTACGACCGCCCACCAGACCAAAATACTGGCTATCGATGCACTGCCGGGCGCAACATACAACTGCAGCCCTTTCTCAAACGTCCACCATAAAATGGCAAAAACAAAAATCCAGCGATAACCGCGATACATCAGATACATCATCGGCAGCATAAGCGCCAGTTCAAAAAAGATGTCGTAACTTTGGGTCAAAAGCCCCATCAGCATGGTTACGAGCAAAATGAAACCGGTCAGGTAAAAAGCCATACCGCGAAAAGTCCGGCGGAAAGGCAGGTTATTGTATTCTTCTGCCTGACGCGCACGCTCGCGATGCCGAATCTGTTTGTCGGCAACCCCTTGCAGCATGGTACGAAAAAAATGATAAAAATAAAACGGCAGCAAAACCAGCAGCGGCGCGACCAGCAACGACACCAACAGCCCAATAACGGAGCCGTAAGCCACGGATGCAACAATCATCAAAAGAGCGGCCAACCCCAGCAAAACGGCAAAAAACTGACAGGCGATGCGCGCTTTGCCCTGCGGTTCGGCAAACCAGGAACGAATTTTTTCTTTTAACGCAGCGGTTGAATATTTCATGATTAGAACCTTTATTTATGAAAACATATTTTTATCATAACCTAATTTTTTATTTTTGCACCAAATTTTATGCCTGTTGGCGAATGTATAAAAAAATTCACAAAAAATGAAAAATATACTTGATTTTTATTTTTATAGTCTGTATGTTCTCTTTCAGTTGTCGCCGCTGTAGCTCAGTGGTAGAGCACGTCATTGGTAATGACGGGGTCGCAAGTCCGATTCTTGCCAGCGGCACCATTAAAAAAGCTTTCCTTTACGGAGGGCTTTTTTAATGGTTATCGGGCGAGGACAGACTTGCGAAGCAACGTCCGGAGCGGATAGTCGGTGAAAACGAGTGTTGAACTTAGCGAATAGCTTAGTGAAACACGAAGTTTGAACCTTACGACGCGAAAGGGACCCGTTGCTTTTAAGCAATGGGAATTTACATTCTTGCCTGCGGCACCATTTTTAATAATTCCGCATTCGTTGCGGATTTTTTCTTTTTAAACAAGTATTTGTTTAGTCCGATTTTGAACATTTCGAAAATCGCAATTTATTATAGTTAATTATATTCTTAATATTCCGTGCAACATGATATAAATTGGCAACATCAGGAAGAAAGACATAGCGTAACTTAAAATATTAGCGCGTAATATTCCTTTGGAAATGACTTCGTTACTATATGCACTTTGTAAATACTTTTTTGTTATAAATCGCTCGATAAAATATGAGAAAAAACAAAAGAAAACATTATAAAAAACAAGGATAAAAACAAAACCCGATGTAGCAGCAATAGAATTATGAGGAAGATCGGCTAATATTCCATATAAAGGTCCAAGCAGTAAGTATCCTAATGAATGTGAATCTTCAGCAATATAGAAAGCTTCCAACAAAAATACGCCACCTAGAACAGTTGAAACAATGTTTGAAACAGAAACCGCTTCAATTATTTTTGCAGTACTTGTTGTTTTAAAATATCTTTTTTTCAAAAATAAAGTTTCACAAAATATAATTAGCATTAAACAAATGAGTGTAATTACGGAGCTTGATAGAAGCCCCCCCAATCCTCTAATTCCTGAAGTAGCTGCTACAGATTGGATTGTATTTATCCATATGGGTAATCCTCCATTAGCAAATGCCATTGTGGGGAATAAAAAAAATAATAGAAATGCCAAGCTTGATCTAATATAGTTTTTTATCATAGATGGTATCCTTATTTGATGGGTAAGGCGTATATAGTATGCAATCATAAAGTAAAAAATGTTACATTTTCCTTGTTAATTCCTTAAAATCCTCATAATTTTCAGTCGATAATTGTATGGAACTTACAATAGCTTGTGAATATCGTATTCATCGTAGCCCTCGTAATAATAACTTACATCAATGCCTTTCATAAAGACTTCCCGCTCGTTAATTTTATCGGTAAGGGCATTTTTTAAGAGATGTTTTATTTCAATATCTTTAACCGGGCTTCTTTCCATTGCTGACAGGTAGTCTGCTTTATCAATTTTATTCCAATCAACGACCCGCTGTAGCTCTTTTTTGAATATTAAATCCAGCCAAATTCTTGTTGAGCGTCCGTTTCCTTCTCGGAAAGGATGAGCAATATTCATTTCAACATATTTTTCAACAATTTCATCAAATGTTGATTGAGGCATTTTATCAATATGCTTTAAAGCTTGTTCCAAATACATTACCGGCGCAAATCTGAAATTACCTTTGGATATGTTGACATCACGCATTTTTCCGGCAAAATCATAAATATCCTCAAACAAAAATTTGTGAATCTGCTTCAAACCCGCAAACGTACCAACTTTAAGAGTATTTATTTTACCGCTGTCAAAAAGCTTTATAGCCTTTTCTTTACTGAGTCTTTCTTCAACTTTATTAAGCTCGATTTGGTTTGTGATATTTAATTTATTTTCTAAAACCATTATAAATCATCTTTCATAAAGAACTATATTATACTTTTATGATAATATAACATTGCTGAAATTTATATAATAAAATCAGATTACCAACAATTCAGATTGGTTTAGATAAACTTATTGATAATAATGTGACAGATGAAAATAAACATCAGTATATGAGTTGTCTAGCTGGAAAAGGCGGAAAGCTAGAAACGACCGTTGGATGGACTGTTGGTTTTGGCAAAGAAGTTATAGATTTAGCAAAAAAAATTCCAAGCTCTGAGATATGAAAGCGTTATGGCGGGGTTGGCAATATTTTCAAAGATAACGCTAAAGACATAACCAATAATTGGAAAGGTCTGTACTATGGCTTAGAAAATAAAGGTAAATATATCAATTTGCTTGAAAGAAAACTTCCTTAATTGCGGATTTTTTGTTTTTAAATTAGGGCTTATCCTGTCAGTTTTGAGATTTTCAAGAGAGTATTTTGGGATAAAGTTATCAGGCTTTATCCCAAAGCTAAGTGTTGAATGTTCCACCATTGAAAAACAAAGATTTTTCTTTCAGTTTTGTATTCAATACCAATTAAATATCTCATTTTTTCGAAACAATCGAACTTTTTAGAAAAGCGCCACCATTTGTAGCTAGTTGTAAAAACTGCGTTCCAAAACAAAAAAACAAGCCCTTATTTTTTCTTAATTTTACAAAAACAAAAAGTGCGAAATTTGTAAAAAGCGGTTGATTTTATTATTAGTTTTAATACAATAAATCTTGCAATTTATATATTTTTTAGAAAGGACTAAATTATGAAAATCTTTACAGCGTCTTTGTTTTCGGTAATGTTATTAGCGAATTCCGCAATGGCTTTCTCTCTTCCTTCTACGGCCTCTCTTGATCCCAAAGAGACAAAATTAAAAGTTTGTATGTTACAGGAAGCTGAACAGAATTTGGCGGCAGGAACTTTAACAAAAGACAATATTGACGCTCAGGCGGTTAAAATTGCAGCATCTTGTGCTACTAAAGCTGCTATTAAACATGACGATTCAACAGTTCAGCTTGCAGCTACCGTAATTAAAGGTCTGTTAAAATAATATCCGGGAGGGGCTATGAATAAAATTTCTTTTAAAGCCATACTTGCTGTTATGTTGCCAATAACGGTAGCAGGATGTGGCACGACACATAAAATGAAATTTGCAGATTATACGGAGGCATATAAACTGGCTGATTATTGCAAAGCTGCTGACAGGGCTTTAGATAAAAGCGACGTTTGCCAAATGTCTGCTGAAGATATAAAACCTGATAAATTTAATATTGATGAAAAGCTTAATGGCGGAACGGCTCTATTTTTAGCCCAAAAGACTGATTTATCAAATAAAATTTTTGAAGAAACCGCAAAAGAGATTCAAGAGGATTTAGAATCTATGGGACTCGCAAGAGGCGCCGTTGAGGTGGTGGCAAATGCAAGTATTGTAGATTATAACCCTATGATCATGGATGGAATTTATCTTCACTCATATACCCTCCTTAATGCTTTGGCTCAAAACAATAAAGATGAAGCAAAGATCCAGGTTAACAGAGCATATAATGTTCAGCAAAAAGCGGTAGAAACATTCAGCAAAGAAATACAAAAGCAGAATGAAGAAAACGCTAAAGATGTCGCACAAATGCAGAAAGAGGCGCAAGAGGCAAATCAGAAAAACATTTCTGATATTATGGCAAATTATAAAGAATTTGAACGTTTTAACGGTTATGCGAACTTCGTCAATCCATATGTAACCTATATGAGCGGTTTATATTTGATGACTAATGGACATTCCAACAGCGATTATGAAACGGCATCAAATTATTTGAAACGTGTTTCAGGTATGGTTCGTCATAATAAATTTGTAAAACAAGATTTAAGTTTAGCTAATAAATTAGCTTCAGGCACTCAGAAAAATTTAGCACCGACAGCTTGGGTTGTGTTTGAAAACGGTTTGGTAGCAAACTTTGAGGAATTTCGTTTAGATTTGCCGATTTTTATTGCAACAAACAATGTTAAGACTGCTTCTTTGGCATTGCCTTACCCTAAAGAAAGAGAGATTGCGTATAAAAATATTTCTGTTTCTAACGGAAATAAAAAAGTTACAACGGAACTATTAGCCGATGTTGACAATATTTTTATGGCTGAATTTAAAAAGAAATTACCGATTATTGTTACCAAAGCCGTAACAAAATTAACTTTACAAACGGTTGCTCAAGCTGTTGCCCAAAATGAATTTGGAGATTTAGGCGGTATTGCGATGTCTGCATATTCAGTTATGACGGCCGGTGCAGATACGAGAAGCTGGTATAGTTTACCCAAAAATGTTCAGTTGGCTAAAATTGCCAAGAAAGGAACAAAGCTGACATTAAATATCGGAGGTCAAGATTACAAAGTTGAAGTTCCTCAAAAAGGAAATTCAATAGTTTATGTCAGAGTTCCTGCAACAGGAGCCACTCCGGTAATCAGTGTCTTAGACTTATAGAGGAAAAAATTGATATGAGGAAAATATTTATATTCAGCGTCTTGCTATTTTTGTGGTCATGTGCCACTCCTTTGGAATATGATCATACCAAATTTTCGATTAGTCCGGATGTGAAACTTTTGAACATTAATACATCTAATACGATACGGGAAAGAGACGGACAGATGTTGGTTCAGGTTTCCGGAAGCGGCCGTAAAAATCAATCCGTATATTACAAAATAGAATGGTTTGATGTAAACGGGATGAATATTTCCACGAAATTGGCTCAATGGAAAAAAGTCAATTTGCGCAGAAATGCCGAATTTTTCTGGAATGTGGCCGCTCCCTCCAAAAGAGCAGTTACTTATAAGGTTTATATCACAGACGATATAGGCAACGGTATAATTGAATAATTATCAGAAAAGGACTTAAGATGAAAAATTATATGAAAATTTTATGTGGTTTAGCTGTAACCCTGATGTTGAACGGTTGTGCCGCCGAAACTCAATTGATTGATACAGAAAACGACTCTACAGAACGTGCCGCGGCATTAGAAGGTCGTGACTTTGAAAGCGCTTCTAATTCCATGATCCAAGACATGTTGGATTTAGGAACGTTAAGTAAACCAAACGGACAGCCGTATATTTTAGTCATTTCTCGCATAGAAAATGATACTATGCAACGAATTGATGTGGATGAACTGTCAAAATCCATTCGCATTGCTTTAATGAAGAGCGGAAAAGTTAGGGTTACGGCTTTTCAGGAAGATGCTATGGTTATGGCTTCAGGACAGTTAAGACAGTCCAAAGAATTTAACCAGGCCAATGTTCGCAAGTCCGGCTCATTGGCAGCTCCTGAGTTAAGCCTGTCAGGAAAAATCACACAAAGAGAGTTTATTGTTTCCGGCAAAAAACGCATCGAATATCGTTTCTCCATGTCCATTACAGATTTAAGGAACGGTCTGACTTTATGGGAAGGCGAAGAAAAAATAAAAAAATTGGCAGATAAAAATGCCGTTACTTGGTAATCTGGAGACAACATATGAAAAAAATATTGTACCTATTGTTTTTGTTAACAGCATTTAATGCAAACGCAAAAGAAATAGTTGTCACTGCTTACGGGGAAGGTGAAGACTATGATTGGGCCGTGATGAACGCTGTTGAAAATGCTGTTCGGCAAACCTCCGACATTGCCATACAAAGCGACGGTTTGCATAAAGTTGACGTTTCAACGACCGTAAAACATAATGCAAGTTTTGAAGGTGAAGCCAATGCAAATGATAAGTTAAATATTGACATTAAGGAACGCGACAATCTTTTGCCTGAAACAAAACAGTTAGGCGCAGAAGAAAATGCACAAATTAAAGTGAAGGCAAACGCCGATGAAACCGTAACCGCAAGGTTCCGTGATAATTCCAAGGATATTATGGCTAAATATAAAGGTAGTGTTTCATCGTATGAAGTATTGGAGCATTCAGAAGAAAACGGAAAGCATAAAGTTAAAATTAAAGCTGTTGTTTTCAAATATGATTCTCATGACTATAAGTCTAAAAGTCTTGTAAAAAAAGCAGATTATTCTTTAGCTATCATGCCTTTTAAAATGGCTCAAAATATAAATTGCCTGGGAAAAAAAGCTGACGTTAAAGAGCTAAACACAATAATCAGCAATACATTTATTGAAAAATTAGCTCCCAGCCGCAAATTTAACTTGGTTGACCGTAATAATTTAGATGATTATGCTGCTGAGATGTCAATCATCGAAGGTGATATGACTTTGCCTGAAAATAAGGTAAAATTAAAAAATCTTGCAGCTGCTGATTATATTCTAGTTGGTACAGTTGATAATTTTACAGCATCAACCAGTAAAAATTTTGTTGCTTTGACTGGTGAGACAAATTATTCAAGTTCATCTAAATTAAAAATTTCATACAGAATTTTGGAGGCCGCAACCATGGAAATTGTTTCTGTTGGTTCTACTGAAAAAACATTTAGCAAAGAAGGGGCTTTTTCTTCTTGCTCTAATGTGGAGCAACTTTTATTTGAACGAGCGATCGGAGAAGCCGCAGAAAAGATTTTAACAGATATTTTCCCTGATTATCAGCCTAAGCCTAAAGTTGAAAAAAAGAAACCGACCAGAAAAGTTTCTCCAACGCCGGCTCCAGATTATTCATTGCCTTTATAGTAAAGGATTAATCTGAAAATAATATGGTTCAATAAATCTTTTGATGTTACAGACATACTCATATAGCATGGGTATGTCTGTTTTTTTACATTACAATCATTTACAAGCGACTTCGATGCTTACGGACAGAAGGGATCCGACACTGTCGGAATTTACATCAGAGAATCCATGCGGCAAACCTCCCTGCTTTTCTTCGGCCGCCTGGACATCTTCCCTTCCGGACAGCCGGATCAAGTTTGACAATAGCGAAGCGGGGAGGAGAAGGTACCGGAGAATGGCAGAAAAAAAGGGAGCGGCAACTGTGCATCCGAAAAAAATATTTTATGGCTTTTTTTGTTAAGAGGTTTTATAGTTTGAGAATCTCTGGAACCGGAAAGGATATTTTTGATGGAAAAAAAGAAAAAGCCGAGCGAGATCCGCTTTGAAAAAGAAGCCAAAGCCTTACAGAGGAATCTGGAAAAACGTCGGCAGCAGCAACAGGAACGCGAAAAACTGAAAAACAAGGACGAGAAGACCAATGGACAAGATTAAAATTAAGGGCGGCAGACAGCTGAACGGCGAAATTTTCATCAGCGGCGCCAAAAATGCGGCGCTGCCGCTTATCTGCGCCAGTCTGCTGACCGAAGAAACGGTTACGCTGACCAACATGCCGATTTTGTCAGACATTAAATCAATGAATTTGCTGTTGGAACAGCTCGGCACGCAAATCGATTCCTTTGACGACTTTGTCGACGGACACCCGACCAAGACTTATTCTTACCGTACGCCAGAGCTGACAAGCATTGCCGCACCTTACGACTATGTACGCAAAATGCGCGCTTCCTACTATGTGCTGGGACCTTTGCTGGCCCGTGCCGGAAAAGTTGAACTTTCACTGCCGGGCGGCTGCGCTATCGGTACGCGTCCGATGGACATTCATCTGGCAGCCATGGAAGAGATGGGCGCCAAAATTGATATTCGCAACGGCTATGTCTACGGTGAAGTCGACGGCAGACTGAAAGGCGCGCACATTGTTTTTCGTACGGTTTCGGTCGGCGCAACCTGCAATGTTTTGATGGCGGCAACACTGGCCGAAGGCATTACGGTTTTGGAAAATGCTGCCAAAGAGCCGGAAATCGGCGATTTAATCAACCTGTTGAACGACATGGGCGCCAAGATTTCGGGCATCGGCACTTCCATTCTGACGATTGAGGGCGTCAAAAAGCTGCACGGCGCGCGGCACAAGGTTATTCCGGACCGTATCGAAGCCGGCTCCTATGCCGTGGCCGCGGCAATTACCGGCGGAAAAATCGAGCTGATTAACGCGCAGACCTATACACTTAAAACACCGATGCAGATTTTGCAGAAAATGGGCGTGGAAGTCATGCCCACCGAGCGGGGAATTCTGGTCGACGCGACCGGAAAAAAGCTTATCGGCGAAGACATCATTACCGAACCGTTTCCGGGCTTTCCAACCGATTTGCAGGCACAGTTCATGGCTTTGCTGACCGTGGCGGAAGGCGCAGGCATGGTTACCGAAACGATTTTTGAAAACCGTTTCATGCACGTTCCCGAACTTCTGCGCATGGGTGCAAACATTAACGTACACGGGCATGCTTCCGCAATTGTCCGCGGGGTAAAAAAGCTGTCGGGCGCGCCGGTCATGGCCACCGATTTGCGGGCATCTTTCGCGCTGGTGCTGGCCGGACTGGCGGCGGAAGGAGAAACCGTCGTCAACCGCGTCTACCATCTTGACCGCGGTTATGAAAAACTGGAAGAAAAGCTGAAAGGTGTCGGTGCCGACATTGAGCGGGTCAAGGAAGACGGCGAAGAATAAAAAAAGGAGGGGCTCTTACAATCCCCTCCCAAAAAAACGAAAGCTGTTGTCTGTAACCGCAGAAAAAATAAATTTTTCCGGGTACTGTAAACATCTGTTGTTTTTTTCATCTGCCACTCATAGCTGATATAAGAAACGTTCGTTTGATATATCACCATCGTGACACTGTAGAGATAGTCATTGTTTCGGCGCTTTCAACACACATAGACCATTTATCTACGAGGTTCTATGCACTCCGGCAGCCGCGCGATCCGGCTTGACCGGCGATGGGGCAGACAGGATTTAGATTTCAGTTTAAATTTCAAAGAAAAAAGTTGTTTTTTGAACAATTTAATGCTATTGAGGCATATATTAAGCAAAATAAGGATTTTTGGAATGCCCGAGTCAATTTTCGTTCCCATCAAAACCGATCGCCTGATTATAGACGAGTTTAAAACTTCAGACTTTCACCGCCTGCAGGAAATCGCCTTTAATATTAACCATAATGCCGATGTTAAGGCAACCGAAGGCTACTGCCCTTTTTACACTTTTCAGGTTGATCGGGACACGCCGCAAAGAGACAACGTTATCAGAAACAAAGTCTCGGACTTTTTAATCAAGGCGGAAAGGGAACGCCGGCAGGATCCCCGCTCGACCTATCGCATGGCCGTGCGTCTGCCGAACGACAAGCTCATCGGCAACGTTACGATTGACATGCTCCCCATAGAGGAGAACGGCAAAAAGATATACGGCGATCTGGGTTATTTCATCGACCCCCGATACGGCGAACACGGTTATGCGACGGAAGCCGTGCGGGGGCTGGTTCATCATTTCTTCAAAGCTTACCGAAAGCTGGACATTACGGCTCATCCGGCCAACAAGTTTTCCCGCAAACTTATTGAACGCATCGGCGGCAAACAGGTCGGTTATAACGAGGCGTCCCATTACGGACACGGAGAACCGCGCGCTGTTTTTGAAGTGCACAAGGAAGACTTTTACCGCACTTCGCCGTTTAATCAAAAAATGTCCGGGCTTTTTGCCGTATTAATAAACCGCCAAAGAAGTTCAAAATAATGTTCAGCGATGCAAATCTGCCCGAACCGCTGCTTATTTCCGAAATTGAAAATCCGGTTCGACTGGTT
Organism: Azospirillum sp. CAG:239; assembly: GCA_000436375.1. GTDB lineage: Bacteria > Pseudomonadota > Alphaproteobacteria > RF32 > CAG-239 > Scatacola_A > Scatacola_A faecigallinarum. The sequence continues at coordinate 29,373 of FR885461.1, read as the reverse complement.
GAAATAAGACAAGAAGACGGTATCTTCTTTAATTCCCGCTTTACCAACATCCGGCTCGTCCGGGCCTATATTTACGACTTGCTCAAAAAAGCTGCCGGAAACCTGCCGCAGGGTTATCATTTTGTCGTTTACGAAGCTTACCGCCCCATGTCGGCACAAATAAAGCTCTGGGATTCGGTTGTTGCGGAACAGAAAAAGAAACATCCCCGGCTGCCGGTTGATTCGGAAGAGTTCATCGCAATATGCGACGTTTTTGCCGCCAATCCCTATCGTCAGGGAAGCGGCCATCAGTCCGGCGCTTCCGTGGACATTTCGTTAATTGACGACAAAGGCCGGGAATATGACATGGGCGGTTCAGTCCGGGGCTTTGATGATACGGCGGACTTCGACTGTCCGCATATCAGCGCGGAAGCCAGGCGCAACCGTGAGATTCTAAGGGACGCGTTGTCCAAGTGCGGTCTGGTCAATTATCCGTCGGAATGGTGGCACTATTCTTTCGGAGACCGGCTTTGGGCTCGTCTGACCGGGTCAAAACTGGCAATTTTCGGCAAGCTTGACAAATGAGAGGCAGGAATGGAAATCAACGAATTAATCGAGAATTTTGAACTGCTTGAAGACTGGGAAGACAAATACCGCTATCTGATTGACCTCGGCGGCGGGCTGGAACCGCTTGACGAAAAGTTCAAAACCGAAGAGTTCAAGGTTAAAGGCTGCCAGTCGCAGGTCTGGCTGGTTCCCGAGCTTAAAGACGGCGTTCTTTCCTTTAAGGGCGACAGCGACGCGATTATCGTCCGCGGGCTGATTGCCGTGGTGCTGACGATTTTCAAGGACAAAACGCCGGCGGAAATTGCCGCGTTCAGTCTGGACGACATCTTTGCACGGCTCGGCCTGGAAGAGCACTTAAGCCCCAGCCGCCGCAACGGCCTGCTTTCGATGATCGAAAAAATTCGTTTTTACGCTTCCCATTTACAGGAATAAGCCATGAACATCCACGAGTATCAGGCCAAAAAAATTCTCAGCCAATACGGAATATCCATTCCCAAGGGCATGATTGCCTATACCCCGCACGAAGCCAAAAAAGCAGCGGCTCAGGTTTCGTTCCGCGGCCCGTGGATGCTGAAAGCGCAAATTCAGTCCGGCGCGCGCAACAAAGGGTATTTTACGGACAAAAAGGCCGGGCGCCGCGGAGGAATCCGGCTGGTACGCAGCCGCCGCGACATTATGCCGGAAGCGGAAAAGATGCTCGGTTCAACGCTGGTAACGGTGCAGACCGGCCCCAAGGGCAAACTGGTCGGCCGCGTTTATGTCGAAGCCTACAGCAAAGTCAAAAAGACCTTTTACGCCAGTCTGGTTATTGACCGGATGATTCCGGCCATTACGCTGCTGGTGGCCGACACCAACAACGAAGACATTACGGCGCTGGCCGTTTTGTCGCCGGACAAAATTCTGCGCGTGCATCTTGATCTGATTACCGGCGCCAGCCCGGAGCAGATTCAGCAGGTTATGGAATTTCTGCATCTGGAGCCGAAAGTCGCCAAGAATCTGGAAACGTTCATCAACGGCATGCATCAGGCTTTTGTCGACTACGACGCGGTAATGATTGAAGTCAACCCGGTCGGCGTAACCAAAACCGGACAGATTGTTGCGCTTGACGCCAAAATGAGCTTTGACAACAATGCGCTCTACCGCCACAAGGAAATCAGCGTCCTGCAAGACGAATACGAAGAGGAAGACCGCGAACTGAAAGCGGCAAAATACGGTTTCCAATATTCCGAATTTGACGGCAACATCGGCTGCATCGTCAACGGCGACGGCATTGCTTTGGCGGCCATGGACCTCATCCGTGCCAGAGGCGACAACGGCACCGCCTGTTTTCTGAACGTTAAGGGCGGCGTCGACAAAGACAAAATTGCCGCCGGCATTAAAATAATTATGACCAATCCGCGGGTTGAGGGAATTTTAATCAACATTCTGGGCGGTTTTCTGCGCTGCAACCTGATTGCCGACGGCATTGTCGCCGCGGCCTCGGAAGTCGGGCTGAACGTGCCGCTGGTGGTTCGGTTTGAGGGAACCAACAAAGACGAAGCCAAAGACATTCTGGAACATTCCAAACTGCCGATTATTATTGCCGAAGACATGGAAGATTCCGTCAACAAGCTGATTACGGCCATGGAGGAGAGCGACTGATGTCCATTTTGGTCAACAAAGAATCAAAAGTGCTGATTCAGGGTATTACCGGTACGCAGGCGTCTTTTCACGTCAAGCGCTCCATGGACTACGGCACCAATGTCGTTGCCGGCGTTACCCCGGGCAAAGGCGGCAGCGTGCATCTGGACGTACCGGTTTTTGACACGGTGCGCGAAGCAATCGGAGAAACCGGCGCCAACGCTTCAGTCATGTATGTTCCGGCCAAATTCGTCAAGGACGCGGTACGCGAGGCGGCGGAAGCCGAACTTGACCTTTGCGTCTGCATTGCCGACGGTGTGCCGATTAAAGACATGCTTGAAATCAAGGAAATGCTGCGCGGCGCCAAAACCAAACTTATCGGTCCCAATACACCGGGCATTATTACGCCCGGCGAAGCACGTCTGGGCATTTTTCCGGAAAACATCCATCGTCCGGGGCGTATCGGCGTCGTTTCGCGCTCATCGACCCTTACCTATGAAGCGGTCATCGAAACCAACCGCGCCGGGCTGGGACAATCCACGGTCATCGGCCTGGGCGACGACATGCTCATCGGCATTGACTTTGTCGAAACGCTCGAAAAGTTTATGAACGACCCGGACACCGATGCCGTCGTCGTCATCGGACAGCTGGGCGGCACTTATGAAGAAGTCTGCGCCAAATATTACAAAAATCTGAAAGTAAAAAAACCGGTGGTCGGTTTTGTCGCGGGAAACGCCGTGCCTTTCGGGCACAAAATGGGATACGCCGGCGACGTGATTACCAAAGGGCACGTTACCGCGCAGGACAAGCAGGACGCCATGAGCGACGCAGGGATTATCGTCGTCAATAAAATCAACAACATTCATGTCGAGCTGATGAAACTTTTTCCCGCTCATGATTAGCTTTCTGTCCCGGATTATCGACCTTCTGCTGCCGCCGCGCTGCATATGCTGCGGCAAAATTGTCAGCGGCGCTGACGGTCTGTGCGCCGAATGTTTTAACGAGGTCAGCTTTATTACCAAGCCCTATTGCGCCAAATGCGGACATCCGTTTGACGAGGCACCGGGCGGACGGCAGATGCTTTGCGGCACCTGCCTGCGCAAAACCGGAACGCCTTTCCGGCTCAGTCGTTCGGCTTTGCGTTATGACGAGTTTTCCAAAAACATGCTTTTGTCCTTCAAATTTATGGACAAGACTGAAAACGCCCCGGTTTTTGCCAAATGGCTCAAACTGGCCGGCGCAGATATTTTCAAAGAAGGTGTCGACCTGATTGTTCCCGTGCCGCTGCATTTTACGCGCCTTTTGAAAAGGCGCTACAACCAGTCGGCGCTAATCGCGCGCGAACTTGGCAAGCTGACCGGCATAAAAGTAGATTATACGTCCGTCATTCGCCACCGCCGCACCAAACCGCAAGTGCAGTTCAGCGGTCACGCCCGAATTTCCAATGTTAAAAACGCTTTCAGCGTCCGGCACCCGGAACGTCTTAAAAACAAACGCATCGTATTGATTGACGATGTTATGACAACCGGATCGACTCTTAAAGAATGTGCCTTGGCCATGAAAAAAGCCGGCGTCAAATCCGTTGACACTCTGACCGTCGCCCGCGTCTGCTGACAAGCTGTTGCCAGCTTGACCGCATTACCGGCTGCGGCACGAACCTTTGTTGAAGCGCGTTGCTTTCTGTGTGCATATCGTGAGACCGTGCCTTGTATCTTTAGATGTCCGGGTCAAGCCCGAACATGACAAAGAAACAAAGCCCCTCTTTTGAGGGGCTTTATTTCAGAACAATTCTATCATAGCGCGGGCGTCGTCTGACAAGCGCTCCATTGTCCAGGCCGGTTCCCAGACAATGCGAACTTCAACCTTGCCTGTTCCCTCAACCAAGGCAACCGCGTCGGCAACCTGCTGAGGCAGAATGCCGGCGACCGGACAGCCGGGCGCGGTCAGGGTCATGGCGATAAACACGTCGCCGTTATCGCGGATTTCGATATTATAAATCAGCCCCATATCATAGACGTTTATCATGATTTCCGGGTCGCAGACGGTCTTAAGCGCTTCAACAACGTCGGCTTCGGAAGCGGTTTTTTCGTCAGCGGGTTTGGATTGCCCGGCCGTGGCGACAAAATCCTTCATCTGTTCCTGAATTTCCATTGCCCGCAGCAGGTCCGCCTCGGTTTGATTGATTTTTTCGATTTGTTCGTCCAATTTCTTATCGTCTGTTTCCGACATCTGCGTAGTTCCTCAGAAAAAAGTCACGGCCTTGTTCAGAGCCTTTACAAAATTATCAATGTCTTCTTTGGTCGAATACAAGCCCAGCGAAGCGCGGGCAACCGACTCAAATCCCATGCGATGCACCAGCGGTTCGGCGCAATGGTGTCCGGTGCGTACGGAAACGCCCTCCTTATCGAGAATAAAAGCCAAATCCTGCGGATGAATGCCCTCGACGTTAAACGAAAAGACGCCACCCTTGTTATCGGCGTTGCCGATAACTTTCAGGCCTTTGACCTCTTTGAGCCGCTCATTGGTATATTTAACCAATTCCACTTCATGCGCCTCAATATTATCCATGCCCAAATCCGACATATACTGCAAGGCCCTGCCCAGTCCGACGGCTTGGACAATGGCCGGCGTTCCGGCCTCAAAGCGTGCCGGCGGCTCTTCAAAAGTGGTATGCTGATAGGAAACCGTATCGACCATATCGCCGCCAAACTGATAAGGCGGCATCGAATCAAGGATCTCGTATCTGCCGTACAAAACGCCGATGCCGGATGGGCCGTAGGTTTTATGACCGGAAAAGACCAGAAAATCGCAGCCGATGTCCCGGACATCAACCTTCTGATGCACAATCATCTGACAGGCGTCGACCAAAACCAGCGCGCCTTTGGCATGCGCGGCTGCGGTAATTTCCCTTACGGGCAGCACCGTGCCGAGAATATTGGACATTCCCGTTACGGAAACCAGTTTGGTTTTATCGGTCAGGTTGTTTAAAAACTCTTCATGGATATAGCTGCCGTCATCGCCCATCTTAAAAATTTTGAGCGTGAAACCGAGTTCGTCGCGCAACATCTGCCAGGGCACCAGATTGGCGTGATGTTCCGCTTCGGAAATCAGAACTTCGTCGCCGGGCTTCAAGTTTTTGCGTCCCCAGCAGGCGGCAACCAGATTAATCGACTCGGTGGCATTGCGGGTAAAAACAATTTCCTTCTCCGAAGCGGCGTTGATGAAATCCGCGGCAATGCGGCGTGCATTTTCATATTCCGCGGTCGCCTGCTCGGACAGATAATAAGAACCGCGGTGCACGTTGGCATACTGCCCGAAATAAACCCCGTTCATTTTTTCGATAACCTGCCGCGGTTTCTGCGCCGACGCGGCGGTATCGAGAAACGTGTTCGGTTTGCCGTTAATCAGTTCGCTTAATATCGGAAAATCTTTGCGTATTTCATAAACATCATACATCTTTTTGCTCCCGCTCCCATTTCTACCGTTTTAATGTAGATTTCGGAAAGCCTTTCTTCAACTTAACACTTCGGATATTACGCCCTTGCCCGCTCGCGGAACCATTCCCGGACTGCCGTGTCCGCAACCTTGTTGACGACGTCGTCAAGATAGGCGTCAATCAAAATCTGTTTGGCTTCTTCCCGGCCGATACCGCGCGATTGCATATAAAACAGGGTTTCCTCGTCGAGTTCGCCGCTGGCGGCGCCGTGCGAACACCTGACGTCGTCGGCGAAAATTTCCAATTCCGGCTTAACGTCAATTTCGGCCGTATCCGTCAGCAACAGAGCCTTGTGCAGCTGCATGCCTTCGGTTTTGACCGCATGTTTGGCAATATGAATCTTGCCCTGAAAAACGCCCTTGGCGTCGCCGCCGACCACGCCCTTGACCAACTGGTGCGAAAAAGTTTCCGGCGCCAGATGTTCAATGTCGGTAGTGGTATCCAGCGTTGCCCAGCCATGCATGACATAAGCGGCGTTGACTTCGGCGGAAGCCTGCTCTTCTTTAAGCAGAACCTTGGTTTCGTTACGGCCGATGTTGGCGCCGCGCTGCAAACAAAAGGCATCATAAAAGCCGCCGCTTCTGACGCGGACCATATTCAGTGCGACATGGTTGGCCTTAAAGGCTTCGTCCTGCATTTTACAGTGCCGGAATTCGGCGCCGCGTTCGACAAAGACTTCGTTGACAACATTGGCAAAATAACGCGACTTTTCGGCACCGGCATAATTATACCATTCGATTAATTCGGCTTTGGCGCCGCTTTCGAGCACTATCAGATTGCGAAGATTATAAAACAGGTTTTCGGCACCGACGCTCGTATGGTTGACCAGAATAACCGGTTTATCCAGTTTGACGTTCCGGTCGATGCGGATATAAACGCCCTCTTCCATATAAGCCGTATTCAGCGCCGCAAACGGATAGTGCTCCATATCGACCAACCGGCCGAGATACGGCTTGGCCTCCTGCGCAACGACCGCTTCCATAAGCGTCATAATTTCAATGCCCCGGGGCAGCACCGGATAGACGGGAATAAACTGTCCGTTCAGAAAATGCAGCTGATAGCCGTCGAAGGGCAAATCGACATGGACATCTATTTCCTCGCCGCAACGGCAGCCTTCTTCATGACAATGACAGCCGGACGCGCAGTCTTCGCCGCGCCGGCAGTGACAGTCGTGCCCATTGCAATGATGATTTTTCCCGCATTGGGCGTCAGCACCGGCGGCAGCCGTTTCGGACAGTTCGGCCAGAAAATTCGACTCGTTCATGACAAAGTCGTCGGCATTCAAATCACGCGGTTTGGTATATTTCCAGGCTTCGGTTTTGGCCGTCGGCACCCCCTGACGGCGAAAGGCTTCCAGCCCTTTATCCCGCAGCCCCTGAAACCAGGGAATATCTTCGCCGAAAAGCTTTACGTTTTGTATCAGACCGGCCATTTTACTTCTCTTTCACAAATTCGGCATAACCCTTTTCTTCCAATTCCAGCGCCAGATTTCTGTTACCGGAACGGACGATATGTCCGTCGGCAAAGACGTGGACGAAGTCGGGCACAATATAGTTCAGCAGGCGCTGATAATGCGTGATAACCAGCATGGAACGGCGGCCGTCCCGCAGCGCGTTGACACCGTCGGCCACGACTTTGAGCGCGTCGATGTCCAGACCGGAATCGGCTTCGTCAAGAATCGAAAAATCGGGTTTGAGAATCGACATTTGCAGCGTTTCGAGCCTTTTTTTCTCGCCGCCGGAAAAGCCGACGTTTACCGGACGCTTAATCATCTCGTTGTCTATGCCCAGCGCCTTGCCCTCTTCACGCACCATTTTGACAAAGTTCAGCGTATCCAGTTCAGGCTCGCCGCGATGTTTGCGCACGGCATTGACCGCGTGCTTCAAAAAGGTGGTCGTCGGCACGCCGGGAATCTCGACCGGATACTGCATGCAAAGGAAAATGCCTTCGCGGGCACGCTCTTCCGGCGACATGGACAGCAAGTCTTTGCCTCTGAAACGGATTTTTCCGGAAGTAACCTCATATCCGGGTTTGCCGGTCAAAACATAAGAAAGCGTCGATTTTCCGGCACCGTTCGGCCCCATAACGGCATGCACCTCGCCCTCGTTGACGGTAAGGTTGAAGTTCTTGATAATTTCCCTGTCGCCGACGCGGGCGCAAAGGTCTTCAATTTCCAATAGCGGTGTTTTCGTCATTTTCTGTTCTTTCTTATACTGTCTTTTTATCCAATTCGTTCAAGCGGCGTTCTATTAGTTTCAGCTTTTCAGCCTTATAAACGGCAACCTGGTCGGCGATGCCGTAATTTTCCTTAAGCTGCTCGAGCATAATCTCAACATCGGCGGTTTCTTCAACAATGGCCGCGACGTTGTCTTTTCCGCGGTTGACATTTTTAAGAATCTCCTTGGTCAGCTCGGACATTTCCTCAACGACCATCAACATCTGCGCCTGTCCTCCCCAAGTTTGCAGGGCGCGTTTCAAAACCGGAGCCGTCATCAACCGACACTCCCTTCCAGCGAAATGTTAATCAGCTTGGCCGCTTCTATCGCAAACTCCATCGGCAGATGCTGCATAACCTCCTTGCAAAAGCCATTAACAATCAGGCTGACAGCTTCCTCTTCGCCGATGCCGCGCTGCAGGCAGTAAAACAGCTGTTCGTCGCTGATTTTGCTGGTGGTGGCCTCATGTTCGACAACCGCGGTTTTGCTGCGGTTTTCAATATAGGGCACAGTGTGCGAACCGCAATTTTCGCCAATCAGCAGGCTGTCGCACTGCGAATAGTTGCGCGCACCGCGGGCATTCGGCGCCACCCGGACCAAACCGCGGTAGGTCTGATTGGAACAACCGGCCGAAATGCCTTTGGAAATGATTTTGGAAGTGGTGTTTTTGCCAATGTGAATCATCTTGGTTCCGGTATCGGCCTGCTGCCTGTTATTGGTAATGGCCACCGAGTAGAACTCGCCGACCGAATTGTCGCCCTGCAACACGCAGGACGGATATTTCCAGGTTACGGCCGAACCGGTTTCCACCTGGGTCCAGGAGATTTTCGAATTTTCGCCGCGGCAGGCCGCGCGTTTGGTTACAAAGTTGTAGACGCCGCCCTTGCCGTCCCTGTCGCCCGGATACCAGTTCTGCACGGTGGAATATTTGACTTCGGCATTCTTCAGCACCACGATTTCGACAATGGCGGCATGGAGCTGGTTTTCATCGCGCTGCGGCGCGGTGCAGCCTTCCAGATAAGACACATAACTGTCTTCTTCGGCAACAATCAGCGTACGCTCAAACTGCCCGGTGTTCCTGGCGTTAATGCGGAAATAGGTCGAAAGTTCCATCGGGCAGCGGACGCCCTTGGGAATATACACAAAAGAGCCGTCGGTAAAGACCGCGGAATTAAGGCAGGCGAAAAAATTGTCAGTATAAGGCACAACTGAGCCGAGATACTTTCTTACCAGTTCCGGATGTTCTTTTACGGCTTCGGAGATTGAGCAGAAGACAATGCCCATTTCGGCTAATTTGGCGCGATAAGTGGTGGCGACGGAAACGCTGTCAAAAACCGCGTCGACCGCAACGACGCCGGCCAGCGCTTCCTGCTCTTTCAGCGGAATACCCAGCTTTTCGTAAGTTTTCAAAAGTTCGGCGTCGACTTCGTCCAGACTTTTCGGCGCGGCTTTCTGTTTAGGCGCCGAGTAATAATACAAATCCTGATAATCAATCTTTTCATAAGAAAGTTTGGCCCAGGAAGGCTCGGTCATCGTCTGCCAAAACTCAAAGGCTTTCAGCCGCCATTCCAGCAACCATTCCGGTTCGCCTTTTTTGCGCGAAATCAACCGAATAATATCTTCATTCAGTCCTTTGGGAGCCGTATCGGCGGCAATATCGGTTACAAAGCCGTATTTATACTTATCGCCGCTTTCGTCGGCGATTTCCGGTTTTTCCTTAACCATACTCTAAAATCTCCATAATCTGTTCCTAAAATTAAGGTTTTTAAAGTCAAATTGCAACCTCTATTTAACGAATCTTTAGCTTTTATGGATATAATCGCCGATATGGCTCCACCAGTTTGAGGTTTGTTATGATTTATCTGTCGGTTTTGTGCATCGTTCTGCTGGCTTATATTGCTTATCTGCATTATGCCTGGAGCAAAACCCGGCGCAGCCTCAAGGAAATGATTGTTGAAAACGACAGGCACACCACCGCCAGCAACGAAACCGGCGACGGCGACATCTATTTCAAAACCGACCTTGACTTCAACATAACCTACGTCAATGACGCCACGCTCCGAAAAACCGGCTTTAAGGCGGAAGAACTCATCGGCAAGCCGATGCCCGGCACCCTGATTGAAGATACGGACAGCCGCCGCGAAAAAATGAAGGAAAACCTTAACCGGCTGATTAAAAACCAGGCAACGCTGAACGTAGAAGGCCTGCTCTTCAAAAAAGACGGCAGTTCATTTAACGTCCGCTGCCGCAAACGCCCGATTTTGAACGAAATTCTCAAATGCACCGGTATCAGTTACCTTTGCGAGGACATTACCGAAACGAAAATCTGGAAACAAAAGCTCAGCACCTATGCCAGCCACGATTTTTTAATCGGCGACATTCTCAACGAAGAGGCTTTTACACAACGGCTGGAACACGACTTCAACCGCGCCAAGCGTTACAACCAGCCCTTTGCCATGCTGGTCATCGAATTGAAAGACATCTATGACTTCGCCAACAAGGGCATCAGTTTTGAAACCGGCGACACCATTCTGAAAAACGCTGCGGAATACTGCGTCACAACATTCAAAAATCCCGATACCCATATCGGACGTTTCGACAAGACCAAAATCGGCATTATTTTCAGCCGCGGCAACCGCGAAGAAGCGGCCAAAGGCGCGGAGATGCTTTATAAATCGGTCATCGAGCAAATTCGCAGACTAAACATTGACCAATACAACGCCGAAATGATTGCCGTTTCGTACACTGACCGCAAAAACTTCAACGACACTGCCGACAACATGCTCGGCCGCGTCCGCAGGCACATCGGCAACGCGCTGCGCAGCCACCGTTACGGCATAAGATCCTCCGACAGCAAGGACTAAAACATGAAAAGACAGGCGGCCCCGGAAACAAAACTTGAAATTTATTACAGCCGGCCGAAATGTCTGGGGTGGTTTCTGGTTTATCTGTCCTGCTGTTTCGGTTTGGGCTTCCTTCCCTTTATTTCCGGATATGTTCTGAGCGGTGCGGTTTTGGGGCTATTTTTCGGCGCAGCGGCCTTGCAGCATCTAATCTGTATTTTTTATACCAAACCGGGAATCATTCTCGGCAAAAACGGTTTTATCCTGAATCGTCCTTTCACTCCGTTGGAATGAAATCTGCGGTTTTACGCAAATGTCGTACAAGGGCGTTTTAACTTTCCAAATCCGTTCCGGCATCGTCGCGCTGTATCTAAGCAAACCAAACAATTTTCTGGAAAAGCAGCCCCTGCCGAAAAAACTCTGTTTTTTGGCAGAAGACAAGCTTTTCGGCTCCTGCATAAGGTTTTATTTCAACATTTATAAATATGACTACTTTCGATTTTTGACCGATTTGGAAACCGCTTACCGCCGTTTCCGTTAAAAGCCGTTCACAAAAAATTAAAGTATTGCGGGTAGACTGGGGGCTGAAGAATCGATTTATTCAGGTTAATTTATGGCCAAAAGAGTTTGGATAATATTGCTGCCGCTGATATTGCTGGCCTCGGGGTGCACTTTTCACCAGGGAGGAGTCCGGCTGATTAACTTCAGCGATTTGTTCAATTCACATCCTGATTATGTTACCGTCCGCAAAGGCGACACTCTCTACAGCATTTCGCGCCGCTACAACGTGCCGATACGCGATCTGGTCGAAGCCAACGGCCTGACGCCGCCTTATACGCTGACTATCGGCCGCGTGCTGAGAATGCCGGGAGCCAGATACCATACGGTTGCCAAAGGCGACACCCTGTACAGCATATCGAAAAAATATGACGTCGACCTGCGCTCGCTGAGCCGGATTAACAGGCTGAACGAGCCTTACACCCTTGCCATCGGCCAGCGGCTGGTACTGCCGGGCAGCCTGAGCAATACGGAAACGGCTTCATACAAAGCGGCCACGCCCAAAACCACACCGAGCCGCTGGAGCTGGAAATCGTCTTCTTCAGCCAGAACAACCACAAAAAAAACCGCCCAAAGCTCCCGAAGCAAGGCAAAACCCGTTTCCAAATACCGCAAGACGAAATTCCTGTGGCCGGTTAAGGGCTCCGTCATCTCGCATTTCGGCACCATCGGCAAAGGCCGCACCAATGACGGCATAAACATCAAAGCCGCACTCGGCACCAACGTCAAGGCGGCCGACAAAGGCACGGTCGCTTATGCCGGCAACGAACTGAAAGGTTTCGGCAACCTGATTCTGATTAAGCACGACGACGGCTGGATTACCGCCTATGCCCACAATGACCGCCTGTTTGTAAAAAAAGGGCAACGGGTAGCCCGCGGCGAAAAAATCGCTACGGTCGGCTCTACCGGCGGAGTCAACACGCCGCAGCTGCATTTTGAGGTCCGCTCAGGCAAAAAGGCTCTGAATCCGACGGCTTATCTGCCCTGATGAACCAAGGCTTGCATTCGTCCGGCTTAAATACCTAAATAATAAAAAAATTTGTTAAATAAATGACTTTAGACTCTTGTTAAGAACGGAGTTTGGTGTATAGTCATTGCAGTTTATTAATAATTAGGAGAAAAAAATGTTTATCAGTGAGGCTTTTGCTCAGGCAGGCGACGCAGCCGCGGCGCAGGGTTCGGTTTACGGAACTCTGATTCAGCTGGGACTTATCTTTGTCATTTTCTATGTTCTGCTCATTCGTCCGCAACAGAAGAAAATCAAACAGCACGAAGCCATGCTCATGGCAATCAAGAAGGGCGACAAGGTCATTACCGGCGGCGGTATTTACGGCAAAGTCGTCAAAGCCGAAGACGGCGGCATGGAACTGGTCGTCGAGATTGCCGACGGGCTGAACGTCACGGTCAACCGCGCAACCATCCGCGACGTGGTAAACGAAGAAAACTTCAAACCGGCAAAGATTGAAACCAAACCGGCCAAAAACAAAGCCGCCAAACCGGCTAATTCAAATGCTCAAGAAAAGCACAAAAAGTAATTTATCAAGAGGCTTTAGTTATGTATAAACTGTCACGAACCAGAATTTTCCTGATTCTTGCCATTTGTGTCATCGGCATCTTTTTTGCCATACCAAATATGATGAAGGATCCCTCCTCCCTGCCGAAATGGTGGCAGCCGGTTAACCTCGGACTTGACCTGCAGGGCGGTTCAAACCTTTTGCTGGAAGTCAAACTTGACGACGTTCTCAAAGACAGAATGTCAACGGTTGAAGATTCCGCGCGCCAGCTTTTGCGCGAGAACAAAATCCGCTATCAGAATCTGAACGCCAGTTCCGAATCGGTCAAGGTAAAAATCGAAAACCTGAATTCCCGCAATCAGGCGCGCGGCCTGTTTAAGAAAATAGACAACGGCATTCTGGTTGAAGAGAATGAGGACGGTACGCTGGTCATCAAATACAGCGAAGCGGCTTTGAACGAGCTGCGCCTGAAAGTCGTCGACCAGTCGATTGAGATTGTCCGCCGCCGCATTGACGAACTGGGCACCAAAGAACCGGTCATTCAGCGCCAGGGAACCGACCGCATTGTCGTTCAGCTGCCGGGTTTGCAAAATCCGGAATATGTCAAAACCCTGCTCGGCAAGACGGCAAAGCTGTCGTTTCACATGGTTGACAGCCGGTCGACCGCTGCGGACGCCCGCCGCGGCAAGCTCGGCAGTTCATCCCGCCTGATCAAGGGCGAAGGCGGCGAAACTTATGTCATCAGCCGTAAACCGGTCGTCGGCGGTGAAAATCTGGTTGACGCCCAAGCTGCTTTTCAGGAAGGACAGCCGGTTGTCAGTTTTAAATTCAACACCATCGGCGGCAAAAAATTCGGCGAGGCAACCAAAAACAACATCGGCGAAAGACTGGCCATCGTATTGGATAACGAGGTCATTTCGGCCCCGGTCGTTCAAAGCGCCATTACCGGCGGCAGCGGCATCATCTCCGGCAACTTTACGCTGGAATCGGCCAATGACCTGGCTTTGCTGCTTCGTTCGGGCGCCCTGCCCGCCCCGCTTGAGGTTTTGGAAGAAAGAACCGTCGGCGCAGGTCTGGGTTCGGATTCTATCCGCGAAGGCATTACCGCCTCGATTATCGGTTTGATTGCGGTTATCGTCTTCATGGTTCTGGCCTACGGCCTGTTCGGCATTTTCACGACCGTAACCGTACTGATGAACCTGTTCCTGATGCTCGGCGCACTGAGCTTTATGGGCGCAACACTGACGCTGCCCGGCATTGCCGGTATTATACTGACCATCGGCATGGCGGTCGACGCAAACGTGCTGATTTTCGAGCGCATGCGCGAAGAAGTCAAAAACGGCCGTTCCACCAAGGACGCCGCCGAAGCAGGCTTTACGGAAGCATGGGGTACGATTGTCGACTCCAACCTGACCACGCTGGTTGCGGCCTTCGTGCTGTTTTATTTCGGCACAGGTCCGGTCAGAGGCTTTGCGGTTACGCTGGCCATCGGTATCGCGACTTCAATGTTTACTTCCGTAACCGTAACCAGATTAATCATTGCCAGCTGGCTTAACAAGTATAAGCCGACCAAGCTGCCGATTTAAGACGAGGAATTGCAGAAATGATGAAAATTTTCAGTTGGGTAACCAAAGATACGACCATTGATTTTATGGGCGCCCGCAAATTGACTTATGTGCTGTCTATCGGCATGTTTGTTCTGGCTATTGCCTGCATTGCCTTTAAAGGCTTTAATTACGGCATTGACTTCTCCGGCGGCATTTTGATTGAGCTGAAAGCCGAAGATAAAATCAACGTCGAGGAAATGAGAAACAAACTTGACCATATTGATCTGGATGACGTCAACATTCAGACCATCGGCGAAATCGGCGACGAAGTCATGATCAGGGCACAGGCCAAAGGTTTGGACGAAAAAGAACAAATGGCCGCCGTCAACGAAATTAAATCAACCCTGGGAGCCGATTATGAGTACCGCAAAGTCGAACTGGTCGGCCCGCAGGTCGGCGACGAGCTGAAAAAAGACGGCATTATCGCCTCAGTCATCGCCATTTTGGCAATTACGGCCTATATCTGGGTTCGTTTTGAGTGGCAGTTTGCCCTTGGCGCCTGTCTCGGACTAATTCACGATATCGTTATCACAGTCGGCCTTCTGTCATTGTTTGACATGGATTTCAGCCTGACGACGGTAGCGGCAATCCTAACACTGGCAGGTTATTCGGTCAACGATACGGTCGTTACTTATGACCGCATCCGAGAGAATCTGCGCAAATATAAGAAAATGCCGCAATATGATTTGCTCAACAAAAGCATTAACGACATTTTTTCCAGAACGATTTTGACCGGCCTGACAACGCTGCTGGCTTCGACCGCACTGTTAATCTGGGGCGGAGACGTTCTGAGAAGCTTCTCGTTTACGCTGGTTTGGGGTATTATCATCGGTACATATTCGTCAATTTATGTATCGGCGGTATTCCTTAACTTCTTTGACCTGCGGAAACAACCTGATGAAAAGGTTCTGAATCCGTTCGGAAACATTTAAGAAGCGCTTTCTAATAAAGCCCCTCAAATGAGGGGCTTTATTTTTGCCAAAAAAATTTTATGTAGTTCCATCATTGGTAGACAGAAAAATTTGTACTTTCATTAATAGTTGACTCTTTCCACAAATTAGCTTATCCTGATACTCGATAGGTGTGGATTGTCTGATGCTGCGGCGCTTTTATGCCGCAGGTTCTTTTGTCGGCGCATCCGACATTCTTTCCATTGCCTCTCGCTCCCCTTTCGGGCTTCGGTTCTAACTTTGTCGCGAGGTGATACTATGAAGAAATCTGTTTTAATGTTCTCTTTGCTTTCCGGAACGGCTCTTATGTTCCCAAGGCTAACCATTGCCTCCGGCTTTCCTACACATGCACACACATACACACCCGAACCGAAGCCCGCCTTTCAGTTTGAACAACCCGACAAAGCCTATAAGACTGCCTCTGTCTGCTTCCTCGGTTTCGGCGACTGCGACCCCAACGTCGGCTTCGGCAAAGGCGACGGCGTTTATGACGTTGATTCGTCCAAACAGTGCAAAAACGAAGGTTTTGTTTCTTCATGTCCGGACGGCTACTGCCTTGACAGGTCTTGTCCTTACAATGCCGCCTTCGGCAGATGTCTGGTCAACAACTGCCCGGCCAATTCGTCAACAACCTGTACCGGAAACACGGTCGGACAGAATGCCTGCGGCGAAAGCTGCAAAAAATGCTGCGACAACTCCTGCCCGTCCGGCTATACGTCAACGGCAACTTCCGAATGCTACGACACAATCCGCAACGAATGCGGCAATACCTGTTACAAAGCCAAAGACTGCGACCCCTGCCCGGGATACTACGACTGCGGCGGAACATGGCAGTATTGTACCGGAACCGTCTGTTATAAGGACGCTTCACGTTGCAGCACCTACTGCAAGAGCGACTATTTTCCGAACAAGTGCGACAACAAAAGCGACTGCAAAGGTATTTACCGCAACGGCTATTGTTCCGGCGACTGCACTCCGGCCTGCGTCGAAAGCTGTTACGGCGATGCAGCGCCGAAGAGCGGTGAAGGCTGGACGTCAACGCCCTGCACAACCTGCGACGGCGAAACATTGTACAACAACACGGCCAAACCCTGTCCAAGCGGTTACTCGACATCGGTTGATTCCTGCGATACGGCGGCCGGCTATCGTCTGACGACTTCCGGAAAATCAGGCGACGGCGTTTGCGGCAAATGTACAAATTCGTCCTGCCCGGACGGATATGACACCGCGGTTAAATCCTGCAAAACTTCCGACGGGTACGTTCTGGAAACCAACGGCGTTTCCGGCGGACAAGCCTGCGGAAAATGTGTTCCGGCTCAATGCCCGGACGGATATTCTACCGACGTAACGACATGTACCGACGCCTATACACTGCGAACTTCCGGAAAATCAGGCGGAAAATATTGCAGGATGTGCGAATGTACCGCAACAAACACAACCTGCTCTGGGAAAATTTTTAACAGAACTACTTACGAAGAAACAGATTCTTGTGTGCGTGACGGTCAAAAATACGTTGCCTGCGGCGCTTGCACAAGAACCGGCGGAACGGCAGAGGGGTATGTCAGCTGTCTCAGTAACGGTACATTTAATATAGATTCTGATGCCCGACCGAATGGTGCCACTGTCGTCTGCAACGGCGTTACCTATTATGAGAGCTGCGGCTGCGACCGCGACGGCTGGAAACGCTGGACAGGTGGAAACCAGTGCGGCCCCAGCGGATATCCGACATCGGGATCTTCGCATAAAACCTATAACAAAAGCAGTCTGGATTATACGGCATATTATCACCGCGGTTACTTATATAATCAGTGTTATGATAATGGATTTAACACCTATAACGGTTGCGTGCTTTATTACTGTTCCAACCCTGATTATAAGGTTATAGACGCGCCTAAGCATACTTGTGCCGTTAACGAAACGGTTTGCTGCTGCCCCGGAGACGATCCTCTTGATCCGGCTTGTGTCCGAGCATCCTCAAAGTGGGCATTTCCTGACGATGAACTATAAGAACAGCCCCTCTTTTGAGGGGCTTTTTCCGACATCGGGCAATTAACCGATTTTTAACCGGTTTATGCCAAGCTTTTTGTATGTTCACATTTTGCCCGGCTGCCTCTTGCAAATTCGGAAAAGATGTGTTACATAATTGTTACGGAATAAGGAAATGGATGTTATATCATGATTATTGATAGTAACAATAAAAGTCAAAGAAGCATTTTGACCAACAAGTGCTTTTATCAGACGACGGCGCGCATTATGCGCGACTTTGAAGAAAAAGGCTATGCCAACTCCGCCGACGAAACGGCAAAAGTCATTGCGGCTTACCATGACCTTGTAAAGAAAAAAACAAAAAACAACTTCAATGCCGACTACAACGCCGCTTTTCAGAGAATTGACAACGCAATTCAGACGCTGGCCAACAAAGTCTTCTACGACTGCGACAAAAAAGCTCAGGACTATGCGTATCATTCTTTTGAAGAGTTTGACCACATCAATGCGATTGTCGGCCGGCAACATGTAAAAAAAGGTTCGCTGTAACAGCCGGAAAGTTTTATTTATCCGCCGGTTTTCCGGCAGGATTGATACGCGCAAAAAACGCCCGAATTCTATCGGGCGTTTTTCTTAGTAGGGCAGATATCACTCATGAATTACTTCAATTGTCAATATAACATAAAAAAAGCGAAAAAATTATAAAACTTTTGTTACATTTGCTTTTTGGTCTTAAAATTTGCTGTTGCCAAATATAACTATTCGGCTATGCTTGGTTCATTCAAACCATCTATCAAGGAGAAAAAAACATGCCGTTTATTACCATTGACACCAATGCAGAAGCCAAAGCGACCAAAACGGAACTTTCCGAACTGGTTGAGCTGGTTTCCGCCGAACTGAACAAGCCCAAAGACTATATCGCCGCCAAAATCAATACCGGCAAGCTGATGAGCTGCGGAGCCAATCCCGAAACCGTCGGCGCGCTGATTGAGATGAAATCCATCGGCTACAACGGAAAAATCGGCCAATTGGCCAAAGCTCTGACCGATTTCTGCGTACGGAAGTTCGGCTGCGAAGCGGAAGCCGTCAACATTCATTTCGTCGACATGCCGGCAACCAACGTTGCCAAAGGCGGACACACTTTCGGCTAGGCTTGTGCGTTTTTGCTCTATCGGCATTGCCAAACCGGCATTTTTGCGTTAGAGAATGAGTTATTCCGTACTTAATTATCAAAGGACTGTTTTATGAAAAAGATTTCATTAATCGGATGCGGCCGCTGGGGAACTTTTCTCGGCTGGTATGCCGGAAACTATTGCGGCTTCGATCAGGTCGACATGTATGACATTCCGACTTCGCCGAATTTCATCGAGCTTCGCGACACCCGGAAAAACCCTTATCTGAGCCTGTCCGACAACATGATTTTGCACGATAAAATCGAAGACGTGCTGAAAAATGACATCATCATTGTCTCCATCGGCTGTCAGCATTTTCGTTCGCTGTGCAGGCAACTGAACGGTTTTGACGTGCGCGGCAGAACTTTCCTTCTGGCGATGAAAGGTTTGGAAACGCCCAGCGCCGCCATTATGCACGACATCATGAAAGAAGAAATCCAGCAGAACATTCATATTGCCGTATTGGCCGGACCGGGACATGTTCAGGACTATATGAAAAAGGTTCCATCCTGCGCGGTTATCGACTCCTATGAGGAAGAAACCAAAGACATGCTGATTAAGAATCTGCAGAGCGAACTTATTCGCTTTTACTACGGTTCTGACCTTATCGGCAATCAAATCGGCGCCGCGTTGAAAAATGTCATCGGGCTGGCGGCCGGCATTCTTGACGGTCTGGAATGGTACGGTCTGAAAGGCGCCCTGATGGCGCGCGCCCCGATTGAAGTCGGCAGATTTATCGCCCATTTCGGCGGCAATCCGCATACGGCCTATGGTTTGGCGCATTTGGGCGATTATGAGGCGACACTTTTTTCCAAGCACAGCCATAACCGTTCGTTCGGCGAGAGCTTTGCCCGCGGCGAAAACTTCGGCAAGCTTGCCGAAGGCGTGCCGACGCTGGAAGCCGTTAAACTGATTGCCGACCGCGAGAATATTGACATGCCGATTTGTCAGGCCTTATATAAAGTCATTTACGAAAAAGCCGACATCAAAAAAACAATCAGGGAAATGTTCAATCGCGACCTGAAACAGGAATTTGAACATATCTGCTAAGCAGAGAAGCCCCGAACGGGGCTTTTCTTTTACGGAGGAAAAATGAGCATTGAAAGAGTCCGCAAATATCTGCAACAATTCGGCCGCGGAGATGACATTATCGAAACGGCGGCCTCCAGCGCTACCGTCGAGTTGGCGGCGGCTGCACTCGGCGTTGAACCGGCACGTATAGCCAAGACCCTGTCTTTTATGGCCAAAAGCGGCGTTATTCTTATCGTTGCGGCCGGGGACTGCAAAATCGACAACCGCAAATACAAAGAACTGTTCGGCTGCAAGGCAAAAATGCTTTCCCCGGATGAGGTTCTGCAATATACCGGACATGCCGTCGGCGGCGTCTGTCCTTTCGGCATTCCCGAAAACGTACGGGTTTATACCGACGTTTCGCTGCAACGCTTTCGCACCGTCTTTCCGGCCTGCGGCAGCAGCAATTCTGCCATTGAACTGAATTGTGACGATTTGTTCCGTTTGTCTGACAGTCTTGGCTGGATTGACGTCGGCAAGCCTCAATAATATTAGACAAAAATGACATTTTGTTTTGACAAAAACATCAATTCGTGTATACTTTAAAGAAAACGCGGAGAAAAGAAATGAGTGACCAAATCGACAATATGCTGAAAGAGATGGAAGAGTTCAACAAAAAATACGGGCTTTCCACCGCCGGCCTTTCCTCATCTCCCTCTAAAAAGCCAACCAAGCCGAAAAAGAACGTTTTCAAAGACGCAAAAAAAATCGTCGGTGATACGGCCGCAGCCCTCGGAGCTGGTTTTGCCGGCGCCATGATGTTGAATGCGGCACCGGCTGTCGGCGCTGCGGTAATCTTTTTCGGACCGCGCGAAGCAATAGCGATGAAAAGAAATTTTGTCAGCGCCTTGAACAAAGTAAAACAGGAAAGCCCGGAAATGAGCAGGCTCAAACGTTTCCGCAAGGCTTTCTCTTTAGGAATGAAAGGTTACGTTAAGGAAAGGAAGCAACATTTTCAGGCGCTGCGAAAAGGGTTCAGGGGAATCGCAAAAGAAAACGGCATTGCCGCGGCAACCGCCGCCGTTATCGCGCCCCGCAGCGACATAACCGCCGCTCTGCTGCAAAAGAAGAAAAGCCGGGATTAATTCCCGGTTTCCTTTTTGTATTCCGCTACATCAATTCCCGGAAACAACATATCGGCCAGCTGCCGGTAATGTTTGTTCAGGCGGCTGACTCCAAACTGATAACAATGGTTTTTATCAAGTCTTGTTTCAATTTCGGCATGACGGTGGAGATAATCTTTCAGTTTGTCGCCCATCAATTCGTCCTGCGATACCACGCGGACATTCGACGGCAGATACCTGCGAAAATATTCCTTAACCAGCGGATAATGCGTGCAGCCGAGAATCAGGCCGTCAACAGAGTCAAACTGCGCGGCATATTCTTTTGCCAACCGCTCGGCCGCGGCAAAGTCGTTTCCTTCAATAGCAGGCACCAGCTGCGGCGCGGCAATTTCCCGCACGGCAAGTTCCGGGCATATTTTATGCAGCTCGGTACGGTAAATATGCGAACGCACAGTAGCGTTAGTGGCAATAACCCCGACGCCGGCGGCATGCGTTTCCAGCGCCTTTTCCACGGTCGGAATAACGACGCCCAGTACTTTAACCGAGGGAGCGTAAGCCGGAATAAAACGCTGCTGGATATAACGCAGGGCTATTGACGTTGCCGTATTGCAGGCGATGATTATCAGCGCACAGTCCTGCGCAATCAGAAACTTTACGGCCTCAAGGGTATAGTTGAGAATCCGCCCGGAAGTCTTTTCGCCGTAGGGAAGATGTTTCGTGTCGCCGTAATAAACATAGTCATATTCCGGCAGCGTATTTATGAAAGAGCGGGTAATAACCAGACCGCCCAGCCCCGAATCAAAAACGCCGATTTTCATTGTTTTTTTCTTTCAATAAAAGGCTGCAACAGCGAATCGGGCATATTCAGCCCGCCTTTGCCGCGTCCAAGTTCAATATCGGGATGTACGGCGCCGTGATAATCGGAACCGCCGGTCGCAAACAGTCCGAGCCGGCCGGCCATTTGCAGATATTTCCGCGTATCGGCAGGCGTCTGATCCGAATGATAACATTCCATTGCCTGTAAACCGTAATTTTTCATCTTTTTCAGCAGGTTAAACAAGCTTTCGTCGTCAAGCCGGGTATGAATCGGATGTGCCAACGAAGCAACCGCGTTATGACTGCGGATAAATTCTATCGTTTCACGCAAGGGCGGATTCCTCTTCGGCACATATGCCGCGGCACCGCGCTTCAAATAACGGTCAAACGCTTCCTGAATCGTGGCAACATAACCTTTTTCCAGCAGGACGGCGGCAATATGCGGACGGCCGACGACACTGCGGCAACTGCCGTCCGGCTTCAGATAAACATCCTCCGCGGTTATTTCGATACCCAACCCGTTCAGTTTATCAATACGTTCGACAAGCGCCTGATTGCGAAAAGCTATCAACTTCTTCTGCCGCTCGCGGAAAGGATTGACGTCTTTTATATCCAGCGCCAAAATTTCGACGCTGGCGCCGGGACAATCTACCGCCAGCTCCGTACCGTTGACAGCCCACAAACCGGGATATTTTGCGGCAGCCGCCTGAAATTCCGCCAGACCGTCAACGACATCATGATCCGTCAAGGCTATTGCCGTCAGTCCGATTTCATGCGCTTTTTCAATTATTCGCGACGGCGAATCGGTCCCGTCGGAAGCTGTAGAATGACAATGCAAATCAATCATCAGATTTTCCATATTTTCAATTTGCGCCAGATTAGCACAGAGCAGGACACTTGCCAACCGGACAGACAAGTTATCAGACAGAAAAACCTCTCAAACTGCGGAACTCGGTCGCCGAACTTGTTTCACAAGTTCTCTCCGGCATACCCTGTCAATAACAATAAAGCCTCCGCAAGGGAGGCAAAAAAACGGCGTTGGTGTGACAAGTTTGGGCAGGCGCTGCGCACGCTGCCGCCTCCGGCTTCCTCGCGCTGCTCGTCACTCTCCCTCGTTCCCCAATGAGGAACTCGGTCGCCGAACTTGCTTCACAAGTTCTCTCCAGCATACCCTGTCAATAACAATAAAGCCTCCGCAAGGGAGGCTTTATTGTTATTGGTGGGTGTGACAAGGATCGAACTTGTGACCCCTACGATGTCAACGTAGTGCTCATACCGCTGAGCTACACACCCGATGTCTTCAGGACTTTGCTTTTATAAAATCTTTTTTTCAGAAATGCAAGCATTTTTTAGCTGTTTTTTTCTTTTTCGGATTTTTATGCTGAAAAAGCCTTTCAGCCGTCTTTAAACGCATTATTAAAAATTTAATAATTTTTGATTATACTTTTACAAACCATAAGGAGAAAAACGTGGCCGAGAAACATATTGACTTTAAGGTAAACTACAGGAAGCTGAGGATTTTTGAGGAATGCAACACCTCGGAAATCAAATTTCCGATGGTTTTGTCGGCACCGCACTGCGGACAGTTTTTTCCCGAAGAATTTCTCAACGCGGTCAAAATGGACATCAACGAACTGCGCAGCAATGAAGACTCCTTTGTCGACGAACTTGTCCGACCGGCGTCAGATGCCGGAATTCCGATGATTTCGATGAACATCAACCGGGCTTTTGTCGATGTCAACCGCGACAAAATCGAAATAGACCCGGCCATGTTTTTCAACCATCCGCAGAAAGACCTGCCGATGGGACGGCGTTGCAGGGTCGGGTTAGGCGTGATACACCGAATTTCCGCCAACAATAACAACATATATGACGGTTTGCTGAATTTCGACGAAGTTCAGGAACGTTTCAAAAACGTATACGACGCTTATCACAAGCGCCTGCAACAGTTGGTTGACAAATGCGTCAAGAAGTTTGGTTTCTGCCTGCTGGTTGACTGCCACTCAATGCCGTCCAAAATCTGCTCCATTATGAACGACGGTCAAAACATCGAATTCTGTCTTGGAAATCTGTTTGAGCAAAGCTGCCCGGGAGAATTCGGCAGTTTTCTGAAAGACGAACTGGAAAAACGAAAATATCACACCACGTTCAACTGCCCCTACTCCGGCGCCTTCATAACCTTTAATTTCTGCCAGCCGCGACGCAAAATCTTTACCCTGCAGCTGGAAACCAACCGTGCCCTTTACATGGAAGAAAATACACACAAAAAAAACGATGATTTTCATAAGGTTAGCTCAGACATCAGCGCCTCTCTGAAGGCTCTGGCGCAATTTTTGCTGGATTTTAAATTTTAACTGTGTTATAAACCCCCTTGTTTTTGAAGATTCCCGGTTTATATTTCCGGGAGCATTTTTGATTTTTTTAATTATAACGAGAGATTGTTAGGATATTTTAACGATTTGGAGTTTAATTTAATATAACCAACCTTTAAGCGTTTTGTATTTTTACTGCCGTTAAGCAAACTGAAATTGGCACATTTGTTGCATAAGGGATGTTTGTGGCCGCTTTTGGGGAGCAGAGGGATGCGACTTTTCGTATCAAAAATTTTAATGTTTTTTGTATTATTGCTGATGTTAATTCAGCCCGTACAGGCAAAAGCCAATGACCTGAAAGTTGACGATGCTTATGTCTGTATGCAAGCCACAGCTAAAATTGAGCAACAATACCAAATCAAAAAGCACTTGCTGACTACGATTTCGAGCGTTGAAACCGGACGTTACAACGAAGCCAAGAAACAGACGCTCGCCTGGCCGTGGACAATCAACGCTCAGGGCAAAGGCCGTTATTTTGCCACCAAGGAAGAAGCCATCAGAGCGGTTAAGAAACTGCAGGCGCAGGGCGTCAAAAGCATTGACGTCGGCTGCATGCAGATTAATCTGGCTTATCACGGCGACGCCTTTGACAGCATTGAAGACGCTTTGGATCCGGAAACAAACGTTACTTACGGCGCCAAATTCCTGCGCAATTTGTACGAGCAGAAGCGTGACTGGATCAAGGCTGCCATGGCATATCACTCCAGCGTACCAACCAAAGCGCAGCGTTATAAGCGCAAACTGGCTTCGGCTTACGAAAAAGTCAAGCTGGCGCAAAATGACCTGAGCGCAAGCCTGTTCGGCAACATGACCAAACCGGCGGCAAACAAAACCGGACATGACCGCAAGGTTATTGCCGAAAAGCGGATTGCCGAAGCCAAGGCTTCGCTGGCAAAAGCCAGAGCCGATGCCAAAGCCTGGCGGGAAGCCAAACTGGCCGAATATAGGAAAAACAAAACAAAGTAATTGCTAAACCGGCGATAATTTGCTAAACCGACCTTAACTTAAACGTTTGGGTCGGTTTCGTTTTAATGAATAGTTTATCGGAAGAATACGGATTATACTGGCAGCCGCTCGGCGGCAATAATATTGACCAAATCAGCGGGCATTCCTACCGTTATACCGACGTAACCGCCGATGGCCGGACAACAATAATTGTCGATCTCGGAAAATTTGACAATCATCAGGCGCTGGGAATCAAAAATTCAGCGGCCGCCGTTCCTGATATCCGGGCATTTCTCGGCACAGGAAAAGATAGAGCAGCCGCGATTTTTCTGACACATTCGCACCCCGATCACCTTAACGGCATCGTTCACTACATCAAGGCCGGCTATTCGCTGCCGCCGCTGTACGCAGGCAAATATACCTTTATGATTCTGGAAGACCTGTACAGGGAGTTCGGCATTCCGAAATACAAAAGACCCAAGCAAAACATTATCGACGACGGCAGTATAATCAGGACAGGTTCACTGGAAATTGAGGTGATGTCGTCGTCCCATACCTGCTTTGACAGTTTCGGCTTTATCATCAGGACGCCAAACACGACCGTCTATCACAGCGGCGACATGAAAATCGACAGCAGCACCTATTTTCGCAAAGCAACCAACACCAAGCGCCTGAAACAACTGGCCGCAGACATAAAATTTGCCGTAACGGACTTTTACGGCATTTATGACGACGGCTATGCGGTTAAGGAAGTGACGACGTTTAAGAAGCTGGTCTGCCTGATGAGAAAAAGCCGCAAAGGCAAAATCTTTCTGCCGGTTTATCCGACGCATCCGGAAATGTACATCATCGCTTTTCTGGCTGCGCTAAAACTTAAAAAAAACGTGATATTTTTTGGGAATCCGGATTTTTACAGCTACCTGCAGCGGATTATCGACTACGGCATTTCCTTTGACAAAATGGCCGGCAAACGCATTAAGGTTATTTACAATCATGATCGGGACGAAATCGCCAAACTGAAAGACAATTACGTGGTCATCGGCACCTATAACCATGTTTCACAGGCTTTTGACGCCAATGCCGAAAACTGTTTCGGCATCATTACAGCCAAAACGTTCTTCAATCCGCTCAAAGGGCAGCTGAACGCTCACAACATCAGCTTTACGGACGTTGACGCGGTTCCCGAACTGCAGGGTTTCGGACACGGTTTTCTGGGTGATTACGAATATCTGAACTTTATTTTGAACAGGCCGGTTTTTATTCCGACACATTGTCCGGTTTTTGTCATTGACAATTTTCGAGAGCTGGCCGCCTATATGAATATGAAACTGCTGCCCGATACGCCCCGCAACAACGAAATCTACCGGCTTAACGGCAGTGAAGCCGTAAAGGTTTCCTCCCTGCCGGCAAAATGGCTGGTTGTTGTTTACAACGATGATTTTGCCTATCTGACCGAAGTCTTTCAAAAAGAAACGTCCGGAATGGGTTTTCTGAAAAGAACCATCAGTAACCGCCGCTGCCAGAAACGTTTCAAAATGTTTTTGCATCAGCGCCGCAAAGGCGCCTGCGAACTGCCGCCGAAAATCTTCCGGAAGCCTTTTGTTTATCGAGAGCCGCAATAAAGAGGAAAAAACATGAATATTTATAAAATTGAAAAAGAATATTTGATTCGGACTTATGAATGCGACCGGAACGAAAATCTGCGTCTGCTGACGTTAATGAACATTTTTCAGGACGTTGCCGACAGCCATGCCTCGGCGATGGGACTGGGGCTGGAATATTGTTTGAGCAAAGGTTTTGCCTGGGTCGGATCCAACTACCATCTGCAAATTGCCCGGCTGCCCAAAATGCACGAAAAAATCAAAGTGCAATCCTGGCCGGCCGTAGAAAAGAAACTCGGCGCCATTCGCGAATTTCTGGTACAGTCGGAAAACGGCGATACGCTCATTAAGGCCTCAAGCCAGTGGATTCTGATTGACGCCGCTCGGCGGAGGCCGATTGCCCTGCGGGAAAACCTGCCGATGTATCAGGTTATCGGGGAAAGGGTTATCGATACGGATTTTCCTAAAATATCAGAGCCGCAAAAGATTGACGAAGCTGCGGAATTTTTTATTCGTTTTGACGATATAGACCTGAACAACCACGTCAACAACGCAGTTTATCCGCTCTGGGCGTCTGAAGCGGTCGGCATTGATTTCCGGGCTGCGCATACGCCGGCGGAAATTGAAATTGCATTTAAAAAAGAGGGTTTATACGGCGAAGACATCCGGGTAGAAACCGAATTTGACAACCTGACGACAATTCATCGCATTAAGGCGACGGGGGACGGACGAGAGCTGGCAAGAGTCCGTATTTGCTGGATCGGGATTTAAACGCCAAAGAGAGCCGTTAAGGCTCTCTTTTTTGTTTCTTGTCAGCGGCTTTGGCAAAAACGCGCAAAATATTTTCCAGCTGACTTATTTTCTTACAAGGCCGGCCCCTCTTTCTGTCTTTCAGTTCAGCAAGAACCGCGCCCGTTCTTTCCGCTTCGCCGGCCAGTTCTTCAGGCGTCAATACGCGAATCAGATCTTTAAGCTCTTCCGAAGACAAACCGCAGAGAAAACGGACGGCTCCGTTCTTAATGCCCAGCAGACTGCGGTAAGCCCCAGCAATATTCATGATATGCCGGTAATGTTCTCCGCAAATATAGCCCGACATTCCGCCAAACAGAAACAAAATTATGCCGAAAAGTTTAATATCAAGCGACGGCGAAAGGCTAAGCGCCAAACACAGTCCCGACAAACAGGCTATCCAGCCGCATGCCGCAAAAACCAGATATCTTTTCATGGCTGCAAATATTTTTGTATGAACCGCAATATTCTGGCATAGTCAGCGCGCAATTCGTCCTTCTGGTTTCGGAAAAGTTTCCGGTTGCCATCAAGACCGTTAAGCAGAAAAACGTATTTTCTGCGTTCTTCCCTCAGCTGTCGAACGGGCAGTGACCCGAAATACAAATCGAGCCGCGTATCGTTCTGAAGCCGCATATAAGCCGTGCCGTCATCCAGACCGAAATATTCGTAATGAGATTTCATGTCCCTGATTACATCATATGTCCGGTAAACAAGATAACTCAAAATGCCGGAAACAGACATAAGAACGAAAGCGACAGCCGCCCGGGTCAAGTTCCCCAGACAGACAAATTTCAGCATAACGCAAAGCCCGACAAGCATCAGCGCCATACAAACCGTAAAGACGATAAAATACCTTTTCATAACTGCTAATTTTTAAGGGTTTATATTAAATTTAAGAACACGCGAAAAAACAGGCAGAATTATGCGAAGATAAATTCTCTCGGATAATAATACCTGTATTGATAATAAAAAATCTGATTTTGAGTATATTCTCTTTTTTGTCTTTTGTCTATTTTTTATTTTTAAAGACCAAATCAAAAAAGCAGTTTCGAAAAACTGCTTTTTGCGGCCTATTCGGCGGAAAGGTGTTCGTACAAAACTTTACAGCCAAGCAGAATCAGGATAATTCCGGCGGCAATTTCCAAATATCTGGTCGGAACTTTTTTGAAACAGCAGTTAAGCTGAAAGCCGATTACGGCACAGACAAAAGTTATAATACCGATAGCCGGCGCTGCAAACCAAATCGAAACATTCATAAAGTAGAGCGTAATTCCGGTTACCAAGGCATCGATACTGGTTGCCAGCCCAATCATCAGCAACACTTTAAACGTCAACTGCCGGCTCAGCTTACAAGGCTCATCTTCTCCGCTCAGGGCTTCGTCAATTACTTTCAATCCTAAAGCCAGAAATACGGCAAAAGCAATCCAATGATCAATGCTTTCAATATACCCATGCACCAGATTTGTGCCATACCAACCGGCAACAGGCATGACAAACTGTCCCAAACCGGTGGCAGCTCCCAGACTTACGGCATTTCGCCAGCGATTTCTTTTCAGGATTAAGCCGTAAGAGAACGATACGACAAAAGCGTCCACGGCCAAAGCCAATCCCAACAGGACGACATCTATTCCACTCATTTCCCCATTCCGATAATTTACGTACAGGCAAGATGTATGCTAAAATTGAACTTTAGGCAAGAAAATTCTTAAATGAACATAAAAATCCCCGCAGGGAAAAACTGCGGGGTCTCCGGCTTTTATAAAAATAATTATTTCAGTATTATTATGTTTCCGGCTGCATTGCGGCCGCGATCGTCATAAATATCAAAGCTTACGACCTGTCCGTCAAACAGACGGCGGAGACCGGTCTTTTCCAAAGCAGTAACATGAACGAATACATCTTTATTTCCGCCTTCCGGCTGAATAAATCCATATCCTTTTTTGGTATTGAACCACTTTACTGTACCTTTCATGTTCTTTTCCTTATAAAAAAATTAATCGTAATCACAATTCACGTTGCACTTACTGCTTAGTACGCGTTAATGTTATTAAATTATTACGATAAGTCAAGCCAATTTTTTGATTTCGCGTTCTTTTGTGACAAAAACAAATTGTCCCGGACCGGAAAGTCAGGGACAATTGTACCGTTGTGAAACTTCCGATCACAACAATTTAAGATTACCGGCGGCGATACGCCCGCGATCATCA
>FR885460.1:9822-46390 GCA_000436375.1 Azospirillum sp. CAG:239 | reverse complement strand
AAGCCCGAACATGACATAGAAAAAAGCCCCTCAAATGAGGGGCTTAATAAAAACCAATTTTTCATCTTTTCTCATAAGCGCCGCAAAAATAAGCGCTTTTTTTCTTGGCCAAATCATCGGCTGCAATATAGACGGCGATTTTCTGGCCGGGTTCCAGTTGCCATGCGCTCGGATTATTGTCCCGGTGGAAAAATACGGTTTGACCGTTGCTGAGCTTAACCGTTCGGTTCCATGCAAGATAGCCGCCGGAAACTTCGGTAATGGTTAACGTCGGCTCGTTTTTCAAATCATCTTCAAAAAACTGTCCGACATATCTTTCCATAGAAGACCACTGGCCGGTCATCAGAAACAGATAACCGGCATAGATGCCTAAAAACACGACCGCCGCGGCAATTGCCTGTCCGACTCTTTTCAATGTAATCTTTTTCATTTTTTATTATTTTAAAGTTCGACATATTTATTCAGAAAAAGAAAAATCAGTGTTGGAAAGTCTTAATTTCAAATTAAGAGTTTCGCATCAACCGCAACATAATCAACATACTAATTTTTCATCAGAACGACAAAATACCATATTTCTGCTGGTCTGTCTAGACAAAAACGCCAAAAAAACGCCCCATGTTTCACGGAGCGTTTTTGTTTTTATGTTCAGCGGCGAAATCTAATCGGCCAAACCGATAAGACGA
The DNA here is from genome assembly GCA_000436375.1 of Azospirillum sp. CAG:239. Taxonomy (GTDB): domain Bacteria; phylum Pseudomonadota; class Alphaproteobacteria; order RF32; family CAG-239; genus Scatacola_A; species Scatacola_A faecigallinarum. Next base: position 45,707 of record FR885460.1, on the reverse strand, counting down.
TATTTGACGCGCACGTCATAGTCTTCGCCGAAACTGTTGACCAGACTGGCTGCCGCATCCTGACTGAGGTCAATCCGTGCTCTGCGCTTGACACCGTCGATAACGGCTTCCGAAGGTTTTTCTCCGGCGTCAGTGACTTTGTCGGCAACGGCAATAATCTTTTCCTCGCCCAGAGAAATAAGTTTCGGTTTGCCCAAGCCTTCCTGAAACAGCTCAATCATCAAATCTTGCGAGAGGCCTTCAAAGCTTCCGCTGCGGAGCAGGGGCTTGGTATTTTTTACCGTCAGGCCGAAACGCTGTCCGACCTCATCGATTTTATCGCCGTTTTCCAGGTCATGCATAACGTCGTTGATAATCTCCTGAGCGATTGCCGAGCGTTCGTTGACTTCCCACATTTTCTCAATTTCGCCTTTGACTTTTTCCATCGGAATGGGATGCGCATCGGCAATTTGGTCAACCCGGACAATGACAAAGCCGTCGTCGGTTTCAGTAACCTGACTGATTTCGCCGACATTGTAAGAAAATGCGGTGTCGACAAATTCGGTTGATTTCAGAACCTCGGCGTGGGCAGCCGGCGCTTTGGCATATTTTCCGCCTTCGCCCAGACCTTTGACATTCAAAATCCTAACGCCCATTTCGCCGGCAATGTCTTCCAGCGTGGCGCCGCCGCCGATTTTGTCTTCAATCTCGGCCGAAACGGTGTAGGCCTCGTCGTAAGCACGTTCTTTTTTCAGCGTTTCGACAATCTTTCTGCGGGCTTCCGCCTTATCTGCCTTGGAACCGGCCTTGATGTCGGTGACTTTCATGATATGCCAGCCCAAATCGGATTTTGCCGGTCCGGCAATTTCACCCTTCCGTATGGCGAATACGTCTTCGGCCATGTCGGCAATCAGCAGGTCTTTGGCAACATAACCCAAATCTGTCGTCTCCTTGTCCTGTCCTGCCGTTTCTTTGGCAACGACATAAAAGTCCTTGCCGCTTTTCAGTTCGGCCATGGCCTTGTCGGCGTCTTCCCTGCTGTCAAAAACCATCTGCAAAATCTTGCGTGTCTCCGGCGTTTCGAATTGACCGATGTTTTCTTCATAATAGGCTTCAATGTCAGCATCTTCCGGAACGACTTTTTTTGCCATGTCGTCTATCGACAGTACGATAAAGGAAACGTCGCGTTTTTCGGGTTCGATAAAGTTGGTGCTGAAGTCTTCATAATACTGTTCGGTTTCTTCCGGCGTAATTTTGCGGTCAATTTTAACCTTTGCCGGATCAACGACAATATATTTGAAGGTCTTCTTCTGGCTTTCGACTTTGGCCAGCCCGTCGGCCAGAACTTTCGGAACATTCATGTTGACGGAAGGATTCTGAACCAGCTGCTGCTTAACAATATCCTTTTTCAGGGCGTCAATGTAGCGTTGCTCGGTCCAGCCGGAGGCGGACAGAACCCGGCGCAGGCGTTCCAGGCTGAAATTGCCGTTGGCGTCCAGAAATTCCGCCTGCGAATAAATGATTTTGCGCACCAGATTGTCGCTGATATGCATGTTCAGCTTGTCTGCCGTTCTCTCAATGATGGCGTTGGTAAGCTCGCGCTGAACCAGTCCCTGCAGCATGGCGTTGCGGATCTCGTCGTTAATCTGCAGATTGTCGCCGAACAGGCTGCGGGCCATCTGCTGTTCCTGCTCGAAAAGCGCGCTGAACTGCTGCTGCGATATTCTGATGTCGTCAACCTTGATAACCGGCTTGTTTCTGGCCGCACCCGTCAAATATCCCGAAACGCCGAACAAAGACATAAAGCTCAGAGCCGTCAAAATCAAAACCAGTTTCGACATCCAGTTTTTCTGAGCTTTCGCTAATTTATCCATCATTGCTGAAAAATCCTATAAATGCAGTTAATTTAAACTGCCGGTATTATAAGGTAATTTTAATAATTTATGCAATCTTATAAATATTCGTGTTGAAAAGTTTTTTTGACTGGAAAATATATTTTTGTTGTGCTACAAAGACGACAATGAAAAATTTACAGGTAAAAGGATTTTTATTATGGCAAGAAAAAAACTCATTGCAGGCAACTGGAAAATGAACGGCCTTTTGGAAGACGGCGTTGCTCTGGCTAAGGGCGTTGCTCAGGAAGTCAAGGCATTCGGCAAGTCCGACTGCGAATTTCTGGTTTGTCCGCCGTTCACGCTGCTGGCTTCGGTCAAAAAAGCCCTGCGCGGAGCCAAGGTTGCCCTCGGCGCGCAAGATGTCCATTTTGCCGAAAAAGGCGCCCATACCGGCGACATCAGTCCGCTGATGCTCAAAGACCTGGGTTGCTCGTATGTCATCGTCGGACACTCCGAACGCCGTGCCGACCATTTTGAAACGGACGAGTTGGTTTGCAAAAAAGCCGCTGCTGCTCATGCTGCCGGCCTCAAGGCCGTTATTTGCATCGGTGAAACCGAAGCGCAGCGCGACGCAGGCAAAACCATTGAGGTTTGCAGCAGTCAGATTTTAGGATCCGTTCCCGAAGATTCGACCGCGGCAGATACCGTTATCGCCTATGAACCGGTTTGGGCTATCGGCACCGGCAAAACGCCGACGGCCGCAGACGTTGAAGAGGTTCACGCCGCCGTCCGCAAGGTTTTGGCCAAGAAAATCGGCAAAGCCAACGCCAATAAGATGAAAATTCTTTACGGCGGTTCGGTAAAACCGGCCAACGCCAGAGAATTTCTTTCTCTGCCCGATGTTGACGGCGCCTTGATCGGCGGCGCCAGCCTCAAGGTTGCCGATTTCATGGCGATTGCCAAAAATGTTTGTGGAAAATAAGAAAAAGGAATAAAAAATATGGGAACAGTTTTGTTGGTCGTCCACCTGCTGGTTGCAATTTTTCTGGTGACCCTGATTCTGATGCAGCGTTCCGAAGGCGGCGCTCTTGACGGTCTTGGCGGCGGCAGCGGCGCAAGTTCTTTACTGAGTGCCCGCGGTACCGGAAACATGCTTACCCGGCTGACGGCTATTCTGGCTACGGTGTTTTTCCTGACCAGTATTTCTCTTTCGATTTATTACAAAGGCGCCCAGCCCAAGCCGACATCCATTCTGGAACAGGCTCCGGCGGCTCAGACCGTGCCCGCAGCGCCGAGCGCTCCGGTAGCCGGAAAATAAATGACCGAAATCTTCAAACATAAGGCACCCTCTTTCGAGACGGTGCCTTTGTCACTTTTAAACAACCGATTTTTACATGGGAACTATACAGATGACTGAACCGACAAATCTTGATAAAGTGTTGTCAACCAAAGCAAAATTCATTTTCATTACCGGCGGTGTCGTTTCTTCGCTCGGCAAGGGGCTGGCGTCGGCTTCGCTGGCATCCATTTTGCAGGCGAGGGGCTTTAAGGTTCGTCTGCGCAAGCTGGATCCTTACCTGAACGTCGATCCCGGCACTATGAGCCCGTATCAGCACGGCGAAGTCTTTGTAACCGACGACGGCACCGAAGCTGACCTTGATCTCGGCCATTATGAACGGTTTTCCGGTGTGCCGGCCAAGCGCACGGACAGCATAACCACCGGCAAAATCTATCAGCGCGTTATCGATAAGGAACGCCACGGCGATTACCTGGGCGCCACCATTCAGGTCATTCCGCATGTTACCAACGAAATCAAGGACTTTATTTATTCCGACGTTTCCGATGAAGATTTTGTCCTTTGCGAAATCGGCGGCACCGTCGGCGATATTGAAGGGCAGCCTTATCTGGAGGCGATTCGCCAGGTTGCCTATGATTTGGGACGCGACCGGGTCATGTTTATTCACGTTACGCTGCTGCCCTACATTCCGGCCGCCGGCGAATTGAAAACCAAGCCCACCCAGCATTCGGTCAAAAAGCTTCAGGAATACGGTATTCAGCCGGATATGCTGCTTTGCCGTTCGCAGACGCCGATTCCGCAGAACGAAAAGCGCAAAATCGCCCTGTTTTGCAACATTCGTGAAGACAACGTCATTGCCGCTCTCGACGTCGACACCATCTATCAGGTACCGGTCACTTATTCTCATGAGGGCATGGATGCGCAGGTTTGCCGACATTTCGGCTTGGATTGCGGCAAAGAACCGGATTTAAGCAAATGGGAAAACATTGTCAACACGATTCGTTGTCCCGAAGGCGAGGTAAAGATTGCGGTTGTCGGCAAATATACCCAGCTGCTGGAAGCTTACAAATCTCTGAATGAAGCGCTGACTCACGGCGGTATCGCCAATAAGTTCAAGGTACGCGTCAAATGGGTCGATTCCGAACTGCTGGAACAGGAAGACCCGGCCACTTATCTGGCTGAAGTCAACGGCATACTGGTTCCCGGCGGCTTTGGCGAACGAGGAACCGAAGGTAAAATGCTGGCGATTAAATATGCACGGGAACACAAGGTTCCTTTCTTAGGAATTTGTTTCGGCATGCAGCTGGCGGTCATTGAAACCATGCGCAATATCGCCGGCATCAAAACCGCCGGCACCACAGAGTTTGGCAAGGCCTGCGAGCCTGTGGTCGGCCTGATGACCGAATGGGACAAGGATGGCGCCAAACAGGTTCGGCATAAGGACGGCGATTTGGGCGGCACAATGCGTCTGGGCGCCTACGAAGCTGTCTTGAACAAAGATTCTCTGGTTCATAAGATTTACGGCGCCGACAAAATTTCCGAGCGCCATCGTCACCGCTACGAAGTCAATATGAAATATGAGAACCAGCTGAAACAGGCCGGCATGATTATCGCAGCCAAGTCGCCCGACGGCAAGCTTCCCGAAATCTGCGAACGTCCGGATCATCCGTGGTTTGTCGGCGTCCAGTTTCATCCCGAACTGAAGTCAAAACCCTTTGCGCCGCATCCGCTGTTTGTTTCTTTCGTCAGAGCGGCGATAGACAAGAGCAGGCTGCTGTAATGGAAAACATCGAAGAGCGCCTTCGCCGTTTGGAAGCCGCGGACTGCAAGGTCTGCGGCTTTACGGTCGACAATGCCGACCCCGGATTTCAGGACAGGTTTATCGCTTTGCTGCCGGAAGCAAAAAATCTTGAGATTCTGGCCCTGACGCGGTTGCTGCCGTTGAATGAAATCGAGGACGAGTGGCGTCGCGGTCAGGCGGAAAACTACCGCCGGGAAAAGAAAATTGCCGACAGCCCGGAACGCGCGGCATATTTTTATGCGCGGACGCTGCCCCGGCTCCTGAATATCCTGCCTGCGCTTCCCGAGCTGCGGGAACTCTGCCTTTTTAACATAAATCTGTCCGAAGAACAGCGTGCGGCTCTTCCTGAAGGCCTTAAACTGTTGACATAAAACGCTATCGGTTCTAAATTGGCCGAAACAAAACCTATAATTTTAGAAAATTATGAACAAAGAACTGCTTTATGCTGCGCATCAGTTGCACGGCATGATTAAAATCAAAGATGAAGAACTTATCGACCCCCGCGGCAGCTATCCGCGGATTAAACTTTCCCCCGGTGCGGCGTTTGTCTGTTTTGCCGTCGACATTCCCGCTTTGATAGCCATCGGTCATCTCTGCCGGATAAACCGTCAAAAACGCTGCAAAATTATTGCCGACCGTATGACGGATGAACTTTTGCCCGCTGACGAAAAGCTGTTGCGAACTTTCGGCGGCGAGAATATTTTCGTCGATGTCGCCGGAAGCTGCACCCGCAGCCCGAATGCCGCGGCAGTCGTTTCTCAAAGCCGTTATCTGCCGGCAAAAAAATATTACGGCCGGGTTTTCGGAATCAGAGAAGATTTTGACGAAGTCTGCAATGCGCCGGAAACTTATCTGCCGCAGTTTTTGTCCCGCTTAAACGAAAGTTTTCGCTGCGGCATCAACTTTCGCGGCTACATGGACGGCAAAGACAAATACCGTCTTTATGCCGTTTGGTGCGAGTGTTACCGGCCGCAGGAATTTGTCCGCCCCGAAGATTGGGAAAAAGCCAGAAATGCCTTTGCAAGAAAAGTCGATGAAATCTGCCTTAAAGTATGATTTTCGCATCTTTGTGCCAAGCCCTGAACCGTTGCCTGCGGTTTGGGGCTTTTCTGTTTAAATCTGAAATGCGGAGTTGCCAAATTTTGCCAAACCTGCTAAAACATGATTATTCTTAACTACGCAGCAAAGGAAAATCATTATGGAACAGAGAACTATCGAAATCGGCAGCTTCAAAATCGGCAACAAACTGCCCTTGGCACTGCTTGCCGGTCCCTGTCAGATTGAAAGCCGCCAGCATGCGATTGACATGGCCGGCGCCATGGTCGAAATTACCAAAGAGCTTGGCATAAACTATATTTTCAAAGCTTCCTTCGACAAAGCCAACCGCACTTCCATTAACGGCGCCCGCGGGGTCGGTCTTGAAGAGGGAATGCTGACTTTTGAGGAAATCAAAAAACTCTACAATAACATTCCGATTGTTACCGACGTTCATGAAAAGGAACAGTGCGGCATTGTTGCCCAGTATGTTGACATGCTTCAGATACCGGCTTTTCTGTGCCGGCAGACCGACCTGGTGGTTGCCGCCGCCAAAACCGGCAAGGTCGTAAACATCAAAAAAGGTCAGTTCTGTGCGCCCTGGGACATGAAACATATTGTCAAAAAAGCCGAAGATTCGGGCAATGCCAATGTTTGCCTGACCGAACGCGGCGCCAGTTTCGGCTATAATACGCTGGTAACCGACTTCCGCGGTCTGCCGATCATGGCCAAAGAAACCGGCTGTCCGGTTATTTTTGATGCGACCCATTCCGTCCAGCAGCCCAGCGGGCAGGGCGGAACTTCCGGCGGCCAGCGCGAATTTGCGCCGGTGCTTGCCCGCGCTGCCGTTGCCGTCGGCGTTGCCGCGGTGTTTATCGAAACTCACGACAATCCGGACAAGGCTCTGTCCGACGGACCAAACATGATTCCGCTTAAAGACATGAAACGGGTTTTAAGTGAGCTGATGACTTACGACAGCGTTACCAAGTCCATCATTCACGATTATTAGTAATTTTCTCCCCGGATGCGTTTCGGGGAGAATTTTTCGAAAGATGCGGAAAATGAGAGATTTCTTCAAACAAAGGGGTTTTTGGCTGCTGCTGGCCTGCACGCTGCTGGCGGTTCTTTCCGCCTGGCGTTTTGACGCCAATCCGCCGGCCTGGGTTTATGAAGTCATGACAAGGAAATAGATTTGCAGTTTACGGACGAAGGGTACATCATCAATGTCAGAAAACACGGCGAAACCTCGCTTATTCTGACTCTGATAACCCGCGCGCACGGCAAGCTTGTCGGCTATGTCCGGGGCGGCCACAGCAAAAAGAACCTTGGCGTCTATCAGCCCGGCAACCTGATTGCGGTTGACGCCTATGCCCGGATTGAAGAAAATATGCTTTCCTTTCGTGCCGAGCTTCTCAAGCCGACTGCCGTTCGTTTTCTCGGCAGCAGCGGCAAATTGTCCGCGCTTTCCGCTTTCTGCGAACTGGCAAATGCCTGCATGCCCGAAAAGGCAGAGTTGGAACGCTTTTACTATCTGGTTGACAGCTTTTTTAATTTTGTAGATGAAGATAATTGGATAGTGCATTATTCTTACTTTGAATTTTATCTTCTTGATTTTCTTGGCATTGGCTTGGATCTCAGCGAATGTTCCGCTACCGGTTCAACCGAAAATCTGGCCTACGTTTCGCCCAAAACCGGCCGCGCCGTTTGTGCCGAGGCCGGTGAACCTTATAAAAGCCGGCTGTTCAGATTTCCGCAGTATATTGTCGATAAAAACTATAATCCTGAACTTTCGGAAGTGGCCGATCTGCTGCGGATGACCGAGTTTTTCCTCAATAAAAACTTTTTTCAAACTCATAACTTGAAATTCCCGCCGAACCGTGCTAATTTGCTGCATAACTTAGGCCTATAAACGATTTTAGAGTATTTTTGACATGCAGGAAGTAGAAGAAAAAATCAGAGATGTTCACCTCTCGGAGGAATTGAGCAAAAGATACCTGTCTTATGCCATGTCGACCATTGTCGACCGCGCGCTGCCGGACGTCCGCGACGGATTGAAACCGGTTCACCGCCGTCTGCTTTTTGCCATGCGCCAGCTGCATCTGGATCCGAAGTCCGGTTTTAAGAAATGCGCCCGTGTCGTCGGCGATGTCATCGGTAAATATCATCCGCACGGCGACAGTGCGGTTTACGGTGCCATGGTGCGCCTGGCTCAGGATTTTTCCGTACGTTATCCGCTGGTTGACGGCCAGGGAAACTTCGGTAATATCGACGGCGACGGCGCGGCCGCCATGCGTTATACCGAGGCCCGTCTGACCGAATTTGCCATGGCTCTGATGGAAGGTCTCAACGACAATGCCGTCGATTTTCGCGAAACCTATGACGGCGAGGAGGAAGAACCGGTCGTCATGCCGTCCATGGTGCCCAATCTGCTCTGCAACGGTTCGGCGGGAATTGCCGTCGGCATGGCCACCAATATCCCGCCGCATAACCTCAGCGAGGTCTGTGACGCGCTTCTGTATCTGATCGAAAAGCCCGACTGCGAAATGGAACCGCTGGTTCGCCGCATCAAGGGGCCGGATTTCCCGACCGGCGGCATTGTCATTGACAGTTTTGAAAGCATTCTTAACACCTATAAGCAGGGAAAGGGAACTTTCCGCATTCGCGCCAAATGGGAAAAGGAAGACCTCGGACACGGACAGTATCAGATTATCGTAACCGAAATTCCCTATCAGGTCATCAAATCCAAACTGATTGAGAAAATCGCCCAGCTGCTGATGGATAAAAAACTGCCGATGCTCAGCGATGTCCGCGATGAATCGACCCATGACGTCCGTATTGTTCTTGAACCCAAAAACCGCACGGTCGACGCCGGTCTTCTGATGGAACATCTGTTTAAAAACACCGATTTGGAAAGCCGTTTCCCGATGAACATGAACGTGCTTGATTCCGACGGCGTTCCGCGGGTTATGTGCATTAAGGATGTATTGGTCGAGTTTTTGAATCACCGTCATGAGGTTCTAAAACGTCGCTCTCAGTATCGTTTGGACAAGATAAATAACCGTCTCGAAATTCTGTCCGGATACCTGATTGCCTATCTTAATCTGGACGAGATTATCCGTATTATCCGTGAAGAGGATGATGCCAAAGCGGTAATGATGAAAGAATTTTCGCTGACTGAAAACCAAGCCGAAGCGATTTTGAACATGAAGCTGCGTTCGCTGCGTAAACTGGAAGAAACCGAAATCCGCCGCGAATTTGACGATCTCTCGTCCGAAAAGGGCGAGCTTGAGGCGCTGCTCGGCGACGAAAACAAACGCTGGCAGGCTTTGGCCGAAGAAATCAAGGCCGTGCGCGAAAAATTCGGCAAAAAAACGGCACTCGGCAAACGCCGCACCGAATTTGCCGAGGTCTCGGAAGAAATTGAAGTGCCGTTGGAAGTCTTTGTCGAAAAAGAACCGATTACAGTTATCCTGTCGCAGAAAGGCTGGATACGTTGCATCAAGGGGCATGCAGCCCTTGATGACGACTTCAAGTTCAAGGACGACGATGCGTTGCAGATTGCCCTGCATGCGCAGACGACCGACCGGATTATCTTTTTTGACACTTCAGGAAAGTTCTTTACGGTTCAGGCTTCCGAAATTCCCAGCGGCCGCGGGTTCGGTCAGCCGCTGCGTCTGATGATTGATCTGGGAAACAACGATCAGATTTGTCAGGCTTTTGTCTTTGAGCCGAAAGCCTCTTATGTCATTGCCTCCAATACCGGCAAAGGCTTCATGGTTGACGAAAACCACATCATTGCCCAAACCCGCAACGGCCGCAAGATTATGAATCTGGGTGACGGCGAAAAGGCCGTTTTCTGCGTCAAAGTTACCGGCGACAGTCTTGCCGTCGTCGGCGATAACCGCAAACTGCTGATTTTCCCTGTCGAAGAAGTACCGACAATGGCACGCGGACGCGGTGTAACTTTGCAGAAATACAAAGACGGCGGACTGGCGGACATTCAGAGCTTTAACGCTGCGGAGGGCTTTTCCTATGCCCGCAGCGGCGGCATTAAAGTTGAAACCGACTTGCTGGCATGGCTCGGACATCGTGCTCAGGTGGGCAAACTGGTTCCGTTCGGTTTTCCAAAAAACAACCGTTTTCTGGGCAAGTAATGACGGAAATTCTGTTTGAATTCGTGCGGGTAGGGCACAGCGTCAAAGTTACCGCCATTGAACCGGAAACCAAAATTGAGGCTTCCGTCGTTGTGCCTGATACCCTTTCGCAGGATCAGATGAAGTTTCAGGCGCTGAACCGTCTCAAATACGTCCTCAGAAAAAAAGAAAACGAATAAATTCCCTGTTTACACGTCTTCAGGGATGTGTTATCTAATGTGGGATAACGTTTGGGGGAGCCTGTAATGAATTCGCAAATGGGATTGGGACGCCGCAGTTTAAACGGCGTTGACCACTGGGAAAGCAATATTTCCGCCGACTGTTTTCTGCACGGAACAAACATTTTGATACTCCCGGGCGACGGCACCAATGGCGAATATGATGCCAACGCCATCTGCAAAATCGTTGAGCGTTTTCTTAACAACAATTTCATATCCGGCTTTGACGGACATATTTTCAGCGCCTATTACCCGGACAGTGCCAACTGCGGCACCCACAGGCTGAATCAGGATGCGGAACTCGGCCGGCTGGATGACAGGTTATATCCGGTTGCAAAAAAACATTATGACTATTACGGAAAGTTTTTTGACGTCTGGCTGTTACCGCTTATTTCAAAAGACGGCGGACAGACACGGCTCAATATGGAAACCGCGGCGCAGAATCTCCGCCGGCTGCCCGTTGTCAGCCATTGTCACGGCGGACCTGTTTTGCTTGAGCTGGAAAACCTGTTTCAGCAGAATATGCAGCGGCTCGGCTATACGGAAGAGGAGCGGAGATATATCCAGAAACAGCTGTTTGTTCTCGACGTAGCTTCGGCCATGCCCTTCGGACAAAGCCGTTCGACAGTGCTGCATATCGTTTCCCAGCATGATGACACGGCCGTGAAAAACTGGCGGCTGGGCAGTCTCAACCGCTTCGCTCAGGATTTTATGCTGAAAGATTCTCCCGGCGCTTTGCTGGAACTCTCGCCGAATGAAAATCTCGTTCTTTTAAACCGCGTTTATGACAACGTCAAATGTATGGAACAAAACATCTTTATGCCGTCGGAACATTCCGCCGACATCTATCTTGACATTTCGACCAACAGCGACATTCGCGATTTTGCGGCCGATCTGGTCCTGAATGAAGCTTTGCTTGCCGCGTCTGCGGCCTTTTCAAATACCGGCGAACGGCCTGACGCAGCCGCGTTGTTTCAGTCTTCGCCGCAGGTGGAACAAATGCGCCGCGACGGACAAACCTATTTGTCACGTTTCCAACATTACCGTGCCGGACTGCTCGACGCCGAACTGAAAATGTTTGACGGCGTTTTGCGGCATAATCCGCAGACATTTAAGGAGCTTCCTTTCGCCGAACTGCTTTTCCGCCGTGACGCTTACGGAAAATCAGCTTTTGAATATGTTGTCCAAAACGGCGATGAAGCTCAGGTCGAAAAGATGATGGCATATCTCGGCTCACAGAACAAGAACAGTCCGTTCCGCCCGGTTCCTTATCGGCATCTGGAGGCTGCCCGCGACTATAACTTCCGCCAGAAACGCTTTGACGTCTACAATATGCTGATTGAAAACGGCCACGGCGACGTTCCGGCTCAAATACGCGCTGAAAACATGACTGCCGAAGATATCCCGTCTGTTATCCCGGCTCTGAAAAAATGCCGTTTCAACAGTCAAAGCCTTTTCACGCTGCTGCCGGTTTACCTGAAAGCCGCAGACATTGCCGACGAAACTTGCCGCGACGAAACCCGCGCGGCACTGTTCGAAATGCTTACGCCGCCAAAACTTGATATAAAAAACGCCTTTCTGTTGTATAAAAAAGCCGGCGAGCATCCCGAAGCCAAACCGCAGAAACTGCAAAAGGCCTGCCAGCAGCATATTTCCGCCGAAGTTCTTAAAGGCAAAAGTTTCCCTGAACTCTGCGAAGCGGAAAAGTCCCGCCAAACTGACGGCCGTCTTTACGCGTTGCTCAGCGACAAGGCCAGAGAACATCTGGAAAATGTCTGCCGCCGGGAAAAAATCCAAATTCTTGAGCGTTATGTTGCTTCCGTTCTGCGTTCCGGCGCTTTGTCCGACTACAAAAGCTATACGTTGCTTTACACCCGCGAACTCGACGAAGCGGGCAGGGCTGACTTCTTGGCACGCCTGAACGACTTCCATGCGCGGAACCGTTCAAAATCCGAACCAGCTTCCGCATTGCGCGCCGAACTCAAAAAATATGTCCGCGCGTGCAATCCGGACATGAATCCGGCTTCCGAAACCGCCGTTTTCGAACGGCTTGGCAGCCGCGGCGCCTAAGCTTGTGGATAACTGAAATCTTTTGCCCCTAATCGCTTTGAATTTATAAATTTTTGCTATATTCTATGCCCGACAATTTTTATATTTGGGGAAATATAGGGGATTATATTTATGTCAAACCAAAATTCGGAAAACCGCGAAGGTTCCAACCTGCCTGATTTTATGTCCGAAAAAAACAAGTTCAGCTATGTCGAAGACGCTGAAACGGAAAACTCGTGGCTCAACAACAATCTGCACCGGCTGATGATATGGGTCAGCGTCATCTGGTTTGCCGTAGTTGTCATTTACATCACGCAGTTTTTCGGCTGGTCCAATCTGTTTTTGATGATGCCGGACGAGTTCGGCGGCTTCCTGGCCGGCGTTACGCTTCCGCTGGCAATTATCTGGGTCGTTATGGCCTATATTGACCGCGGTTCCAGTTTCAAACGCGAGGCCAAGTTTCTCCGCGCCTATATGAACCAGCTCGTTTATCCCGAAGAAGGGAGCGCCACCACGGCCAAAGCCATGGCCGATGCCATCCGTTCGCAGGTTATTGAACTTCAGGAAGTAACCAAACTTGCAACGGCGCAGACCGAAAAAATCAAACAGGAACTCGGCAGCCGTGTAGACGACTTTGCCAAGCTTGTCGGCGTTTTGGACAATTATTCCTCAAAAACCATGACCGAACTGACCGACGGTGTCAAAACGCTGGTTAAAAGCTTTGATTATGTTGCCGAGCGCGCCGAAAACTCAACAGGCGTCTTCAAGGATCAAATCCGCGATTTTACCAATTCGGCCGTCGTCATCAAAAAGGAAGTTTCCGACCTCCTTAATGAAATATCTCCCCGCATTAAGGAAATCCGTGAATCGTCCGAAGCTCTCGGCGCCATTTCCGAAAGCAACAGCGCCAGATTGGCCAGAGCCAATGAAATGCTGCTCGAGTACGGCAATAAAACCGGCGAAACCATAGCCCATATTTCCGACGTTCTTTCCGGGCAGAGCGACCGGCTTGAACAGGTTTCTTCCAAAGCGGTCAGAAGCTGCGAAGAAGTTTTCGCGCATTTGGACGATGGAATCAGCCGCATTGACGGAACTCTGCGCGGTCAGAGCAAGTTTATTCTCGACCATATTGAATCGCTCGGCAAGCAAAATGACGTGCTCAGCAAAAGTTTCAGCCGTCAGGGAGAATTTCTTGCCGCCGAAGTTGACAAGGTCATGGCTCGCGCCAATGTTATTGAAGAAAGCATTTCCAATCAGGTTCGGGAACTGGAAGGCGTTTCCGACCATATCCTCGACAGCCTGAACAACGTCAGCAGCGGTATCGACGAAAAGACCTCCGCGCTTGAACTCAAATCCGAAGCCGCCGTCGGCCGCATCAACGAAGTTGTCGCCGCACTGGACGACGAGACCGCCAAACTCGGTATGCTGACCGATGCCGCGGTTGAAAAGACTTCGGCCGTCGCTTCGGATATTGAAGAAAAGCGCAATTACCTGCGTACGCTGGCCGATGAAGTTACCGCCAGCCTCCAGAAACTCAATCAACAGCTGAGCGAAAACGCCGACGGTGTCAATATTCAGACCAAAGTTTCGATAGAGCAGTTGGATAAGGTTGCCGAAATCATGGCTAAACATCGCGATAATCTGGTCGAGGCTTCCAACATTGTCGTCACGCAAAGCAAAATCAGCGAAACCTCACTGGCTCAACAGCAGCGCCATATCAGCGGTTCGGTCAATAAAATTGAAGAAACCAAGGCCGAACTCAAACGCCAGATTGAGGAACTTACCCGCGCCGCCGCCATTATCGACAGCGAAGCCGGCTCAGCCATCGGACGCCTCAAAACTCAGATGGATCAGGCGCTCAAAGCTTCCGAAGAAGTTGTCATCAGAACCAAAGACATAGGAACCAATCTGCAGGAACAGCTGGAAATCTTCGATGATTCCGCTTCCAACACGCTGGCCAAAATCAGCCAGTTTGAAAATATCGTTTCCGAACAGCACAACAAGCTGGAAGGCATTTCCGGTCGTATTACCGACCGCGCTTCAACCGTTGCCAATGTCTTGATAGAACAGGCTAAAGTCATCGACAAGTCAACCGAGAACTCGACCAAAACCTTTAACGAGATTCTCAATTCGTTCGAAACTCAGTCAACCATGCTCAATTCGGTTGCCGAAAACACGGTCGGCTATGTTTCCGACGTCGTTCGCGCCCTTGACGAAAAGGCTGAAGCCATTAATTTGCTGTTTAAACATCAGGAAAATGAATTTTTCGACATCTGCGACCGCATTTCCGAAAACACCAACAATATCGGCAGTTCGCTGAAAAATCAGGTTTCGGTTATTGAACAAAGCGCCGACCGCGTTTTTGCGCGCATGGCTCTACTTGAAGAAGACGTAAGCAAACGCGCCGAAAACGTCGTTGCCAATTCGACCAAATCGATTGACCGTCTGGCTGAAATCGACAAGACGGTTGCCGAACAAAATGCCGAAATCAACAAGTTTATGCAGGATATCGCCCAGAAGCTCAACGATGTGTCAACCGATTTCCGTACCAATCTGGATACTTTCTCCAACATCGTCAAAGATGTTCGCGAAGAGTCAAACACCGCAACGCTGACCCTGCTGAACAACTGCGAAAAACTCAAACAGGCCAACGCCGGTCTTGCCGATGAAACCCGCGGCATTTCGGCGCAGATTGACGGACAGATTAAGGAAATCGATCAAACCATTGTCAAAACTCAGGCACAGGCCGATACGCTGCGCGAAACTTTCGACCATCAGAAAGAAAGCCTGACCGACATCGTCAATGTCGTTTCCACTCAGGCGCGGCTGGGTGAGGCGTCAATGGCCCAACAGTATAAGTATTTGTCTGACACCGCTTCCGACGTCGCTCAGAAAATGAGCGAAATCAACGCCAAATTCAAAGAAAATACCGATAATGTCGTCGAAACTTCCGCAAAGGCCGCCTATGAGTTCGACGTTTTGGGCGACCGTCTGTTGAAAGTAAGCGAAGACATAGCCAAAGCCTCCAAAAACTCGATTAAGAACATTGAACAGGTCAACATGAGCCTGAATCAGTGCGCCGAAGACCTGTCGCTGACCGTTGACAATTCCGGCAAAAAGCTGGGCGCTTCGGTAGCCGATTACGAGAAGTACATCGCCGGTTTCAATACGGTTACGGCCGAGGCCAGCAGCGGCGTTGCCGAAATCAGCAACATGATTGCCGACCAGTCGGACAAAATGATTAAGATATCCGAGGACACCAAGGAACTGGTCGATTGTTTCAATGTCGTCCTGATGGATACTTCCAAACAGCTTTCCAACCGTGCCAATCAGGCCTATGACAAAGTCAAGGGACTGGGCGAAAATCTCAAAACGCTGAGTTTGCAGGTTGAAGAAGCTGCCAATATGAGCGCCAAACATTTTGAAAACTCTGGCGACAAACTGCGCGCATCCATCAGCGAAGCGGCCGCCAACGCCGAACGCATTTCAAATGAAATCCGCAGTTCCGGCGAGGTTTTCCTCAAGCAGTCGGGCGTTTTGGTTGCAGCCACGGACGACACGCTCAATAAAATCAACAACGTCATGGACGTATTGAATACGTCGACGGAAGAATTCTCCCGCCGCGGCAGCGAACTGGTCAGCAAATCGGGCAGTTTCAACGAACTGTTCAACAAACAGCTTAAAATTCTTATCGAAACTTCCGACAAGGCCGACACCAAGCTGGCTGACCTGCAAAAACGCTATGAAGGCATCAGGGTAGACACTTTCCTCAAAGACGCTTCTTTCATCATCGAAAAGCTTGAAACTGCGGCTGTCGACATCAACCGCATCTTCAATCCCGATGCCGAAGAAGACTTGTGGAAGAAGTATTATAACGGCGACACGGCGGCCTTTGTCCGTCATCTGTCCAGAACCATGAGCAAAAGCCAGATTCTTTCCATACGCTCCGAGTTTGAAAAGAACCTCGAATTCCGCAATATCGTTACCAAATATCTGTCCGAATTTGAAACGCTGGTCAGCAAAGCCCGCGAAAACGAACGCTCCGGCATTCTGCTTTCGGTCATTTCCGGTGCCGACATCGGCAAGCTCTATTATATTCTGGCTCGCTCGCTGGACAAACTCAACTGAGAGGTGTAGATGATTTCCGCGGCAGTAAACAGCCTGTCTCCCGATTTCTCCGGCCTGACCGCCGAAATATCCAAATCGGTCAGCCATATCCGGGCTAAAGCGGCCGCTCCGCATCTCAACCCGCCCGAAACGGCCGGAACCGAAAACGTAAACGGCTTTCAGCTTAACGGCAGCGCCGTTTCCTATCTGGAACCGCAGTCGTTGTTTGCGGTGCAGAAGTTTGTTTCCGAAGCCGGAGAAGGCGAAAAACTGAATCGCCAGCCCCGGCAGAAAAACGTCTTTAACGAAGAGGGAAAAAACGCGCCGGAAATCAGACAGGCCGAAACGCCGGTCAGCTTTTGGGAAGAACTGGCGTCCGTTGCCGATTATTCTTCGTTTCGCCAAGGCCTGTTTGCTTACGGAACCGCAGCGGCGGAAACCGGCAACCTGTTCATTATACCCGGACAGGAAACCGTTTCCGGAGCTTATGCCGCCAATGCCTATGACTATGTCGCGGGCATCAATTCCCGGCCGCAGGTTCTGATAGATTTTATGCACGAATTTAACCGCAGTTTTGATTATACGATATGAGCAGATTTTTTAACGGTTTTGACAGCAATGTCTTTTTAGCCCCCATGGCCGGTATTACCGACAAGCCCATGCGCCGGCTGGTTTCTTCCATGGGACCGGGAACCATGGTTTCCGAAATGGTTGCCATCAACGCCATCTCGCGCAAAAATCCCAAAAGCTACCGCATTGCCGACGTTTGTGACGAACCATATAAGGTCGTAGTACAGCTGGTCGGCGGCAACGAAGGGCTTTTTGCCGATTCCGTGCGTCTGGCGGAAGAACTCGGCGCTCATTCCGTAGATATCAACATGGGTTGTCCGGTCAAAAAAATCGTCAACAACCATTCAGGTTCGTGGCTGATGAAAGACATGCTCCAAGCTTCCAAAATCATTGAAAGCGCGGTCAAGGCCTCGTCGCTGAAAGTCAGCGTCAAGTTTCGCAAGGGCTGGGATGCCGGTTCGGTCAATGCCGTCGATTTTGCCAGAATGTGCGAAGACAGCGGTGCCGCCTATATAACCGTTCATGGCCGCACCCGCAGCGACTTCTATTCGGGAACCGCGGATTGGGACATTATTGCCGCCGTCAAACAGGCCGTCAAAATTCCGGTCATCGGCAACGGAGATATAAACAGTCCCGAAGACGCCGAAAGAATGCTGCGACATACCGGGGTCGACGGAATAATGATTGGCCGCGCCGCGCTCGGTAACCCGTGGCTGATTGCTCAGACGCACGATTATCTCAACGAAGGCAAAAAGCCCCGGAAAATAAGCATAGCTGAAATAAAGCGGGCGTTGCTGACTCATATCGGGGAATTGACGGACTATTACGGCGAAAAAATGGCGCTGCCGTTGTCCCGCAAGCATGTCTGCTGGTACTGCAAGAGCATGTACGACGCCAAACGTTTTCGCGAAACGTATACAAAAATAAACAACTTTGCCGATGCAATTTCCGAGATTAATCGTTATTTTGACAGTTGCGAACAAAGAGAGCAGGGGGAAGAAGAATGAAAATCATCGTCTGCGGCGCCGGTTCGGTCGGCCGGAGTATTGTTGCCTATCTCAGCCGCGGCAGCAACGACATCATTGTTATCGACACGGATTCTCACAAACTCGACGAAATGTCCAAGGAATGGGACATTCAGCCGATAAACGGTTCTGCGTCGCATCCTGACGTTTTGGAAAAGGCGGGCGCCCGCAGCGCCGATATGATTATCGCCGCCACCGACCGCGACGAAGTCAATCTGGTTACCTGTCAGGTGGCTCATTCGTTGTTTAACGTTCCCAAAAAAATTGCCCGTATCGATTCCGCATCGTTTCTGTCGCCGCAATGGAACATGCTTTATAACGAAGAAAACATTCCTGTCGATTTGGTCATCTCGCCGGAAATTGAAATCGGCAAGGCTATTCTGGAAGTTTTAAAAATTCCCGGCACCTCCGAAGTACTGACTCTTGCCGATAAGAAGGTCTATCTGCTGGCTTTCCGCTGCCAGAACAGCTGCCCGCTGATTCAGACGCCGCTGGTGCATCTGGAACGTCTGGCGCCTGAACTGGACGTCAACATTGTCAGCATTGTCCGCGGCGGCCGCAGCTTTATTCCCCGCGGCGGCGATGTCATCAACCCCGGCGATGAAATATACTTTCTGGTTTCGGCCGACAAGATTGCCGATACAATCCGAGACTTCGGCATGGAACGCACGCCGAATGAAAAAATCATCATTTTCGGCGGCAATCTCATTGCCGGTTACCTCGCTTCCAGACTGGAACAGGACGACAATATCCAAAGTGTGAAAATTATTGACGAAGATGAGGAAAGCGCGCGTTTTCTGGCCGATACGCTCAAAGACGCCGTCGTCATTCACGGCGAGATGATGAGCGACGTTATCCTGACAGAAGCCGGTATACAGTCGGCGGATGCAGCTATTGCCGTTACCTCTCACGACAAGGATAACCTTCTGGCCTCGCTGCTGGCCAAAAAAAGCGGCGTGTCTTCGGCCATTTCGCTGGTCAATTCGCGAGCCTATGACAACCTTATCGACAATGTTGCCGACAATATTCTTATCGACCGCTCGTCAGTTACGATTTCAAGCATACTTCAGGAACTTCGCAAGGCCAAACTGAGCGACGCCTATTCTCTGGGCCGCGGTTTCGGCGAACTGTGGGAAATCCGTGTCGATGCCGACAGTCTTATTGCCGGACGTACGGTTGCCGAGGTCGGTTTGCCCAAAACCAGCATGATTGGCGCCGTCTGCCGCGGCGAAACCGTTATCTTTCCGTCTTCGTCCGAAAGGATTGAAGCCGGCGATCTGCTGATAGTCTTTGTCTGCACCCGTGACATTCGCAAAGTCGAACGCCTGTTGACATAGAATTATCCCCTTTCTGCAATCAATGCTTTACTAATGAAACAAAAAGGGATTAATATAAAAGCCTAAAATAAATAAAAAGGATACGACAATGTCTCAAAATGTTCAGGAAGACTTCTTAAACGATCTCAAAAAAAATAAGGTTTCCGTAACCGTATTTTTGATTAACGGCGTAAAACTCCAGGGTATCATTACCTGGTTTGACGAGAATTCGCTGCTTTTAAGAAGAGACGGACATACCCAGCTCATCTACAAACACGCCGTTTCGACCATTATGCCGAGCACTGCGGTCGATATTGCTATTCCCGAAGCGTAAATGGCTTACGTTGAAATTGACCGAAATTATCAGGTTCGGGCGGCCGTCGTCTTTCCGAATGTTCTGGCCGATTCCGTTTCCGTAACGCCTGAAACCAGACTGGAAGAAGCCGTCGGACTGGCACGCGCCATCAATCTGAACGTTGCTTACAGGGAAATCGTCAAACTTCGCGAAATCAAACCTTCTGCCTATTTCAGCCGCGGTTTTGTCGATCGTGTCAAACCGCTGCTTGAAACAGAAGAAATTGAGTTGATGATTGTTGACGCGTCGTTAACGCCGATTCAGCAGCGCAATCTGGAAAAAACGCTTAAAATCAAAGTCATCGACCGTACTGCGCTTATTCTGGAAATCTTTGGCGAACGCGCTAAAACCAAAGAAGGAAGGCTTCAGGTGGAACTGGCGCATTTAACCTATCAGCGCAGCCGGCTGGTTCGCAGCTGGACACATTTGGAACGGCAGCGCGGCGGCGCCGGTTTTCTCGGCGGCCCCGGCGAAACTCAGATTGAACTTGACCGCCGCATCATTGACGATAAAATCGTCCGTATCAGGAAAGAACTGGAAAAAGTCAAAAAGACCCGCGAACTTCAACGCTCGGCACGCAAACGCATTCCTTATCCCGTCGTTGCTCTGGTCGGTTACACCAATGCCGGCAAGTCCACTTTGTTCAACTGCCTGTCTTCCGCCGGCGTTTTTGCCGAAAATCTGCTGTTTGCCACACTCGACCCGACCATGCGCCGCATCAGGCTGCCCGGAGGTCGCGAAGTCATCTTGTCCGATACCGTCGGGTTCATTTCTGACCTGCCGCACGAACTGATTATGTCTTTCCGCGCCACGCTTGAAGAAGTTCTGGAAGCGGACGTCATCGTACATGTCCGAGACATTGCCAACGAAAACAGCCTCGCTCAGAAAAAAGACGTGCTCAACGTGCTGAAAAGCCTGGGGCTTAAAAACATTGAAAATGAAAGCGGTTATATTGAGGTTTTGAACAAAATCGACCTGTTGGACGAGGCCGGACGCCGCTATCTGGAAGAAAACGCCGCCCGCAATGCCAACGTCGTTCCGTTGTCAGCTGTCAGCGGCGAGGGAACCGAACGTTTTCTGCGGCTGGTCGAAGACAAGCTTTCTGCAAGCTTCCGCATGGTTGAAGTCACAACGGACGCCGCCGACGGCAAACTGATATCCTGGATATACAAAAATACCGACGTCATTTCCGCCGCGGCCAAAGGCGAACGGATGATTCTGCGCTTAAAAGCCGACGATGCCGCAATATCGAAACTCAAAAATAAAACGCCGGTTAGAACTTTAGGATAGGTTGCATTGCCTGCTCAAATAATTAGATAAACTTTGCAAAATCTGTTTTTTGAGGGGAATACAAATGTTTGTCTTACTTTGTCTGATGCTGCTGAGCGCCTGTACGACGGATCAGGCTTCTTACCGGCAGCAGTTGCAGAACTGGGTCGGCATGAGCCAGGAAGCGCTGTACTACAGCTGGGGAGAACCGGACAGCGTTATATATCCGGCGCCCGGAACCGCTGTTGTCACTTATACCAAAATCTATGACGGACCGATTGGCGGCAATACTGAACCTTATGCCGATGAAGTTGTCTATTCCGCCATATCCAACGACAGCTACGGTCTTCCGCCGCAGAACGACACTTATTACTGCAAAACCAGCTTTACCATTCAGAACAGCGAGGTCATTAACTATTCTTTCAACGGCGACGACTGCATAGCGGAAGAATAAGATGCTGAAATTCGTCCCGATAACGCCGGAATACGGAGAACGCTACATGCAGTTTTATGCGGCCAGCGAAGAAAAGGCCGCCGACTATACGTTTGCCAATCTCTGGTGTTGGAAAGACAAATACCGCTATGAAATGGCATTTGCCGACGACTTATGCTGGCTGCGCCATTATGAAAACGGCCGTCCCGTATATAATCCGCCGATTGGCCGCTGGCGCCGCACCGATTGGGAACAAATTCTGCGCCGGCATTTTCCTCGGGGCTTTTCTTTTACGCGGGTTCCGGGAATGTTGGCCTGCATTCTGTCCGGTTTTTTTGAAGATTCCGTTTGTCTGAAAGAGGAAAGGGATCATTTCGAATATATTTACAGCATTCCCGAGCTTATTGCGCTCAACGGCTACCGTTTTCGCAATAAACGAAAACTCTCCAACCAGTTCAAACAATATTACAACTACATCTACAAAAACGTTTCTGCGGAATTGATACCGGATATAAAAGAATTTCAGCGGCAATGGCTGAATCAGCCGGAAGTAAAAAAAGACAAGGAGCACAAAACGATTCTTGCCGAAAACGAAGCCGTCAATCGAATGCTGGACGACTGGCAACATTTGCCCGGACACGTTTTCGGCGGCGTTCTGATTATTGACAACCGGATTATGGCCTTCGCTCTGGGCGAAAGGCTCGACGATAACACTATCGCTGTTCATTTTGAAAAGGCGTCTTATGCATATCGCGGCGCCTATGCGGCCATCAACCGCATTATGCTGGAAAACGTCGGCAGCAATTACCGTTTTGTCAACCGGGAACAGGATCTGGGAATAGAAGGACTGCGCAAGGTCAAGTTGGAGTACAATCCGGTACGTTTTATAAAAAAATACGACGTTGCCGCCGAATACTGAAAGGAAACGAGATGGGATTCATCAAACTGACGCTGATTGTCCTGGCACTGTCATACCTCTGGCTGGGGATCAAATGCATTTATTACCTGATTAAGGAAAACTTTGACTTCTGATTTAACGAAGCACACAGGAATAAAGCACGGCAAAAAAGTGCATAACGGTTCCGGAAAGTACGAAAAAATGCCAGACGGCATGCGTATACTGACGGCTTTTCCAAACATAGAAGAAAATTCCCAGCGTATAGAACAGACCGCCCAGGACCAGAAAAGTCAGGCCGATGTCCGGCAGCCGCGCCGCCAGCTGCTTGGATGCAAACACCACCAGCCACCCCATCAGCAGATAGAGGCCAATTGACCAAACCTTGGTGCCGCTGCCCTGAGTACACAGTTTCAGCACGGTTCCGATAAGCGCAAGCCCCCAGATAATGCCAAAAACCGTCCAGCCGACAGGACCACGCATATTC
The DNA here is from genome assembly GCA_000436375.1 of Azospirillum sp. CAG:239. Lineage (GTDB taxonomy): Bacteria > Pseudomonadota > Alphaproteobacteria > RF32 > CAG-239 > Scatacola_A > Scatacola_A faecigallinarum. The sequence continues at coordinate 22,882 of FR885460.1, read as the reverse complement.
ACCAGCATAAACGGCGTATAAGTACCGGCAATAAGATAATAAATTGAAATATGGTCAAACTTTTTAAGCTTAAGCTTAATCTCGGGGTTGGGGATAGCATGGTAAAGCGTCGATGCCGTATATAAGACAACCATCGAAACCCCGAAGATTGCCGTTGACACGACCACCCAGACATTGCCGTCTTGCGCGGCAAGCGTCACCAGCACAATCAGTCCTGCGATGCTCAGAGCAATGCCGATTCCGTGAATCAGGCTGCTCCAGATTTCTTCCTGAATGGTGTAGGGACGCTTTACGGCTTCCATTTGTTTCTCCCAAACTTAATTTTTAATTCTGCGCACATTGGGCAGTTTCAGAAAAATCTGCTGCATTTTTTTCAGATATTGAATATCCGGCAACTGCGGATTGACTTTAGAAATCAGATATTTAAAGAAAACCGGTTTCAGATACGGCAGCCGCGAAGTTTTTTTGACAAACTTCCAATAAGCGGACAAGGCGCGTGCATAAAGCATTTTTCGAATATCGGCCGGTAGCTGCGGATTGTCCAGAAGCATATAACAATAAGCCATAAAGCGGTCATTGTCGAGCTGCACTTTGTTGCCCGAGAAATTGCCCAGTTCTTGGGGAACCAGCACGACGTTGTCATGGATTTTGACAATTCCCCGCGCATGAAGAGCCGCTCTCAGCGGAATAGATTCGTCCTGAATGAAAACGCGTTCGTCGGCGCCGCCTGCTTTTTGCAGAACTTCGGTTCTGATCAGCTGTCCCATGCGGGTAAAGCGTCCGGTCAGCACCGTGCGCAGCGCATCTTTGTCAAAGTCGTAGGTAAAATTGTCGTTCATAAACTCATGTTCAAGCTCTGTCGGCTCCTTGCCGGTTTTGGTAAAAGTGCCGTAAACCATATCCGCAGACAGTTCTTCGGCCAGCTGAACCATTTTTTGCGTTGAATCAAGCGGAAAAATATCGTCGGAATCAAGCATGCGGGTATATTTTCCTTCCGCCGCCGCAATTCCTTGGTTAATGCGGACGCTGATTCCGCGGTTTTCGGTATTGGCAAAAATTTTGACGTTTTTTATTCCCTTTGTCATTTCGCGGATAATTTCAACCGACTTATCGGTCGAAACGTCGTCGACAAAAATATATTCGGGATTTTTTAAACCTGTCTGATTAAGCAGCGCCCGAATAACCGAAGGCAGATAATATTCCTTGTTGTAAACCGTCATGACAAAGCTGACGTCAATTTCGTTTTCCATTTTTAAGCCTCTATTCCAAAACAGTCCAATATCTGAAGTGTAGACTTAAATAAACGGAAAGACAACCTTCTTTTTAGAGTTTGTCAATGACATCTGCCGCACAGATAAAGCCCTTTTGACGACGGCGTCGGATAGAGCAGGGCATCCTCGGGAAGTTCGATTTCCGAAATGATGCGGCCGCCGCGCAGCTTCAGTTCACCAACCGACAGTTTGCCCTTGGCCGCTTTTTTGAGCAAATCCCGGTTCATCAGCACCACGGCGTTGCGGTTCAGCGGCCTGATCTCGTCAAATTTTCCCGCATCGGTCAAAAATGAATAAATATAGTCGAACCGGCGCCTGTCTTCTTCAATTTTTTCTTCCTTGTAAACAAACAGCGGCTTGTTGTTCCTGGCGTTCATGTTCATTTCGTCCACCTGTCCGTTGTATATGAAATGCGACGTTTCGGAATTGACGATTTTAACCTCGGCGCCGATTTCCTTTTTAAACTCGCGCATCAGGGCGCTTTCAGCCGTTTCCCCTTTGGCAACCCGGCTTTCCACCGTGCCGAAGGGAAGCCGCAGCCGGCCGTTTTCGTCTTGTTGCCATTGTTCCGGATTCTTAACCAGAAAAAGATATTTGTCCTTGTTTTTTACAATACCGGACACAAAAAGACTTCTTTCGTCTTCTTTACTGCTAACCATTTTCATCTCCATAAATTTTTAAAAGAAAGGGTCATAGGCCCATTGCAGCAGGGCCTGTCGCTGCCGGGGACGGCAGTTTAAATCGCCGATATAACAGTTTTTTTCAATTTGGGCCTTATGGCGCCGAAAACTCTTCCAGCGGTTGATTTGAATCGCGTCGACTTTGGGCAGGCGGCGGCCGTAATAGTAACGACAGTACCACTGAAACCACCCGCGCGGGTCAGGTTCCAGTATCCAGCCCCGGCGCCGCCATTCGCTCAGCGGCAGCCTTGACCTGACGTGAAAAAAGTTTTGGTTTGCATCGGCCTTTTTCGGAGAAAGATGGGCGTTCTCAAACCAAAACGCCGGAAACTCATTGCGGCAGTCGTTGAGATACTTGCCTTCAAAGACGCCCATGTTCAACATTTCAACAGGCGTCAGCTCCGGTTTGAAATCGGGCGCAAAATTTTCACCCGCCGGTTCGACCAGATGATACTGATAATCATGCTGCATCTTGTCGTCGACAAAAACAATAAAATTGGACAGCGGCGGCCGGTTCTCGGTCCCCCGGTAAAATTCATGCCTCATCGAATCTTTCTCCTTATTGTGTCCAATATATAAGTTTTCGCGCACAAAAAAACAGCACCCGCAAAAGAGTGCTGTCCTAATTATCTAACGGCCGCTTAAACTATTCTTTTAACGCTTCCGCACTCAATTCCGCTTCAAGCGCTGCCGTAGCGTCCGCCTCGCTGCTCAGGTCGATAAACTGGTCCTCTTCGTCCTCGGGCAGATTCTCCGGAATGCTGCCTTCCGTTTCGGAAACGGGAACTTCCGCACTGCCGGCCGCGGCGGGAATTTCACTCTCAACAGTTGCCGTTTCCTGCATAATCAACGGTGCAGGGGTTTCGGCGGCAGCCTGCGGCTGTTTCTGCGTTTCGCCGGCAGGCGGCAGTTCAACCCAGCTTTCTTCGACGGCCGGTTCGGGCGCCTGCGGAATTTCCGGCGCTGCCGGCGGCTCAATGTTCAGCAGCGATTGCGGACCATCCTGTTTTTCTGTCGCTGCCACACCCTCAATTTCTTCGTTTCCGGCAGCAAGCGGCAATGTCGCGCTCTCCGGCGCCTGTTCTTTCAGTTCTGCCGGTTGGGTAAAATCTTCCAGAACCTTTTCTTCGCTTTTTTCTTCAACAACGGGATTTTGTTCCTGCTGCGCTTCTGCTTCCGCCGATGGCCGAACTGGCGTTTCTCCGGCTTTTCCTGCTTCCTGTTTTATGTCGGAAAGCTTGGGCAGGGCATCGCGCTCTTTCAGTTGTTCTTCGCTCATCAGCTTGCTTTTGTCAACGTTGGTGTCAATGCATTTAAGCAGCCAAACGTCATAAATAGGGTGTTCGACGGCATTCAAAGCCGGCGAGGAAGACATCATCCACCCCTTGAAAATGTTAAACTGCATTTTGCCGAACGAACTGTCAGCCACGTCAACAAATGCATAGTTTTCGGGCGTTTCTTCCGGAGGCGTCGTTTTGCAGGCGCGCACCACAATGGAAAAACTGCCGAAAGCCACTTCGCTGTTGACCGGAACGTCAATAACGCTGACGCGCCCGGTAATCTTGTCCATTGCCTGCATCTGCGCCGTGTTGCGCTCGATTTCCGCGGCCGAAGCCTGTGTGGAAAACAGCAGCGAACCAACCGCCGCCGCTGTCCAAAGTTTATTTCTTGTCACCATTGTCTGTCACCATAAAGATAATTTCGCCGACCATGTCTTCCAGAGTCTTAAAGTCTTTGGTGTTTGTCATCGTGTCGCCGTTGGCCAGCAGGGTTGTTTCCTTGCCCGGAAGAATTTTGATAAACTTGTCGCCGACCAGTCCGTCGCTGACAATCGCAGCCACGCTGTCAACCGGCAGTTTGATGTCCGGCGCAATACTCATCTTGACTTCCGCTATATAGTCTTCATTGTCAAGTTTCTGCGCAATTACCGTGCCGACCTTAATGCCGTTGATACGAACGTCGGAACCGACGTTTAATCCGCCGACCTTCAGAAATTTGGCCGTAACTTCATATCCTTTGACCACTTGCAGGTCAGAAACCCTGTACGCAAAATACAGAAAGAACGCCGCTACGACAACAACGACAATACCCATAATGGTTTCTACCGGTTTCTTATTCATCAAACTCTCCTCAAACTTTCCTAACAAAAACTAATTCAAATCAAATTTTTTCCATCTCGTCGATTTTCTTGTCTTCCGCCTTACTGCGGTTGGCTTTGCCGATGCTGATGATACGGTCTACCAGTTCTTCGATGACCATGGCGTCCTGCGTATATGAAAATTCGCCGCCCGGCTGCAGATAATCTTCCGAACCGCCCGGTTCGATTTCGATATATTTGGCTCCCATAATGCCGGAGCTGACAATCGACGCGCTGCTGTCGTCGGGAATGCGAATGCCGTCTTTCAGTTCCATGGTCATAATCGCATTGAAATGTTCGTCGAGTTTGGCGCCGACGACACGGCCGACCGTTATGCCGGCCAGACGAACCTTATCGCCGATCTGCAAGCCGTCGGTACGTCCGAAACGGGCGTTAAGCGCATAATAGTCGCCGCTTTCCGCATGCTCGATTTCTTTCCTCTGCGAGGTAAAGAAAATGGTTCCGGCAATTAGCGCCAAAGCGACATACAGACCGACGCTCAGCGACTTTGCCTCTTCCTTGGTATATTTTTCCTGCACGGGTACAAACTCCAATCTGCAATTTCTATATCTGCATATATAAATAAAGTAAAATAAACATTTTGTCATCAATCATTTTGAAAAATAAAAATAGTTGTTAAAATTTAAAAATTAATTTGCTAGTATAACGGCAGCATAAATTTGAGGAAACGACCAAAACCATGATAGTCGCCAGGAACCTGTCTAAAAGCTTTAACGAAATAAAAGCCGTCGACGATGTCAACTTTTGCATCAAAAAAGGCGAGGTTGTCGCGCTGCTCGGCCCGAACGGCGCCGGCAAAACCACGCTGATGCGCCTGTTGACCGGCTATCTGACGCCCGACGGCGGCGAAACGTCCGTCTACGGCATGAACATTGCCGAAAACAGAGTCGCAGCACTCGGCAAAATCGGCTATGTTCCGGAAAACGCGCCCTTGTATCCTGAAATGACAGTGTTCGAATATCTTCATTTTGCCGCCGCCCTGCGCGGCCTGCGCAAGGACGATCTGCTTATAAATCTGGCGGAAGCGGCCTCGCAGATGAAGCTGGCCGGTGTTTTAAACCAGCGTATAGAAACATTGTCCAAAGGCTTTCGGCACCGGACGGCGGTAGCCGGAGCCCTGATACACAAGCCGCGGATTTTGATTCTCGACGAACCGACCGAAGGTCTTGACCCCAATCAGAAATACGAAATGCGCGCTTTTATCCGCCGTTACGGAGAAAAAAACATCGTCATCGTTTCCACGCACATTATGGAAGAGGTCGAAAACGTCGCTTCACGTATTCTGTTGATGAACCGGGGCAAACTTATCAGCGACACTACGCCGCTGTCTTTGCTTAATTTGTACCCGCGGAAAGACATGGCCGAAGTCTTCCGTTATATGACTTCCGACAAATAGGAGCGCAAATGCCAATGCCGATAGGTTTTAAAACTGTTTTTTACAAAGAATTTGCCGGCTATTTCCGCTGCGGCAACGCCTATATTATCTTAGGCGTTTATGCTTTGCTGTCTTTTGCCGCAACTTTTTATGTCGGCGGCTATTTTACGCTCGACAATACGTCGCTTGCGTCTTTTTTTCTCTATCAGCCGGAAATCCTGACGGTGCTGATACCGGCCGTTACCATGCGCTCCTGGACGGACGAACGCCGGCAGGGAACCGTTGAATACCTTCTGACCCAGCCGGTAGGCTATGCTTCCGCCGTTCTTGCAAAATTCGCCGCCGCCTGGTTGTTCGGGGTTCTTATGCTGTCCGTCAGTCTGCCTTTTTGGCTTTGGACATCGTTTTTAACCCCGCTCGACAATCTCAACATCCTTTCCGCCTATTTGGTCTGCATTCTGATTATCGGCACGTTTTCGGCTCTGGGATGCGCCGTTTCCGCCTTCAACGGCAATACTGTCATCGCCTATATCATTACCATTTTCGTTCTGTGGGGCTTTGCCGGCCTCAACCTCGACTTTCTGATTGCTCCCGCTCAGAACCTCTCGGACGAAATTGCCGTCAGGATTATCCGTTCGCTTAATTTCAATAAGCATTATCAGGATTTCGTCAGCGGGCAGGCGGGGCTGGACAACGTCATTTATTTCATATCGGTCATTGTTCCGGCGTTGTGGCTCAATGTCGTCGCGCTTGAATATAAAAAGAAGTAGGGAAGGCAGCCATGACAAACGTATCCCGCCGTATTACACTGAAAAAGAACTATATTCTGGCGCTTTTTGCCGGTCTTCTTTTCTTGTCTTTCGTTTTTGTCAACATCGGCAGCGGCCTGCTGCTCGGCAGACAGAAATTAGACCTTACCGGCGACGGACGCTACACGCTTTCGGAAGCCAGTCGTCGGATCGTCTCCGAAATAAATTCGCCTTTGTATATCCGTTTTTACCTGTCTTCGGCCGTCAGCCGGGAATATCCCGCCCTTTACCAATATTCGCAGGCGGTTCTCCGCCGGCTTGAAACCTACCGCGACCAAAACCCGGAAATGATACGGATTGAAATCAAAGATCCCGAACCTTACGGCAAAATTGCCGAAGAAGCGCAGAAACAGGGGCTAAAAAGCTTTTTAAGCGCTGATGGCCGTTCCGAACTTTACTTCGGAGCCGTCCTCGGCAATGACAACGGCGACAGCCGTATTATCGAACAGTTTTCACCCGGCCGCGCCGGTTATCTGGAAAACGACATCAGCCGTGCTATCGCCGCCCTTAACAATCCGTTGCGCCCGAAAATCGGCATAACGAGCGACAGCCTGCCGGTTTCGGAAAAACATTACGGCGGCCGCCGTCACGAATGGGCCTTTTTGCGCCTGCTGCGCAGCGAATACGACGTTGTCGGCATTTCGCCGCAGACGGCGGAAATTCCGTATGACGTCGAAACACTGATTTTAATAAATCCGCACCGGCTTTCTCCCTTGTTTGCCTACGCTCTCGACCAGTATTTGCTTCGCGGCGGCAGAATCATCCTCTTTGCCGATGTTTATTCCGAAACGGAAGCGGAAATTTATGGCACGGCTTCCGAAAACAGCGGCCAAATCAACAGTCTGCTCAAAAACTGGGGCGTTTCGGTCAACTTTGCCAAAGTCATCGGCGACAGAAGCCTCGGCGAAAATCTCGTCAGCGGTTCCGAAAGCGGCGAAAAGCTCAGCAACCTCCCGACATGGTTGAATCTTAACGGTTCAGCCATAAATACGCGGCTTCCCTTTACCGAAAACATTGTTTCCGTCCGGCTCCGCAGCGCCGGCAGCATAGATTTGCACCAGGTCGAGAATGTCAAAGCCTCGCCATTATTTGCCACGACGGAAAAGGGCGGGCGTATCGATGCCGAAACCGTAAGGCTTCATAACCGACAGGCCGTTTCGGAACAATTTGCCGAAGAGGGGAAACGCTTCCTCGCGGCCGTTCTGTTGGAAGGAAAAGCGGATTCCGCCTCTCTGCGCAATCCGCTTGACGGCACCGGATTTGAAAAGGAAATGCTGCCTTTTCTGCCGACGTCGATTAAAGACGGAAAACTGCTGGTCGTTGCCGATTCCGACATGCTTGCCGATTCTTTGTGGGTAAACGGGCAGGCCGGCGGTAATGAAGGGGTTTACGATTTGGTTCCGTACGCGCAAAACGGAGAATTTATTTTGCGCGCCGTCGACTATATGACCGGTGCGGAAACGAACGCAGCCCTCGGAAGCAAAAGCCTCAACCCCGAACGGAAAAGCATTTCTGCCGAAATTTATCAACAGAAGCTTCAGCCTTATCTGGCGGAATATGAACAGAACAAACGGCTTTTGGGCGAAAAGGAAAAATTCGCCGAAATTTGGAACGAAGCGGTGCAAAATGACGATGCCGGCGTAAACATGGCCGTTATCCGTAAACAGGAACAGAACCGGAAAGAAATAAGAGAACTTCAGAAAAAGCTGAAACAAACCGAATATCTGGTCAGAAAGGAAACGACAGCTTGGATTAACACGATAATCTGGCTGAACATGGCGCTCATACCGGGATGCGTTCTGTTTATTGTCTGGCTGTTCCGTTTCTTCGCTGTCAGACGGCAGCGCCGCATGGTACGGGAGGTTATAAATGAATACAAGATTTCTTAAACAGGCTTTTGTTCTGTTGCTTTGCTCGCTGTTCTTTGCCGGAACGGCCCTGTGGCTTGTGTCTGTCAAAGAACCTCGCAGCTACGGCGGTGAACCGGTTTTTGCCAAAACGCTGCAAAATCTGGACAACCTCGGCCGCCTCACAATCGAAACGCCGAAGACGGTTGTTAATCTGCAGTTGGAAGACAACCTGTGGCGGGTCATGGAAATCGGCAATTATTACGCCGGTTATCGGCAGATAAACAACCTGTTTAACGATTTTGCCGATGCACGGATATATCGCCGCCGAGGTCCGGCAACCGATGCCGACGAAAAGAAATTTGGTCTGGACGACAATGCTTTTCGCGTCATTACTCGTGACGCAGGCGGACAGATTCTCAATTCCGTTCTGATTGGCAAAGCCGCTGCCGACAATTTATATCATTTTGCCCGTATAGAAGGCGAAAAAGACGTTTTTCTCATTACCGGAAACTTCAGCTTTCCAAAAACTGCCGTCTCCTGGCTGCAACAACCGCTGCTTTCCCTGTCGCCCGCCGATATCCGCAGCCTCAAAATCGGCCAAGAAACAGCCGTTCGCTCTGACATTATCGTACCGTTCAAGATTAAAGGAAAGCAAGCGGTTCCGGATATCAGCCGTTATTTGAATGCCCTCGGTTTTGTTGCCGCCTATGACGTCCGGCGCAGTGCCGATTTTGACCGTTTGCAGTTTTCAGCCCCCAAAAGCCTGACCGTCACAACCTTTGACGGACTTGTCGTAACCATTGAAGTTTACGGCCGAACCGGCGAAGAATATTGGGCATCGCTTAAATTTTCAACCACAACCCTACCAACCACGGCCGTTAATGATTATATCAAAAGCAGTGCCTTCCTGTACGAGGACTGGTATTTCAGACTTGCCCCCGATGTCGGAAGGATTTTGTTCAATGCTTTTATATAATAATGACGGATTAAATGGAACAGGAAAGGTTTCTGCTCAAAATATCGACCAATCTGTTTATCGTTTCGGATTATGAAGGCGCCGTCAGCTACGCCAGTCCGAAAGCGGTTTTGCTGTTTGGCTTTTCCGACATAAAGGACGCCCGGCTGTCGTCTTGTCTCAGCCGGGAAAACTGGCAGGAACTCCGCCGGCACATCAGCGACGTTCTGTTGACCAAAATTCCCGGATATTTTACGCTGCGTCACCAAAACCGCTTTTTCAACGTCTATATTTACAGCCATAACGGCAAGGCGGCCCAATGCTGGGAAGACATTACCGAGCGCCGGCAGCTTTCCCGGTCCCTGCACCGGACCTCCGAGCGGCTCGAATTTGCCGAAAAAACGACAGGCCTTGGCTATTGGGAACTGGACATTAAGGCCAGAAAACTGTATTGGTCGGCTCAAATGTATCGGCTGTTTGGCTTAGATGCCCGCAGCGTCTCGCACAAGCGCAACATCATACGCGACCGCATCTTGCCCGAAGATTATCCTTTGTATCATCAGAAACTTCATGAACTGGTTCATTCAGGCAAACCGGTTGACGGTATTCTCCGACTGCGCCGCAGCGACGATGCCGTCATCTATTGCACATTCAAAGCCGCCATGCTCAGAGAAGGAGAACGGAACAAGATCGCCGGCACTTTCCAGGACATAACCAAGCTGATTGAAATGCAGAAAGATTTAGAGAAAGCCAGACGCAGTGCCGAAGCGTCCGATCGCTCAAAATCCTATTTTCTGGCACAGGCCAGTCACGATCTGCGCCAACCGATGCAGGCTCTGCGCATATTCATCTCAACACTGGAAGAAGAACCTCTCGACAATCGGCAGAAAGAGCTTCTTGGCAAAATTTCCGCCTCTGCGGATAATCTAAACAATCTTCTGGACAACCTGCTGGATATTTCAAAACTTGATTCCGAAGGATTCGAAGCCTGTCTCGGCAATTTTGACATTTCAGACCTTCTGAAAAACATCTTTTTTGAATTTCACGAAATTGCGCGTTCACGCGGCATTCATTTTCATACGTCACTCTGCCACTACACTGTCAGCAGCGACGCTCTGCTGGTTGAGCGCGTTATCCGCAACCTGCTCAGCAATGCTTTTAAATATACCCGCAACAAAGTTCTGCTGGGCTGCAAAAGGGAAAACGACCGCATCAGAGTTCTGGTTATGGATAACGGCGAGGGAATAACGGCGGAAGAAAAAGAACGCATTTTCGATGAATTCTATCAAAGCCGCAACATCAACGACAACAGTCGCAGCGGTGCCGGTTTAGGCTTGTCTATCGTCCGCCGTATATCAGATATCCTCGGTCTTGATATATCGGTTGACAGCCGCCCGGGCAGAGGCAGCAGTTTCAGTTTTCTTCTTCCTCTTGAAAAAGGTACTTAAAAAGCCCCGTTTCGGGGCTTTTGCATTTAATCGGGATCATTATGATATGCGCTTATAATTTTATTAACATCTTCCAACTGTTCTTCCGTAAGCTGCATCAGACACTGTTCCCGAACAAATGCGTTGCTGACGCCTTTTCCTTGTGCGGCAAACTCAAGAAGACTGCAATAATTATTACGATAGACCAGCCAGGCGTTGTAAGTGTCGCGGACACGCCCCTTAAACATGCCGTTACCCTTATTCCATGAACTGTAGGCTTTATCATTAGCTATCCGGGTATAAACTTTCTGGACTTCAGCTAATAAGCGGGCTGATTCCTGCTTTAGACATATGGCATGATCATCATCACTCAACATATTGTCAACTTTAGTCTTTGCAAGATTTTTAACACAATCATCATACGGCGTGGCACTGACGGCTGCCGCCCCCAAAAAACATCCAGCCCCAACCAGTAAAACAGCAGCCCTTTTAATCATCGGAACATTCCTTTCCTAAAAACTTTACATTGCCGTTATTTTATGCGAACTTGTAAAAAAGTCAACGACGTTTATTTATATAAGAAGCGGGAAGAGAGGTTAAAATGGATAATGTGTCAAGCATCGCCGAATTGTTAGCCATCAGCTGGACTTATGTCAGTAAACTGCTCAGCTTTGTAAATATACGCAACGAAGGTTATGCAATTATCAAACGCCGATGGGGAAAACCCGTAAAAGTATATGACTTGTCCGAAAGATGGTGTTGGAAATGGCCGATTGCCGAAAAATTCGATATCGTTGATATTCGCAAGCAGGTAATTTATCTGAATGCACATTCGGTCAAAAATGATGACGGAAGCAAAAACATCATACCGTTCAACACGACCATTGACGCCCAATGCGAATTTCGCATTGTCAATCCGAATGTCATATATAAAATTTCCGATGATATTGTCAAAACCGAAAACAATTATACGACCATAGAAAGCTACGTTGACAATACCGTTCATATCCTCATTTCCAGAATCATTCGTCAAAACGGCCTGTCCAACATAACCAACGCCAATATTCAGGAAATGATGGACAGGGAACTGGCGCGTTTCAACCGCGGACACCCGCAGGGATTTGAAAAAGGCTTCGACTTCAGGATAAGCCATGCTATTTTGATTGAAAACATCGTTATTGTTTCATTCGACAACAACATATCGCTTCGGCAGACAGAATAAACAGCCATAAAAAAAACGACCTTTCGTCTGCACGAAAAGCCGTTTCTGCTATGGTAGGCGCGTGGGGGTTCGAACCCCAGACCCACTGATTAAGAGTCAGTTGCTCTACCAACTGAGCTACGCACCCATAATCATCAATCAAAACGGAATATAAACCGCAAAAATTTTAATTGCAACAGTTTTTTTATATCTGACAAAGTTTTTTTCACATAATTTCCTTATTGACACGCCACATGCAAAGTATTAGCTTATTTTCTGCTTAAATATAGATTATGGTCGTTTTTATTATTTTAAATCGCAATCACTGTTTTATTCCGTTTATTTATCTATGTCACCTGATGTAGTTATAAGTGGTTGCAGCATTCGGTTTAATAATAAGACGGCCAGTGCCATTTTTCAGTTTATTCGTCTGTGAAGATGAAGAAGATTGAGTTTAAATGATTTAATTGTTAGGGAATGTAAATTCCATAAAAGAAGCTATCTGTGAAGACGGCTTCTTTTGCCTGAATGTTGTTAAATCGAAATATCGGGAAGAGGTCTGTCGGAAACTGTAAACGCAGATGTTTACGCAAAGCCCGGCATCACAGCTTCCCGACCAATACGAAAAAGGTGTCAGTGTTTTGTTTTTCCGAACAAAAACAATCGGCACCTTTTTTGCTTTTTAAAAACCTCGCACTTAATTCTTTACAAAATCATATTTTGCTATAAAGCTATATATATCTTACAACAAACAAAAGGACTGGCACAATGAAGAAAAGATATATCTTTCTTTCCGTTTTGGTTTTAATCGTCGTCGGCGTTTATTTCTTTGCGCCGTCACTGGAATCAATTGTTCAGAAAGTCGTTCACAAATACGGCAGCGAAATTACCGGCACCGATGTTAATCTTAAAGGTTTCCGGCTCGGACTGACCACCGGCGAAGGACGCATCAGCGAAATTACCGTAGGAAATCCCCGGGATTACAGCACCAAAAATTTGTTTGAGCTCGGTGAAATCTATGTCAAGGTAGACATCAAAAGCCTGACCTCCGACACGATTGTCATTGAAAACGTTGAAGTAAGCAAACCGGTCATCAATTATGAAATGCTTTCTTTAACCAGAAACAACATTTCCGACATTCAGAACAATATCAAGAAGAACACGGCCAAAACAGCCCAAAAAGAAACTGCGGAAACTGAAAAAGCCAAGGCTTCGTCCGCATCGGCAGAGGCCGGTAAAAAGGTCATCATCAAAAAGCTGACGGTCAAAGACGGCGAAATCAACGCCGTAGCGGTCAAGGACAACTCCGTTTCGGTCAAACTTCCGACAATTAC
>FR885460.1:0-9774 GCA_000436375.1 Azospirillum sp. CAG:239 | reverse complement strand
ACCATGACAAACATCGGCGGCAGCAAAAAAGGCGAGCCGGTTTCCGTAACCATCTCCAAAGTCATCGGAAAAATTCTCAACACGGCTTCCAGTACGGTTGTCAGCAGCAAAATTTCCGATTTGAAAGGCGTAGCGCAAAAAAATCTTGAGGACATCGCCGGCGGCGTCAAAGACCGTGTCAAATCCATCGGCATTTTCGGTAAATAAGCCGTTTTGCTAAAAAAGCCGTCAAATGACGGCTTTTTTATTTCAGGTAGTTTTCCAGAATTCCCGGCGTCAGCAGCTGCGGCAAAATTACATAATTGCCGCCTTCGCCGTTATAATAAACATATAACGGAATGGAATTGCGGCCGTAATAGGCCAATGACTGGGCTATTTCCGCGCTTCGGCTGGTCCAGTCCGCTTTAAAAGCCTGAATTTTTCCGGTCCGAACCAAACGTTCAAATTCTTTAGACTGCAAAGCAATCTTCTCGTTGGCCAGACAGGTAATGCACCACTTTGCGGTAAAGTCGATAAAGACTTTTTCGCCGGAAGCAACCGCCTGCGCAACAATATCGCGGTTATACGTCCGCCACAAGACTTCCCGAACTTTTTCCCCGCGATTAGCTTCTATCTGGCTGAAAAGTACCCAAAACAGCCACATAATGGTCAGAAAAACCGGAATTGCAAAGATTTTTTTCAAAATGTCCATCCACTTTCCCGGCTTGGGAAGAAAACGATGTATGAACTTCGGAAACAGTCCGGCCAAAGCAAAGGGCAGGGCATAACCGACGCTCAGAGCCAGAAAAACCGGATAATAAACGTAAATCGGCTTGGCTAACGTATAACCGATGGCTATTCCCATAAACGGCCCGGTGCAGGGGCTGGCTATAAGCACGGCAAAAAAACCGGTCATAAACGCGTTTATCTTCTGCCTTCTGAAAGAAATTCGCCCTACGCGGCCGGCAAAAGGATTGCGCAGACTGACAATGTCCAGCAGCATAAGGAAAATTATCGTAAAGATAACAATCATAACGCCGACAAAAACCGGCGACTGCAGTTGAAATCCCCAGCCGATTTGCTCGCCGGTGGAACGCAGCCAGACCAGTATTGTGGCAATCAGAAAAAACGAAGATACGACACCCAGAAAATAAAGAAGGGATTCAACCCGCGCCTTATATTTGTTATACGGGCTTTGCGCCAGCGAAATAACCTTAATCGTCAAAATCGGAAAAATGCACGGCATCAGATTCAAAATAAGCCCGCCGGCAAAAGCCATCAGCATTATCAGCCAAAGCCCTCTGGTATCATAATCGATCGGTTCATAAATATCCAGATTTTTCCCCGCTTCCAAGGTCAGTTCATAGCCTGTGTCGCCGTCGGCATACTCCAGCAGCAAAACGCCGGACAGTTCGTCAAAATCGCCGTTTTCAAGCGGAATTTCCAGCGAAAGACGGCCGTTTCCGTCATAACCGGCCGTTTGTTCGGCCGTATTGACGATAATGTCCTTCTGATGCGGAATAAAAAGTATTTTCTTCACGTTTTCGGCAAAATCGAAACCGCGGCTGTCAATGTTTATCAATAGCCTGTTTCCGTCTTTGACTTCATAAAGGGCCTTCCAGTCGGGACGATGCGAAAAACGCGGTTTTGCCGCTGCTGCTTCGGCAGCCCATTCCTGTGAAATCTCCGTCAACCGGTTGGTTACCGGCAGCATAAAATTAAGCTTAACCGTTTCGGGAACACAAACGTCTTTGCAGGCCAGCCACGAAACGACTGCCGAGAAATATTTCCGGCTTCCTTCAGGCAGACTTTCCGGCTGCGGTTTTATTTTTGTACGCAAATAAGCCACGTCGCCGTAACCGTATTGTACCAAACCGTCAAACATAAACTTCTGAGGTCGGCTCAAAACCGGCTCTTCGACAACATATCCCTCCGGAAGCTGCCATTTTACCTGCGTCGAAAGCCCGGCATCGCCCGGATTGCTCCAGTAAGTATGCCAGTCGTCATGCATCTGCAGACGGATAAGCACGTCAATATCCTGCGTCGGATTCACTTTTTCACTGCTGGTTATGACCGAGGCGGTAACTTTGTCGGTTTCATTTTCCGCAGTCGCGGCAACCGCTTCCGAAAAGAACAGAAAAACCGCCAGAAACAGTGCCGGACTCAAGCTTCCCTTAGCCATTGTTGTTTTTCTTTTTCGCTTTCAGCGCTATGACAAAATTGTAATAAGCGGCGGCAATCACGCTCAGAGCCTTAACCAGGCTCAAAACGCCGAGGATAATGGCAATCGGCATAAACCAGCCCGGAACGATACACAGAACGACCAGAGCCGTAAAGGTTTCAAATCCCTGAGCAAAGCCTCCGAGATAAAAGGGCGATTGATTCAGATTCAGCTTTTCGGCAGAGTTGTTCTTATAGGCGACAACCGCATAAGCCAGCAGGGCACAGGAAGAAGCCGCAAAGGCAAACAGCAGGAAACCGGCGGCAACGGCGTTGTCATACGGATTGGCAAGCGCAAAGCCGAAAATAACCCCTGCATAGAAAATATAATCCAGGGCAGCGTCAAGAAAAATGCCGAAGTCTGTCACTTCCGAATGGCGGGCAATTGCACCGTCAAGAGCGTCAAAAGCCCTGTTGACGAGAATGCAGAACAATGCGTAGCCATACATTTCCATTGCCAGAAAATTAATGGCAAAAATGCCGATGACAAATCCCGAAACCGAAACCAGATTTGCGGAAATGCCGCTCCGGCTGAAGTTTTTTCCCGCCAAGTCGAAAAATCTGCAAATAAAACCGTAAATTTTCTTGAAAAAACCGGCAATCTGGGCAGACATCTCCTTGATTCTCAGTTCTTCAAGCTTATCTCCGATACGAAGATTGTTTTTTATTGATTTAATTTTATCCAGCATATTATAATTACCTTTCGAAAAATTGACGGATACGTTTAAATATAAACACAAAATTTATTTAAAGTAAAACAGCTTCGGCAACAGGGTGTAAAACATATATGAGAATTCTTCGCTACTTTTCAATATTCTTCGTCCTCGGTTACGCCGCCTGGTATTTTTATGCGGGCGACAAACCGTATCAGAGTATCAGCGGACAGACGATGGGAACCTATTACAACGTTAAAATACGCACGCGGAAAGAAGACAACATGCTGCCGCAGAAAATCAGACAGCGTCTTGACGAACTGAATCGGGAAATGTCCGTTTTCGATTCTGAGTCGGAAATCAGCCGGCTGAACAACGCCAAAGCCGGCGAGTGGATAGATCTTTCGCCCGAAATGTCAAAAGTCATGAAAGATTCGGCCAAAATCTGGCGCCTCAGCGGCGGCGCCTTTGACCCGACCGTCGGCAGACTTGTCGACCTGTGGGGATTCGGGGCTTCAGTGCCAAAAAAAGCGCCTTCGGAAGCAGAAATTAAAGAAGTGCTGAAATATACCGGCTTTGACAAGCTGAAATTTGCCGACGGCTATTCTCGCGTAAAAAAGAGCAACGACAACATTTACATCAATCTTTCCGCCATTGCCAAAGGCTACGGCGTCGACCGCATCGCCAAGCTTCTGGAAGACGAAGGCTACACGGATTTCGTCGTTGAAATCGGCGGCGAGGTCGTTGCCCGCGGCAGCCGCTCCGAAGAGGAAAAAGGCTGGAAAATCGGTGTTGTAAAGCCCGCCGAAACGCCGGAAACCGCATTTGTTGCCGACTTGAGAAACGCGGCGGTCGCCACCTCGGGCGACTATCGCAACTACTATTACAAAGACGGCAAAAAATATTCGCATACCATTTCGCCCAAAAGCGGTTATCCGGTCGAGCACAATCTGGCTTCGGTTACCGTCTTCGACGACAACTGCATGGATGCCGACGCTCTGGCGACCGCTGCCATGTCCATGGGCGAAACGAAGGCGCTGAAATTTGCCGCCGACAACAATCTGGCGCTTGTCATGTTCGTCCGTGAGGAAGACGGCAGCCTTAAAACGCTGGTCTCGGACAAAGCCAGAAAAATATTGGGAGAATAAACCTTGTCAGTCATTGAACATTCGGCAACCGTTACCGCCGTCGACCGCGAAACCGTAACGGTTGAAATTGCTTCCCGGTCGGCCTGTGCGGCCTGCCGCCTGAAAGACGGCTGCGGCATATTCGACTGCCGCCTTCACAGCCTGCAAATATATTCGCCGACCCCTGAACGCTATCAGCCCGGTCAGACCGTTATGGTCACCATAGCCGAGAACCGGGGCTGGGCGGCCGTACTTTTCGCCTATGTTCTGCCATTGATGCTGGTTTTGTCGACACTTGCCGTTACCTGGATATTTACCGCCGACGAAACTGCCGCCGCAATATACAGCCTGACGATTCTCATCCCGTACTATCTGGTTCTGGCGCTGTTTCGTAAAAGCTTCGCCCGCCGTTTCAGCTTCGAAATCAGAGATTGAAGCGCTTTATTTTGGGTGTAAGCGACAGATTTTGCTTTGTTTACATAAAAAATGTGTTATTTTTTGAGCATTATGGTGTAACGGAGAAAACTCTTTTTATGTCAGCTTTAATCATTTCCAATGTTTTGATCTTGGGCGGCACCGCTTTGGCGGCCGCCATTGTCCTTTATGTCGTTTCGCAGAAGTTCCGGGTAGAGGAAAACCCTAAAATTTCCGAAATCGAAGCCTTGCTGCCCGGCGCCAACTGCGGTGCTTGCGGCAAAGCAGGCTGCCATGCCTTTGCCGTTGCCTGTGCCAACAGCAGCGCAGATCAGTTTAAAGAGCTGTTCTGCACGGCCGGCGGACAGGAGGTTATGGATAAAGTCGCCGCAGAGCTCGGTTACGTCGCCGAGGCAAGAGAACCGACCGTCGCTGTTCTCAAATGCAACGGAACCTGCCAAAACGCGCCGGACAAAGTTGTCTATACCGGCATGAAAAGCTGCAGAATGGCCGCCCGCGTTTCCGTCGGCCGCAGCGGCTGTCCCAACGGCTGTCTTCGTTTCGGAGACTGTGTCCGGGCATGCCCGTTCGGCGCCATCCGCCTGGACGAAACCACAGGAATTCCGGTCGTCGACGAAAACAAATGCACGTCTTGCGGTGCCTGTGTGCGCACTTGCCCCCGCGGCCTGTATGAAATCCGCCCTAAAGGCAAAAACGGCGTCCGCGTTTACGTCGCCTGCAGCAATACGCAAAAGGGGGCTCTGGCCCGCAAAAACTGCAAAGCGGCCTGTATTGCCTGCATGAAATGCGCCAAAATCTGTCCGGATGTCCGGATCGAAAACAATCTTTCCTATATTCCGCCGGCCGTTTCAGCTGACGAGTTCGGTACACGGCTGGTCGAAGCCTGTCCGACCGGCGCCATCATCCGCACCGGCGGCAAAACATCAACCGAGGCAGAAAATGAGCAATAAAAAAACTTTTACCATCGGCGGCATTCACCCCGATAAACACAAAATTACCGCGGACAGGCCGATTGAAGACGCCGGACTGCCCGAAACCGTCTACATCCCGGTCAAACAGCATATCGGCAGCCCGGCAAAGATTCTGGTAGCCAAAGGCGACAAAGTGTGGGTCGGCACGCTGTTGGCCGATGCCGACGGCATTGTCTCCGCCGACGTTCATTCCTCCGTTTCCGGCGAAGTCCTGAAAGTGGAGGAAATAGAAGGCGAATTCGGCTATTTGGAACAAATGATAACCATCAGGGTCGAAGGCGACGAATGGGAACCTTCCATAGACCGCACACCCGGCGTCGTTCGCGAAATCGGCGCTTCTCCTGAAGAAATTATAGCCAAAATCCGCGAAGCCGGCATTGTCGGCATGGGCGGAGCAGGGTATCCGACCCCGATTAAAACCGCCGTTCCCGCCGACAAAAAGGTCGACTGTCTGATTGTCAACGGTATTGAGTGTGAACCGTACCTGACCGCCGATGATCGGCTGATGGTTGAAAAAGCCGAACAGATTATCGTCGGCGCCAAAATACTTAACAAGGCTCTGGGCATTCAAAACGCAATCATCACCGTTGACGAAAACAAACCGGCTGCAATCGAAGCTTTACGCAAAATTACCCGTTCTTACGTCGGCGTTAACGTCCAGGTTATGAAAACCAAATATCCGCAAGGCGCCGAAAAACAACTGATTGAAGCCGTTACGGGCAGGGAGGTGCCTTCGGGAAAACTGCCGGCCGATGTCGGCTGCATCGTCCAGAATGTCGGCACGGTCAATGCCGTTTACGAGGCGGTTCAGAAAAACAAGCCGTTGTTTGAGCGCGTTGTTACCGTCAGCGGCGACGCTGCCGAAACGCCTTCCAATTTTATGGTTCGCATCGGTACTCCTGCATCGTTCCTCATCAGCAAAGTGCACGGCAATCCGGCCGAAATCGGCAAAATCATTTTCGGCGGCCCAATGATGGGCACTTCCGCCGTCAATATCAACGCCCCGATAACCAAGCTCAGTTCCGGCATTCTGCTGTTTAAGGACGACATTTCGTTCAAACCGGAAGAAACGGTCTGTATTCGCTGCGGCAAATGTGTCGAGGCCTGTCCGGTCGGCCTTATGCCTTTTGCCATTGCCTCGCAGGTTCGTGACGGAGACTATCATGAAATGAAGAAGCTTCATGTTCTGGACTGTATCGAATGCGGTTCCTGCGCTTATATATGTCCGGCGCGCATCCCGCTTTTGGATTATTGCAAACTCGGCAAATATGAACTGAAAAAATCAAAATAAGGCTTGTGACTATGCTCAAAATATCTACCGCTCCGCACATCAATTCTCCGCAGGATACCCGCAGCATCATGCTTGACGTCATCATCGCGCTGTTGCCGGCTTTGGCCGCGGCCTTGCTCATTTTCGGACTGGGCGCGCTGATTGTCGTGCTTACCGCCGTCGCCGGCTGTGTCGCCTTTGAATATCTAACCTGCCGTTATGTCCTGAAAATCGCTCCGACCACAGGCAACCTGTCCGCTGTCGTTACCGGCCTGCTTTTGGCTTTTAATCTGCCGTCAAACATGCCGGTCTGGATGACGCTCGTCGGTTGTTTCGTCGCTGTCGTCATTGCCAAAATGGCTTTTGGCGGTTTGGGCAAAAACGTCTTCAATCCGGCGCTCGTCGGCCGTGTCTTTTTGTTCATTTCCTTTCCGGTGCAGATGACCAGCTGGCCGAAACCGGATTTTCTGAATTTTTTGAACGCTGACGTCGAAACGGGGGCAACGACGCTCGGTATCCTCAAACATATTGACGCCGAAAGTTCGGCAACCAAACTGACCGGCAGCTTGTCAGAGCTTCCCGACTACTGGCAGATGTTTGTCGGCTATACCGGCGGCTGCATTGGCGAAGTTTCGGCACTGGCGCTGCTTCTCGGTTTTGCCTGGCTGCTCTGGCGGCGAATCATTACCTGGCACATTCCTTTTTACTATGTTGCAACAGTCTTCATCTTTACAAGTATTATATGGCTGCATACCGGCAACATTCAGGTCGAACCGATAACCCAGCTGCTTTCCGGCGGACTGCTGCTCGGCGCAATTTTTATGGCAACCGATTATGTTACGACTCCGATGAGCCGCAAAGGACAGATCGTCTTTGCCGTCGGCTGCGGCATTCTGACCGTCATTATCCGCCGCTGGAGCGCTTATCCCGAAGGCGTTTCTTTCGCCATCCTGATTATGAACGCTTTTGTTCCACTGATAGACTACTTTACCGTTCCGCGCGTTTTTGGCACAGGGAGAAAATAAATGGCAGAAAAACAGCCTCTTAAATCAAACCTTTTCAACATGACCGCAGCTTTGGTCATCGTCTGCACGCTGTCTGCCCTGATATTGGCCTACGTCCACCGCAAAACCGAGGCGCCGATTAAGGCAGTCAAAGATAACCTTGAAGTCCGCGCCATTGCCGAAATCGTCCCCGAAGGGTTCGACAACAATCCTTTTGCGGAAAGAACCCACATTGCCACCTCGGATAACAAACGCCTGACGATGTATCCGGTTCGCCGTGACGGCAAAATCGTCGCTCTGGCCATCAAATCTTACACCAACCGGGGTTTTGGCGGCAAAATGGAGATAATGGTCGGTTTCACGCTGGACGGCAGCATCAGCGGCTACAAGCTCATCGACCACAAGGAAACGCCCGGACTTGGAACCAAAGTCGCCGACGAAGCTTTCGCCGGCCAATTTAAAGGCCTGAATCCGAACAAGGTCGATTTCCGGGTCAAAAAAGACGGCGGCGACATCGACGCCGTAACCGCGGCAACCATCAGTTCCCGCGCAGTCATTGACGCCATTCAGCGCGCTTACGACGCATACACAACTTTTTCAGCAGGAATTTAATCATGAGTTCGCAAAGTGTTCAAAATCTGACCCGCGGCATTATCCGTGAAAATCCGACCTTTGTAATGCTTCTCGGCATGTGTCCGACGCTGGGCGTTACCACCTCTGCCGGCAACGGCCTCGGCATGGGGCTGGCAACGTTGTTTGTGCTGATTCTTTCCAATTCGGCCATTTCTCTGGTCAAAAACCTCATTCCTGCCATGGTGCGCATTCCGTGCTATATTGTCATCATCGCCTCATTTGTAACCGTGGTTGACCTGCTGATGGCCGCATATCTGCCGGAACTCCACGCGCAGCTGGGCATATTCATACCCCTGATTGTCGTCAACTGTATTATTCTCGGCCGCGCCGAAGCCTTTGCCGCCAAAAACAGTCTGTTTCAGTCCGTTCTTGACGCTGTCGGCATGGGACTTGGGTTCACGCTCGGCCTGACGTCGCTCGGCATTGTTCGCGAAGTCCTTGGCTCCTATTCCGTTTTCGGCTGGAGTTTTGCCGGCGAGGGGGCTTATCCGCTGCTGCTGTTCATCATGCCGCCCGGCGCCTTCATCGCCTTGGCCGGACTGATTATCGTCTTCAACAAACTGCGGGGAGTAAAATAAATGAGCTATCTGATGATTTTTATCGCCGCCATTTTTGTAAACAATATCGTCCTGTCACAGTTTTTGGGCATTTGTCCGTTTCTCGGCGTATCGAAGAAAATATCCACAGCGCTCGGCATGGGTTTTGCGGTCATGTTTGTCATGACGCTGTCGGCAATCGTTACTTTCCTGATATATTACAAGCTGTTGGTTCCCAATAACCTGACCTTCATGATAACCGTCGTTTTCATTCTGGTCATTGCTTCGCTGGTGCAGATGGTCGAAATCATTCTTAAAAAGGTTTCGCCGCCGCTGTATCAGGCTTTGGGCATTTTTCTGCCGCTGATAACGACCAACTGCGCCGTCCTGGGCGTCGCCATTCTGGCTATTCAGAAAAATTTCGGACTGCTGTCCTCTGTCTGCTACGGACTGGCCAACGCCATGGGATTTACATTGGCCATTGTTCTGTTTGCCGGCTTGCGGGAAAGAATGTCGCGCACCAGGCTTCCCGCCGCGGTTAAAGGCGCTCCCATAGCCCTGCTGACCGCAGGCCTGCTGTCCATGGCTTTTATGGGGTTTGCCGGCATTGGCCACTGATTAAAAAAAAGGGTTCCGGTCATAAATGAACGGAACCCCTTTTTTTAGACATTGTTAAGCCACTTCTCAACATAGCGGCGCTTAATCGGCAGACTGTTCTCCATCAGCGGATATACCTGTTTGTTGCTGTCCAGAATCATGGCATGCCCCTTGTCAGCCTTAATCCGGTTCAAAACCGCCCGGTTGCCGGCAAACATGTGGCGGAGAATCCCTTTTTCGACAATGCAGTCGTCAAAAACATACTGCGTCCCGATACCGGAAATTTCCATTGTTCCGTCCGCATAATATACCAGCGAATAAGAAACAAAACCCTGAAACCCGGACGGGT
>FR885459.1 GCA_000436375.1 Azospirillum sp. CAG:239 | reverse complement strand
CTTTTGCCGAAGCTTTGAGCGTATATTTTTTTTCAAACTGGGAAAGCTCGTCTACAACAATGGGATAAGAAAAAAAATTTTGCATAAATACTTTCCTTATGCTATATAAATGACAATATTTAATGTATATAGCGATAAGGAAGATTAAATGTCAATAAACAAAGTGCTTTTATCAGGACTGTTGGCCTGCTCGCTTTCCGCCTGCAGCCGCGACTTGTTTATTTCACATAACGGCAACATGCCGACCAACGAAAGAATCGAACAGGTTAAGGTCGGACAATCAAAAAATCAGGTCAAATCCATTCTCGGCAGCCCGTCTTCCGTTGTTTCCCTTGACAAAAACACCTGGATTTACATGTCTTCCGACATTGAGCGGATTGCCTTTCTGGAACCTAAAGAGGTCAGCCGCGACGTTCTGACCATTAAATTCGACGAAGAGAACAACGTCATTGATATTGACCGCATGAGCCAGAAAGACGGCAAACAGGTTGCCATCAACGAAGACAAGACAGAAACCATGGGGCAGCAGCAGGGATTCTTCCGCCGCTTTTTCGGCGGGGTCGGCAGTTATATGCCTTTCCCCGGCGGCAGCCGCGGCCAAAATCTTTAAGCCATTCATCAAGCCCCGCAGATGCGGGGTTTTTTTA
>FR885458.1 GCA_000436375.1 Azospirillum sp. CAG:239 | reverse complement strand
GAGATGTCCGGCTCAAGGCCGAACATGACAAAGAAAAAAAGCCCCGTTGATGTCAGACATCAAGGGGCTTTCCTTTAAGCAAATAACTTATTCAACCTCATGAAATGCGCCGCTGTAGATAACCGGGCGGTATAGGTTGAAAAGTTGTTCAATTCGTTTTTTCTGGCCGTCGGTAAACGGTGTAACCGTTCTGTCTTCTTCCAGATTTCCGTTTCTTTCCTTAATTTCCTTGATGAAACGGAAAACGAATTCGCCGAGACCGGTCTTAATGATAAGCTCGCTGTGCTTTATCAGAATACCGGCCAAAGTTTTTGAGACGTAACCTTCGGTCAGAAGACCGAGAATCAGTCCCCATTCTGCTTCCTGATAGCGGGTCATGACCTTATCAAGGAAGTTGGCAGCTTCCGTTTTGACCGGGTGCGTATATACCGGAGTACGGAAGAAGAAAGCGGTGCGGACGACGTCAATGTATTGCTCGCGCAATTCTTTGTAGTCGTCGACCGAAAGCTCTTTTTTCATCGCTTCCAGAATGGCCGGTTTGTATTCGGCTCTGCCAAGCTGGACGGCTTTGAAGTAAAGCGACAATTCCTTGAGAAACTGTCTTTTGGCAGCAAGTTTTTCCGCTATGTTCGGCTCGTAGGGAGCGCTTTGGGCGGCTTTTGCGGCTGCTGTTTTCTTTTCTGCACGTGCCTTGGCTTTTGCTTCGGCTTCTTTTCTCTGCTCGGCAGTCATTCTCTCGAAAGCTGCCTTTTTCTTTTCTTCTTTAGTCATAATAATACATTTGTCCGAAAACGTAAACGCTCCCGGAAATTAAACTTAATTTTTACGGCCATTAATCTTTCAAAAATCTGCGGCTGGCCTTAGGCAGATTGATTTTTTTCAAAGATGCTTTGAAAGAGCTTATTTTTTCTTTCATCCGGTCGTTTTCTTCAAGCAGCAGGAAAAGGGCGTTATATTCCTTTTCACAGTTGATGAAGTTTTCGGGGTAGGCGAGCAGACGCTCGATTTCCTTTGCGTATTCGGCCAGGGGTTGTTTGTCAACGGCGAGGGCGCGAATAATACCTTTTAACGACTCAATGCGGGCAGTTGAATTGCCGCGGAAAGCCTTGCGCAGATTTTCTTCTTTTCTGGCATGTCTTTTGGCTCTTTCTTGTTCTTCTGTTAACATAATTAAAAATATTTAATCCGGAAAACCGGGGGTTAAAAATCCATAATTGTATAAATGTTCTTTTTTACTATAGACAAAAAAACGGTTTTTTTCAAGTCTTATTTAAGGTATTTTAATTTTTTATGATTAGATTAAGACAAAATAGGGAGAATTTCGGATGAAAGCAGGTAAAATATGAAAAAATCGGTAAAGTGGCTTTTGATTTTGCTGGCTGCTGTCGGAGTCGGATATTATTTTTCCGAAAATCGCGACGAGGGACCGGAATTTGCGACTCAGAAACTGTCGCGCGGGAACATTACCGAAAAGGTTACTGCCTCGGGCATTATTAATCCGATTTCGACGATTAATGTCGGTACGCAGGTTTCCGGCACCATAAAAGAGATTTACGTCGATTATAACTCCGAGGTCAAGAAAAACCAGATGCTGGCCTTAATCGATCCGGATCTGTTCGAGGCCAAGGTTGCCCAACAGCGGGCGGCGCTTGACATTGCCAAGGCGCAGGTTCTGTTACAGGAAAGTACGGTTAAATACAACGAAAAAAATCTGAAACGCATCCGCAAGCTGAATAATCAGAAATATTCGGCAGACAAGGAACTGGATCTGGCAGAGAAAGATTACGACACTTCGATTGCGCAGCTGGCGCTGAACAAGGCGCAGGTGGAGCAGGCTGAGGCGTCATTGCAGTCGGCGGAGACCGAACTGCGTTATACGAAGATTATTTCGCCGGTTGACGGAATCGTCGTTTCCAAGGCGGTCGAAGTCGGTCAGACGGTGGCGGCAAGCTTTCAGACGCCGACGCTGTTCAACGTGGCTGAAGACCTGACCAAAATGCAGATTGAGGCTTCGGTGGTCGAGGCGGATATTGCCAAGGTCAAAGAAGGACAGGTGGTGGAGTTCAGCGTCGACAGTTTTCCCGACGAGATTTTTTACGGTATCGTTACGCAGGTTCGCAATGAGGCGATTACGACCTCCAACGTGGTAACCTATGAGGTAATTATTGAAATCGACAACCGCGATTTGCGCCTGAAACCCGGTATGACTGCCAATGTGGAAGTGATTACGGCTCAGAAGGAAAACGTGCTGCTGGTGCCGAACAAGGCGCTGCGTTTTACCTATGACGACGGCAGTTCGGCAAAAAAGCGGTATAAAGACAGGGGCCTGTGGATTTTGGAAGACGGAAAACCCGTGCGTGTCAGCATTCTTATCGGCGTTTATGACGACGAATTTACGGAGGTCAGCGGTGCCGAACTCAAAGAAGGCGAAGAGGTTATTCTGGAAGAAAAAAATTCGGCGGCGGCTAAGGCTAAAGCCATGAGAATGAGGATGCCGCGTTAATGTCCCTGATTGAGATTAAAAATCTGAAGAAACATTATGACGTCGGCGAGATGAAGCTGGAAATTCTCAAAGGGCTGACGCTGAATATCGGAACAGGCGAATTTGTGGCAATTATGGGGCCGTCCGGTTCGGGAAAGTCGACGCTGATGAATATTCTCGGCTGTCTGGACAAGCCCAGTTCGGGAAAATATTTTCTGGACGGGGTGGATATCAGCAAACTTAATTCCGACGGTCTGGCCGATATTCGCAACCGCAAAATCGGATTTGTGTTTCAGGGGTTTAACCTGCTGTCGCGCACGTCTGCCGTGGAAAATGTGGAACTGCCGATGGTTTATGCCAATGTGCCGGAGGAAATCCGCCGCCGCAAGGCGGAAAAGGCTTTGGAAGAAGTGGGGCTTAAGTCGCGCATGAACCATCAGCCGAATCAGCTTTCCGGCGGACAGCAGCAGCGTGTGGCAATTGCGCGGGCGCTGGTCAACGAGGCGCCGATTATTTTTGCAGACGAGCCGACCGGAAATCTGGACACCAAAACCAGTATTGAGATTATGAAACTTTTTACCAAGTTCAACAAGGAACTGAACCGGACGATTATTCTGGTAACCCATGAAGAAGACATTGCTTTGTGGAGCGACCGGGTTATCAAAATTGTCGACGGGCAGATCGTGAGCGACGAGAAGGTCAAAAAATGATAGACATCAAGACCATAGGCAGCATAGCTCTGCGTGCGGTAAGGGCCAACAAACTGCGGTCGACGCTGACCAGTCTCGGCATTATTATCGGCGTGGCGGCCGTGATTGTAATGCTGGCCGTGGGCAACGGCGCGCAGATTTCGATTCAGCAGGATATGCAGGCGATGGGGTCCAATCTGATTATCGTTCGTTCCGGCGTGGCGACTTCCAGCGGCGCACGCGGCGGTCACGGTTCACAGCCGACGATGCGGCTTTCCGACGGCAACGCCATTCAGGAAAAAATTGACGCAATTGTTTATGCGGCGCCGATTATGGAAGAAACGGCGCAGATTGTCTATGGCAACACCAACTGGTCGACCGGCATTACCGGCACCGACAACCGGAATTTTCTGATTAAGGAATGGGATTTGGAATACGGGCGTTTCTTCAGCGATACGGATATTAAAAACGCCGCCAAGGTTGCCATTCTGGGTGAAACCGTCGTGCATGAACTGTTTGGCGACGTCGATCCGATTAACAGGATTATCCGCATTAAGGGTATTCCGTTTCAGGTTATCGGCGTTTTGGAAGAGCGCGGTCAGAACGGAATGGGCATGGATCAGGACGACGTGGTGTTTATTCCGATTTCGACGGCGCAGAAAAAGGTTATGGGCATGACTATTCCCGATCAGGTAAAGTTTGTCATGCTGCAGGCTGCCGATGCGCAGAGTACTTATACGGCGCAGGAGGAAATCAGGCAGCTTTTGCGGCAGAGGCATAATCTCGGCGCCAACAAGGAAGACGATTTTGTTATCAGAAACCTGACGCAGATGATGGAGATGATGGAAAATTCGACCAAAATCATGACCATTCTGCTGGGGTCGATTGCTTCGATTTCTCTGCTGGTCGGCGGTATCGGCATTATGAACATTATGTTGGTTTCAGTAACGGAAAGAACGCGCGAAATCGGTATCAGAATGGCTATCGGCGCCAAGACCTGGGATATTCGCTGGCAGTTTCTGACCGAGGCGATGGTATTGTCGCTGATTGGCGGCGTCATCGGGATTGTACTCGGATTTGTCGGCATTGCGGCAATTAAAATGTTTACGTCGTTTACGCCGGTGGTTTCGCTGCTGTATGTTTTGCTGCCGTTCAGCTTTTCGGGGCTGGTAGGTTTGTTTTTTGGTTTCTTTCCGGCTTATAAGGCGTCGCTTCTGAATCCGATAAACGCGCTGCGCTATGAGTAACAAGCTGTAGCCAGCTTGACAAGGGGACGCCCTTGAGCGCTCGCAGGCTGCGGCGCGAACCTTTGTTGAAGCGCGCAAGCTGTAGCCAGCTTGACC
>FR885457.1 GCA_000436375.1 Azospirillum sp. CAG:239 | reverse complement strand
ACTACATTTTTTTCTGTCTACCAATAGTGAGGGTGGATTTATTTCCCGCAAACAGGATGGCGGCGGCAGAATTTTAACCAGAGCCGCAAAGTTAACGGCTGCGGGACAGAAAACGTCTGCTGTCCTGTGTTCGGGCGGCGTTTCTCTGTGTAATAATGACGGTGTCTTCGCCCTGAATCTTACTGGCTGCGGCCGCCTGAACATATTCTTCGCTTTTGCAGGCTTTTTTGTAAAGCGTATACCCGTCTTTAAACGTTGTTTTGGCATAGGCCTGCAGCGTTTTTTTGAAATTGTCGCTGATGTCTGCGTCTTTTTCCAAAAAACGGGCAAAATTAATGGTTGCGGTCTTTTCGCTGCCGTCTGGTTCGACGAGTGTCAGGTCGAAGCTGTAACATTTTTTCAGCCTGCGCATATATTCGGCATTATGTTTTTTAGCCGCGTCAAGCGTCAGGGCTTTTTCCCGGATTCGATACGGAAAAGATTTGTGAAACCATTTTTCCGCCATTTTGCGATGGGCTTTTTCATAGTAGTCTTGAAAAGTTTTTTGCCACCAGTCGCTCATGCCGTTGACAATCAGCGACAGTTCTTCTTTGGCGGGAACTTTGGAAATATTCGGTTTGATGCGGCCGTCTTTAAGCGCCTGAACATAAAAGCCGAAACGGTTTCCGAATGAACGAAAATCCTTGGTTTGCAAATATTTTTGTCTCATTTCGAGCAATTCGGAAATCTGCGCGGATATTTCGTCGTGAACGCAGATTTTGGCAAACTGCAGCAGACTGATGCCGAAGTCCTTGATACCTTTGGCATCGTTCATTTCGTGTGTGCCCTCGTGAATGGCGCAGGATTTGATTCTGCTTTTGCTGTTGTAAACCGCGGCAGTTCGTTTTTCTCTCCGGTAGGTTTGCCTGTCCATGCCGGCAGAATCGACGACAAAATATTTCAATGCGATTGTTTTGGTTTCGGAAACGTAGCCGCCCAAGGTTCTGAAGTTTCTTTTCAGATAGGCGGTATCAACAATAACCGTATCGACCTTGTATTTTACCTCGCGGAAGTTTTCGGGAACATTGCTCAAAACAACCGCTTCGCCGTTGAATGCGGCGTCGACGGCCGGCGAAGCCGTATCCAACGGAAATTTCGTCTTGTAGTCGGAAACGTCGGCGCCCTGCGGAGATTGAACCGCCGCTGCCGAAAACAGGGTCATAATCGAGCCGATGACAAAAGTGTCGGCAACTTTCAACCGGTTTTTTCTTTGCAAAAGCCAGTTCTTGATTCTTTGTTTTGCCGGTTTGCCGTTCTCCCGTTTCATCTCCAATCCCCGTTTGTTCAAATCATAACATAAGGGGCTGAAAATATCCACAAAATTCGCGAAAATACTGCCCGAAGCAAAAAGATCGGCGGCTTTAATTTAATGTTAAGCTCGGTTTTGTTATAATCCGTCGTAGACGTTTATGAAAAGAGGAATATTTAAGAGTTGCGAACATGAAAGTTTTGGTACAGAGAGTCAAAAGGGCCGGCGTTGAAGTCGGGGGAGAAAAAGTCGCTGCAATTGCTGCCGGCCTGCTGGTTTTTGTCGGCGTCGAAAAAGGCGATGCCCGGCCGCAGGCGGAATATCTGGCGGCCAAGGTTGCCAATCTGCGTATTTTTGAGGACGAAAACCAAAAAATGAATCTGTCGGCGCTGGACATTGGCGGCGAGATCATCGTCGTTTCGCAGTTTACGCTGGCCGGCGACTGTACCCGCGGCAATCGCCCGGGATTTGACAATGCCGCGCGCCCCGAAGATGCCAAACCCTTATACGAATATTTTTCGGATTGTCTGCGTGCCAAAGGCTTGCATGTTGAAAACGGCATTTTTCAGGCCGATATGCAGGTTTCGCTGATAAACGACGGTCCGGTAACTTTTGTTTTGGAGAAAAAGTAAAATGGCTGATGCAAACAACAATCTGCCGCAGCCGCTGCATAATGCAGCCGGTTCGCTGGCGCCGCAGCGTCCGACCGAGTTTGCAGGCATACTGCGCCTGTTGTCGACACTTTCTTATCAGGACAGGGAACAGATAAGCGCCTATGAACGGCAGGTCTACGACATGCTTCGTTCCAGTCCGCAGAATCTTGACGGTCTGGTTGCGTTTCTGCGCATTCAGCTGATGCAGGGGAATCATCAGAAAGCCAAGGCTGTCGCCAACCGGATTTGGGAAATCGGCGGAACTCTGGATCATGAAGCTGAAAAAAGTTATGTCAACGATTTGCTTAATCTCGGTCTGGTCGAAATGGCCTCGATTCTTCTGCGGCCTTATTTTGAAAGAATGAGCGCATATGTCGGCGAATACGGCCATCTGTTTTTAAAGTATGCCATTGCCGCCGGACTGCTCAATGTCATTGAGAAAACGGCGGTATTGCTGCCGTCTGTCGGCGTCCGCAAAGCTCTGACCGATTTTGCCGCCGTATACCGGCACCTGAATTATGCCGACGCCTTTAAGGGAATTCAGCGCTCGGTGCTGGACAACGTCAGGGACACGCTCTGTGCCTATGAATTTAATCTCTATACTGACCGTGGTTTTACCGATTTGGAAATTTTGCTTTACGTCGGCAACGAAACTCTTGATTGCGAACGTCTGCGCGAGTTTGTCGATCTGCAAGCTTCGGCCGTCTGCTCGGCCAAAGGCGTCAAAAGGCTTAACAATCTGAGCTTTGTTATTCGTCCGGTCGGTGAATATACTAAGCCGGCCGTTTAGTCCCGCCCGGCGTAATGATGTCGGGCAGAGCCTTGTCCGGACGTCTCCGACGCTCGGCCTGATTTACCTTGTCTTTGATTTTTTCACCGGCGGCCGTGAACAGTTTTTTCATCAGCCGAAAAGCGACTTCCTGTTCGTTTTCGTCGCTGTTGAACAGTACAAAACGGTTCTGATGCTCTATGACTGAAGATTTTTCGTCCGGAAACTCCGCCTCGACCGAAACGACCATATGCAAACGGTTGGTGCTGGAGTTAATCGGGTCAACCTTTGCTTTCAGAACTTTGGTTCTGATAATGTAGTCGGCAAGATCCTTTTTGTCGGTAATAAAATAATTTTCATCATCGGCAAACATGTCTCTGACCGTTTTGGCGTGAACCGCGGAAGTGCTCTTGTCAAAAAATTCGGTCGGCTCGACATATACCAGGCCGCGCTTGTCGTCCTGCGGTGCCGGCTCCGAAACCGGAAGTGCCGCAACAGTGGCGGAACCGGATGCTTGTACCGCTGCCGCAGGCGGCAACGCATCGCTTTCCGGCGCCTTGTGCTTGGCAAGTTCGGTCTCGTCCGTAGGCGGAATAACCTCCGGTTTGCCGCCCTTGATTTCAGAGTAGCTGGTATTGACTTCGTTAACGATGTCGGTCATGGTCTCCCTGCCGTCTGCATCCGGCTCGCTTTCCGTCTGTTCGGCCATGGCCTGCAGAATACTGTCCGGATGAATATAGCCTTCCGCTTCGACGCAGAGTTCTTCGGCGTCCTGTTTGGTTGTGCGTACCGCAAGATCCTCGACGGCGTTATCAACCAGATTGTAGACCAGAACATTGTAGTCGTGTTCGTTCATTTCGTCCCGCAGCGTGCTTACTTCCGCTGCCGAACTTACGGCCAGAAAACTGGCTTTGTCGGTAACGCGGACGCGGATGGTCGATTTGGCTTCGTCCGGCGTAAATCTTTCGCAGGCCCTGCCGCTGATACGGATGGCGCCGTCATCGCTGCGAAAAGCGGCGTCTTCGGCTTTTGCGGCGTTTGCCGCCGCCAGAAGACAAAAAAGATATATGCCGGAACAAAGCAGTTTCATTTACCACCAGCTTTTGTCGTCATTCTGGAGCTGACGGATGGTTTCCGTCCACTCGTTAATCTTGTTGTTGTCCTTGTCGTTCAGGATAATTTTGTATTCGATAATCGGCGTTTCCGCACCCTGAACCGGAATTTCCTTAATCTGCGTTTCCAGATAATAGTCGGCGTCGTTCAGGTTGTTGACGACGGTATAGGTGCGTGATCCTTCGATAATCTGCCGGGTGGCGTCTTTGGCGTAATAAAGGCCGTCGGGCAGGGGCTTGCTCATTTTCTTGAATTCGGTAATGTAAATTTTCGGTGCCGGCGTTTTTTCGTAGACTTCGGCGCTTTGGTCTAGCATCCGGTTAACGGAACGGGTAGCGGCCAGGGCGTAGACGTCGGGCGTCATCATGTCATTGACCTGTTCATCGGCATAAGGGCTTTCAATCACGAAAGTCGGCGCTTTCTTGCTGCCGAAAATCGGTCCTTCGCAGGCGGCAAGCCAGCAGGCTGCGGACAAAAAAAACAGTTTTTTCATAAACTTTATTCCTGAGTTAAATTTATTTTTTTTCTACTATAACGTCTTTTTCTCATTTTCACATTATGTTTTTTAAGTTATTCACTAATTGCATTTTATAAAAATATCGGCTAGATTATCGACCAATGGCTTAGAACCGTTTTGAGACTGCTATGATACGTTTTTTCTTTCTCCTGCTGCCGCTGCTGTTTTTGTGTTCCTGTGCGGCGCCGACGACCCGCCGGCCGGGCATCCCCGCCGTCGACAGTTACGATATGCGCGAGATTCGCAGGGAACTGCGCAAATTTTCCTATGACGAGGCGACCCGCCGCCGTCAGCGCCTTGGTCAGATTGCTTACAATATACGCCGGTCGACCGGTCAGGAGCTCTGCGATCGCCGGCTGCTACCCGACATCGGCGTCGATTTCATGCGCATTAACCGGCTGACGGTTCCGAAATGGAGATCGTCCTATGACATTTACCGTGAGGAGCATGAAGATGCTCAAACCGTTTACCGGCGCAGAACCGGCGAAATATGGATTGAAGGCGTATACAAAAATTCGGCGGCCGAAAAGGCGGGACTGAAAAAAGGCGACCGCCTGGTCAGCGTCAACGGCTTTGCCGTTCCGGACGAAGACAATGCTTTTGAACAAATTTTCAAACATTTGCAGCAGGGTGGGGAAACGCTTCCTGTGGAAATTGTCGTCGAACGCGGCGGTAAAATAATGAAATTCTCTTTTCGGCCGGACATGCTTTGCCCGTATAATGTCAGCGTCGATGAAAATGCGCCGGAAATCAACGCCTATGCCAACGGCTATGGTATTGTCATGACGGCGCGGATGATGGATTACATCAAAGACGATACCGCGCTGGCCGCCGTTATTGCGCATGAGATGGCGCACAATGTGCTCGGACATAACGCTTCGTCGAACGACAACGCATTAATCGGCCTGCTGCTGGGAGCTGCGGTTGATTTCTCTGCCGGCGGCGACGGCAGCGCGATGGCGACGGGAATGTATATCGGGAACAATGCCTATTCGAAAGAATTTGAAATGGAAGCCGATTATGTCGGCTACTATCTGTTGGCTCGCGCCGGTTACGATTATAAGCACGCCGCCCTGATGCAGAAAATGCTGGCGGCTCTGGCTCCGATGGACATTTATATATACAGCGACCCCGAAAGCACGCATCCGTCTTCGTCCGTCCGCCTGGCCCTGGCACGCGAAACGGCTAAGGAAATCGATCTGAAGCTGGCGCTCGGCGACAAGCTTTCCGAGCTGTATCCCGATTTTGACAGAGTTAACGAATATCTCCGCGACAAAACGGACATCACAAAGGAAAAAGGTCTATGGTAATTACCTATTCGGTCATCTTGATTGGATTGTTGTTTTTAATCCGCCCGCTGCAAAAGAACAGTTTTTACATTCTGCATGCGGCGCTGGTCATTCTGGCCGCCTATTACATCGAAACGCATTATTTCCGCGCCTCGGTTTTTGGCGCCAAGACGCTGCTGCTGTTTGTGGTGTTCCAGTTCGTGTCGATAAACGTCGTTACCGTTCTGGCCTACTGGGTTGATAAGCGCGCGGCCGTCCGCGGCGCCTGGCGCGTGCCTGAAATCAATCTTCATACGCTGGAGTTTCTCGGCGGCTGGAGCGGGGCGCTGCTGGCCCAGCGCCTGTTTCGCCACAAAACGAAAAAACGCAGCTATCAGTCGATGTTCTGGTTTATCCTGCTGATGCAGGCCGCGGCCGTGTACGTCATACTCAGGTATTTGGGATTGCTTTAGTTTAAACTTGCATAACCCGGGCTTTGTCTTTATGATACCCCTGTTTTTGCAAACGAATTGGAAAAAAATATGGCAGAAAATGAATTAAAAGCGGTGTCGGAAATCAAATTTACCGAGCACTATAACCGGATGTGGCCCTTTGTTAAGCCCTATTGGATTCGCGCTTTGGTGGGCATTTTGCTCTGTATTCCCATCGGCGCGCTGGATTCCGTGGTGGCTCTGGCGCTCAAGCCCTATATGGATTTGGTGCTGGTTGACAAGACGGACCGTTCGCCGGCTTATATTCCGCTTTTGATTGTCGCCTTTACGACCGTGCAGGGGTTTCTGAACTACGCCGCAACCTATCTCAACACATGGGTTGGCACCAAAATCAATCAGGATTTGAAACGCGCCCTGTTTAAAAAACTGTTGAGCCTTGAAATCGCCTTTTACGATAAAAACAATTCAGGCTATATTATGCAGCGCTTTTCCAGCGATGCCGACATGGCTTGCACCGGCCTGCTGGACAATCTGAAAGTCTTTATTTCGCGGCTGTTTTCGTCCCTTTCGCTGATTTGCGTCCTCATTTACAACTCGTGGCAGCTGTCGATCATCGCCATTGTCGTTCTGGGCTGCGCCTTGCTGCCGCTGGCTTCCGTCAAACGGCGCATTAAGTTTATCGTGCTCAAGAATGTTACCGAAGCCTCAAAGGTTTTTACCAATTACAACGAAACCTATTCCGGTGCCAAGACCATATATTCATACAATTTGCAGCAGAAAATTTATAACAAATTTGACAACACCCTGCGCACCATCTTCAAACTGACCATGAAAATGGTGCAGAAAACCGCCTGGATGACGCCTTTGATGCACATTATCATTTCCGTCGGCATCGGCGGCGTCATCGGTTACGGCAGCTACCTGATTGTCAACGGCACCATTACCAGCGGCAACTTTGTGTCTTTCATAACCGCGCTGGTCATGCTCTATACGCCGATTAAAGGCATCGGCAAAAACTTCAATAATGTCCAGATTTCGTTTTTGGCCATTGAGCGCGTCATGGATATTCTGGATATGGATCCGGCGGTTAAGGACAGGGCAGACGCCGGAGTTCTGAAACAAATTGAAAAAGGCATTACGTTTGATGACGTGACTTTTGAGTATGTTCCCGGCACGCCGGTTTTGAAAAACGTAAGCCTGAATGTCAGGGCCGGAAGCACGGTTGCGGTCGTCGGCAATTCCGGCGGCGGCAAAACCACGCTGGTTAACCTGTTGCCCCGTTTCTACGACGTAAAGTCCGGTGCGGTCAAAATCGACGGGCAGGATATCCGCAGCCTGACGATGGAATCCCTGCGTGACAAAATTGCCGTTGTCTTTCAGGACAATTTTCTGTTTGAGGGCACCATTCGCGACAATATTACGCTGGGCAAGGAAAATGCGTCTGACGAAGAAATCGCCGCAGCGCTCAAAATGGCGTATCTGGACGATTTTGTCGCCGGTCTTGAAAACGGTGTCGATACCGAAATCGGCGAAAGGGGTGCGCTGTTGTCCGGCGGCCAGCGTCAGCGTCTGGCCATTGCCCGCGCTTTTATCAAAAATGCGCCGATTGTCATTCTGGACGAGGCGACTTCCGCACTGGACAACAAGTCTGAAGCCGTGGTTCAAAAAGCCATTGACAACCTGATGCAGGATCGTACCGTTTTTGTTATTGCCCATCGCTTGTCTACCGTTCAGAACGCCGACAAAATCGTTGTCGTTAACGATGGACAGATTGTTGAAGAAGGCACGCATGACGAACTGCTGGCCATCGACAATGGCGCCTATAAGGCGCTGTATAACGCCCAGTTCAAGAAAAAAGCGGCTTAAAAACGGCAATGAAACCATTATGCCAAATGGTTTTGTTCATTTCAGATATTCTTTGTTTTGATAAAATTTGAGAATGGAGCTTTTGACCTGGTCGAGCGTTTCCTGCAAATCGGCTTTGTCGTAACGGAAATAGGCGGCCACGGCTTCTTCGTCGCGCCGGGCAAACAGGTTGCGGTTAAGCTGTTTGAGCGTTTCGATGGTGCTTTGCGAAATATGGTCTTCTTTGCTCTGTTTGAACAGAAAATTAACTGTTTTTCCGCCGATGTCGTGCTCGGAACAAATCCGCATGAAAGCGTCAAAAACGCCGGCCGGGCTTTTTTCGGCCGCAAAACCGGGACGGCGGCAGAACATGACGGTTTTAATCCGTCCGGACATATAGTCGCTGTCAGCGCGGGCGTTAAACAAATCCTGCACGCAGTCGGCCATCAGCGCCAGCTCGCTGCCGGAAACCTCGTCTTTTTCCGGCTTGACAATCCGGTCGCGTACGGCTCGTTTGTAAAGCAGAAATTTGTCGTCTATCTGATTGAGGTCGTTCTTTTGCAGATAGGCTTCGCGCTCTTCAATCAGTTCCTCCAACAGACCCGATTTGACAAAGGCGTCGTGAACCTGAATAATCTGAATGATGTCCAATCCGGCAAGATCGGCGGTAATCAGCCCTTTCTGCCGGCAGCGTTCCAGCAAAACGTGCCGCCACAGCTCGCGCCGAAGGGCTTTTTCGATTTTCGGGGTGTTGTTGAATTCTTTGTTTAGTTCTTCCTGATAGGCAGCTGCATTGTCTTTCATTTTTTCGGCGTCGGCTTTAAAGACGAAAACCTTAATCAGGCCCGGAACATTTTCCGCGCCCATGTAGAATTTTGTCTGCTGAAGCTTTCCGTCTGTCAGGGCGTCTTCGGCATAAACGGGAACAAAGCCGTGTTCGCCGTCCTTAGCGCCGGTTACCCTTACGCGCACGACTTTGACCGTAATCGGCGCGGCGTTTTTTTCGTTGCAATATTTAAGTGCGACGTCGTTGAGGCGGATTTCCAGCAGCTGCTGGCGAAAATCGGCTTTCCCACCCGGTGTGCCGTGAACCGCGGCCATGGCATAAATGCCGGCTTTGGGGGCTTTCTCTGTCGAGGTTCTGCCGGCGGCGGATTTTCCCCAGCCCAAAGCGGAGCCAAGCTGGGATACAAGCTTTAGCTTGTTCGAATTCTGAGTGAGTTTCTGCGTTTGCGGCAATATTATTCTCCTTTTCGAATAATCCTCCGGCAAAACATTCGTTATTATAACATATTTTTAACCGCAATACAAGCCGTTGCCTTATAATATAACCCGGTTTGGCCGGATTTCCACGCCGTCTGTGAGCAGATGAGAAAAATCTTGCAAAAAGCGGGCAAAAGTCTATATTACCTCATAGCAAAAATATTAACCTGATAAGGAGAAAACTATGCCTTTAGTAACAATGCGTCAGATTCTTGACCATGCCGCCGAGAACGGATACGGTGTTCCGGCTTTTAACATTAATGATATGGAGCAGGTTCTGGCTGTTCTGCAGGCCGCTAAAAAAGTCAATGCCCCGGTTATCCTGCAGACTTCTACCGGCGCCCGCAAGTTTGCCGGCGATCCGATGATACGCCATATGGTCGCGGCCGGTATCGAAATGTTCCCCGAACTGCCGATTTGTATCCATCAGGACCACGGTTCTTCGGTCAATGTCTGCCAATCTGCCATTGTTAACGGCTATTCTTCGGTTATGATGGACGGTTCTCTGGAAGCTGACGGCAAAACGCCCTCTTCCTATGAATACAACGTCAAAGTTACCAGCGAAGTCGTCGCCCGCGCTCATGCCGTCGGCGCTTCCGTCGAAGGCGAACTCGGCGTCATCGGTTCTTTGGAAACCGGCAAAGGCGACAAGGAAGACGGCCACGGCGCCGAAGGCGTTATTGACAAGAAACGTTTGGTTACCGACCCGGACGAAGCCAAAAGATTTGTTGAGGAAACTCATGTCGACGCTCTGGCGGTTGCCGTCGGAACGTCTCACGGTGCTTACAAATTTACCCGCAAACCGGACGGTGAAATTCTGGCCATTGACGTTATTGAAAAAATTCACAAGGTTCTGCCCAATACCCATATGGTAATGCACGGTTCCTCTTCGGTTCCGCAGGAATTGCAGGATTTGATTAACGCTTACGGCGGCGCCATTCCGCAGACCTACGGCGTTCCGGTTGAAGAAATCGTCCGCGGCATTAAGTCCGGCGTTCGCAAAGTCAATGTTGATACCGACTGCCGTATGGCCATTACCGGTGCGATTCGCAAGATTTTTGCCGAAAATCCGAAAGAATTTGACCCGCGCAAATATCTCAAGCCGGCAATTGAAGAAATGCAGAAAGTCTGCGAAGCCCGCTATATTGCTTTCGGCGCGGCCGGACATGCGGACAAAATCAAAGTCGTTCCGATGTCAGTTATGGCTAAACGTTACGCTGACGGCGAAATTTAGTCTTTTCGAAAACAAAAGAAAAAGACTGCCCTTGCGGCAGTCTTTTTTATTGCCGTTTGACTGCTTTGTTATCCTCAGACTTTTTTCCCTTACAGTCATATTCGGCCCTTTTTCCCTCTGTCATCCTCAGACTTTTTTCCCTTACAGTCATATTCGGCCCTTTTTC
>FR885456.1:198-2754 GCA_000436375.1 Azospirillum sp. CAG:239 | reverse complement strand
ATAGGACAAAAATTCGGGCAAGAGCAAATACGGCGCGCGGCGGTGCCGGTCATAATAGGCGGCGAGCAGAACGGCGTCCAGACGGTCGAGGTCTTTGACCAGTCGGCTTTCCGGCGTAACGCTCTTTTCATATTCCACAAACAGTTCCGATATTTCCGGTTTGTGCAGTGCTTTTGCAATCTTTTTGGCGGCATTCAGTTCCAAACGCCCCTTCTCTTCCGGACTGATGTTGTCATGCGGCATGAAGTCGCCGGTATGAATTTCCTGAAGGTCATGGAGCAATGCCATGGCGACACTTTTGTCCCTGTTTAGGTTTTCCGGCGTAAGCAGCAATACGGACAAAGCCAGCGAAAAACTGTGTTCGGCAACGGATTCAGGGTGCGAAACGCCGCAGGACAGCCAGCCGCTGCGCTTAAGGTTGCGGATGTCTTTGAGAATGCGGAAAATTTCTTTGCCGTGTTTGTCGATGTAAGGCGAAGCTTCGGGATAAGCGTTTGAGTTTTCTTCCTGCCTGATAAAACGGACAAAACCGGCTTCCGGAGCATCGGTGCGGCAAATGTTGTCGAGGCTTCGGTTTCCTGCGGCTGCGGACAGTTTGCCGGCGGCGGTTCTGACAGCTGAAAACAATGCGAAGTTCAGTATTTTGCCGCGGTCGAGGTTTTCGGGTGCGCACAGCCAAGCCAGAAAGGCGGTATCGAAACCCCGTGCGGCGGCGGAGTTGTCGCCTTCTTTAAGAGAACCAATGGTTTCGATGTAGTTCGACAGGTTTTTCATGCTGTTTTCTCCTGTCTTCAAGCTACTGTTTTCGTTGCGGACAGTCAACAAAAAAACCGCTCCGGAATTTTGTCCGAAGCGGTCAGCCGAAATGAAAGCCGTTAGAAAGAATATCTGAGACCTGCGGTAACTTCGTTGAGGTTTTTGACTTCTTTCATGCCCAGCTGAGTGTATCTGTACATTACACGGGCAGAAATGTTGTCGTTGAAGTCATACTGAATACCGGCACCGGCACGATAGCCGAGTCTCTGCTTGTCGTCGCTGCCCTGATGGCCGCGGTATTTCAGCTTGACGTTGTAGTTGGCGATACCCAGAGAGCCGACGAGATTGAAACCGTCGCAGCCGATGGGCATATAGCCGTACAAGTCCAAACCGTAGGCGTAAAATTCAGACTTGGTCTGATCCAGCGTGCCTTTCATTGATTTTCTTTCGCCGGACTGCTGGAAAAAGGCTTCCAGGCCAAGGTAGTCATAAAATCTGATACCGGCGTTGATGGCTCCGGAATTGTAGTCGGTTTTGATGCGGGTTTCTTTTTTGATGTTGGCGTCAGTGTAGACATAATCCAAACCAACATAAGGTCTGAGTTCGCTCAGGCTGTAATCTGCAGCATTTGCGCCAAAAG
This sequence comes from Azospirillum sp. CAG:239, assembly GCA_000436375.1. Classification (GTDB taxonomy): domain Bacteria; phylum Pseudomonadota; class Alphaproteobacteria; order RF32; family CAG-239; genus Scatacola_A; species Scatacola_A faecigallinarum. Next base: position 1,358 of record FR885456.1, on the reverse strand, counting down.
AGAAAAGACATGCAACGCCTGCTAAAAGTAATGTTTTCTTCATATTGTAAACTCCATTTATAAATTAAGTTTGAATATATTCTGCAATTCTAAACCGGTTTGACGCTCTAAAACTGCAGCCGGAAATATTATAAAAACAGGCTATAATATTTTCTGTTTGTGAATATAGTCGTGAAAAAAGGCATTTAAAGAGTGCAAGCTGCAAATAATCTGATAGATTATATAAAAAAGTTTAAAGGAGATGATTGTATGGTTTTTGTCTGCCCGCCGAAAGACTGCGCGCAATGCCCGCGTCTGGTCGAGTTTCGCAAGGGAAACATGGCTAAGTTTCCGACGTATTACAACGGTCCGGTTCCGCCGTTCGGACCGATAGAGGCCGAGGTGCTGATTGTTGGGCTGGCTCCGGGGCTTAACGGAGCCAACCAGACAGCCCGCCCCTTTACCAACGATTATGCCGGCGACGTGCTGTATCCGATTTTGAAAAAATACGGTTTTGCCACCGGAAACTACGGCAAAAGAAAAGACGACGGTTTCGAACTGCAAAACGTGAGGGTTACCAATTCGGTTCGCTGTGTGCCGCCGCAGAACAAGGTAACCGGCGACGAGGTGCATGCCTGCGGAAAGTTTCTGACTGAGGAAATCGGCGACATGAAAAACCTGAAGATTGTGCTGACGCTGGGCAGTGTGGCGCATAGCGCGGTTTTGGGCGTGCTGGGTTACAAAAAGGCCGCTTTCAAATTTGCTCACGGCGCGGTGCACCGGTTGGAAAAGCACAATCTGCTGATGGTCAATTCCTATCATACTTCGCGTTACAACATTAATACCGGGGTGCTGACTTACGAAATGTTTGAAGAAATTATCCGAAAAATTTCCGATATGCTTAAAAAATCTTGATTTTTTCGTCAAAAAGTGATTGAAGTGAAGACAGATAAAAATCTATTATTCACTTAAAATCAATAAGTATATGGCACAGAGTATTATTACGGTTCCGTTGTATTCGGTTGAAGAAAACGACGGATTGAACAGATCTTTGCAACAGAAAACTTTTAAGGAAGCTGTTGCGCGTATGTATCGGGAAAACGGTATGTATATCGTATATAACCGTCAGATGAATTATGACCGGTTCGGGCGTTCGCCGAACATGCTTGACGTTCCGGTAA